>NZ_NFIC01000002.1:592500-623427 GCF_002161565.1 Bacteroides sp. An51A
TAAGCAAAGTGATGATTAATATTCAGCGCTATGGTAACACCAGTGCCGGGACATTACCGCTTTGTTTATGGGACTATGAAAAGCAATTGAAAAAAGGCGACAATATAATTTTCACAGCATTTGGTGCCGGATTTACCTGGGGTGCTTCGTATGTGAAGTGGGGGTATGATGGTGATAAAATTTGAACGTGGAACAAATGAATATAATACAAGAAAACGCATCCCGACCCGATGCGTTTTTTTGTAGTACGCTCGGCATGAGCATTGTCTAACGGGTGTAAGTCCCGAGTGAGCCCTAATAGCGGGAATCACATAGCCCAAGGCAAGGGTGTCCATCGCGAGGTGGAATCTGAAGGAAGCCGGCGGCAAACATCTGGTCTAACGAACAGAAACTTCATACAAGGCATTTGACCGTGGGTAAGGTTTCTACACAAACCAAAGCCCGATAGCTATTCGGAACGGTCGGTGTAAATGAAGTAGGCATAAGATGGAAAGACAATGCCCTTATCCGAGGAGGTCTCACGGACGCATGGCGAAGACGTACCCATTCGATGTGCCCTGACGGAGTAAAGCTTGCCGTGAGAAGTCAGCAGAGGTTATAGTACCTAAGACACGTGTGTCTATGGGGAAGGACCGAATCGCGCAGTGCAATAGTAAATGACTGCTACCCTTGAGACTCTTTTGTAGTCAGATGTCCGAAAGGAGCTTCCCTACTCACCACGATAGGACGGAATCCGACAATAGAGTAGGAGTGACGCTAGTCCGAGGGATGGCTGAAAACAACTTGCCACACATCGTGAGATGAGAAAGCGCGAAACCGCCGTATGCGGAACCGCTTGTACGGTGGTGTGGGAGGTCGGTAAATGTGAAAGTAGGAGGCAAATGCCTTTCTATGATTAGCATTTACCTCCTACCCGATTAGTAGATAAATAAATAGAGTATGCATAAAGCTGGATTTGTAAATATCGTGGGCAATCCTAATGTAGGCAAGTCTACATTGATGAATTTGTTTGTGGGCGAACGTATCTCCATTGCTACGTTTAAGGCACAGACTACCCGTCATCGTATTATGGGAATCTTGAACACGGACGACATGCAGATTGTGTTTTCCGATACCCCGGGAGTCTTGAAGCCGAACTATAAGTTGCAAGAATCAATGTTGAATTTTTCCGAGTCAGCATTGGTTGATGCGGATATCTTGCTGTATGTGACGGATGCCATAGAAAAGGCAGACAAACATGCTGATTTTATGGAAAAAGTGCGAAATTTAAAAGTTCCAGTTTTGTTACTCATCAATAAAATAGACCTGACCAATCAGGAGAATCTGGTGAAATTAGTGGAAGAATGGCACGACATGTTACCCAGTGCAGAAATTATTCCTGTATCTGCTAAGGCGAAGTTCAACATTGATGTGGTCATGAAGCGCATCAGAGAACTGTTGCCCGATTCTCCTCCTTATTTCGGAAAAGACCAATGGACAGACAAGCCTGCTCGTTTTTTTGTAACAGAGATTATCCGCGAAAAGATTTTGCTGTATTATGACAAGGAAATCCCTTATTCGGTAGAAGTGGTGGTCGAACGTTTTAAGGAAGAAGCTAAAAGCATTCACATCAATGCAGTCATTTATGTTGAACGTGAATCACAGAAAGGTATTATTATTGGTCATCAAGGCAAAGCTCTGAAGAAAGTGGCTACCGAAGCGCGTAAAACATTGGAACATTTCTTCCAGAAATCTATTTATCTGGAAACCTTTGTGAAGGTAGACAAAGATTGGCGTAGTTCTGATAAAGAGCTCAAGAATTTTGGTTATCAGTTAGATTAATTTCGGCTGTGACAGCCGTAAACATTTAAGAAGTATATGGGAAATTTAGTAGCAATCGTAGGACGTCCCAATGTGGGAAAGTCGACACTGTTTAATCGTCTGACGAAGACCCGTCAGGCTATTGTGAATGAACAGGCCGGTACGACCCGCGACCGCCAGTATGGTAAGTCGGAGTGGCAAGGAAAGGAGTTTTCGGTGGTTGATACCGGAGGATGGGTAGTTAATTCGGACGATATTTTCGAAGAAGAAATCCGTAAACAAGTGGTATTGGCAATGGAAGAGGCCGATGTCATCTTGTTTGTGGTAGATGTTATGAATGGAGTGACTGATCTGGATATGGATGTGGCAGATATTCTTCGCCGTTCGAAAACACCTGTTATTGTGGTGGCCAACAAGACCGACAATAACAATTTGCAATACAATGCTGCCGAGTTTTATTCGTTAGGATTGGGTGACCCGTATTGTGTTTCAGCTTTAAGTGGAAGCGGAACGGGAGATTTGCTTGATTTGGTACTGAGCAAGTTTAGAAAAGAAGCAGGCGAATTGATTGACGAAGATATTCCTCGCTTTGCCGTAGTGGGGCGTCCTAATGCGGGCAAGTCATCGATTGTGAATGCATTTATTGGCGAGGAGCGGAATATCGTGACCGAAATAGCCGGTACCACCCGCGATTCTATCTATACCCGTTATGACAAGTTCGGCTTCGATTTTTACTTGGTTGATACGGCAGGAATCCGGAAGAAAAACAAGGTGAATGAAGATTTGGAATACTATTCGGTTATCCGTTCCATCCGTGCCATCGAAAACTCAGATGTCTGCATCCTGATGTTGGATGCTACCCGTGGTATTGAAGGGCAAGATTTGAATATCGTATCTTTGGTTCAACGCAACCAGAAAGGATTGGTTGTGGTTGTCAACAAGTGGGATTTGGTAGAAGACAAGTCGGTCAAGGTGATGAAATTTTTCGAAGATGCTGTGCGTAAACGTTTGGCTCCGTTCACCGATTTTCCTATAATTTTTGCTTCGGCGCTTACCAAGCAACGCATCTTCAAGGTTCTCGAAGCAGCTAAAGATGTATTTCAGGCACGTATGACACGTATTCCTACTGCCCGTTTGAACGAAGCGTTGCTGCCTGTAATCGAGGCATATCCACCTCCTTCAAATAAGGGTAAATATATCAAGATTAAGTACATTACCCAGTTGCCTAATACGCAGATACCTTCTTTTGTGTTCTTTGCCAATTTGCCGCAGTACGTAAAAGAACCTTATAAGCGTTTTTTGGAAAATCAGATTCGTCAACGTTGGAAACTCTCAGGAACACCAGTCAATATCTTTATCAGGCAGAAATAAAGTCCTGTCAAAGTTTGGAAACAATGCGAAGATGAGCTGATACATTCTAGGAAAGATTATTTTGAATGAATGTTTGCATCCGGCCTGTATGCTCCCCTGAGGTGAAGATATGCTTCAGTTGTGCATCATTATTGGGGCTGGTTGCAGACATTCATTTTATATTCATCAGGGAGGATCGTCTTTTTATTTAGAAGCTGTTTTGAATTTCTCCAAAAAGTTTTTCTTGTCTTGATGTATCCGTTTTCGTGTGTGCTTTGGGCGATTTTTTTGTCTTTTTCGCTCCTGTTCTTCGTCAGATAGCCCGCTATCCTCCTCATCGCACAAGCGGAAATGCCTTAAAAACTCATCCCAAATCAGCACACGATAATTTCAAACAGTTTCTGAATAAAACTGTTTGAAACGTTCCATATAACTCCGTTTTCAGTCCTCCCTAATTAGGATTGCTGTGTTGAGGAGTAGAAACTGCAGTCCTATTAGTAGTAGGACTGCAGTCCTAGTAGTACGCTCGGCATGAGCATTGTCTAACGGGTGTAAGTCCCGAGTGAGCCCTAATAGCGGGAATCACATAGCCCAAGGCAAGGGTGTCCATCGCGAGGTGGAATCTGAAGGAAGCCGGCGGCAAACATCTGGTCTAACGAACAGAAACTTCATACAAGGCATTTGACCGTGGGTAAGGTTTCTACACAAACCAAAGCCCGATAGCTATTCGGAACGGTCGGTGTAAATGAAGTAGGCATAAGATGGAAAGACAATGCCCTTATCCGAGGAGGTCTCACGGACGCATGGCGAAGACGTACCCATTCGATGTGCCCTGACGGAGTAAAGCTTGCCGTGAGAAGTCAGCAGAGGTTATAGTACCTAAGACACGTGTGTCTATGGGGAAGGACCGAATCGCGCAGTGCAATAGTAAATGACTGCTACCCTTGAGACTCTTTTGTAGTCAGATGTCCGAAAGGAGCTTCCCTACTCACCACGATAGGACGGAATCCGACAATAGAGTAGGAGTGACGCTAGTCCGAGGGATGGCTGAAAACAACTTGCCACACATCGTGAGATGAGAAAGCGCGAAACCGCCGTATGCGGAACCGCTTGTACGGTGGTGTGGGAGGTCGGTAAATGTGAAAGTAGGAGGCAAATGCCTTTCTATGATTAGCATTTACCTCCTACCCGATTCTTAGGATTATGCGAGGACTGGAATGGCAAGCACTATGCAGATAAATAGAAACGTCGTTTGATTGCGTGAACGTTTTCTCAGAATAGCTTTCTTGTTATCAATTATGTTTCATCTTTTAGCAAAAATGTTACATGGAAACATATTTGCTTGAAGATGAAACATTTCTTTTATACCGCTTTTGCATTGCTTGCTACATTTGCAGTGTTCTCAAGAACGGAAAACTCTTGGGATTAGCGAGTA
This sequence comes from Bacteroides sp. An51A, assembly GCF_002161565.1. Classification (NCBI taxonomy): domain Bacteria; kingdom Pseudomonadati; phylum Bacteroidota; class Bacteroidia; order Bacteroidales; family Bacteroidaceae; genus Bacteroides; species Bacteroides sp. An51A. The sequence goes on from NZ_NFIC01000002.1 coordinate 597,086, forward strand.
ATTTCATATATTTGTTCAACTAAAAATTTAATGCATAATGGAAGGCATGAAAAGATTATTCCTATTTGCACTCTTCCTTATCGGATGGTGTGCGGCGGTGCAAGCACAAAACTTGCAAGTGAACGGAACAGTGGTCTCCAAGGCAGACGGGTTCCCCGTCATCGGAGCTTCTGTAGTAGAAGTCGGAAACGACAGGAACGGTACCATTACAGATTTGGATGGCAAATTCTCTTTAACCGTGAAAGAAGGGGCGGAAATCTCTATCTCTTATGTAGGGTGTAAGACTCAGACTTTGAAAGCGCAGAGCGTAATGAGTGTTACGTTGGAAGAAGATTCCGAGTTATTGGATGAGGTCGTTGTAACTGGTTATCAAAGCCAACGTAAGGCGGACTTGACCGGTTCGGTTGCGGTCGTTTCTACAGATGAATTGAAAACCAATTCGGATATGGACCCGATGCGGGCTTTGCAAGGTAAAGTTCCGGGTATGACTATCACTACAACAGGTTCGCCTATCGGTACAGGTACGGTGCGCATCCGTGGTATCGGTTCTTTTAATTCATCGCAAGACCCGTTGTATGTGATTGACGGTGTGCCTACGAATCAGGCTTTGAATTCCTTGAACGCGAATGATATTGAAAGTATGCAGGTTCTGAAAGATGCGGCTTCCGCTTCTATTTATGGTTCGCGCGCTTCGAACGGTGTCATCATCATTACTACCAAGAAAGGGAAGAAGGGAGATAAGATTAAGGTGGACTTCTCCGCAAATCTGACAGCTCAGTTCTACACTTCCCAATCGTTGATGAAATTATCGAATTCAGCCGAATATGCCACGGCTATGGCACAGGCTGCATTGAACGACGGACTTGACCCTGTGACTTACGCAAGCAATTACGGATTAAATCTGAATGCGGCTTCGGGTACTCCGATTACGGTTTGGAATCCTGCGACAAGCAGCTATGTGAACTATACGGTCAATGGCTTGTATGATGGTTATATCAATAGTAAGAAAACGATGAGGTATTCGGATACCGATTGGCTCGATGAAATTTCACGTACCGGATTTGCGCAAACATACGATTTGTCTTTGTCACACGCAACGGATAAGCACTCTACGATGTTTTCTTTGGGCTATAAGAAGAATAACGGTATTTTGAATTACACCAGCTTTGAAAATATATCTGCACGTATGAACTCTTCATACAATATTAATAAGTATATTTCTGTCGGCGAGAACTTTACGCTGACTTATTCGAAGCAAGTGGATTGTGCTCCGATGGAAAACGCGCTGAAGATGGCTCCTACTGTACCGGTTTATGAGGAAGATGGAGTTACGTTTGCCGGACCGGTGGGAGGTATGAGCGACCGTCAGAACCCGGTGCGTGAACAATACGATAACCGCAACAACCATTTGGATTACTGGCGTCTGTTTGGTAATGCTTACGTTGAAATCAAACCGATAAAAGGATTGACTTTGCGTTCTAATTTTGGCTTGGACACGTATTTGTCGTTCATCAACTCGATGACTCCTACGTTCCATTCGGATATTGTGAACAATGATATTGCTAAGACCAACCTGTCGCATCGGAATCAGGTGAACTGGACGTGGTCGAATACGGCAAACTATAATTTCAAGGTAGCAGACAAACACGATATCACAGTCTTGCTCGGTGCTGAAATGTCGAAAGAAAGCACGGTTGATTTTACGGCTTATTCAGAAGGCTATGCTTTGGAAGATCCCGATTATATGTGGCCGAATGCCGCTACCGGTTCGATGAGAAACAGTGGTGCTAAGTTTGGTTACCGTTTGGCTTCTTTCTTCGGAAAGGTGGATTACAATTATGACGATTTGATTTTGGCTTCATTTACAATCCGTCGTGATGGTTCTTCTCGTTTTGGTAAAGATAACCGCTGGGGTACTTTCCCGGCAGCAACGTTGGGTTTCCGTATTTCTAAATTATTGGAAAAAGATTGGATGGATGACTGGAAGATTCGCCTTTCTTGGGGTGAGACCGGTAACCAAGCCATCGATAATAATGCGCAATTTGGTTTGTACACTGTAGATTATGGCTTGGATCGTGTAACTTCTACTGCTTACGATTTGTTCTTGCAAGGTTCGGGTACATTCCCTTCTGGTTATCGTGCCACTCAGCTTGCCAACCCTGATTTGAAATGGGAGTCGGCTACCCAATATAATATAGGTACAGATTTCACTTTCTTCAATGGCAGTCTATACGGAACGATTGACGGATATATCAAGGATGTGGATGATATGTTGATTAATCCGGCTTTTTTGGGTGCTCTTGGTGAAGGTGGTGCATCTTGGTTGAACGGTCCTTCTTTGCGGAACTGGGGTATGGAGTTCTCTTTGGGTTATCGTAAAAACCTTGCTTGCGGGTTAGGATTAGACATCAATGCCAATGCAGACTTCTTCCGCAATAAAGTGACTTATCTACCTTCGACAACGACAGGTTCATACGCTCACACTTCTACGGAGAACTTGGTTGAATCCGGTATGCCATACGGTTCAATCGTAGGATATGTAGTGACCGGACTTTATCAGAATCAGGCGGAAGTGGATGCTTCAGGACAGCCTAATGCACGTGTAGGAGGGCTTAAATACGCAGATTTGGACGGGAATGGTGTAATCAATGCGGATGACCAAGATTGGATTTACAATCCGGTGCCGAAGTTCTCGTATGGATTGAATATAGCTTTGAATTACAAGAATTTTGACCTCTCGATGTTCTGGCAAGGCGTATGCGATAAGGATGTTTACAACAATCAGAAGTTCCAAACCGATTTTTGGAGCGTGACGGATGCCGGTTCTAACAAAGGTAATCGTTTGTTAGGAGCTTGGAATACCAACAATACCGGTTCAACGATTCCGATGCTGACCACCTCGAATACAGCGGACGAAGGTCGTGCTTCCAGTTATTTTGTAGAAAACGGTTCGTATTTGAAATTACGTACTTTGCAGTTAGGTTATAATGTTCCGTCTTCGTTCTTGTCGAAATTTAAGATGACAAATGCGCGAATTTATGTTTCGGGACAAAACCTGCTGACTATTAAGAGCAAAAGCCTTACGTGTCCCGACCCGGAAAACCCGGATTGGAACTATCCGCTGGCTACCTCAGTTTCATTTGGTGTACAAATAGGTTTCTAATCATATAAAGACAACACAATTATGAAAAAGATATATACATTATTCTTGGCCTGTACGTTAGGAATGGGATTCACAGGCTGTGACGATTTCTTGGATTACAATCCTACCGCTGTGGTGGATGAAGACAAGGCTTTCTCTGAGCCGGAAGCGATGGTCAATGCGGCATACGCTATGTTGGGCGATTGCTGGTACACTTATCCGTTTAATTTGTTCCCGTATGGCGACATTACTTCGGACGATTGCTTGAAAGGTGGTTCCGGACCGAATGATACGGGCTATCACGCTTTCGATATTTGGACTACATTGACCCCGACTACTCCGGGCGAAATGGATGAATTGTGGTACCGTTTGTTCTGTGCTGTGTCGCGTTGCAATCGTGCGTTGGTTGCTTTGGAACAAAATGGCGTTTCCGTATTGGGTGAAGAAACGACTCGTCAACGGGTGGCAGAAGTACGGTTCTTGCGCGGTCACTTCTATTATAAGTTGCTTACCGTTTTCCGTCAAGTGCCTTGGATTGATGAAGAGGTTTACAAGAACAATACGTATGAGGAGACACGGAATGACGCTTTGACATACGAACAGCTCTTCCAAAACGTGATAGATGATTTTCAGGCTGCATACGATGTGTTGCCAGTGAAAAAGCCGGGTGAAGACGGACGTGCGAACAAGATTGCGGCTGCTGCTTATTTGGCTAAGTGTTATTTGAATTTGGCTTGGGGAGACGGCTATGAAGCTACTACAGGAGTAGACTATATCAATAATGAGTATATGCAGAAAGTGGTAGACTATACCGATGATGTGATGAACTCGCAATACGGTTATATGGAAGATTTCGGTGACATTTTCCTTCCGGAGTATAAGAATAGCAAAGAGTCGGTATTTGCCGTACAGACTTCCGATTACGAGGATGACCATACAACCTACGGACGTGCCAATTGGTCGAATACGTTAAATGGTTGTTGGCAAATGTGGTCGTGCGGATGGGACTTCCACAAGCCTTCTCAAAACTTGGTGAATGCGTTCAAGACGAAAGACGGTCTGCCGATGTTCGATGACTATAACGATGAGATTGATTATCCGATTAATGGTCAGCCTACCGCTCAGAAATGGGATCCGCGTTTGTTCCATACTGTCGGAATGCCTTCATTCCCTTATAAATATGAAGAGGAATATACGATGACTACTGCCAATTCGCGCACGCCGAACGAATATGGTTTTTATACATCATTGAAGGAAGTTCCCCAACGTTCTCAAGGTGAAACTTTTAATGGCTCTTGGCAAGCTTTTGCGATGAACGATTATGTATTCCGTTATACGGATGTGATGCTGATGCGTGCTGAGGCTTTGATTGAACTGAACCGCTTGAGTGAAGCGGAAGACATCATTAATGCCATCCGCCAGCGTGCAGCAAATTCAATCGACAAGCATATCGCATACGCTGCCGACCAGTGTGAAATCGCTCTTTATCCGGCTGGATACTTTGCTAATAAAGAAGTTGCCCGTAAGTGTCTGCGTTGGGAACGTCGTTTGGAAATGGCAATGGAGAACGGACGTTATTTCGATTTGCGCCGTTGGGGCATTGCTTCACAAATCTTGAATGCTTATTTCGCAAGTGAACAGAAGTCGGTATATACTTATACGAATGAATCCGGCGAAACGGTAGAGCAAACATACGGAGCTTATTATAAGGATGCGCACTATACGCCCGGAAAGAATGAGTTCTTCCCGATTCCTTATAATCAAATGTTCTACATCCCCGGTTTGTATACACAAAACAAGGGGTACGAATAATGACTGGTTTTGATTAATGGTTCGCATAAAGAAAGGTTAGTTGGGGTGCGGGCAGGAAGTGATTTCTGTCCGCACCGTTAAAAAGATTCGTTCCTGTGGCAGAAAAAACTCAATAGGTATGATAAGATAAATGTTTCATTTCATGCAAACGTAACAAATTTGCTGGCATTTGAAACGATTTTTACAGGCTGAAAGCGAATGGTAGCGTAACTTTGTGACATACAAACCGAGATAGTTTAGTTTTAGTTGTTCATATTTAAAACCTTAAAAACAATGATTACCTTAAAGAAACAAGGCATTGCCGATACCGTGAAAACGTTGTGTTTAGGAACGTTTATGGGGCTTGCTTCAATAACTTGTATGGCGGAATCGTCTATCGACGTGCGCCATTTGGTGAGTGAACAGAATATCCTTCAGATTAAGGAAGCGAAGAAGTATCTGCTGCTTCCGGTGCAGGACAATGCGCCCGAAGGAAAGATTTATTTTGTGATTAATAACCAGACGGTGGGCAGCGTCATCAACATCCGCCTTGCCCGCGAGAAGGTGGATTACTATGTGCCGCTCGACTTGTCGGCATACGTAGGTAAGGATTTGTCGCTCGACGTGCAGGGGATGCCCGAATCGGCTATCTGTTGGAAGAAGATGAAGCTGTCGGACACGTTTGATACGACGAACCGCGAGAAGTTCCGTCCGCTTTATCACCATACGCCGGCATACGGCTGGATGAACGACCCGAACGGGATGTTCTACAAAGACGGTGTCTATCACTTGTATTTCCAGCACAATCCGTATGGTTCCACTTGGGGAAACATGACGTGGGGACATTCCACAACGACCGATTTGGTGAACTGGAAGTTTGAAGGGGATGCCATTACTCCCGATGCCTGGGGCTCGATATTTAGCGGCTCGTCGGTAGTCGATTATGAGAATACGGCAGGTTTCGGCGAAGGGGCTGTCATTGCTTTCTACACTTCGGCGAAGCCCAGCCCGTGGGGCGATGTGCAGATGCAGAGTATGGCATACAGCACCGACAACGGGAAGACGTTTACGAAATACGAAAACAATCCGATTGTTACATCCGAGAAGCGCGACTTCCGCGACCCGAAAGTATTCTGGTATGCGCCTGGCAAGCATTGGGTGATGATACTGGCGGGAGGTCAGGAGATGGATATCTATTCTTCGAAGAACCTGAAAGACTGGAAGTATGAAAGCAGCTTCGGTGCCAAGCAAGGCGCGCACGGAGGAGTTTGGGAATGTCCCGACTTGGTAGAACTTCCGGTGGAAGGCACGAAGGAAAAGCGTTGGGTGCTGATATGCAACATCAATCCCGGCGGACCGTTCGGAGGTAATGCTGCCCAGTATTTTGTAGGAACGTTCGACGGGAAGAAGTTCGTCAACGAAGCTCCTACACAGACCAAATGGATGGATTGGGGGAAAGACCACTACGCCACAGTGACTTTCAACAATGCGCCAGACGGGCGTTGCATCGCTTTGGGCTGGATGAGCAACTGGCAGTATCAAGGCGTGTTACCTACGCTGCAATACCGTGGTTCGAATACCATTGCCCGCGACTTGACCCTGTATCGCCAAGACGGCGAACTGTTGTTGCGCTGTGCTCCCTCGCCCGAAATAGAGAAAGCACGGAAGGAAAACACGATTATTCCTCCGTTCAAGGTAAAAGATTCGTATGAAATCCCGATTCTGTTAGCGGACAACGAAGGGGCATACGAAATCAATATGACTATCAAAAATGCCGGTGCTTCGCGCATCAGCTTCACTTTGGAGAACACGAAGGGCGAAAAGGTGGCGATGTATTACGATGTGCCCCGCAAGCAGTTCGTAATGGACCGCACCGAGAGCGGGAAGACGGATTTCAGTCCCGAATTTCCAGCCTTGACGGTAGCGCCTGTTCCAGATACCGATGAGATTAACCTGCGCTTGTTTGTCGACCGTACCAGCATCGAAGCGTTTGGAGAGGGCGGCAAGTTTGTGATGACCAATCAGGTCTTCCCTTCCGAACCTTACAACAAGATGTCGTTCGTGTCGGGACGCGGCAGCTTCAGCGTGAAGTCGATGACGGTATATCGGCTTAATTAGTGAATAATTAATAATGAATAATGAATAGTGATGTGACGTTTCTACATCAAAAGCGTTATTAACTATTAACTCTTAACTATAAACTTGAAAACATGACTATCGATAAACAAATCAAATATGGCAAGCTGGTTCCCGTGATGCTCTGCTTCTTCGCAATGGGCTTCGTCGATTTGGTGGGAATCGCTTCCAATTATGTGAAGGCGGACTTGGGGCTGAGCGATGCCGAAGCCAACATCTTCCCTTCGCTGGTGTTCTTCTGGTTCCTGATATTCTCCGTGCCGACGGGTGTGCTGATGAACCGCATCGGGCGGAAGAATACCGTGGTGCTTAGCTTGGCTGTGACCTTTGTGTCGCTGCTGCTCCCGATATTCGGCGACAGCTATGGCATTATGCTTTGCTCGTTCTCTCTGTTAGGCATCGGCAACGCGCTGATGCAGACTTCGCTCAATCCGTTGCTGAGCAACATCATCACGGGCGACAAATTGGCAAGCTCGCTCACGTTCGGGCAGTTTGTCAAGGCGATTGCCTCGTTTCTGGCTCCTTATATCGCCATGTGGGGAGCCACGCAGGCAATACCGGAGTTCGGCATGGGCTGGCGGGTGCTGTTCCCCGTCTATATGGCGGTGGCGGTCATTGCCGTCCTGTGGCTTTCTGCCACTCCGATTGAGGAAGAGGCTCCCGACAAGGCTTCGGGTTTCGTCAGTTGCCTCCGGCTGTTAGGGCGTCCGTTCATCTTGCTCTGCTTCTTAGGCATTATGTGCCATGTGGGTATCGATGTGGGCACCAACACCACCGCTCCGAAGATTCTGATGGAACGCTTGGGAATGCCGCTCGACGATGCCGGCTTTGCCACCAGCCTCTACTTCATCTTCCGTACCTTGGGATGCTTGTCGGGGGCGGTCGTCTTGCAGAAGGTGGCTTCGAAACCTTTCTTGGGCATCAGCGTGGCGTGTATGTTGGTGGCTATGGTGCTGCTGTTCGTTTCGACCGACCTGACGGTGATTTACATCGCCATTGCCCTTATCGGCTTCGGCAATTCGAACGTGTTCTCCATTGTCTTCTCGCAAGCCCTTCTGGCTGTGCCCGACAAGAAGAACGAGATTTCGGGCTTGATGATTATGGGTCTGTTCGGCGGCACGGTCTTCCCGCTGCTGATGGGATTCGCCAGCGATGCCGTAGGCCAGAGCGGTGCCGTAGCGGTGATGACGGCAGGAGTGATTTATCTGATTATTTATATGTTTAAACTGAAGCGTTAGTTTTTAAGTTCTTGAGTTTGTAAGTTTTGTAGGGGCGTATCGCATACGCCCGAATACGTCCACTAATCCATGCGGATGCTTTCAGGGCGTATGCGATACGCCCCTACATGCAATTTGACAAAATGCTTAAACTCAAGAACTCAAAAACTTAAAAACTCAAAAACTTAAAAACTCAAAAACTTAAAAACTCAAAAACTTAAAAACTTAAAAGCCATGAACAATACAATCGTAGTAGGAATGGGCGAAGCATTGTGGGACATGCTGCCCGAAGGAAAGAAAATAGGCGGTGCGCCGGCAAACTTTGCGTATCACGTATCGCAGTTCGGACTGGACAGCCGTGTGGTGAGCGCGGTAGGCGAAGACGAGTTGGGCGTGGAGATTCTGAAGAATTTCCATGAAAAGAAACTGAATTGCATGATAGAGACCGTGCCCTATCCCACGGGTACGGTGCAGGTGGAACTGGACCGCAACGGCGTGCCCTGTTACGACATCCGCGAGGGCGTGGCGTGGGACAACATCCCCTTCACTCCGGCACTGGAAGGGCTGGCGCGCCAGACCCGCGCCGTATGTTTCGGTTCGCTGGCACAGCGCAGCGTGGTGTCGCGCGAGACTATCAACCGCTTCTTGGACGTAATGCCCGATGGCGAGGGACAGTACAAGATATTCGACATCAACCTGCGCCAGGGCTTCTATACCAAGGAAATCATCTGCGGGTCGATGCGCAAGTGCAACATCCTGAAGATAAACGACGAGGAGCTGGTCACCATCAGCCGCATGTTCGGCTATCCGGGCATCGACCTGCAGGACAAGTGCTGGATTCTCCTTGCCAAGTACAACCTGCGGATGCTCATCCTGACCTGCGGCGTCAACGGCAGCTACGTCTTCACGCCGGGCGAGGTGTCGTTTGTAGAGACCCCAAAGGTGGAGGTTGCCGACACGGTAGGTGCAGGCGATTCGTTTACCGCGGCTTTCGTTGCCTCTATCCTGCGTGGCTTGCCCGTAAACGAGGCGCACCGGCTGGCGGTAGCCACTTCGGCATTCGTCTGCACGCAAAACGGCGCGATGCCGGTATTGCCTGCGCGGCTGACGGAAGGACTCACCACAGAATAATAAGGAAACGCAGATTAGCGCAGATTTCCGCAGATTAAAAATAAAAAACAATCCGTGTGAATCCGCGCCAATCTGCGTTTATGTAGAGACGATGTGCACATCGTCTCTACTATGGTGATATTCAATATTTTTTTATTTCATTTGCACGGCAAGTTAGAGGAAGAAAACGGAAATTCCAAAAGAATTTGATAATTTTTTGTAGATTTGTCCGTATAAAATTTTGTGCCTATGAAAACGATTCTCTTTTTATTATTATCGCTTGCCCTGCTTTCTTGCCAAGGAGGGAAAAAACAAAATGTTCAATCTGCAGATACGGTAAAGGAAGATGAATTTATTGCCAGCGTTTTATACACTGCACCTCCGTATTATGTGATAGGCAAAGATACAATTTATAATTATGCTACAGACCCCATATTTCCTGTACATACTTCCGATCCCGAAAATCCGCTTTTATCGATAGACCTAAAGAATTATGTGCAAAAGAAGTTAGCCGATGTACACCTTGGTAAAGGAATAGTGGATGTTGCTTTCCTTATTGATAAAAAAGGATATGTCCGTCAGGTAATCATTGAAAAATCGGCGGAAGAGAACGGTGCCAGTCCCAATGTAGCCGCCCGTATGGATTCCATTGCCTGCAAAGTAATAGCCGACCTGCCCCGCTTCACTGCTCCAGCAACACGAAAGGGTAAGCCTGTGAATTTTTTAAAGAGGTGGACGGTACGGTTTGAGTGACTGAAGCTCCCGTTTTTGCGGATTTGCAATCCGCAAGCATCGAGTATGAGGATTTTTAATCCGGTAAACGACTAAGTTACCGCTTTCTGTTAGGTATCTGCTGAGCGGATTAAAATTGACTTTGTCGACCTTCGGTTCCTTATACTCATTTACGCCGGATTGTAAATCGGCGTGACGGTTAACGGTATTTCAGCTCAGAGTTCGAAGACGATGTGGCAAGGCTTTCCGTCGATATAAAAGGTAAGGCGGTACAGCCCTTTTTCTATCGAATCGGTCGTGCCGTTGTAGAGCGGAAAAGAAAAGTGTGCCGTTTCGTTCGGACGAATGGTTCGTATGAGTTCCACCAAATTGTATCCCGTAAGTTCCGTCTCCGGCTTGGGGATGGGATAAATGTGGCTGGGGTCATCAGGGGCGCTTTCCCGAAGAAAATCGAAAGGGTAAGACGTGGAGGCTTCTTTCTTTTTATAATGCTGTTCGGACGGAGCGAGTTGGGTGGTCACGTTTTTCCATCTCCCGTTTCCGTAATGAAAGACCTCGCAGGGGAAAACGCCGTATGGCATTTGCAGCTCACGACCGTCTTCTGCGGTATTCATCAGAGTTACATACACCATGCTGTCTTGCAGGCTGACGCGCCATGCCTTCTTGATTTCTTTCGGAAAGCCGGACGTGCCGAGAGTCATGGTGTCCGCTTGCTCCTGTTGGACGGAACCGGCTGTTTTGTGGCTCTTTTGTGCCTTGTCTCCGCAGCCCGGCAGGCAGAGCAGGCACAGGAGCATTCCTAAGATTCGTGTCTTCATTGTTGTTCCGGTTTACTGCATGGGTTGAGATTGTTCTAATCGGCGATGTCGTTCAGATCGAAGTAGAGCAAGCGTGTGGCGGCTCCCTCGTCTTCTGCCGTCAGCGGCACGAACTTCTGCTTGAAATAGAAAGGTATGGCGGCGGCGTATGCGTCTACCGTGAGGAAACGGCAGCCGGTCTTGTTGTCGGCGAGGAAGTAACTTTTGATAGACCTTATTATAAATTCGCCTATGTGTTGTCCTTTTAATTCTTGACTGACAGCCAAACGGCAAATTTTTGCAGCCGGATAGCTTTTCAACCGTTTTTCGTTGACAAACCGATGTCTCCGGAAACGGTTGAATTCCGTTTTAGTGGGAAAATCAGACATAGACACGCGGTCGTTTGCCAAACTGAAATATGCGGCTATGTGTTCGTGGTTTTCATCATCTGCCGCTTCGAACACATAAGTAACCGCCAATAAGGCTTGCTGGTAGAATCCGGATTCATTTAAAATAAAATCGTTCAAGTCGGCATCGCCGCAATCGAACGATTTTACTTTTTCTTCAGGTCCCAACTTGCGTACGATGTAAGATGAGAAGGGCGTTTGCAGGCTGGCTTTCATACGCTTTTCTTTTTTGTACGTTCGCCCAAATCGAGCATCTTTAAAAATAACGCATAATCAGCCAGCCTTTGTTCTCTTTCTTCCGGCGTTTCCCGGCGGACTTGCTTCATCCGCTCCTCGAACCGCCGTGCGTCTTCCCCGAAGAGTATCGGGGTTTCTTTGATGGGTCTTGCCATAGCTTTTCCTTTCTCTTTATGGATTCTGCCGCAAAGGTAGCGATTTATTCGTTGCGGATTATGCGGAGCGGTCAATTAATTTTCTGAATCTGCGCAATCTGTGGTGAAAATTACGCCGGAAATGCGTATCTTCGCATCGGTAAGAACTTAAACGGATGATACGATGAGGCACAACTGCATATCCATATCCTTGGTAAGCTTGTTTCTGCTACTGGCGCTGCTGGCGGGATGCTCCGGACAGCAACGGCGGTACGTCATCGGCGTGTCGCAGTGCAGCGACGACGAGTGGCGCGAGCAGATGAACCGGGAAATCACGCGCGAGGCGTTGTTTTATCCCGAGGCGGAGGTGGTGTTCCGCAGCGCGGGCGATGACAACAAGCGGCAGATACACGACATCGAGCTGCTGATGCGCAACAAGGTGGACCTGCTGGTGGTGTCGCCCAACGAGGCGGATGTCCTTACGCCGGTTATCGAGAAGGCATACAGCAAAGGGATTCCGGTGATATTGGTCGACCGGAAGATACACTCCAACCAATATACGGCGTATATCGGCGCCGACAATTATGCCATTGGTTACAACGTGGGCGAATACATCGCCTCGCGCCTGCAAGGCAAGGGACGGGTGGTGGAGGTGACGGGGCTGCGCGGCTCTACGCCTGCCGCGGAACGCCACCGGGGCATGACGGACGCTTTGCGCGAGTATCCCGACATACGGGTGACGGCTTCGGTGGATGCCGGCTGGAGGCGCGACCGTGCGCGCCTGGTGTTCGACTCGCTCCTGACGCACGCTCCGGAGATAGACATGGTGTTTGCGCACAACGACCGCATGGCGGCAGGTGCCTACGAGGCGGCGGTGAAGTACGGGCGAGAGAAGGAAATGCTGTTTGTGGGCATCGACGCGCTGGCGGGCGAGGGATATGGCGTGGAGCAGGTGGCAAGCGGGCAGCTCGACGCCACCTTTATTTATCCTACCGGCGGCGACCGGGTGATGCAGACGGCGATGGCTATCCTGACGGGGAAGCCTTACGAGCACGACGTTGCGCTCTCTTCGGCGTTGGTCAACAAGGGGAACGCGCGGGTGATGCGGATGCAGACCGGGCAAATCCGCCAGCTGGACGAGAAGATAGACATGCTGGACAAGAGGATAAACCATTTCCTCACCCGTTACGCTTCGCAGCGCATCTTGCTGTACACGTGCGTGGTGATGCTGGCGTTGTTCGGCATCGCGTTGTTTGTCGCCGTGCGGGGCTTTTGGACAAAGAACCGGCTGAACGTGGAGTTGTCCGAGCAGAAGAAACAGCTGGAGGCGCAGCGCGACCAGCTTATCAGCCTTTCCAAGCAGCTGGAGGAGGCGACGCACGCCAAGCTGGCTTTCTTCACCAACGTGTCGCACGACTTCCGCACGCCGCTCACGCTGATAGCCGACCCCGTCGACCAGCTGGAGGCAAGCCGGAATCTGGACGAGCACGAGCGTTTCCTGCTCCGCATCGTGCATAAGAACGTGACGGTGCTGTTGCGCCTCGTCAATCAGATACTCGACTTCCGCAAGTTCGAGAGCGGCAAGCTGAAGATGTACCTTTCGGAGTTTGATATCGCCGGGGAGATGAACGAGTGGACCGAGGCTTTCCGCACGCTTTCCTATCGCAAGCATGTGCATTTCTCGGTGTCGGCTGCTCCTTCCGATGAGGGATATACGATGATAGCCGATGCCGGGAAGCTGGAGCGGATAACGTATAACCTGTTGTCGAACGCATTCAAGTTCACGCCCGAGAACGGACGGGTGGAGCTTGCCTTGTCGCAATTCGAGCACGGGGGGACACGCTGGCTGCGCTATCAGGTCTCGGATACCGGAGTGGGCATTTCCGCCGAGCACGTGCAGCACATCTTCGAGCGTTTTTACCAGATAGACGTGCATTATGCCGGTTCGGGCATCGGGCTGGCGTTGGTGAAGGCTTTCACCGAGATGCACGGCGGCACGGTGAAGGTGGATTCGGCAGAAGGCAAGGGCACCATCTTTACGGTGGAGATGCCGATGAAGCAGGCGGGCACGCTTGCCGAAGGGCTGGAGAAGCAGGCGGTTCCGGCAAGCCTGAAAGAGGGAGCGGTGCTTTCCGCCGGTCAGGGAACGGTGCAGGCGTCTCCGGAAGCGGGCGAAGACGACCGGCGTGAAACGGTATTGGTCATCGATGACAATCAGGACGTGCGCGACTATGTCAGGTTGCTGCTGGAGAGGGAATACCGGGTGCTGGAGGCCTCCAACGGGCAGGAAGGGCTTCAGCAGGCGATGAAATACGTGCCCGATGCCATTATCTGCGACGTGATGATGCCGGTGATGGACGGCATGGAGTGTTGCCGGAGGCTGAAGTCGGAAGTGCAGACCTCGCACATCCCGGTGATGATGCTCACCGCCTATACGATGGACGAGCAGAAGGTGCAGGGCTACGAGTGTGGGGCGGATTCGTACATCCTGAAACCTTTCAGTGCCAAGCTGCTGCAGGTGCGCCTGCGGAACCTGATAGACAACCGCCGCCGTCTGCAAAGTTTCTTTGCCGACCGTTCGGCTCTGAAACAGGAGTCAATCAGCGAGGTGGACAAGGGTTTTGTGGAGAAACTGCGCGAGTTGATTGAAGCCCGTTTGGGCGATGCGGGTTTGAGTGTGGAAGACTTGGGTGGGGAATTAGGGCTGGGACGTGTCCAGCTTTACCGGAAGTCTAAGGCGTTGACCGGTTACTCGCCCAACGAACTGCTCCGCATCGCGCGGTTGAAACGTGCAGCTTCGTTGCTGGCTTCTACCGACAAGACCATCGCTGAAATAACGTATGAAGTAGGTTTCAGTGCGCCTTCGTATTTCACCAAGTGCTATAAAGACTACTTCGGCGAAAGCCCTACCGACTTCTTGAAGCGAATGAAGAATGAGGAATGAAGAATCGCGCTTTGCGCAGAATGAAGAATTTTCATCCGCATGGAATTCTTCATTCTGCGTTCTTCATTCTTCATTTAAATAGTTTTGTCTGCTCGAAAGAAATCCCTATCTTTGGCGGGAAATAAAAAACGATAGTTAAGATGAAATGGATTATAGGACTTGTGTGTATGCTTTGCAGCATGAGTTTGCAGGCACAAGATTTAAAATCATTATACATTGCTTTACCCGATTCGCTTTCTCCTTTGTTGACTAAAGTGAACCGGGAAGATTTCGGTGATTTTCTCGCCAGCAACATGAAAGCGGAGGTGAAAAACCGTTTCGGACAGACCTCGGAAATGCTGAAGTTGACAGACGATTACCTGTTAGTGCACGTCAGCAAGTCAAGTAGGGAAGAAATGAAACTGTTGCCGCTGAACGATTCGGTGAAAGTGGTGTGTGTGGTCCGTACTTATTGTGGTCCTGTACCCGACAGTGAGGTCAAGTTTTATGATACGGCTTGGAATGAATTACCGGCAGCAGATTTTGTAACTTTGCCTGAAGAGAATGAATTTTATAAGTCTGTACTTTCTGAAACAGCTTCCGACTCTTTGCGTAACTTACGCCTGAATGCAGACATGTATCTGAAGGAAGTACGCTTGTCCGACAAAGACCTGTCGCTTTCAGTAAGTTACACCACCCCTCAATATATGGATAAAACTACGGCAGACAAGCTGAAATCTTATTTGATAAATGCTCCCATTGTGTATACATGGAGCAACGGTAAGTTCCTGAAAGTTAGTACTCAATAGATAAGCACTCAATTTAGGGCATCCCCCTTTGAGTGCTTACGAAAATAGAATGCTTATAAGGGCATTATTACCTTGAACGTACCGGAGTATAGCGCTTTATAGCCACTGTAAAATTTTTCTCAATTTGCTCTTTATTATATACGGTACGAACAACAATATTACGCCTAACAACAGCAGTAGAAAAGCGGGCTGGCATAGTGAAAGACAAGCTTAATTCAGAATTTGCCTCAATATTTCCTTGCCATTCTCTAGAAGCATTCGAACACTCTATAAAAATATGAACATTCTCATACTTAACATTTCCAATATTTTTCACTTTTATCTCAGCATGAGCCTGTCCTTTCGAATTTGCTTGCAAATTTTGAGATACAATCCCAACCTGCAAATCATTTTCAAGCGATATTGTATCAATTGGGGCTATAACTTTTTTTACTATGTGTTTTTTAGGCTGTTGTATAAAAATAATAGAATCAGTCCCATTCTCGTATTTTGTAACACGCATAAGAGAGTCTAATGTTAAAATACCTTCTTTGAAAATCAATTTGGTAAAACTTCCATCCTGGTTCTTTTCTATAAATGAGGATGAAGGAGATAATATTCTTTTTACTACAGCAAATGTTCCGTCATCTGATTCTTGATATTGTTTGATGCCGTCATTGGTAACAATAATACATTCACCCTTATAAACAGAAGACCGAAAAAAAACTTTAACCTTTTTATCCCTCAATTTGTAATGTTCTGTTCCTTCTTTATCAATATGCCTCCAGCCATCTTTATGCGTATAAACTGCAGCAAAGTTCTCTACAAAAGGAGCCACATCATCAAATTGAGTAGGAGATTTCTTCCCTAATGAAAAAAAGCCCTTTGCCTTGATACGTAAAGGATTTCCATTTTCGTCTATATATCCCCATTTATCTTCGCCAACAATAATATATCCATCATAAATATAACGATATTTAGGATGAACCTTGTATTCTGCATTAAACATTTTAGTAGCACCTAAGGAATCAACAATACCATGGATAAAACCATCTTTAGTGAGCAAAGCTTTTCCTTCATGGAACAATATATCCTGATATTCTATCGAGACTATGACATTGTCATTTTTATCTATAATCCCATAATAATCACCACTTTTAACTTTATAAAGTCCATTTCCTACATCGGTTTTATCATCATAAGCAAATCCTTGAGCATAAGCAGCAGAGAAATAACCGATTAATAATAATGACAAAAAAATCTTTCTCATAATTCAAATCTATTTTAGTAATCCCCAAGCTTTTAAGGTTTCCGTATCGCTTTTTATAGCATTTATATATATATCGGTTGCCACATCATTGGACTCCTTAGCCCTTTTGATAAACATTTCGTATAACTTTGTAATTAATTTATCCCCACTTGCCGGCAAATCCCCTGCAATCTTTTTTTCCATCAGATTATTAAATGCCCAATACACAGACTTATAGTTTGCTGTATCAATTTCCATAGCTTTGAACAACCAATCATTGGCCTTATCCAAATCGGCTTCTATATTTAAGAAAGATTGACGCACGGTTGGCACATTAAAGAAGCGATTTCCTTTCGACAATGTAAGTCCACATTCAAACAATGCTATACTATTCAGTGTATCTTCTTGAATTATCTGACATAGTCCGGCAAACCCGGAATTTACTTCTGATGAATTGTTTGAATTAAGCAGATTGACATAATAATCTACTTTTGCTGGCGCAAATAAGCTATCTTCAACAAGGATCCTTAGTAATTCTTTTCCTTTTGTTTGAAGTTCAATGCTATCTTTCTGATTCAAAAAGGATAAAGCTTGATTGTACATTTCCACGCAGGTTGGTTGCCTAAGTGTAGGTTTTGCCACTTCTTTTTCAGACTCATTATAAAAGAGAAAACAGGCTACGCCAATTAATGCTACCACAACACATGCAAATCCGATCATAAGCGGAACCAATTTTCTGTTTTTTTTATTGCCATTCGTTAGCACATGTTCCAAATCGACCCTAAATTCCGCTACAGAAGCATACCGCTTAGACTGTATTTTGTCTGTAGCTTTGCGGATAATTCTTTTCAAAGCAACATTGCGAACATCTTTCATCGGCAATGGGTCACGCAAATTGGCTGATAAAACATCTTGATCTGTGCCTGTAAAAGGTAAATGACCGGTACATAATTGATAAAGCAAAACGCCTAATGCATAGATATCAGTAGTATAACTTTGGTTTTTCACATCTCCAAGCACCAACTCTGGAGCGGCATAATTCACTTTTCCCATAAACACACCGGTTGCGGTCAAAGCCTTATCCACACTGCCGAGAGAAACAATCTGCTTACAAATCCCAAAATCAATAAGTTTAATCTTTCCATCTATGGTAATCATTATATTCGAAGGGTCAATATCCCTATGGATATACCCTTTATCATGCAACGCCATTAAACCGGATAAAATGGGCTTCATAATTCTAACAACCGCTGCATCACGATTCTGTAAATACTGACTGTAAATTTCTGCAGCAAATGGAATCTGCATGCCATTTTGGTCACAAGTAATTCCATTCATTACGTTTTCAAGGGTTACTCCTACCAACAATTCCATAATGACGTGGTAATGTACCTTAACTTTACCCCCGCTTTCTGTCTGGAACGTTGTTTCAACAAAACCGTACATCCGTATCAGATTGTCATTCTCCAATTGGATATTGGCTTCCCTTCTGGCACGTTCGACAACATGTTCAGGTATATTCTCATAGATAGCCTTAATCGCGACAGGCATCTTTTCTCCTGTTCTTTCTATTACACGGAATCCTTTGAATACACGCCCCATGCCTCCCTCTCCTAAAGGAATAGCATCTGTATCATATTCATAATATATACCATTCCGCTTTTCTATTTCGCCTTGTAGTCTTATGATATTCATTTGAAATGTAATTTTATATGAATGTCCGCATTCGGCCAATATATGCCCTCTGAGAACGAAGATATACTTCATCAGCCGTTTAATATATACTGCAACTGCCTACGAAGATATACTTCATCGGCCAACGAAGTATATCTTCATTTTCAACGTGGCCAAATTGGCAAATTGTGGACATTCATTTAATTTTAATATGCTTCTACTCTCAGTTTTACATTACCTATAGATATAATATCCCCGGGAATTATTTTACTTCCCTCTTCTGTGACTTCCTTTGAATTAATGTACGTGCCATTCAAAGACCGAGCCCAATTCCCTTGTACCTCTTTATCCCACTGCCCATCGCGAAGATACCACGTTTCGGTTTCATCATCCCATTCAAGCGTGCAATGACGACGGGATATATACGAAGAAACAGGTTCGGATAATTGAATCTGGTTGAATATGGAGTCATCTTTTCTCCCCAAGGTTATAATTCTTTTGGGTGACGGCATGATTTCCGGCAGACGGTAACATTTTCCCCAGTCATTTCCTTGCATCACATGAAGCATGATGCCATTTAATATTGCATTTGGAGCTTCTACTTGGCTACCTTGTACGGCAATATATGGATATTCATTCCCTGGAAGTTTCTCCAACAATTCATCAACACTTCCTGCACGGCTGTGAGGGTCGGCAGACAAGCATGCTTCCAATATGTTCATCCACATCTCCCGCTGTTCGTTTCGGAATAAGATATTTCTATTCCAGTCATCGCTTTGTACACGAGTCTGATAATGTATCCAATCTGATTCTGTAACCAACTTCCCATAAGGCAATTCACCGGTCAGCATAAAGAACAATATCACGCCGAAAGAAAATATGTCAACCGAAGGAAGTATAGTGGCATATCGTTCTAATCGGTAAAGTTCTGGAGCCTGATAAGCCAATGCTTTATCAATGAAATGCGAATGCAGTGTCTTATTCTTGCTCGCCAATAAGTTGGCTCTGCCACCAAGTATTACATAATTGGTTAACTTAACACGATTGCCATCAGCTATAAGGATGTTTTCCGGAGTTAGCTGACAATGTACCTTCCCCGATTTGTGCAGGTCTCGCAATCCATATAGTATTTCTTTGGCAGTCTTTACGATATCCAACCTTTGGCTCCTGATAAGATGAGATAAATCCAAGGACTTGCAATATTCCAAAAGCAGATAAGGATTGCCGTTTACCATACCTGTGTGTACGATATTGGTAAGGTAATTGCTCTTTATCTGACAACTCTTTATTTCATTATCAGCCGAGAGCAACATCTTTTGGCGAAGACTGGGCTCCACTTCCCAAAGCTTTAGCAACTTCAGGATGTACTCATTACCGGATGTATCATTCACCTTAAACTTTTGGTCACTCCGAGTAGAATTAAGTACCCTTTCTACCCGGAATTTCCCATCTATCATATCGTGCATGCGAAAATCGCAGCGTTGAACTGAATTTTTTATCGTCATCTTGCATTCTTATTTACATAATGTATAATCAAGTTTTTCCCTTGTTCTTTCAATATAGGATGCTCAACACGATGAAGAATACTTCTTTTTCTATCATAGGAACACTCTTTCATTGATTTAGGGATTTGACCATTAGGGAAACATGAACGAAACTTTATAAAGTCTTCTTCTGTCCATCCGTAGTAGAAATCATTCAACCAAGGTTTTTCTCTGTATTCTTTGGAAACTGATTTTTCATTGCTATCTGAATGATTCGTAAACCTCATATCTTCAGGCTCTATGTATGCAACATCAATAAAAACATGAACCGTTTTATATGGCGAAGATTCCGCATAAGAACGCGACAACTTTTCCCATTCTGGCAATTCATTTTGATACCATATTTCACGAGATGATTTTCCCAACTTTTCAAGATTGCGCCTTTGCTTTTTAAGCGTCTTTTCTTTATACTCTGCTATATGGGTACTTTCAAGCACTAAGTATCCATTTTCAGAAGCAAATTTTTGCGCTTCTTCTTTTGCGCCATTACCAGACCAAAAGACATGAATTTTATCATTAGCCATAGTATTATTGCTTTCTTGATTTTATATTAAACTCAAATAATCTATCTCCCATTCTTATTATATCGCCAGGTTCAAGTTTTATACCAGCTCCAGCATGAACGTATGTTGAATTATCACTGGAACGGTCTTCTATGAACCAATGACCATCCGAGAAGAATAGGCAAGCCTGCTCTTCATCATCAATGGTCGTATCATGCGAAACGGTATTCTGACGAGAAAGATAGACCTCAGCACCTTCATCGTAAACTTTTTCAGTCATTTCTCTTTCACTCGGTAGCGAAATTGGCCGTAAAGTGCAACAAGGTATTTCATCCTCGTCATACCATTCCTCTTCTGTCGCTGCTACAGGAGCAACAATCTCGTCAGGCATTTCTGCCAAGCAATTCGGGCAAGTGTGCATCCCGTTTATTACGGGGTAGCCACAATTATTACATTGTATCATATTTGCTATAAATTATCAAAATAATATTCAATATATTTGTTCCAAAAGTATGATATACAGAATATTATAATAGCGACAACGATAGTAGCGGCCAATGCCGCTATTGCTGTTGCTACGGTTCCTAAACCAGCTGTTGCACATAATGCTACTGTACCCGCGACTGCTGCTGAAGTAGCGAGTGCCATTATGCCAATCTCTAATATTTTAGAAAAAGCCTTACATAAATACTCATATCCATCAATCCATTTGCCTTCAGAAAAATACGTCCACCCTTTTTTTATATAAACCACAACCGAACTCCATTCTATAACTTTAAAAATCTTTCCTAATGGCTTCAAAAATGACATTATTTTTGGAATGCATTCGTTTAAAGTTGTTCCTATATTCTTGACTTTATTTATGGTCTCTACTATTTGATTAGCTCTCTTCTTTGCCGTAGAAACTTCTCTAAGATGATTAACTCTAATGCTTTTCATCTGTTCTTGAATTTGCAGTTTTCGCGCCGAACTTTTGGTGTTATTTAACTCTTTACCTAAGTTTATGTATGACTCTGGCATAGCTTTTATTTTCTTCTTAAAGAAGTCTTTTTCATTTAGTGCCTTATTGTAAAGCCTACTTAAGCTATGACGATCTGTTGCTCCTACTTTTAAATCTTTTACACTATCGCTTCCGGTAAAGAAACTAAGACCTACCAATCCCTTATTGTTGTAAAAAGCCTCGTCCAAAGCGTCTATTATGTTATCAATTATATTGGTAATCTTATCATAATTGGATTCTTTGGCTGTTTCTGCCTTTTTATTTTTCCACGGGTCTGCATCCATTAGAGCTTCTAATGTCAAAGGTCCAATTTGACCGTCTGGAGTTAAATTTCGACTTTGTTGAAACCTACGGATTAATGATATAGTTTCAGGACCCAATTTATCATCTTCACGGATTTGTGTCTGCATAATCCGATTTAATTTTTGTTGTACCCAGCGAACGGATACGACTTTATTCGTTTGATATATTCGATAGCCTAACAATTGCTCCATATCAAAAGGCTACTATATAAAAATTATTAATAGACAAGAAAAACTCTTTCTCAACTCAATATTAATTTTCAAGTAATCAAAAAAATCAGACTTGTTTATCTCTTCTTTCAATGACTCGGAGAGGATTTGAAAATGCACATTAATGCATTTCTCTATATGTCTGTCAACAGGAACATTGCTTTCAGATAGAGATATGTTGCAATAGCTTATGGCTTCTTCTCCAAAAGCACGCATAAACTCCATTTTGCAATATTGCAGCAAATCCATTTTGGTGAACAAACGGTCATTACTGTTCACAATATGCCTTGCCAATTCTTTGCGTGTCTTTATATCTCTGACTTTATTGCGTCCTCCTGTTGCGTCAATCAACGCTTCAACATCCCCTACAGCGGCATTTGTTGATGTTAATCTTCCGCCACGTCTTAGAAGATTTCCCCGTTCGCCATTGGTTGTGAAATAGGTCAGCACCATGGGTTGCTGGTTGTTCCGAGGGTTACGAATGGCGTATGTTCCTCCGTATCGGCGGACATTTCCCGAACGGAATTCATCCAATGAATCGTAAACCTGCATCATTGACTGACGCAAGGAACGAAGTGTAGCTCCGTCGTGCAATGAATTGCTGTCTACAAAGGCAAAATAATCGTTTACGTAATGACGATAAAGATTGGTTACATCTTCACGAATCCGTTCATTATCATATTGGTTGACATCGAAATCACGTATAAAGAAATCTTGTGCCTGTTCTTGATTTTGCACCACATCTAAAAAATAAGTGCCCGTTTTATCATTTTCTAAACGCTGAATAGGTTCGCTATAATTCAGTTTCACATCTTGGATGTCATAATTTACAGCTGGAATGCAATTCAATAAAATGGCCGTGTCAAGTGGCAATGAAATCCCCCGGTCTGTTTTGATTCGTATCCACAAAAAACGATTGCCTATAAAAGGCTCCAAGATTTCCTGTGCATACGAATCCATAATCCAAGCCGGGATTTCTCCGCGATGCAGCGTACGCTTATTGGAACATTTCCCAAAGCGGTACAACCACAGACCATAGTATACCAAACTTTTTTTCCAGAATTCAGCCAGCATGAAGTTTGAATTTAGCGTACGAGGCATATCTTCCATAACCAAAGACAAGGGGATCTGCACATCTCCCACTTCAGCCGTCAAACTATCGTCTGGCAATGGATGTGACAAAGCAATCATGACATCCTCCAGCGTATTAACTTCCCCTGCCGCATCAAATGCCAACCACAACTCTTTATTATACCGGTTGTCCGGCCATGTCGCTTGAACGGGCTGCTTATCAGGTTGCAGCAGAGTATTGTTCATGAAGCAAGCCATCAGCTTGCCGGGCACGATGCGCGTCTTGAATATCGGACGATAATTACACTTGGTGGGTTTGTAGGTAAACGCATCATTTTCGTCAATAAAATAAGGTGTACATTCGCGCCCGTTGCCGATACTAAGCACTGTAACTGCAGGTTGTGCCTTGAGGTTGCTCTGTAATAACACCTGGTCACAGAAACGTTCAGACAGTCTTTCTACCGTCTGATCCATCTTTCGTTCTATCTCACAAGATTGGTGGGCCAAAGCGACAAGCATCATCTTTGCCACAGGATCGGATAGCGATATGCGCTGCTCATCCTGTTCCAACGCCTGCTGTATCTCAGCAACCTTGTTTCTTACCTTTACATCCATTATTTGTTATTTAAAAACGGATCCATAAAAAATTCCACTTCACGCTGATACTCACCTTCGCGTGTACCGACAAATTCATTGTAAGTCAATCGTCCCTTAACCAAAACCCTGACCACATATTTGCTATTTTCACCCCGACGGGAAAACTTATTCTTCTCCATGCTAAGTTGTACTTCCACTTCCAAGTTCTTTAGGTATGGGATGTAATACAAAATGCTGTCGCGCACACTTCTCTCACATTGCCTGATACCGGCTCTCGACATCTGCACCTTTTCTTCCCGGTTGTTTTTACGCTTCACAATCTTAAAATCAGCGCCATGGTTGAAATCTACCAAATTCATGGCAATAAATTCATTATCCCAAAAACTGAACCCAAATTCTTCATCAGCCTTAAAGCGCCGTATGCTGGTAAACACTACGGTATCTACCCAGTTGTCGATGACAGAAACCACGTTAGACAATGGTCGGTCAATCTGAAGGTTCAACTGCTCGTCGTTTACGAAACGTATGGGAGAATCACTATAATGCATGCCTATGATTATAAGATTAATGGTGCTTTTTACGAATGCTATCAGTGCTGCCTACTATCCTGCGTGGTGGCCTTACCACTTCCGACTCCAGTCTTGCCTCCGCCACAACTGCCGTTTTCTGCCTGAAAAGTTGCGGCAAACTTATCAGCAGGTGCGTCAACCGGATACCTTCATGTACCATCTCTGAAATTACATAAGGAGTATAATGAGACTCAACAAAAGCCATGCATTTCTCTGTTTCAGGAACTGTGATATCCTTTTCCATACTTATCAATGTCAGCAATACCTGTATGCCTTCCTGCATAAGAGTTATCAAATGTCGAGGTGTCATACAGTCGGCTTCCTTCTCTACTTCAATAGCGATGCGGCACAATGCAGGAATAGCAGCCATTACCAACGTATATTGTTCTGTGTTGACGGCATCTTTCAATGCATTGACAAGAGCTTCTATCTCCACTGCATAGTTTGCGGCAGCACGCAAAAGTGCCCCATTGGAACGCAATGAAATGCATGGAGCAACGAAAGCTTCATCCATGCTCCATCCGTGTCTATAGACAAAGCGGGCAAACGGAACGGCATCCGGATTATTATAATGCTCGCTCTCAAGCTTTACCAGTAACTGATAATCAGCATCGCAAAGGGGTACAGAAGTGTCATTGCAGGATACCTTGATTGTTTTATCTGAAGTCTTATCCAAAAATAAGATTAACGGTTCTGTTGTTTCGGGTAGACGAATGTTTTGAAACAAACTCCTCTCTTCCCGTGAAAAAGATAACTGGATCAGCTTTCCAGACCGACTGATGGCATTCGCTTGCAGTTCTGTTACCGACAAACTTGTTTCCGTCTGTTCATACCGGAAAATCGGCAGTTCAAGAAATCCATAGTCTCCGTTAACCAATGCGGCGTATAATGGTTGCAGGCAAGACAAGTAATATTCGTCCGACATACGAAACGTTTCATCGGTCAGCCGCATCCCTGCTTGCCAATCTACTCGATATTTATTCACCATAGATAAAGTTATATCAATTGTGTACTATAATTTAAGAAAACTCCTTCTTCAATTCTGGCATCAGACAGTTCCGGGAAAGCACATCTGTCGCCAAAAGTTATTTCAAGTTTGTCTTCCACCGATAAAAACCATTGGGAAAAGAACGTAGAAAATTCTTCGATTTGTTGTTTTAACTCACTCAAATGCTTACCCGTTTTTATCTTTACTTGATAGAAAACTTTCCATACATATACCCTTGTTATAATTGTGGAACCACAATATAAATCATCCAATGTCCCATTCAAATTCGAATGAATATTCTCGGATAAGGCTTCCGTCACTTCAACTTTTGTTTTTTGAATTTCAGCATGTCCTTCAAAAGCGTATCCCAAGGCTGCCTTGACCATGTCATCATTACCTCTAAAATTCCTAAGCCAAGGAATGCACTGATAAACAGCCTTGATATATGAATTAGCGATGTCAACCCTTTGGCCTGCCGTAATAAAATCTGAAAGGAACTGGTTTCCAGAGAATATATGTTCGTTAAGCCAGTGTTGGTATTTAATCCTCAGATTTTGGTAGTATTGATCAAAAGGCTTGAAATAGGTCAGGGCTTTCTCTTTCTGTTCTTCTTGCTCCTTATAACGTTTTTCAAATTCTTCCGTGTCGCCATCTGTTCCTAAGTAGTGGTCTAATGGATGGAACAAATATTCAGGCAATATATGATACAGGCTGTCGCGTTTTAACGAAAACTTTACAACAGGAGGCGCACTCTGTTTATTCCTTATAATTAAATTAAGCTCATCTCCTAAGGCAGTCCGCTCTGAAACACCCTTAAATTCATAAGTGTAGAAAGGCTTTTTATCAACCAATGAATCCATGTGTTCTATTACAACGGCCATGGCTACATCGGCATCCAGTTCTTTCGGAATATTTGGTTTTGATAATTTCATCATCTCAAAACAAAGTAAGCACTCAATTTAGGGCATCCCCCTTTGAAAGGGCACTTTTGAGTGCCCTAAACCGAGTTTTGTTAATTAATTAGCTTTGAATTTAACATTGGCTGGTAGCCAAAGTGATTTTGTCAGGAACCATGTTAACATAATCCCTGCACCCGTTAAAGATATTTTTGAAAAAAGTTCCGATGAAGTTCCAGACAGAACTGCCATGAAGCTTTACCGTTCCTATTACACTATGGTAAGTCGCAGCCATCTCAGCGCCTGCATCACTACCGTAATGAAG
>NZ_NFIC01000020.1:0-19099 GCF_002161565.1 Bacteroides sp. An51A
AAAAAAAACAACGGAGTAGTAGTCAGAAACAAAGACCAGATGCAAAGCTACATCATGACTACGGCAAAATATGATTTCAATGTGTACGAAAAAAGGATTCTATACAGGCTTGTAGAACTCGCCCAATGTGAATTGCAGGGGTTGAAATTCCCGGAAGATTGTAGAAAAGTGGAGCACACGCTTTGGGGAAACTTAACAGTGACCCTCCCGGTCACATCGATACTATCCAATGAAGATGACAATAACTATACAAAAGCGAAAAAAGCCTTGATAGCCTTGTCTCAGAAATATTTTGAATATGAAGATGAAAAAACATGGGAAAAGATAAATATCATTGTTTTGCCAAAAATTCAAAAATACAAGAGCACGTTCACGTTTCAAATAGACCCAAGGATTTGGAGCTGCTGCCTTGACTTCACTAAAGGATTCCGCAAATACGAGTTAGTGACAGCCATGAACTTCAAAAGCGTCTATACAATGCGCTTCTATGAACTGATGAGCGGTCAGAAAGCGAAAATGTCATTCTCACTTAACCATCTCAAGGAAATGTTCCAGGTAACCGACAAATACAAACTGACGGCGGATTTCATACGAAAAGTCATTGAACCGGCAAAGAAAGAGCTGGACGAGTGCTCCCCCTATACTTTCGAGTGGACCCCTCAGAAAGAAGGAAAGAAAATTGTTGGGTTCTGTTTTTATCCGATACTACAGCCGCAGTTCAGGGATAATGACCTCTACCGGCAGGAAATCCAGAAGCAGACAAACCTTTCATGGGATCTGAATAGGCAAGTGCTTGGCTACTTGAAGCTCTCGCTTGGATTTTCAGACAAGGAAATCAAGAACAACCGGGCTGTTTTCATTGCCGCACAGTTCGAACTGCCGGACATCCTGGGGGAACTGGCTATACTGAAAGGCAAATCGAGAGATAAAGGCAATCCCAAAGGGTATATCATCAATGCACTTAAAGGAAAACTGAAGGACAAACAAGGATGAAGCCGGGATATTTGAAACGGATAATCCCAGCTTCAAATGTTATAGGTCTCTTATTTTTTGGATTGTCCTGTCAGGCAGCACATCCAACCCATAGAATAATTCATTCTTATTGTACCCTAAAAAATCAACATACTTCAGGATTTGGTTGTAATTGGATTGTGCAAATTCCACGTCCTTATTTCCGTCCATATCAAAACATATGGGTTCATGGTGGGCTATTCGGTTCCTAAAACTTTTGATTTCCATCAACTCGTTGTAAATTGCCCTTTGCCCCAACCCTTTGGTCTTGTGCGGAAAGATAGCCAATAGACTCTGACCGCCTTTTCGGAATGGCTGTTTGTTGAAAAGATAGGTCCAGAAGCCGAAGCTTACCGAAGATACCAACCTGTCATGCGTGTACTTCCCCGCATCCGATAGTTTTGAGATGTAACGGGTTACATCTGATACCTGTGGACTGCTCTCTAACATTCCTCCTGCATGAATCTGCGTCCGAATCCAATCTTCATCACCGAAATGACGCTTATAGTGTTCATTTACCGCATTGCGAAAAACGACTTCAAACAATCCAAGTACGCCATAAAATTTCTGGCACAATTTCAAATTGTGCCTGTATAGTATGAGTGCCTTATTCTTGTCCCCAGCACAAGCATTTAGGTATCTGCTTAAACGGGCTTGGGAGAAAGCCGCTTCATAATCGTTGTATTTCATGATTTCTATTGTTTTATTTGCAAATATAAATACAAATGCGTACTTTTGCAAAGTAATCCCCTGTCGTCCCTGTCGAAAGACAAACTTCAGGGTTTTGTTTTTTATGCCATTATACAGAATAAAAAAACGGCTTCAATTCGCCGACACTCCCGTTTCATTTAATCCTCCAAAAACAGCATATTGCACTCTTCGCACCTGATCCACAAACCGGATTTTCCCCATACATGGTTTCCGCATCCACAAGTGTATCTCTTGCGTTTCCCGCTTTTCTCCCAATCCCCCTCCTTATCTTCAGCTTTTTCTGTATCTGCAGATTTTCCCGGTGGAGGTACAGGCGCTGGAAGCATCCGGAAAGAAGCGGGCAAAGGTCTGTATTTCAAGCGTAGGTTCTCCAATTCATCAGCCCCAAGCGCATTGAAAACCTTATCAAACAAACCGCCTTCAATTACATAATGAGACATCTGTTGCCCTGTTTGCTTCCCTCCCGGTTCTCCCGTATCTGTCGGCATCAGACCGACCTGTATCATTTTAGACGCCCATTGCTTGTTATGATAACAGTTCCGGCTTGGATTCCCAAAATCATGCTGCCAAAGATGGCACATTTCGTGCACTAAAGTCGAATGCCATTCTTTATCCGGTCGATCCATAAAATCCGGATTGATACTGATTTCATGGATGATTTTCTTTTGCATTGAATCCCCTTTCCATCGGTCTGCAGCGAAAAAACCATAAGAACCTCCTTTCCGGCTCATATTCACAATGCATTCTGGCAGCTTC
Organism: Bacteroides sp. An51A; assembly: GCF_002161565.1. Classification (NCBI taxonomy): domain Bacteria; kingdom Pseudomonadati; phylum Bacteroidota; class Bacteroidia; order Bacteroidales; family Bacteroidaceae; genus Bacteroides; species Bacteroides sp. An51A. The sequence goes on from NZ_NFIC01000020.1 coordinate 2,479, forward strand.
CCTTCGAACAGGCGGTTATTATAGAACTGAAACAAATCGTCAAGCGTCTTAAACTGTATAGTCGTTATCATTTTTCTGATGTTTATTTTCTTACAAAAGTATTATTTTTAATGTACATTACAAAAAATAGTTTATTAGTTGTTTAGTTTATTAGTGGATTAGTGTATATACGCTTCTTATACTTTATTGTTTATCAAATATTTATATAAAACATAATGTACATTACAAATATTAGTGTTTTAGTGAATTAGTGGAAATAACACACACATGATGCACAAAGATTAAATTCTTGTCTTCCAAATAGTCCAATAAGGATATGTCCTATTCCATCTTAAAATGCAATAGAGAAAACGGGAGTGAGTAAACGGAAAAAATAAAATCGTTGATTCATTTGATTTATTCTGCATTTAATAGTAATTTTGCCACTAATCAACTAATTTTAGTGATTTAGTTTTTCAGTTAGCATTTATAACCAACAGTATGGCGAAAATAGTATCAATAATCAACCACAAAGGAGGTGTCGGGAAAACGGCAACTGCGGCTAATTTAGGTGCAGCACTGCAAATTCGGGGAAAACGGGTACTGCTCATTGATATGGACGCACAGTCAAACCTGACGGACTGCTTAGGAGTTTCCACAGAACTTGACGATACCATTTATCAAGCCATGAGAGGCTACAGTCGGCTTCCGATTGTAAAGAACGAAGACGGTCTGGATATTGTACCGTCATGTTTGGATATGTCAGCAATAGAAATGGAAATAATGCAAAAGTATGCACGGGAGCAGATTCTTCACAAATTACTCCGCCCGGTACAGGAACAATACGATTATATTCTTATAGATTGTCCTCCATCCTTATCTATACTGACTATCAACGCAATGACTGCTTCGGATTGTATCATCATCCCCGTAGAAGCAGAATACTTAGCAATGCGAGGAATGGGCAGGTTGACAAACGTCATCCAAGAAGTAAAAAACAATCTGAACCCTAAATTGCGCATTTCTGGAATACTGATTACCAAATACGACAGACGAAAAAATTTCAATCAAGATATACAAGAGATAATCCGTGACACTTTTCAAGGGGATGTGTTCACTACTACAATCCGAACCAATGTCGCCATCGGAGAAGCAACAGCTGCTAAACATGATATATTCCACTATGCGCCAAAATCTTCAGGAGCGGAAGATTATGCTTCATTTTGTGATGAATTTCTAAAAAAAGAATCAACATTCAATTAATACAGCCGTATGGAAAACAAAAGGAACAACCTGAGAGAAAACATGAAAGCCGGGCTAAGTTCATTGGTAAGACCAACGACAGAAGCGATAAAGCAACCGAATTTACGTACACAAGAAAAGCCCAAATATAAAACCTGCAATTACATAACAGACCCTTCACGCCACAACCGGCTGAAACGATATGCAACAGACAACGGAATGACCTTACTTCAAGCATTCAACGAAGCCATAGATCTATATTTAAGCGACAAGGGAGAAAGATATGCTCCATAGTTTAGTTTCCATAAAAAAAGGGATGCCACACACAGGCATCCCAAAAACATACAGACAAGGATTCACACATTCAATTTATTATCTGTAATAGTCAAGACTTGTTCTGACAATGTCTATACTATCTGACAAAAAAAGTGTCCGATGTCTGCTGCGAAGATACGCAACTATTCTCACTCTCGCAACCAGACGTGGCAATAGCGTGCTCATCAGGCTGCATTTTTCCGGCATCCTGCAACCGATATCTCCTTGCCACCTCAATACCTTCGAGGAAAGTCTGCATTGGAGTTTTCCCAAAACAGTATTTTCCGGAGTGCGTTCTTTGGGTGTTATAGGAGTCCATCCATATGTCAAGGTCTGCCTGCAGCTGCTCTATCGAAGCGTATATCTTCTTCCTGAAGGCGATGGCATAGAACTCGTTCTGTACTGTCCTGTTGAAGCGTTCACAGATTCCGTTCGTCTGCGGGCTCTTGGCCTTGATTTTTGAGTGGTCGATGTCCTCAACGGCAAGATACAGCTCGTACTCGTGCGTCTCCCTGTTTCCGCAGTATTCAGTCCCACGATCCGTGAGCATCCTCATCAGCTTCAGGTCATGCTGCTCGAAGAACGGGACCACCCTGTCGTTGAGCATGTCCGCAGCGACGAGCGCGTTCTTCCTGTCGTAGAGTTTGGCGAATCCGATTTTGGAATAAGTGTCGATGACGGTCTGCTGGTAGATGTGCCCCACGCCTTTGATATACCCTACATAACAGGTGTCCTGCGCCACAAGGAAGCCGGGATAATAGGTCTCTATTTCACCGTGCGCCTGTTTCTCCGCCCTGGCCTTCTCCAGCGCGGCCACCTGGTTCTCGTCAAGCACGATGCCTTCCTGCTCCACCTTGGCGGAAAGTGCCTTAAGCCGTTTCTGGAAGGTCTCCATGTCATGCCTGAGCCAGATGGACCGTACTCCTCCGGGGGATACGAGGATGCCTTTCTTGCGCAGTTCGTTGGATACCCGCACCTGTCCCAATGCCGGATTGTCTATGGCCATCTGGATGACCGCCTGTTCTATGCGCTCCTCCACACGGTTCTTTATCACCGGCTTCTTCCGTGAAATCTCCTGCAGGGCAAGCTCTCCGCCCTGCTCGTACAGTTCCTTGAAACGATAAAAACTGTCACGGCTGTAACCCATTATCTTGCAGGCACGTGACACGTTCCCCAACTGTTGGGACAACTCAAGCAGTCCCAGCTTGTTCTTGATGACTTTTTCTGATGTGGTCATAACTTAATCTGGCTTTATGTTACAAATATAATCTTTTTATCCATAACTGTCAGATTAAGTCTTGACTAATTCATATTATCCAATCCAACCTTCCATAACCTATATTATTTTTCAAAACGACATCAGCTTAGAATTTCTTGCGCATGCCAATCGGCAGTTTCAGTTGTGCAAATTCGTCCCCATCTACAATAGTCGCCCCGCCGTTCACATTTCTCATTTCTTCGATTGCAATCAGTCTTACTTTCCGTTCTAAATTTTTCTTTTCCATAAATTCATCATTTTATTGTTATACATTTTATTATAATTCAAATTCAAAAGATGTCAGAAGTTCGCCTGACAGGTTCATGGCAACCATATCATTCTGCTTCTCCCAGTCGTTCCCGGAGTCATCCCATTTATACAAAGCGATATAAAGCGCACCGTCAATGCCTTCATTATAAGTCTGCTTGGCAACCACATCAGCGTATTCCTTTTTGCCACTGTTCCATACAGCATATTCAATGGCATATCCGCTTTCATCATACATGTAATTCAAAATGTGCGATTTATCCCATTCCCCTGTTACGCCGTTCCACTTCAACACTTCTTTCTGTGCCAGACGTTGCTCTCCGTCATACACATAGTTGTATTTCAAAGTCGGAGACAGATACTTTCCACATACCGACTTACGGTACACAGTCTTGGCTGTGACAATCCCATCCTCAGAGGTTTCTGCATTGTATGCAAACCCACACTCGCCATATACGTTCAATGACGCTAAAAAAATCGTTGTTGCTGTAATAATTTCCATATCTTGCTATTTTTATTATTTCGTCTTTATTTCCTTTTACTGACACAAAGGTAAGAAGGATGTATCCCCTTTCAGGTTATCAGAATGTTATCATTAAGTTAATCATCTTCATACTTTAAGATGTCGGCAGGCTGGCATTCCAAGGATTTACAGATTTTATCAAGCATAGAAAACCTGACTGAAACGACACGGTTGTTTTTCAGGTTGGAAAGGTTGGCTATAGACACGCCTGTTTTTTCCGAAAGTTCCTTCAACGTCATTCCTCTTTTATTTAAAACGATATCGAGATTTATCTTTATTGAATGCATAATTACAGGTAGTTAATCTGTCAGTGAAAAGCAGGAATAGAAAGCCAGTATACGGTCTTTCAGCAGATATGTATATTTAGCCTGTGACTGTTGGGAAAGCGCGTCGGCAAGTTTCATCTTGATTTCATTGTATTCGAATACAGTCGATTTCCCGGCTGCATATTTTTCCAATGCATACCGATGTGCTTCCTGATTGGCTATTACTGCTTTCGTGGTGGAACGGTATTTCTCGAATGCGGATATCGCATCCGTATAAGCCTGCTCGATGTCTTTGTACAACTGCTTTTTCTCGTTTTCCAATGACAGTCTCGCATTATCCTCATCGATACGTGCCGCCCTCACCTGGTTCCGAGTGGAAAACCGGTCAAACAACGGGATGCTGATTGTAAAGCACAGGCTTTTCTGCATGTTGTTGTTAAGCTGCCTCCGGAACGTCTCGCCAAGTCCGCTCCCGTTGTCGTAATAGTTCGTGTTTATTCCGGCTGCGAATGAAAGGGTCGGGTAATATCCGGACTTGGCTATCCGGATGCCTTTCGTCTTGCTCTGCAGGGTGTAATATGCCTGACGTATCTGAGGCATACAGGTCAGGGCGGACTGATAGATGCTCACCGGGCTCAGCGTGTCGGCGATGGCAATTTCTCCGCCAAGCGAATCGATGTCAAACTGCTCATGCCCTTTCAGCTCCATCAGTTGTGCCAGGTCAAGATAGGCGAGCCGGAGAGAATTTCTCGCTTCTGTAGCGGTCAGCTCGTCATCCGCCAGTTGGGCACGCACATCATAAAGTTGTGATTCAGCAGCCTTTCCGTTCTCGATAAGAAGCTGCGTGCAGGCTTCCTGCTCCTTGGTCAGCTGTATCTGTTCCAATGCTATACGGTAGATTTCCTTGTTCAGAAGAATCTGGAAATAGGCTCCAGCCACGTTCAGCGACAGGTTGTTCTCTATCAGTTCCCGGTTCGCCTCTGCGGCAAGCAGGTCGAAGCGGTTCTGCGCAATGGATGCCGTCCGCTTGAATCCGGCAAATATCGGGATTTCCGTAGTTACAGAGAAAGACGAGTTCTGTATGTTGCTGTCCTCATACGTGTTGTTCTGGTTCAACGAGCGTCCGAAAGTGAAGTTCTGCGAGGCACCTGCATTCAGATCCGGAAGGAAACTGTTCCTTAATGTATTCCTCTGCACTTTCAAGTTCTGAATCTGGTTATCGCTTTGCTTTACCTCAATGTTGTGTGTCACTGCATAGTCGATACACTCTGCAAGTGTCCATTTTTTCACTTGTGCCTGTACGTTTCCCTGACAGGCTAATAATCCGGCAAAAGCCAGTATAGATACTAATCCTTTCATATTTCGTCCTTTCTTATTCGTTTTTCGCTCTACAAAAGTAGACAGACAAAGCCACGGACGATGTTATCGGAAAGTTATCAAAAGGTTAAGAAAAATCCATTCCTACAACCCGAATATCGGATTATAGGAATGGAAACAAATTAATCCAACTGGTCAAACTGCTCGTTCCACAACCGGCTGTAGATTCCGCCAGAATTGAACAGTTCCTTGTGCGTACCCGTCTCGGCTACCTGACCCTTGTCGAGTACCACAATCCTATCCGCGTTCTTCACCGTGCTCAAGCGGTGCGCAATGACAATGACGGTCTTTCCCCGTTTAGCCAGTGCATCCAGCGTCTGCTTCACATGCTTCTCCGATATGGAATCCAGCGAGGAGGTCGCTTCATCAAAAATCAGAATCTCCGGTTCCTTATACAGGGCGCGTGCGATAGCAATGCGCTGCCGTTCTCCCCCGGAAAGGGAAGCACCGTGCTCGCCGATATAGGTCATGTATCCGTTGGGCAGACGCTCGATGAAATCCTTCAGCCCGAGCTGTTCCACAAGGTCTACAATCCGTTTCATGTCCGGCTGCAGGTCTCCCACCGCAATGTTCTCGATGATTGTCCCGGCAAACAGCTCAATCTGCTGCGGCACCGTACCAACCCGGCGGCGTAAGCTCCGGTTGCTTATCTGGGCGATGTCATATTCGCCGATGCGGATCTGACCGGACTGGATGGGATAGATATGCTGCAAAAGGGAGATCAACGTGGTTTTTCCCGAACCGCTCTCACCGATGACGGCGGTGGTCTTTCCTTTTCCTATCTTCAGGTTCAATCCTTTGAACACTTCTTTCCGCGAACCGTAACGGAACGACACGTTCTCAAACGTGATGTCACCGATCATGTCCGGTTCAAGCTCTATCTTTTGGCTGTCGTCCTGTTCACGCTCCAGATCCATAATCTGAAACAGACGGTCGGCTGCAATCAGTGCGTCCTGAATGGTCTGGTTGGAAGATATCAGCGAGCCGATGGGCGAGATGACGTAGCTGATGAGCGAATAGAACACCATCAGTGTTCCTGGTGTCAGTTCCTTGTCGATGACCAGCACGCTTCCCATCCAGAGCACCGCAATGGTGATGGCTGTGGAGACGAACTGGATGCCACCCTGTGCCATGATCGCTCCGTAAATGCTGCGGAACGTGTTCTTCAACAGATGCACGAAGCGGGTCTCCGTCTTCAGGTTGGCAAAGTCCTCTATGCCGAAACGCTTGATGGTGGAGATGGAGTTGATGGATTCCACCAGTTGTGCCTCCAAGTCCGCGCTGCTCTCCATGATACCACGCTGGTATTTCCGATTCAGCCGGTTGAACCCCCAGAAGATAAGCAGGAAAAGCGGTGCGGATGCCAACGTCACAAGGGCAAGCTCCCACGAATACACGAACATCAGACCCACAGAGAAAAGCAGGATCATCATGTTCACCACCAGATCGAGCGACACGTTGTTAATGAAATTCCGGATTTTCACCGCATCGTTCACACGCGAGATGATCTCACCTACACGCATCGTGTCGAAGAACTGTTGCGGGAGTGTCAGCAGGTGCTTGTAATATCCTAATATCAAGGCGGCATCGATACGCTGCCCGGTCTTCAATGCCAGGATGCTCTTCATGGCTCCGATAAAGGTGCGGAGAATCAATATGACAATCATCACCACGCCCATCAGATTGAGCAGGTTGATGTTTCCGTCCACCAGCACGTAATCGGTGATTTTACCCACATATACCGAGGTGGACAGTCCGAGAATGCTGTACACCAACGCCCCGAACACCGCCTGCATCATGACGCTCTTGTGCGGTGCCAGCAGTGAGAAGAACTTCCGCGTCATGCTGGTTTTCATGTTCCCTTTCTTGAAGGTCTCTTCCGGTTCCATCAGCACGAGTACGCCCGTCCACATCCTCTTGAACTCTTCGTCCGTCACCTTGTGCATCCTTCCGTCTCCCGGGTCCATATAGGTGATGTGTCCCTTCTCTACCTTATAGATGACCACGAAGTGCTGCAGGTGCTCATGCACAATTACATGGGCGATGGTCGGTTTCGGAACGATGGCAAGGGCTTCAAACTGTGCCCTCACGCCTTTTGCCGAAAGTCCGAGCCGGTTGGCAGCCTCTATCAGTCCCAGCACGTTTGTACCTTTCTGGTCGGTGAACGCGTACTGCCGGATGCGGGCAACCGGGAACTGCAGCCCGTAATGTGCGCAGACAGAGGCAAGGCATGCCGCGCCACAGTCCGTAATGTCATGCTGTTTTATCTTGATTCCTTTCTTATACATAGTCATTCTGTTTTTTCCGTTTTTCCATTCAATTCAATTTCGCTACCATTGTCTCGTTCTCATATTGTTTCGGGTTCACCCATCCGTCCATCTTCTGATAGAGCAGGTCGAACAGCGAACGGCGTGTCACCATGAAGTGTGCGTTCACCGTCATTCCTTTTTTCAGTTTCCCTACCCTTCCGTTCTTCAGCTGTAGGTAGTCACGCTCCATCTCGCATTTCACCTTGTAGAAGGAATTGCCTTGGCTGTCCGTCAGGAAGTCCGATGATATATCCTTTACTCTTCCCGGTATCGTTCCCCATTCGTTGTAGTTGAACGATTCCACCTGCACGTTCACCGGCATACCCACGCTCATAAACCCGATGTTCCTCGGCGTGACATAGACCTCCAGGCAGAGCGTGGAGTCGGGGCTGATGACCGCCAGCGACTGACCAGCCTGAATGCTGCTTCCGCGGTACACGCCGGAGAACTGGTCTACCGTCCCGTCCACCGGGCTGCGCACAATATACATGTCCTTGTCCTTTATCTCCTGATTCAGGCTGGAGTTCATCTCATTGTATGTGTTCCGGTAGGTGTTCTGGTCCGCCTGCCAGGTGCTGAGTTGGCTCTGTACAAGCGATGCCAGTTCGTTCTGCTGGCTTTTCAGCTTGAAGTAGTAACTGTCGTATTCCTCTTCCGAAATGACCTTCTTCTCAAAAAGCGTCCTGTTCCGGGTGTATTCCTTTTCCGCCTGTGCCAGTGCCGTTTCCAGTTCCTGTTTTTTCCGGATGAAATAGGCGTATTCCTGCTGCCTTACCGGGGAACTGAACCGTTCCGGACGTTCACCGTTCGCCAAAAAAGCAAGGTCGGCAAGCTGTGCGCTGCAGTCGTTCAACCGGCTGGTCTGGTAATTGATCTTGTAGTCCGAATTGTTGGTTCGGAACCGGAGAATCACATCTCCCTTGTTCACCTGGTCACCTTCCTTCACGAATACCGAATCAACGATTTCTGTAATGGAGGAAGTGATTTCCGCCTTTTCCGCTACAGGTCTTACCACGCCGCTTCCCTGTACGGAGATATCCACATAGATAAAGGGAAGTGCCACTAATGTGACGGTCACGGCAAGCAGGACAACCCAGTAGATCACCTGCGATTTCGTTGTGTGCTGATAGATGTACGTCTCGATACTGTTCTCTATCCATTCGTTCGGTAATAGCATATCTTTTTTAAATTAAAAACGGTTACTTCTGTTTCCTTTTCACAGGACAAAAGTAACCGTTCTAAAAAATAGGATATGTTATGCTTATGTTATCGTTAGGTTAATGCTGGCATTCGTCTTTCGCAATACTTTTTGAAAGAAGGTTTATAAAAACGATAATAAAAGGTATTAATAATATAGTACAGATTATAGAACCTTCAAATCCAAATAATCCGCCATTTACTAAATTATAAGACGGCATATCCAAATTTATAATAGGCTGAAAGAATTCACAACCACTAACTTTAAACCCAAAAATTGATCCTTGTATCCAATTCCACGCACAATGAGCTATTACAGACACCCATAGACTTTTAGTATATAGAAAAATACATCCGTCTAAAATTCCAAACAAAAAGAGGTTAACAACAGAACAAAAATTCACATTAGGATTTGCTAAATGCATTGCAGAGAAAATAATTGCGGTTATTATTAAACATAGCCAAACATTTAATCCAGATCGGCATAAACGTGTCAATAGATATCCTCTCATTATAATTTCCTCATAGAAAGCACCAAAAGTAAACATCAATAGACTCAATGATAAGTCTTTCAAATTCCAATGTACCGATACAATAGAAACATCACCACTTAATAAACAAATCAAAAAACCAATAGCAAACACTATAAACGTCCACACAACAACCAAACTTGAATGTTTCCATACAAAGTGAGTAGTACATAAACCCAGTTCACTTAAAGGTCGTTTGTCTATAATACAATGTTGAAGCCAAATAACCAAGAAAACCATTATAGAAGAAATAATTGCAGATAAAAAAGAATATTTCACACTTTCAAAATCTGTTGAACCGATCAATGACAATGTGCTCTCTACTCCTATTAAAGATGCAATAAAAAGAAGCACTAAAAATATTAACAAATCAGCCCATAATGGAACTCTAACTTTATTTTTTTTCTCGATATAACACATAAGCAAATAATCTAATTAAAACAGGATGTAGTAATATTTGTTTATTACTACATCCTGTTTATAATTCAACATTTATCAAAACCATGATTTAATCTCATTCCATGCCTTATGGCAAACTTCACCCGCTAAAGTCCAAATACTTTTACCACCATAGACTTCTAACTCTTCTTTTTTACTAAGCTCTACATATGATTCATTCTTCATTATAAACTCTCCTTTCTATTAGACATTTTTTCTAACATTTAATCCTTTAATATTGACTTCATTAACGGTCTGGAACAGAATCCCATCCTTCCTGAAAATCACTTGCTATTTCAAATGACTCTACAAGAGCAAGAACTACTCTAATCCAATTACCGCCATCTACATCTCTCATTTCTTGTTGATTCAACTCAACCATAAATACATTTTCTTTCATGACTCACTAATTTTTATTAAAACATTTTTGAAATTAACTCTATTGCTTCTAAACCTAATGAAAAAGGGAAAATAATCATTCCACCATCAGTCAATCTCATTTCATCCACTGTCAGTTCTTTCATACCATTACATTTTAATGCATTAAACATATACAGGTATTCTTCCATTCAAAACGTCTACAATCGTATTTATCAAAATATCCAAGGCTCCACCGCCATTGATATCCTGTTGTTCCTGCAGGTTCATGGTACGCATCATTTCATTCTTTTCCATACACTACATTTTTACTTTACCAACAAATGATAATTCTCTCGATAGGATTCAACTTTTCCAACTGTTCCTCTGTCGGAGGGAAATACCCGCCTGTAATTGACAGGTTCTCATCTTTGTTCAATTCTTTCATACGCAATAATTTTATTTGTTAATACTATCCTCATTTCTGATTCTCTCAAATACTATTCTTTCCACTATCTAAGTTTGAGAATATCCAAGAGATTCTTGTTTTTCAAGAAATCCGACAACCCATGTTCCGTACAGCTTTCACCGTCAGGTCCAGGTGCCACTCCTCCACTCACGTTTTTCAATTCTTCAATCTCTAAAGTTTTCAATTTGTTCTTTTTCATACGCGTTCTTATTTAATTGTTATTATAATATTGATTTGTTTTACTGATGCAAAGGTAATCCAACATTATTGGGGATTATGTTATGCTTATGTTATCGTTAGGTTAAAAATATCATTACTTCTATACAATTATTACTTTTACCTTTACATTACCTTCTTCATCAATATAATAAATTTTTTTTTCTTTTCCACCGTAAATATTACGCATGGAATCCTCGTTTAATTCAAATATACATTGCTTCATAATTCAAATAATTTTTGTTTCTATTTTTTCATGTTACAAATATATTCTATCATAATTCTATCAAATGTTATTTCAATGTTATCGAAAAGTTATTATTTTCGCACCCAAAATCTTATGTATGAAATATAGAAAGATTAACATAGTCGTTTTTATAGGAATAGTTGCCATCATTATTCTTCAAATACTATGGCTGTATAAGACATATACAGCACTTGAAAAGAATTTATATAAAGAATGTAATACAATCCTGCTGAAAGCCATTCGAAGAGAGATTTCCATTAGATTTCAGGAGGCACCCCAAGGAACTGAAATAGTAGGAACCAGTATCCCTTCTGATGCAAGTGAAAATGAATTAGCTCCTGAAATCGTAAGCCTGAACGAAGGGCTGTCTGATATAGAATTGGCAATTTCCTTGATAAAAATAGATTCGATAGCATCTGGTATGCTAAAAAAATCGGGTTTACAATGCCCTATTTTGATAAATAAAATAGATTCTAAAAACCAAAAGGTTTTATCTTCAAGCAACTCTAACGGATATGTTCATGGATTTGGAATAATGAAATCTAAAATCATACCTATCACATCCGACTTATCGCAAGGTATTCAAATGGTAGTTATTAGTCCGCATCGGATATTCTTAAGACAGATGGGATTACTGATTATAGCGACTATTATCATCATGTTTTTTGTAATCGGATGTATTACTTATCAGATAAAAATCATTAGCCGCATCAATAAGATTTCCCAAATACGGGAAGATTTTTCCTACGCGATGGTGCATGATATGAAGACCCCGCTTACCACCATATTCACGGCATTGAGCTTCCTGCACAGCGGAAGGCTGGATGACAAGCCGGAGACAAAAGAGAAATTCTTCAATGTCGCCAAGGAAGAGGCGGACCGCCTGCTGACACTGACCAACAAGCTGCTCACCATATCGAAACTGGAGAACAAGAAGATGAAGATGGAGTGTGAAAAGATTGCGCTGGAGCCGATGCTCGTCAGGCTGGCTGACAAGTTCAAGGTGAAATCGCACAAGCCCGTATCATTCGAGTTTGACTTGCAAACACCGGAGATATACGCCGATGCGGAATACATCGAAGAGGTGTTCAGTAACCTGATAGACAATTCCATCAAATATTCCAAAGAGCGTGTAGACATACGCATCTCGTCATCGAGAAACGACCTTTATTCCATTATCAAGATATACGACAACGGTCTTGGCATATCGGAAAAGGACCAGCGCAGCATCTTCAACAAGTACGAACGTGCGGCGGCTGGAAGCCGGAGCCGCAGGAAGAAAGCTCACGGTTTCGGGCTGGGTCTGAATTTCGTGCAGCAGGTAATCGAATCGCACAAAGGAAAAATCTTCGTCAACAGCATAGAAGGTGAGTTTACTGAATTTATTATCTATTTACCCTTAATGGTCAAAGAACTATGATAAAGCTACTACTCGTTGAAGACGATGTGAACTTATGCTACATCGTACAAGCAGGTCTGCAGGATGTCATCGGCGGCTATGAAGTGATTACCGCCGAAAACGGTCTGGAGGGTCTGCACGCTTGGGAGGAACACAAACCAGACATCATCATATCCGATATCGACATGCCCGAAATGGACGGGTTCGAGATGGTAAGGCGCATCCGTGAGACGGACGGAGAAACGCCCATCCTGTTCGCTTCCGCTATGACATCGCCCAAAGACGTGAAACACGGCTACGAACTGGGCGTGAACAACTACGTGAAGAAGCCGTTTGTACCGGAAGAGATAGACGCACACATCCACGCCATCCTGAAAATGAAGGAAGGTGCCAGAAGCAGGTCGGTAGAGGGGCACTGCAGGTTCGGTCATTACACGCTCGACACCGTACATGCCACCTTGCGTGATGACAACACGGGTAAAATCCGTGTATTGACCACAACGGAAGCCAAAATCCTGCAGCTTCTCGCCGAAAACAAGAATGAGGTCATCCGCAGCGAAGCCATCCTGAGCCGTTGCTGGAATACGGAAGACGATTTTTTCGCATCCCGTAGCCTGGATGTATTTGTCACCAAACTCCGCAAGCTCTTTACCGATGATCCGGATGTGGAAATTAAGACCGCAAGAGGTGTCGGACTGATGCTGGTGGCAAAGTAACGTATCGGAATACATAACCTTACGGGAAAGGATTCCATTCAGGTTTCCTTTTCCGTACTTTCCCTGTCCTTTAAATAAGCGTACAGGGTGGCTTTGCTTATGCCTGAAGCCTTGAGAATGTCAGACACGGTGCACGCACGGGAATCATAAAGCTTCATGGCAAGTTCTATGCGTCCTGCATCGGCTTTCGGTCTCCCTCCTTTGCGCCCCCTTGCCCGTGCGGATTCCAGCCCTTCAAGGGTTCTTTCACGGATAATGTCACGCTCAAACTGGCTCACGCCTGAAAATACGGCAAAAAGCAGTTTACCTTGCGGAGTGGTCGTGTCAAGCCAAGGCTCTTTAATCGAACGCAGATCTGCACCCGTTGCGCCAATACGTTCAGCCAGCATAAAAAGCTCCTTTACGGAACGCCCCAATCTGGTCAGCTCACATACGATAACTGTATCTCCTTCACGAAGCGCATCCAGCATCTTATCCAGTTCAGGTCTTAGTTTTCCCGCGCCAGACACTTTTTCCTGATAAATACGCTCGCATCCCTCTTTTTTCAACCGGTCTATCTGCCGGTCAAGGTGCTGGTCATTCTTCGAAACCCTTGCATATCCTATAATCATGGTCTTGTCTGTAATATGTCATACATACTATTTTTCATACTTTGATAAAAAGACCGGTTTTCAGACAAACAGGAACAGCATTTCCTGCACAACTTGGAAAGACCGGAACGTGTATGAAAAACCTTCGTTTTTTGAAATTAGCTATTCTGATTTCGTTTCGTTTTCAAACAATCGGAGTTGACGCTTGTCACTATCCTCCTTGTTCCTTTTCGCCAACCGTTCACGTTCAAATTCCAACATTCCTGAAACCGTTTGCCTAAAAAAAGCCCTTTGCATTTCATTGGTTTTGTGCGGAGCAAATTTATCTCCTTCTTCGCGAATCCAATCCGAATAAATGTCAATGAATGCCTGTACCAGTTCCTCCATCGATGCAGGTACACGCATGACTACCGAATGGATTCCGGCACGGCTCTTCCTGCCGGCTCCTTCCCGCTTCCCACCTCTTTTTGATTTTGATACATTTTCATTTACCATACTTCCAATTAATCAAATTCATTTGTTTTTATTCCTTCACGGTGATGTGCGCATCAACAAAGCAACCTCCGAATCCGGAATTTGCGTCAGGTTGTGTATAACTGACCGTGACAAGGGTTTGCCCAAGGAATGTTTCAATCTTGTCTATAACAGCCTCCATTGGTCTGCCTAAACCTGTGGCTTCAGCGGACACTGATACAAAATCTCCTTCTTTCATCTTATTTAAATTTTTATTCTTATCCACCATAAATGACACCTTTTTTCATCGCAAAAGTACAATAAATTTTGATTATGTAACAATTTCAATAGTTAATCTACATGAATTTGATACAATGAAATTACTTTCGGAAAAATGGCTTCTAATGGATGCACTCGTCGGGAGTGCGGGTGCACCCCCTTGCCGTGCAGGCGTTCCCCGACCGATGATTTTTCTGAGTGTACTTTGTGTACCGACCTATGTGCTCTTTCCACACTTAGCATTTGCAAATTCCGTCCGAATGGCTTAACTTTGCTTGCGAGGTTATAGCACACTATGACCCTAAATGGTCGTGTGCGAGGGGACCCCCCTCGACCCCGTCCGCCATCGGCAAGCTCGATGGCGATGCAAACGGATATCCACCAACGAAAAGAGAAAGATTATGGCAAAGACAAGCATCAACGTAAGACCCTGCAACATCGGCAGCGCGGAACGGCACAACCTCCGCAGCAAAGAACTCGACTACATACGACCGGAACTCTCCCACCGCAACGAGCAATGGTCGGAAATGAAGATAGCAGACGTGCTGGAGGACATAAGGGAAAAGTACAGGCAGCACACCGGGCAGTCCATGCAGAAGAAGGCGACACCCATCCGGGAGGGAGTGGTCGTAATCGAGGACGGCACGACACTCCGGCAACTTCAGGACTTTGCCGGGAGGTTGGAGGAACGCTTCGGAATACACACGTTCCAAATCTACACGCACAAGGACGAGGGAGCCAGCGTTTGGGACGGGAACGCGGAAACATGGAAGCCGAACTATCATGCGCACATGATTTTCGACTGGACGGACGGGGAAACGGGGAGGACCCGGAAGCTGAACAAACAGGACATGGCGGAAATGCAGACCATACTGGCGGAATGCCTTGGCATGGAAAGGGGCATTTCTTCCGACCGTAAGCACCTTTCAGCCATCCAGTACAAGAATATGGTCGAAGCGGAGAAAGCGGCGCAAATCGAAAAAGAATGCCGTCAGATGGAGAATGAACGCAACGCCATCGAGGAAAAAGTGAAACAGGCAGGGGAAAAGCTGGGGGACACCCAAAAGAAGCTCAAGGAAGCATCAGCCGAAATAAAGGTGGAAAAGCTGAAAGGGGCGGCAGCCGACACGGGAACAGCCTTGCTGAAAGCCGGGACGACCGTCATCGATGCGACAGCCAGCCTTTTCAACTCCGGAAAGGTCAAACGGCAGGAGCAGGAGATTGCGGAACTGAAAAGGGAGAATTACGAACTGGAGATGAAAAGCCAAAACCTCCAGAGCAACCTGCGTACAGCAAACGCCCAAAACGAAAGGGAACGGGAAGCCACACGCAGGGCAGTCAGAACCGGAGAAGAAAGGCTGAAGCCGATAACCGAACTGTTCCCCTGTATGGAAAACGCCAAAGAAAACATCGAGGAGCTCCGGGAAATGGGTGTCAGAGACAACGATATCCGGCTCCTGCTCACAGGAAAAGAGATAACCTATTCAGGATTCCTGTACGACCGGGAACGCAGAAAAAAGCACCAAGTCAATGAAGTGAAGATAAACATTGCCAAAAGCAAGGCTGGAAATACGACCATTTGGCTGAACAAAATTCACTTCAAGGAATTTTTCAAACAGCTATGGATAAAACTACAGAAGATATTCGGATTAGGCACAAACAAGGGTATCCATATGTAATTATGTTTTTCAACATAAATTTAACATACAATTACATAAATACATATAATTTAACGCGCAGAAAAGTCCGTCCCTATTCCTGCTATGCTGACAATTTGCTTTCCCTTGTCAACGGAATTATGACTTTTGGAATGAATTTCGTGACATTCCGCTAAAAATTTCTTTGACTTGTTTATATGCATAACTTGTATATACTTATCGCCTTTTTTGTTTTAACTAAATTTTAGCTGATTATCAATCAATTACGGAAAGTATTTAACATCTTATTATGACTTTTGGAATACAAACTATGACTTTTGGAATGGATTTTTCGCCTCAAACTATGACTTTTGGAATGGATTTTTATAATATCGATGACTTTCATTTGTACAAGTCATAATAATAGCTATCTTTGCAAAACAACATAAAGCCAATTGGATTATGGAACGCACGAAACAGAAAAAAAACAACGGAGTAGTAGTCAGAAACAAAGACCAGATGCAAAGCTACATCATGACTACGGCAAAATATGATTT
>NZ_NFIC01000021.1:0-8824 GCF_002161565.1 Bacteroides sp. An51A
AATCGCCCAAAGCACACACGAAAACGGATACATCAAGCCAAGAAAAACTTTTTGGAGAAATTCAAAACAGCTTCTAATATATCTTCATTGGGTATGTGATTATCTTCAATTCCTGTAAGCACTCAATTTAGGGCATCCCCCTTTGAAAAGGCACTTTTGAGTGCCCTAAACCGAGTTTTGTTAATTAATTAGCTTTGAATTTAACATTGGCCGGTAGCCAAAGTGATTTTGTCAGGAACCATGTTAACATAATCCCTGCACCCGTTAAAGATATTTTTGAAAAAAGTTCCGATGAAGTTCCAGACAGAACTTCCATGAAGCTTTACCGTTCCTATTACACTATGGTAAGTCGCAGCCATCTCAGCGCCTGCATCACTACCGTAATGAAGTGAATTGTTGCGTTGGGTAGTCAGCTTCCGGATGGTCCGTTCTGCCAGATTGTTGTCTATCGGAAGATCCCCATCGTCCAGAAAAGCAAATAGTTCCTTCCAAAACTTCTTCAAGTAATTAAGAGCTTCTGTATAATACTGGCTTCTAAATTCTGAATTCTTCGACAGTTCACTCTCCAACAGGCTGCGCAATTCTATCAGGTGTTCCTTCGTTTCCAGGCTTTGCCTTTCCCGCAGTCTCTCTTCCGGAGTAAGACCGGCTTCATCATAAATATGTTCTTTAGAAAAGAACCACTTTAAAAGCTTTGAAAAACGTTCGGCCAGCGGTTCGCCTCCTTGATTACCGGCTTTAACGAACTTATTATTCGCATGGGACATACAAACCTGATGGATAGTATCCTTAAACTGAGCCGATTTCAACTCATCACCGATAAAAACATAAGCATTGTAGCCGTCGGACATGATACTCTTCAATTCCGCATCACCCAGAAAATCCGTAAGCACCTCACGGCCGCGGGAGCCATCCTCATAGAAGAAAATGGCTGTTTTCTGAGCCTTGTTGACCAATACCCAGATATAACACTTCTTATAACGGTCATATTTGCGAACCTTGCACCAGGTCTCATCGCAGTTCACAACCGAGTCCTTTTCCAAGGCAACGGACTTCAATACACGAACCAGTTCATCAAGGTATTTCTTGCCTTTCTTAAGCCAGTTGCGTAAGGTGTTTTTAGAAATGGTCATTCCCATATCCGTCAGCCATTGGTGCAGAAGGCCGAAGGTCACATTCTTTACATAAACTTCATAGGCGATGGCCTGCAGAAATTCAGGAGTGGCTTTAGTCCCCTCAAACTTAGTTACCACCTCCGGATGGCCTTCAGAGGGGAAATAACCCCACTTCGGCTTTTTGCCAGGCTCTGCATAATGGACCATCTCAAAACATTCTTCCGTAAGGAAGGTACGGAAACTGAATACACGCACCATCCTTCTTTCAATGATACGTCCGGGAACCTTTGTCAGATCAGACGGATGCTCTATCGTTTCTCCGGCCACTCCCATCGTCTTATATCCGTCAGGACGATTGCCCAGGTCACGTTCCTTTCGGAGAAGAGCCGGCTCATTCCGGGATTCGTTATTGTCTACAGAATCCGTACGGAGTGTATCGTCCGTACCGTCATAATCATCTTTCTCCTTTTGCCGGTCAGAAGCACTCTTTTCTGCCTTGGAGTGTATCCTTTGACGCCTGTCTCCAAAACGTTCCTGATTGGCAAAATCAAGTCTTTCCTGAAAAGCCTTTGCCTTCCGTTCAGCCGATTGGCGAAGCTTGCGCTCTTCTGATAACCGGTTTTCCAAATCGGACTGTTTCGATTGCATGGAGGACACCTGATCCTTCAGTTCCTTCATCTGAACCATGAAATCCTCCAAGACAAGCTTCATGGCGTCATTTGTCAACCTGAGGTCCTGATTCTGCTCAGCAAGGTATTGTATGTACCGGTCTTTTTGATCGTCTGCCATACCTTCACTATAATTTATAGGGTTCCGTGAGTAGGTTTCCCTACTCAACAATTCCCTTTTTGAGTCTATTATATGTTGCAGTTCGATCATGTTTAAACCTTTGATTTACAGATATAAAGGTACTAAAATAATCGCAAAACCGCAAGCAAATGACCATATTAATTATCTGATTTTTAATGTTTTAACTATAGGGTTTTCCAGTATCAGAACCACATCTTTCCAGTCAATCCGATAAACGGTATCCGCCCCGTTCCGCTCCACTTTCATGAACTGGTAGCCCGCGACAAACTTCTTTTCGAACAGGCTGTATGAACGGTTGGCAAATGAGAACATACGGACTATTCTTCGGTTTCGCGACATGACAATGAAGACATCCCCGTCACAGGGTTCCCGGTGAAGCCGTTCACGGATGATGGACAACACACGGCTGTGCTTGCAACGCATGTCGGTAAAGTCACGCACATAATAAAAATGATTCAGACCGGTAACACTCAGCATAGACCCTCCAGCTTCTCTATCATCCGGACTAAGTCCTGATAGCTTAAATTCTTTTGGGACAAGTGCAATCCATTACTGATACGGATGTCAATCCATATGCGGACGGGATTGTCATTACCGCTTCTTGATACAGGTTTAGGCCGGTCACCAATTTTAGTCTTTTCTTCATGGGTAATCTCAGGAGCACCGTCAACCTGAATCTCAACTACTTTTTTGCGGGTATCCTTAAACCATTTCTGGAAAATGTTATAAGGGACTTTGTTCTTGACACAAAACGATTGGAGAGATTCTCCACGGGGTAACGCCTCCGTCTGGTACTGAAAGTAAAACCTTTCAAGATCTTCACTGCTATACATAATTCTATAAATTTGGTTGGCAGCGAAGTTACCCATTTCAATCAATAGCCATTTTTTGACTGCTTACTCAATTCCTTTCTTTGTTATTTCGTCTTGAAGATGAATTTCTCTACTGCGTGGGCTACACCGTCTTCGTCATTCGAGTACGTGATGAAATCTGCATTTTCACGTACTACCGGTTGGGCATTCGCCATTGCTATGCCGAGGCCTGCATATTGTATCATTGACAGGTCGTTGAATCCGTCTCCTATGGCTATCATTTCTTCCCGCTTCATTCCTGTTTCTTCCAATAGCACCGAGAGCGACTGTGCCTTGTCAATGCCTTTTGGCACCAGTTCCAGAAAATAAGGTTCCGAACGGAATACTCCCATTCTGTCCTTTAACTTTTCGTACATTTCCTTTTCCAATATGGCAAGGCGTTCCGGTTCTCCCACAATCAGGCACTTCGTGATGGGACGGGGAATGGCTTCCAGGAAGTTGTCTACCTTTTTTATTTTCATTACATTCAGCAAGGCTTCTTTCAGTACGTATTCGTCATCAGGGGATTCTGTCAATACAAATTCGTGGTCGTATGTTACTATGGCAAATCTATTATTTGTGGCGCAATTATATAAATAAGGTAATACATCGTTGTCCAGCCATTTCTTATATATCACTTCTCCGGTTTTCCAGTCAATGATTTCACCACCGTTGTATGAGAGAATATACCCTTCGTATCTGTCTAGTTCCAATGCGTTGGCAAGCGGCGCCACTCCGTATGTGGGGCGTCCTGAGGCAAGAACAATTTTCACTCCTTGTTTTTGGGCTTCTATCAGTGTGTCATGCGTATATGTTGTTATTCGCTTCTTAGAGTCGGTCAGCGTACCGTCCAAATCGAGTACCAGTAATTTGTAATTCATAAAATAATAGTCTTAAAATCATTTTGTGTGCAAAGATAAACATTTATATTTAATGAGTGCTCTTCATGCTGTCAATTATGTGCTTCGCACCGTAGGGGTTTATGTATATGGTGGTGTCAACAGAAATCGCCCGAAGCACACACGAAAGCGGATAATCAAGACGAGCAGAATTTTTTTGTAGAAATTTAAAACAGACTCTTAATTTCAATTTAAAAAGTTTGTTTGTTACACAAAAAGTAACGTCCTTTGCAAAAACTAATATGAATGTCCGCAATGACCAATGTAGAGGCGTGCTGCATGCGTCCGAATGCGCCGGCTTATCCATGCGGAGCTTTCAAAAAAGCGTGTGCGATGTGCTCTTACAAGCAATTTGGCAAAATGCGGACATTCATAAAACTAATTTCAATTCTTGGATTTACTTATGGCAGACAACTACATCGAGAAACAATTTGAGTCTTATCAGGCACGGAAGATGGCATGGGAAAAAGAAAACAAGTATAAGCGTAAAAAACAAGTCGCGACCCATGCAGAGCCAATAAAGAACCATCCTTGCGGACGGCTGTTTCACAACCAAAGTAAAAAAATTGTTGCAATACATGACCTCTCCGGGGTAGGACGTGTATCGCTTATGGCAGTTGTGCCTATTCTTTCTTCAATGGGGTTTCAGGTATGTCCGCTTCCTACGGCTATTCTTTCCACCCATACGCAGTATCCTGTTTATTCTTTCCTCGATCTTACTGACGAAATGGTCCGTATCATTGAAAAATGGGAACAGCTTGAAATCCGTTTTGATGCTTTTTATTCGGGATACCTTGGTTCTCCACAGCAAGTTCAGATTGTGGAAGATTTTATTCAGAAGTTCCGCCGCTCTACCGACTTGGTTGTGGTTGATCCGGTTATGGGTGACAATGGAAACCTTTACAAAGGCATAACAGAGGAAATGGTAACTGAAATGAAGAAATTAATCTGTCTTGCTGATATTATTACCCCTAACATGACCGAATTGTGCCGCCTGCTTGATATACCTTTTCAAGAGAAAATGAGTGATGCCGGTCTGAAGGATGCGCTTAAAGCATTGTCGGATAAAGGGCCTAGTATTGTCATCGTAACCAGTGTGCCGGTGCAGGATGATCCGCATTCTACGTCTGTATATGCTTATAACCGTTTCGGGAACCGTTATTGGAAAGTGACTTGCCCGTATTTGCCGGCTCATTATCCCGGTACGGGCGATACGTTTACCAGTGTCATTACCGGTTCGCTGATGCAGGGAGACAGCCTTCCTATAGCGCTGGACCGTGCTACTCAGTTTATTTTACAGGGTATTCGTGCTACATTCGGCTACGAATATAATAATTTAGAAGGCATCATGTTGGAAAAAATACTTCATAACTTGGATATGCCGATTCAGGTAAGCAGTTACGAGTTGGTGGAATAAAATGCAAGTGTCGATATGGATTTAGCTTGGGATTTTGCCCTGCGGTTGTTTTTGGCAGGCGTAATGGGCATATTGATAGGATTGGAGCGTGAGTATCGGGCGAAAGAAGCCGGATATCGTACACATTTTCTGGTGGCATTAGGCAGCGCATTGTTGATGATTGTGTCGCAATATGGGTTTTCGGATGTGCTGGAGCGTGATTTGGTCCGCCTCGATCCCAGCCGCATCGCGGCACAAGTGGTAAGCGGTATCGGTTTTATCGGTGCCGGGACCATTATCCTGCAAAAGCAGATTGTGCGTGGACTGACTACGGCTGCAGGCATTTGGGCCACTTCAGGCATCGGGCTTGCCATCGGGGCAGGAATGTATGGCATTGGCATTGCTGCTACGGTTTTGGTCTTGTTAGGACTGGAAGTGCTGAGTTTTTTCTTTAAAAGCATAGGCTTGCGGAATTTGATGGTAGAGTTTTCTGCCCGTGATAAGGAGGCTATCAAACGGGTGTCGGCTACATTTCATTCGAAAAACTACATTGTGGTATCGTATGAAATGTCTGAGTCATTCGTGAGAGGAGAGGTGGTATACAGCGTAAGCATGACCATCAAGGCAAAACGGCAGAATGAAGAAGGATTGTTGTTGATGTTCATGCAGGATTTTCCTGACATAACGGTGAATAAAATCATTTAAGAAGAAACTGTTTTGAAATTATTGTACGCAAACGAATACACCAGGTCAAGAAAAACTTTTTTGTAGAAATTCAAAACAGTTTCTAAGAAGCTGTTTTGAATTTATCGTGCGATGATTTGGGATGAGTTTTTGAGGCATTTTCGCTTCTGTGATGAGGAAGATAGCGGGCTATCTGACGAAGAACAGAAGCGGAAAGGACCAAAAAATCGCCCAAAGCACACACGAAAACGAACACATCAAGCCAAGAAAAACTTTTTGGAGAAATTCAAAACAGCTTCTAAGAATAGAAGAATTCTTTGAGGATGATGAACTGCTTCTCCCACAAAGAATTCTTCATTCTTCATTTTTAAATTTATCCGATATAGACATTGACTGTCAGGAAAATCCTATCGCCATGTTCGTCCATGTCAAAATCGATTTTGTCTTCGCGTGCCAGCCAGCCGATGGCTGCATTAAGGTCTCTGTCGGTCAATCCTGTCGCTTTTTTGAGTTCGTCATACTCCCAATGGCGGTTGTCTTTTAATTTATTCCAGACAATGCCTGCATGTTCGCCAATTTGAATTTTGTTCATTTTGTTTCGGTTTTAATTAATATTAAATCAAGGTGCTCAAATTTTATAGGCAAAGTAAACGATTTTTGTCCAAACTTTCAACTTTTTCTTTTCCTTTTTTTACTTTTAAACGCAAAAGGCATTAATCAAGTTTGGAAACTGTTTTATTATGGTCGAAAGCGCAGTCGTGAAAAGTATGATTATCAAATTTTGTCGGTTGCTTTTTGATTTAACGAGAAATTTCTACCTTTGCAGGTAGATTTTAATTCGAATCAAGATTATGGTAAAAAGGAAGAAGCTAAACTGGAGGGTGCCTAAGGGCACAGAATTGACCGAGCTGGACAAAAAGGTACTTTATTACCAGGACAAAGGGCATTTGGTCCCGTCTCGTGATTTAATCAAGACTCCAGAGCAGATAGAAGGCATACGGCGCAGCGGTCTGCTGAATACGGCTGTGCTTGACAAGGTGGCAGAAGAAATCCGTGAGGGGATGAGTACTGCTCAAATAGACAGAATCGTTTACGATTATACGGTGAATCATGGTGGCATTCCTGCCTGTTTGGGATATGAGGGTTTCCCCAAAAGTGTATGCACCTCTATTAATGAAGTGGTATGCCACGGCATTCCTTCGGAAGACGAAATCTTGGAAGAAGGTGATATTATTAACGTAGATTGCACTACAATCCTTAATGGATATTATGCAGATGCATCACGTATGTTTATTATCGGGAAGACAACCCCGGAGAAAGAAAAGCTTGTACAGGTGGCACGCGAGTGTATGGATATCGGTGCCGATGCTGCCCAACCTTTTGGTTTCGTAGGTGATATCGGGCATGCAGTCGAAAAACATGCCAAAAAAAATGGTTTCTCTGTGGTACGTGATTTATGCGGACATGGGGTAGGGTTGGACTTTCATGAAGAACCTGATGTGCTGCATTACGGACGGAAAGGTACAGGCATGTTGCTGGTACCTGGAATGGTGTTTACCATCGAACCGATGATTAATATGGGCACATGGGAAGTATTTATTGATGAGGAAGACGGCTGGACAGTAGTGACGGAAGACGAGCTGCCATCTGCCCAGTGGGAACATACTTACGTAATGACCGATAATGGACTGGAGATATTGACGTATTAAGAATAATGTGCTAATTTGTTAATTTGCTAATTTGCTAATTTGCTAATTTGCTAATGTGCTAATTTGCTAATGTGTTAATTTGCCAATGTGTTAATTTGCCAATGTGTTAATTTGCCAATGTGTTAATTTGCCAATGTGTTAATTTGCTAATGCGTTAATTAATTTTCACATTACCACATTCTCACATTAGCACATTGATACATTGCCACATTAGCACATTGATACATTGCCACATTGTCACATTGATTAATTACTGATTATGAATAACGATATAATAATATTAGGAATAGAGTCTTCGTGCGACGATACGTCTGCTGCCGTTATCCGCAATGGGGTGTTGCTCTCCAGTGTCATTGCCAGCCAGGCTGTACACGAAGCTTATGGAGGGGTAGTGCCCGAACTGGCTTCACGTGCACACCAGCAGAATATTGTGCCGGTGGTGCACGAAGCGCTAAAGCGGGCGGGCGTGACGAAAGAACAGCTAAGTGCCATTGCTTTTACCCGTGGTCCCGGACTGATGGGTTCGTTGCTGGTAGGCGTTTCTTTTGCCAAGGGATTGGCTTTGGCTTTAGGTATCCCTTTGGTGGATGTCAATCACTTGCAGGGTCATGTGTTGGCGCATTTTATTAAAGAGTCTGAGGAAGATACGGATCAGCCTAAGTTTCCGTTCATTTGTTTACTGGTATCGGGTGGTAATTCGCAGATAATTCGTGTAAATGCCTACAATGACATGCAGGTGTTGGGGCAGACCATCGATGATGCGGCCGGAGAAGCTATCGACAAATGTTCGAAAGTGATGGGGTTGGGTTATCCCGGCGGACCGATTATTGACAAACTGGCACGTCAGGGAAATCCGGATGCGTTTACATTCAGCAAACCACATATTGGGGGATACGATTATAGTTTTAGTGGATTAAAGACATCGTTTCTTTATTCACTTCGTGACTGGTTGAAGGATGAACCGGATTTTATAGAACATCATAAAACCGATTTGGCCGCGTCGCTGGAAAAAACGATTGTCGATATCTTAATGGATAAATTGCGTAAGGTTGTAAAAGATACAGGTATTACTGAAGTGGCGGTTGCCGGAGGTGTATCGGCAAACAACGGGTTGCGCAATGCATTCCGCGAGCATGCTGCAAAATACGGATGGAAAATCTATATTCCTAAATTTGGCTATACAACAGACAATGCTGCAATGATTGCCATCACCGGTTATTACAAATACTTGGACAAGGATTTTTGTTCAATAGACAAACCGGCATATTCGCGTGTGGCACTTTAGAAGCTGTTTTGAATTTATCGTGCGATGATTTGGGATGAGTTTTTGAGGCATTTCCGCTTCTGTGATGAGGAAGAT
>NZ_NFIC01000022.1:0-1081 GCF_002161565.1 Bacteroides sp. An51A
GGCAGAGTCAACCAGCGAGTGCAACATTACGAAATATTTTTGAAAAAGACCTCAGCCGGAGTCAAGAAATTGAGTTTTTCTCTCGGTCTGGCATTAATTTTCTTCCTGATCTTGGTTATTTTTCCTTCTGTAACCGTACTGATGTCGGTTCCTTTCGGGATATATTGCCGTATCAGCTTGTTGCCGTTTTCTATGGCTCCTTTCTGCCATGCGCAATAGGAATCGGCAAAATACACGGGCACGTTGAGCTTCTTGGTTATCCATTCATGCTCGGCGAACTCACTGCCGTTGTCCGTGGTGATGGACTTCAAGGCCTCTCCCTTGTATGGCAGCAGCAACCTCCACACGGTTCTTGCCACAGGCTTCGCTTTCTTCCCGTGCTTGAGCCTTTCCATCAACAGGAAGTTCGTGCTCCTTTCCGTCAGCGTGAGGATGGCGTTGCTGTCCTTGTCCACGATGAGGTCCATCTCCCAGTCCCCGAAACGTTTGCCGTCGGCTTCCGCCGGACGCTCGTGTATGCTCACACGGTTACGGATGTTCGTGGCCTTAGTCTCATGACGGTGTGAGGCCTTGCGCTTGTATTTCATCTTATGCCGGCAATGGGAAGCCAGTTCCCCGCTTTCGTCCTTGCGGATGAGGGCGTAAATGGCTTCATGGGAGACGTTTATACCCTCCAGCTTCAAACGTCCGGATATCTGCCGGGGAGACCACTGCTCGTTTTTTATGAACTCAATGATGCGCCATTGCAGCACATCATCCAGCCCCCTGTTGCCGGGCGTATGACACCGGCGGGATTCTGCCATGTCATGCGCCTTGTTCCATACATACTTGCCGCTCGGCGTGGAGTTACGCTTTATCTCACGGCTTACCGTCGATTTGTGGACTCCTATGGAACGAGCAATCATTTCCAGAGTCTCACCCTTTTGTCGTCCCAGGTAAATTGCGTACCTTTGCTCACGGGTTAAGTGCTTATACTTCATAGACAATACAAAAGTAATTAATCCGTGGGAGACAGAGGTCTCCCTTTTTTATTTTGTATTGCCGGATGACCCTGATTCCGGGCTTCCACCGCCTTCCTCCG
>NZ_NFIC01000023.1:0-893 GCF_002161565.1 Bacteroides sp. An51A
GTTTTCCCTGCACTGCCTTGACGTTCAAGCCGAGGATCGACTCCCACCACGTGTGCACGTGGGACAGCCCTGTGGGAAAGCCTCGTGGGAAAGCCTCGTGGGAAAGACACGAGGGAAAACCATAGATGCTTTGATCCACGGGGCGGACTGCGTGACACTGCTGCTACCGCTCTGGAGGAAAGCGCAAGTGCATGCCCGCATTCGAGACGAGGACTGACTCCCCTGGGGAGACTCCAGAAGTACCCCAAGATCCATGTCAGCACTGGAGAGGAATCCTCAGGTTCCGGCCCTGAGTTCACACAAGGTCTTAGGCCCCGGCATCAGCGGGAGAGGAATTCCGAAAGGCCCCCGAGGAACTCGCATGGGGACTGGCCTTTCCTGAGGCCACCAGAGCGGGTCCCTGAGGGCCCCGTCGTAAGTCGAGAGCACCTGCCGCAACTCGAGAAAATCCAGGAGGTTTTGCCCTCCAGGCGAGATGAGGCCCATTTCCGCTGAGGCTTCTCGAGGCTAATCACATCTAACCCCTGGAACTTCCAAAGGGTCCTTCACACCCT
Organism: Bacteroides sp. An51A; assembly: GCF_002161565.1. Lineage (NCBI taxonomy): Bacteria > Pseudomonadati > Bacteroidota > Bacteroidia > Bacteroidales > Bacteroidaceae > Bacteroides > Bacteroides sp. An51A. Next base: position 555 of record NZ_NFIC01000023.1, read on the forward strand.
TTCTGCAACTCAAGAAGTTCCCGACACACCCGTCTCCACTCGAGAGGAAGCACGAGGGTCCCGAACACATCCAGGGGAGCCCCGTTTCCGCCTCCGAGCTCGAGATGAGGGATCCTTTCCCTGTTTCGTAGGGAAAGAATTCCCGGCGTTCCCGTCGCATCTCAAGAGGAGGCGCTCTCCACAGGAAAGGCGAGAGGAACTCCAGGGTCGTGCCACCATTCCAAGAGTCCCCCAGATGTGTCAGTCCATTCCAGAGGAACCTGTTTTCCCTGCACTGCCTTGACGTTCAAGCCGAGGATCGACTCCCACCACGTGTGCACGTGGGACAGCCCTGTGGGA
>NZ_NFIC01000024.1:0-853 GCF_002161565.1 Bacteroides sp. An51A
AAATCGAAATCAGCGGAGTAAAGCTTGTCGTGAGAAGTCAGCAGATGTCATAGTAGCAAACGTGTCGAAGAGTTTGTGAAGGACTGAACCTAATAATTAAACGATAGTAATTGAAACATACCTAATGAGAGAACGAATGCAGAAAACATTATCTAAAGTTAATGGCTGCCCTCAAAGAGACAGGTCGGAAACCGAATGGTATGGGGGAGTGCAGACTTTCATGTGGATGTGTGAAGACAACATCGTGGAAGTACCATTCGACAATGAACACCTTTTCGAGCAAATCCTGAGTCCTGCCAATCTTAATCGAGCCTATAAGGCAGTGATTGGTAACAATGGCAGTGGCGGTATCGACAAGATGTCATGTGAACAATTGTTTTCATGGCTATCAGCCAATAAAGATGCGCTCATCCGTTCCTTGATGGACGGTTCTTACCGTCCGAACCCCGTCAGAAGGGTAGAAATCCCCAAGGACAATGGCAATATGCGCCTGCCTTTTAGGAATCCCCACCGTGGTAGACCGTTTGGTGCAACAAGCCATTAACCAGGTTCTGACCCCTATCTATGAGTGCCAATTCTCGAGGAGAAGCTACGGCTTCCGTCCAAGAAGAGGTTGTCATGACGCACTGCGAGGGGCGCAAGAAATAATCAATGCAGGCTACATATATGTAGTAGACCTTGACCTCGAGCGCTTCTTCGATACCGTGAATCATAGCAAACTCATAGAAATCCTCAGCCGTACTATTAAAGACGGCAGAGTTGTCAGTCTAATACACAAATATCTCCGAAGCGGTGTAATGAACAAAGGTCTGTTCGAAGCGAGCGAGGAAGGAACTCCCCAAGGAGGACCACT
>NZ_NFIC01000025.1:0-784 GCF_002161565.1 Bacteroides sp. An51A
AGTCCTTTGTTGAGTAATATTATGCTTAATGAGTTGGACAAGGAACTCGAACGCAGAGGGCTTCCTTTTGTTCGCTATGCCGATGACTCGATGATATTCTGCAAGTCCAAGAGGGCGGCAAGAAGAGTCAAAGAGTCCATAACCCGATTTATAGAGGGAACTCTATATCTCAAAGTCAACAAGGAAAAGACTGTAGTGTCGTATGTCCAAGGAGTTAAGTATCTCGGCTACTCCTTTTATGTAATGAAAGGCAAATGCCGCCTCACAGTACATCCGAAGTCCAAATCCAAGATGAAATCAAGACTCAAAGAACTGACGAATCGTAGCAACGGATGGGGATAAGTCAAGAGGAAACAGAAACTGAAGGAGTACATCCGTGGATGGATTGGATACTATCACCTAGCCGATATGAAACGTTTTCTTCTTGATACTGATGAGTGGTTAAGACGGAGAATACGCATGTGTATATGGAAAGCTTGGAAGACCCCCAAGACCAAGGTGGCAAACCTCATTAAATGTGGTATTGGAAAATACAAGGCATGTGAATGGGGTAACACCCGCAAAGGTTATTGGCGTATTGCTGACAGTCCTATATTGAAGGTGGCGATAAATAAGGAGAGCCTACGAAAGGCAGGATATCCTACCTTAATGGGCTCGTATCTCGAATGGTACCCAAAATAGGAACCGCCGTATGCCGAACGGCACGTACGGTGGTGTGAGAGGTCGGTAAACATGAAAATAGGAGATAAACACCTATGATTAATGTTTACCTCCTACTCGATTG
>NZ_NFIC01000026.1:0-641 GCF_002161565.1 Bacteroides sp. An51A
ATGAATGCCATCCTTTATATCAACAAGACCGGCTGCCAGTGGCGTATGCTTCCTTCTGACTTCGCCCCTTGGCAAACCGTCTATTACTACTTCCGCAAGTGGAAGCTTGAAGGTGTGTTTGAAGAGGTGATGGATGCCTTGCACTCCCTTATCCGTAAACAGGCGGGACGGGAGGAAAGTCCCAGTCTTGGCATCATGGATTCCAGAAGCGTAAAGACTTCCCATCATGTTGATTCTGACCGTGGTATAGACGGGAACAAGAAAATCAAGGGACGGAAAGAGCACATCATAGTCGATACGCTTGGCCTTCCGTTAGCCGTCACAATCCATGAAGCCAACCTGCATGACAGCAAGGGCGCCCCACAAGCCATAGAAAAACTCGCTTATAAATTTCCGCGCTTGGTTAAAATATTGGCGGATGGAGGCTACAGGGGAGATTTGGCTGATTGGGTCAAGAAGAAATTCGGATGGATATTGGAGGTCGTACTCAGACCGGACGAATGTCCATCCAAATTTCAAGTACTGCCCAAACGCTGGATTGTGGAACGCTCTTTCTCATGGCTGGAAAACTTCAGAAGGCTGACCATCGATTATGAATTCCTTGCTGAAACCGCAGAAGCTATGGTACAGATTGCATTCAT
>NZ_NFIC01000003.1:0-497079 GCF_002161565.1 Bacteroides sp. An51A
AAAGGACCAAAAAATCGCCCAAAGCACACACGAAAACGAATACATCAAGCCAAGAAAAACTTTTTGGAGAAATTCAAAACAGCTTCTAACTCCTAGAAATAACTCCTTTTTTACTTTTTGCCGGCTAAATGCGGACATTCATTTTACGTTTAACTTCTGATTTATATTATTTATGGTAAAATTTCTGTTTCATAATCGGGTTAGATTCAAATTTTCTTTTTATCGTCCTCCTGTTTCGAATACAGATGACAAAGTTTTGGGATTATAGGTAATGGGCAGACATCTCCCGAATGGTGTCTGCAATATCTTTTCTGAAGTATTCGGGAGTAAGGACTTCCATGTCGGTTCCTCTCGAAAGGATTTCTTGTTTGAAATCGAAAGTCGGTTTGATACGGTATTCGAAAATGGAGTATTCATCCGTTGTCTCTACTTCTGTTTGGGAGGAATGTAGTGGCAGGGCACGCACGTATTGCCGGTGTGTGGCAGATACTTTTATCCGTACAGTCTCGACATCCTCATCGTCTACAATGATGCCGAAACAATCGGCAAAGTATCCTTCCGGATCGAAAGTTTTTGGGTAAGTGAAATGTATGTCTGAAGTAGTCAGCTGGTGTATCCGGTCTAACGAAAACGTGCGCAGGGCGTTACGCTCTTTGCAAAAGCCTACGACATACCAGCGTTGCCTGAACACTTTGATGCAATAGGGCTGTACGGTGTATAGAGTGGGGGTGTCGCGCCAATAACTTTGATGCAGCATGTTCACTTCCAGTCCGTCGCGCATTGCTTCGATAATGGGAGTCAGGAATTGCCTGCCTGACGGTATGTTTTCGAATAAGATGCGACGCTTCAAGTGATGGCTTTCATTGATGAGGTTGTTTACGGCAAACGTGTTGAGCAGCCAGTTGCGTATGCCTCCTTTTTCCATGTCATCAGCATTCTCGATGTAGTAATAATAACCGGCCGTGCGGTCACATTCGATGTTGATGTCGAATACTTGCTCGATAGCGTTGCGCCAGTTGTGGAACGTGCGGTGTGGCAGGCTGGTCCCTTCACTTAACTGGGTACGCATCCACCGTTTGTTGATTTCTTCGAGAGTGATTCTTCCGGCACGGTAGATAGTATCTACCAGCCATATATATTTGTCAAACAGGTCTTTTGTCATGGTTTTTGGTCGTTTAATTTAATCGTAATACATCTTGACGGTCAGGTTGAAGCGTGAAATCTGCATCATGTCCTGCCACGAAAGCTTGTATGTTTCTTTCATGTAGCAGAAGTCTTTTCCCAACCCGTTTGCTTGTTTTTCTTTTAATCTGTCTTCCAAGATGGGATTGTACAGGCGTTGTTGGGGCTGACTATTGTCTTCCGGTTCTTTTTCGTTGACGTAGACATGGTCTCTCATCACACCCCAAAAAGGAGTATATCTGCACTCTTCTCCGCAAAGCACTCCCCATAAATCGCACTCTTCGTCCGAATAACATCTTTCTTCCGTATCTTCCCTGTCCCAGATTTCCAAGTGCAGTGCAAACCATCTTGGTAGATGCGGATGATGATGTCTTCCAGTATGTCTACCGGCAGCTGGGTCAGGTCATCGTATCCGCATAAATACCCGTCTCTGTATTTCATGTGCGTGTTCCTTTTTCGCATGGGGTTCAATTATACATTTCTTGTAAGTATTCGGCAAATAGGTGTAGTCCTGTCTGCATCCGTTTGATGTCTCTTTCGTTATGGTACTTGGCAGGTTCGGTCAAATACTCGAAAGCAAATATCATCTCTTGCAGGGTGGCATCCCAGTGGGCACACTGGTCTTTGATGTCTGTGTAGATGCGGTTAAAGTAGCTGGGTGGACACTGGGTGTGTGCTGCAAAGTCTTTCAGCACAGGGAGTATCCGCTTGGCTATCAGTCGGTTCGTTTGAGCATAGTCTTCATCGTCTACAGCTATGTATTCGGCATTGAGAAAAGGCAGGCAGATGGCAAAATGATGTAACCCGAACAAGACACGGGCACAGGTTTCCAGATTTATATTTTCCTCTTCCTGTTGGTTGTCGAGTATGTAGTGCAAGGCAAATGCGGCTTCTTCATACGTAGGTTTCAATTGGTCGGGGATTTGTGCGTGACGCATGAATCCTTCCAACAGCGATACGCAGGCTCCTGCCGCATAGTCGGCAAAACGCCACACCCGTTCCCGTTCGTCCAGCTCTTCACCCGGAAATGTATGTTGTTTTCTTTCCATTGTCACATATTTGCTTGATATCTTGCTCTCCAGTGTGCAGCTTTCTCTTTCTCGAATGCTCTGCGGTCAATGTCCGAGTAGTCTTCGGTAGTATGCAGCACCGCATAGTTTTCCCCTTCCCGGTGTTGCGACCAGGTCAGTTCGGCAAGAGGCGAATCGGTCAGTTGCCCGATATGGTGCAGCTCGTATGGGTCTCCGTTTTCATCGTGTGGAGGATAACCTTCGCCCATTAAGTCGCTGTTTGTCCATCCGCGCCACTTTTCCCCATGTTCCTTTATCCACCATTCCGGCATCTGATAGTTTGGGTCTATCCGGGGTTGGATTAAGGCTGGTTTTCCGTTGACAGTTGTTTCTTTCAGTCCTGCACCGATGTAGATACGTGCTTCGGCTTCACATTGAATGGCATTGACCACAGTGTCTGACCAACCGGTCATTTGCTGGATTTTCTTTCTGAATGTTTCCATATAATCATCTTTGGTTATTGTTTACTTGTGCAAAGTTAGGGTGGGGAAGTGCCAAAACATTGCACAAGTGAATGAAAAAAAACAGGTTTCTGAAAGAAGATATACTTCAACTGCCAATGAAGATATACTGCGTTGACTGATGAAGTATATCTTCATCGGCAAAGTAAGATATACTGGCTTTTGAGAGTCAGATGAGAAGCCAATGTATTCCATACTGGACGTTATCAAATGGTTAAGAATGAATGAATCCACCTTGTTCGGCATGAAGAGCAAGTGCAACAATGTGTATCCGTTGTTGCAGGTGTTCCAGGCTTTGCTGTTGTACCCGTGTTTCATGGTCCGTAACCCTTATCGTTTCACCGGGTCTTCCTTAAGCGGCTTGCTGGGATGCAAGAAAGACGTGTTCTACCGTTTCATGAGTAATCCCAAGATAAACTGGCGGAAGTCCGTCTATCACCTCACCCTCCAGCTTTGGTCGAAGATCAGACTCCGCTCCGGGCGCAAGGAAGGCACGGTCTGTCTGATAGTCGATGACACGGACTATCCCAAGACGGGACGGCGCATGGAGAACATCGGCAGGGTGTTTTCCCATGTCCATCACAGGTGCATCCTCGGTTTCAAGGCATTGTTCCTTGCCGTCACGGACGGGACAACCCAAATGCTTCTGGATTTTGCACTGCTGGGTGAAAAAGGAAAGGATGGAAAGTTCGGGATGTCCGATGAAGAGCTCGCAAGACGTTTCACCAAAGGACGTGACAGCGGCGACGCCTTGCAGGAGCGTATCGGTGAATACACGGCAAAGAAAACCGACCTGATGATTGCCATGATAAGACGCGCCATCCGCAAAGGGGTCAGGTTCAGGTATGTGCTGGCAGACAGCTGGTTCGCCTGCAAGGATGTCATCCGGTTCATCCGCTCCCGCCACGTCAGGTGCGATTACCTGGGCATGATCAAGGTGGGAGAAAACAGCAGGACAAAATACTGTCTGGACGGGAAGCCTTATACCGCGCCGGCCTTGATCAGGCACCTTAACAGGCAAGGCAGGCGGAAGTACAGCAGGAGACTGCGTTGCTATTACATCGTGGCGGACGTGACCTTTGCGGATACCAAGGTACGCCTGTACTTTGTCAGGAGAAGCAAACGGGGCGCATGGAACGGCCTGATGACCACGGACATACGGCTTGAGTTCCTTGAAGCGTACCGGATTTATGCCCAAAGGTGGTCTTTGGAAGTCGTGTTCAAGGAAGCGAAGGGGCTGTTGGGGCTGGGCAAATGCCAGGCCGGCAACTTCGCCTCGCAAATCGCGGCGACATCCCTGACGGCTTTGCAATACAACATCCTTTCCTTAGTGAAGAGGTTTGCAGCCTACGAGACCATGGGAAAGCTCTTTGAAGACGTAACCAAGGATTCTTTGGAACTGTCCGTTGCGGAAAGGATATGGGGCGTCATGCAAGAACTGGTCATTGCGGTTGCGGAACTCTTCGGATTGACTGATGAAGATATCTATCAGGCTATCATCAACAGGGAGGAAGATATGAAACATATTTGCGACATTTATAGATTAAAAGCTGCAAGTTGAACTTGCGAAACTTGAATAAATTAGTTATGATAGTTCCAAGGGTTGATTTTAATTCTGAGATTATGCAGTGCCATACATGTGGAAAAGATGTTTTCTACAAAGTTGTTTGCCCTGAGCCTGCACTCGTCTTTGACGATGCGCATGACTTTCGCGCTTCCTATGACATGTTCTATACGCACCCTGATGGCGGAAACTTTCTTGTTGTATTCCTTGTCCTGCCTGGAAAGCTCTTTCCCTTTGGGCTTCTTGACCGGCTGTATGATTTCCACCCCCTCAGGCTCATAGCCTTGGTATCCCGTATCTTGATACAAGGTGCAAGGCACAGGAAAAGAATACATTGTGTCAGCCATCTTCTTGTCGTGGGTCTTGCCCGAAACGGTCTGACTGACAAATATGACCAGACAAGCCATCGTTACAATGACGGCGTTCTTGACCGTGTGCCGTTTTTTCTTGCCGCTGTAACGCTCCTTTTGCATGTCCCGGTCTGCCGGACGGGGAATCTCCCGTTCCGTCCCGTCATGAAGAAGCACCGGCTTGTCCCCCTCCTTGGAAAGTTCCGCCAGCCGTTCGGCAAGCTCCTTGTCGGTTTCTGCGGGGACAAGACCTTTCGCTTTAAGGGACAGACGAAGGATTTTAGTCAGGCAATGGATGAATATGTTGCAGTGCTTCTGGTTCATTCCGAAACAGGCCGCATGATATTCCTGCAACGGGTTGTTTTTCAAATAAACCAAAATGAAGAACAGGCGGTCGGATATGCTGGGAAGGGGGCTGTTCTTGTAGATGGAAGGACTGCGGCGTTTTCCGCTACGGCGTTCCCCGGTCATTTCATACTCGGACAAATAGTCCTCATGCGCAGCCTCGAAATAAGGGAGAAGCGCACAAAACTGTTCATGGCTAACTCCCGTCAAGGCACGGAAACTTTTGCTGTTGTCTTTATGGTCGTGGTAATTCATGTTGCAAAGGTACGCGTATGCGCGATATATAACAAATCTAAATTACATAAACTCTAATAATCATGCAGCAACCAGGGCAAACGCATCTAAATTTTGCATAAAGATTAAACATTGCTATCTTTGAAAGCAAAAAACGATGACAAGTCCTTTACCATTCTTTTCAGAGTTGACCGATCCTCGTGTTGACCGTACTAAAGCCCATATGTTGGAAGATATCCTGTTCATAGCCATAGCGTCCGTAATCTGCGGGGCGGAAAGCTGGAATGACATGGAGAATTTTGGCAAAGCCAAGGAAGGATGGCTCCGCACCTTTCTCCGCTTGCCTGAAGGCATCCCCTCTCATGACACGTTCAACCGCGTGTTCTCCGCCCTCAATCCCGAAGAGTTGGAATCCTCTTTCCTGTCGTGGACCCGTTCCGTTGCAGAACTGACAGACAATGAAGTGGTCAGCATTGACGGGAAAAGCATGCGCGGCACTCGTGAGCACGGCTCCAAAAGCATCGTCCACATGGTCAGCGCATGGGCCTCGGCGAATCATATCGTGCTCGGGCAGTTGAAGGTGGACGAGAAAAGCAACGAGATAACCGCCATTCCCAAGCTGTTGGATTTGCTTGTCGTCAAGGGATGCATCGTGACCATTGACGCAATGGGCTGTCAGAAAGACATCGTGTCCGCAATCGTTGAAAAGGAGGCGAACTACCTGATTGCCGTAAAAGGGAATCAAGGCAGCCTTCAAGAGCAGGTGAAGGACAGCTTCCGTTTTCTGCCCGCCGTGTCCGTTTCAGAAGATACCGACTGCGGCCATGGGCGGGTTGAGACAAGACGATGTTCCGTCATCAGCGACTTGTCACTGATAGAACACAGGGAAGAATGGAAAAACCTGCGCTCCTTGATAAAGATAGAGACGGAACGTTACGACAAATGCCGACAGGCGACATTGAAGGAGACCAGACTGTATATTAGCAGTCTTGAGGCGGATGCGGACCTGATAAACAGGTCTGTCCGTTCCCATTGGGGAGTCGAGAACTCCCTTCATTGGGTGTTGGATGTCGCTTTCAATGAGGACCATAGCAGGAAGAGGGCTGGAAACGCAGCGCAAAACTTTTCGTTGATTAATAGAATCGCATTGAATCTGCTTAAGAACGAGAAGTCTGCCAAAGTCGGAGTCAGGGGAAAAAGGCTCAAAGCCGGATGGGACAATGATTATTTGCTGAAAATATTGACAGATTAGATGCGTTTGCCCTGATGCAGCAACGTCTCGAAACGTGCCAACACATCGTGATTGCTCGATTTCCGTGTGGCGAACTGGCGTTCGTAGAAGCGCAGGCAGAAGTTGAGTATCAACTCGATGTAGGCGACAAGGATAGTCCGTTGGTGCACATCGGGATGCCTGCATAATTCTTCCTGTATCTGCTTCATCAGGGCGATGAGGGTAGCCCGTTCCTCGGCGGTCATGTGCAGGGCTTCGTTCACCTGATAGGCAAAGAAGGTAAACTCTTTCATCCGTGCGGCAAGCGGCGTGCCGTGCAGCAGTTCGGGCGAAAACAGCAACGCCCAACCCTCGATGCGGAACACCTCGCCGTTGTCTTCCACACCGCCTATCTGTCCCGGCGACACACAAATAAGCGTTCCCTCCCGATAATCGTACTTGCTGCATCCGTAAGTCAAATCCTCCAAGCAATCATCGCGCAGAAAGAGGGCATAGACGGAGAAACGGGTGCGGCTGTGGCGTATGGGCGGCAGCGCGGCATAGTCGATGACGCTGACCAACGGATGCTGGTCAGCGTGCCCGACGTAGGCGTTGTAGTCGTGGACGGTCTTTGCGTTCAGAATCTTGGGCATGAGTACCATATATTTTATTCATAAATACCATTCTTATAATCCTGTAGATATTGCGTGAACGTCTTCCCCGTCTGCTGTTTGAAGAAGCGCATCAGGTGGCTGGGGTCGGAGAAATGGAAATCGTCCGCCAGTTCGCTGACGGTGCGGTTGGAGAAGAGCAGCTCGTTCTTCAGTTCTTCCAACAGACGTTGTTTCAGCAAATGGGCGGCTGATACGCCAAACTGCGCCATGACCGAAGTATTCAGCGTGATGCGGCTGATGTGAAGCTTGTCGGCATACTCCTGCACTCGCTGCATGGTGCGGATGTGCTGTTCCAGCAAGTCCTTGAATTGGAAGGCGTAATTGTTCTTCGCGATTTCTACGGGCAGGCGGTATGCGGCAGCGTATGCCCGGTTGATAATCAGCAGCAGGTAATAGAGCACGGAGACGATGAGGTTGTACGTATCCGCCACGGGATGCAGCAATTCCCGCTTTATCTTCGCGAGCAAGCGCATGTATTCCGCCAATTCTTCGGGCGAGGCATACAGGTAGGGCGGCGTATCGGTCTGGTAATAGTAGAGCAAGCGATAGACAAAGAACTTGTCGGCAATGAATGTGCGCATGAAGTCCTCACGGAAAATGAGGAACGTATAGTCCAATGCCGCTTCGTCCACATGCCATTCCTGTTGTTGGTGGGGCGAGAGGAGCAACACCATACCGTCATGCAGCTCTATCTTGCGGAAGTTCAGCAACAGGAAACCGTTTGCCTTCCGAAGAAAATAGAAACTGAAGAAGTCCGTCTTGAACCGTTTGTATTCGGTCAGTACGGAGCCGATGTCCTTGTTCGTGGCGGTGTTGATGTAGAAATCCACGCCGCAATCCGTCTTGCTGAACGGCACGCTGACCAGTCGTTCGGGGTTGATTATCTCTTTCATACGCTTGAAATTTCCACAAAGGTAATATATTCCTTTATCAAAATGGCATTTATTCCCCTGTTTTGGGCATAGAGGTGCGGGAAGATTCTGCCGAACTTTGCAACCGTAAACATTAAAACATAGAAGATAATGGAAACAACAACTATCCGATTGGTGCGCAATGCCACCTTAAGAATCAATTATGCAGGGCATAACATCCTTGTCGACCCGTTCTTTGCTGATAAGGGAAGCATGCAGTCGGCAATCGGCGTGTATAAGACTCCACGTGTACATCTGACCATGCCCGTCAGTGAAATAACCGAAGGGCTGGACATGGTGTTGCAGACTCATATTCATCCCGACCACTACGATGAAACCGTGAAACAACATCTGCCTAAAGACATCCGTTATTATGTTCAGCCGCAAGACAAGGCGACGGTGGAGCAGGACGGCTTTACCCGGGTGGAGGTAATCGAAGACAAGACGACAGTAGAGGATATGGCCATCCATCGTGTGAGCGGCCATCACGGTTTCGGCAAGATTGGCGAGATGATGGGACCTGTGTCGGGCTATGTGCTGACGGCAGAGGGCTGTCCTACGGTTTATATCATGGGCGATTGCAAATGGGAAGACTGCATCCGCGAAACGGTAGAACGGTTCAAGCCCGACTATATCGTGGTGAATAGCGGTGGAGCGGTCTTTCCGGAGTTCTCCAAGGTGGACGGCTGCATCATCCCCGATGAAGCCGAGGTAATGCAAATGCTTGATGAACTGCCTGTACACATCAAGCTGATAGCCGTCCACATGGATGCCACCGACCACGGGCAGACCACTCGCGCCATCCTGCGCAACGAGGCACTGCACCACGGTGTCGATATGTCTCGCCTGCTTATCCCGGAAGATGGGGAAACCATCAAATTATAAACCTTATAAAAAAATTACAGAAATGAAAGCAATTAAGAATGTGGCAGCAGCCAAAAACTTCAACGCAATAAGCGTTGGCAAACTGAGTGAACTGAGTGACTATGTGATAGAACTTTCGCCCGAAGTGAAGATTCCGGGAAAGGTGTTCGGAGGTGCGGCACTTCAGGCAACGGGCAGTGAGTTCTCCTTCCAGATGTTCCAGCCGGGAACGGAAACGGGATTCCTCCATACCCACAAGAACCATGAGGAACTTTATTTCTTCCTTGCGGGAAAGGGTGAATTCCAAGTGGACGGGCAAGTGTTCCCCGTTGAAGAAGGCAGCGTGGTGCGCGTGTCTCCCGACGGTAAGCGCAGCGTACGCAACAACGGGACAACTCCGCTCGTAATGCTCTGCGTGCAGTATCGGGGCAACACCTTCACGGCAGAAGACGCAACCGATGGCGTGATTCTGAATGAACCGGTGAAGTGGTGAGAAACGAAACAGGTAAAGGCAAAACAATTTTAAGTTTAACCCGCCTTTCTGTCAAGAATTATCTAAGCGACAACCTGCCCGCAGACACCCCGATTTCCCGTCAGGGACACACGACCTCCTCGTCAGGGACACACGACCTCCTCGTCGGGGACAAAAGACAACCGCTTGTCAGTCAATCGGTTGCAAAGGCGTTTGATAAGGAAGGACGAAAGACACAAGAAAGGAGGTTTGTATGATATTCTGGAAACGAGTAAAGCAATCAATCAATCAACGACCTGTGGTATCCCCGCAGCGTCACCGTGGGCAAGCCTGTGGAGACGCAGGAACTTGCCAACCGCATCGCACGTGAATCAACCGTGTCGCCCGCCGACACTCACGCCGTGCTCCGTGCCCTGCCCAACATTATGGCGGATTTCATGAAAGAAAGCCGTGCCGTGCATTTTGAAGGACTGGGCTGGTTCCGCTACACCACCGTTTCGGCAGGCAACGGCGTTGCTACGAAAGAGGAAGTGAGCAGTGACCAGATTACTGGCCTGCGTGTGCAGTTCACGCCCGACCGTACCCGTAACATGAGCGGCGGCTACACCCGTGCCCTCGTTGCCGACGAAGGCATCATGTTCATGGAATGGCTGGGCAAGGAAAGCGACGAGACGCAGGTGCCCGATAACGAAGAAGAAAATGAGGATGGTGGGCTATAGCGAATAATCCTATACCTGTAAAAAATCCCGCAACGATGTCCTCGCGTTGCGGGATTTTTTGTGCAGTTACGACAAATATACACTTTGCAAATTGACCTTTTCACCAATACTATTTGAGCCTCACAGCAATTATGCGGCAGCTTTTTCGGCGTATCTTTGTATCGTAATAAGAAATCAAACGGATAGGATATGATGAAACGAAAACTGTTATTCTTCACGATGCTGTGTTGCATGGCTTTGTCAACAAACGCCTGCGGTACGGACGGAACGCATCAGCAGACGACGGAAAATGAGATTACTGGTGGCAGCGATGTGAACGCAAATGATACCGTGGTAAGCGGCGAAGGCTTGTTCGACTTGATCACGGGTGAGAACGGCAAGCCGCCTGTCATTACGCTCAGCAGCGGCTACACCATGCCCGTACTCGGCTTGGGAACATACAGCCTGCATGGAGATGAGTGCATCGATGCCATACTCTCCGCCATCAAGTTAGGCTACCGCAAGTTCGATACTGCCACATTCTACGGAAACGAGGAGGAAGTGGGCGAAGCGATACGCCGCTCTGGAGTGCCCCGTGAGGAGTTCTTCATCTGCACCAAGCTTTATCCCAACGAGTTCGGCCACGCGGAGGAAGCCATCGAAGCCTCTCTTGCAAGACTTAACATTGGCTATGTGGACTTGATGCTGCTGCACCATCCGGGCGACAATGACGTGGAAGCCTACAAAGCGATGGAGCGAGCCGTGGCGGAAGGCAAGATACGCTCGCTCGGCGTGTCCAACTACTATATAAAGGAGATGACGGAGTTCCTGCCGAAAGTGAGCATCAAGCCCGTGATGACGCAGAACGAGATTCATCCCTATTATCAGGAGAAAGAAGTACGTGAATACATGCACCGCAACGGCATTGTCATCGAAGGATGGTATCCCTTCGGCGGCAGAGGCTATACAAAGGCGATGTTCAGCAACGAAACCCTCAAGGAGATAGCCGAAGCGCACAGCAAGTCTCCTGCACAAGTCATCTTGCGCTGGGACTTGCAGCACGGCGTGGCGGTCATCCCCGGTTCGAGCAATCCCGACCACCAGAAAGAGAACATCTCCGTGTTCGACTTCGAACTGACACCGGAAGAAATGGCACGCATTGACGCACTCGACCGGAACGAGAAACATGACTGGTATTGATAATCTAAACAACAGAAGAATATGAAAACAACAGCAATGAAATCAATCTGCACGGTCTTGCTCGCCTGCCTCTGCGGCACGGGCAGCCTCATGGCACAAGAAAATCAACTTAATACGAATAACATTATGGAAGAAAAATTGAATTTAACGCAAGAATGGGACAAGGTGTTCCCTCTGAGTGACGAAGTGAATCACAGTAAAATCACGTTCCACAACCGTTATGGAATCACGCTTGCCGCCGACCTGTATGCGCCTAAAGGTGCAACGGGCAAACTGCCTGCCATAGCTGTCTGCGGTCCATTCGGAGCAGTTAAGGAACAGGCTTCGGGACTGTATGCACAGGAACTGGCTAAGCGCGGCTTTCTCACAATAGCCTTCGACCCGTCGTTCACAGGCGAGAGCGGCGGTCAGCCCCGTTATGTAGCATCACCCGACATCAATACCGAGGACTTCTGTGCAGCAGTGGACTATCTCTCAACTCGCAAGGATGTGAACCCGGAACAGATAGGCATTCTCGGCATTTGCGGCTGGGGAGGCATGGCGGTCAATGCAGCAGCCATCGATACCCGCATCAAGGCTACCGTAGCCGCCACCATGTACGACATGAGCCGCGTCAATGCCAACGGCTATTTCGATGCTGCCGACAATGCCGACGCACGCCACGAACTGCGCCGCCAGCTGAACACCCAGCGTACAGCAGACTATCGCAACGGCTCGTATGAGCTTGCCGGAGGTCTGCCCGATGTAGTGCCCGACGATGCTCCGCAATTCTTGAAAGACTACTTCGCCTATTATAAGACGGAGCGCGGCTACCACAAGCGTTCGCTCAACTCCAACGGCGGATGGAACAAGACCTCAACACTCTCGTTTCTGAACATGCCGATATTGTCCTACGCAGGCGAAATCCGCAGTGCCGTACTGCTTGTCCACGGGGAGAAGGCTCATTCGCGCTACTTCAGCGAGGATACCTACAAGAAGCTGACCGGCGACAACAAGGAACTGCTAATCATTCCCGGCGCCAACCACACAGACCTCTACGACAACTTCGACAAGATACCGTTCGACCGGATAGAGGCGTTCTACCGCGAGAACCTGAAATGATGAGCGATATGGATAAACATGTTACTTTCCGAAACGGGCAGCAAGTCTGCCCGCTCGGACAAGGCACCTACCAGATGGGGCGCAGGCGCAACGAAGAAATACAAGCCCTGCGCCGGGGCATTGACTTGGGGCTGACATTAATAGATACTGCCGAGATGTACGACACGGAAGACCTCGTAGGCGAAGCCGTGCGCAGTTGCCGTAACAAGGCGTTCATCGTCAGCAAGGTATTGCCAAGCAATGCCAGCTACGAGGGAACAAAGCGGGCTTGCGAACGGAGTCTCCGGCGGCTCGGCACGGATTACATCGACCTTTACTTACTGCATTGGATAGGGCGTTATCCGTTCTCCGAAACCGTCCGTGCTTTGGTGGAATTGCAGCAGGAAGGAAAGATCCGGCAATGGGGCATGAGTAATTTGGATGTGGACGATATGGAACATATTCTTTCTTTACCACACGGAAAGGACTGCGCCGCCAATCAGGTGCTCTACAACCTAAAAGACAGGGGCATCGAATACGACCTTATCCCGTGGAGCGAGCAGCACGGTATTCTCGTCATGGCCTACACGCCGCTGGGCGAAGGAAGGTTGCGCAACCACAAGACGCTGATAGAGATTGCCCGCAGGCATAATGCCACTTCCACACAAATCATGCTGGCGTGGGTAATGCGTACACAGAATGTCATCGCTATCCCCAAAGCAAGCAGCATCGCCCATGTGGAGGAGAATGCCCGAAGTCTCGACATATCCTTGACGGAAGAAGACCTGCATGACATCGATAAAGTATTTCCGGCTCCTACGCATAAAGTGCGTTTGGCAGGTTGGTAAAGTAAGTCATGCACATTTATTATTAATGCCAATAAGGGAGTTAAAAGGGAGTTACAAAGTTCCCCAAGTGGTGTTTCCTGCATTATTATGTGCAAAAAGAATGATTCTCTAGTCAATGAAAGACTTGTTTGTTCTTAATGAGAGTGTGGTGAATAGCTTTTGATTTATTTAGTCAACTATTTGACTAATTCGAGAAGAATGCGTATCTTTGCGCCCCGAAAAGGATAAAGATTGTTTTTATGGAAAAAGAAAGTGCTGCATTCAGGGAGCTGATGTTGCAGTTGTTTCGTACGCGGATGACCTTCAGGCGTGCTGTGCAACGGGCTCTGAAAAAGACAGAAGCAGGGATTACATTCGAGATGCTTCAGGTATTGCGGTGTTTGTGGGAAGAACAAGGCATCTCCCAGCAGGTGCTGGCAGAACGCATAGCCAAAGGAAAAGCCGCATTGTCGAACCTGATAATGAATCTGGAGAAAAAGAATTATGTGTACCGGCTGGAAAGCCCTTCCGACCGCCGGAACAAGCAGGTCTTCCTGAGCGAAGAAGGGAGCTTGTTTTACAAGCGCATCAGCATTGCGCTGGATGCTATTTACGAGTCTGCCGGCGTTGCCATAGGGCTGGAGAAGGTAGAGTCGATGTCAGCTGATTTAAAACTTACCGGCGATGTGTTGGAAAAAGTTTAGCCTGTTGCTCTGGGGCGTTTGCGCCCTTGCCTTCATAGATGTGCAGGCAGCAGAAAAGGAAGGAATAAAAGAGGACCAGCCTGCCGACTCGTTGTTCCTGACGGTAGATGAACTGTTCCGCTTGGGTGTGGAGAATAGCTTGCGCCTTCAGGCAGATGCCTTGGACGAGGCTATGGCATACGAACGTGGCAAGACCGCCCGCACTTCGCGCCTGCCCGATTTGCAGATAGGCTTGCGCGGGGGTGTCGTAGGGCAGCCAGTGGTATTCCAGCGCGGTTTGTCGGATGCCGTGCGTCCCGACACGCCCGACTGGTCGCAGAACTATGCGATAGATTTTACCCAGCCGCTTTACGAAGGCGGAAGAATCCGCTACGCCATTCGGAGGGCAGACCTGCAGACCCATGCCGCCGCACTTCGTTCCGCCTCCGACCGTGCCGACGTGAAGCTTGAACTGCTGGAACAGTATATGAGCCTGTTCAGCCTGTACAAGCAGCGCGAGGTGCTGATGCGGAACATCGAGGAATCAGAGCTTCGGTTGAAAGATATCCGCCAGATGAAGAAGGAAGGCCTGATTACGAACAACGACGTGTTGCGCAGTGAAATGCAGCTCACGAACGACCGCCTGTCGCTGACCGAAACCGAGAACAGCCTGGCGCTGGTTTCGCAACAGCTCGACATCCTGCTGGGACTGGACGAGGACCGCATGCTTTTGCCCGATACGTCCTTGCTCCGGCGTTCGGTGGCATTGCAGGAGTATGACACTTACGTAGAAGAGGCGTACCTGAACGACCCTGCCATGCAATTGTTGCGCAAGCAGACCGAAATAGCCAAAAACGAGGTTCGCCTGACCAAGGCCGAAGCTTTGCCCAGCATTTCGCTTTATGCCTCGAATACGTTGGCACGCCCCGTGTCGCGCACAATGGCGGACATGTATAATAATGCGTGGAATTTCGGATTGTCAGTCTCTTATCCCTTCTCGTCATTGTATAAGAACAATCACCGGGTGAAGGAAAGCAAGTTTGCCGTGCAGATGAACCTGAATGCCGAAGAACAGAAAAAGCAACAGGTGCGCGTAACGGTACGCACGGCATTTCTCCGCCACCGGGAAGCTTTGCGCCAGGTAGATGCCTTGAAGCTTTCCGTGCACCAGGCGGAAGAGAACTATCGCATTATGCAGAACCGGTATCTGAACCAGCTGGCGATACTGACCGACTTGCTGGATGCCAATGCGGTGAGGTTGAACGCGGAACTGCAACTTACATCGGCACGCACGCAGGTCATCTATACTTATTTTCAACTGGAAAGAGCCTGCGGAAGATTGTGAAATAAGTTGATCAGGTATTAAGGACTAGTTGACGAGGTACTAGGAACTAGGTCTTGAATAGTTTGTTTGTAATCCAGCATGACACTGACTAGTATTTAGTAAAATCTAGTCAACTAGTCCCTAGTCACCTAGTACCTAAAAAAAGAAAAATCATGGGAGAACTAAGAATAAAACGAGAAAGACTGAGGAAATTACGTATGCGGAACCGGATATTGAACGTGGTGTGCATCGTCCTTGCCGGTTCCGGACTATGGTGGACCGCCACTTATTTTTGGCGTTATTTCAATTATGAGGTAACCAACGATGCCTTTATCGACCAGTATGTGGCTCCGTTGAATGTCCGGGCATCGGGCTATATCAAGGAAGTGCGTTTCAGAGAACACCAATATGTGCACAAAGGTGATACGTTGCTGGTGCTGGACAATAGCGAATACCTGATTCGGGTGAAAGAAGCCGAAGCGGCTTTGCTGGATGCACGGGGAGCACAAGATGTCCTGCATTCGGGCATTGAAACCTCGCACGCCAACATTGCGGTGCAAGACGCCAACATTGCCGAGGCAAAGGCACGCTTGTGGCAACTGGAACAAGACTATCACCGTTTCCAGCGGTTATTGAAAGAAGAATCCATCCCCCAGCAGCAGTTCGAGCAGGCAAAGGCATCGTACGAGGCAGCCCAAGCACGCTATCAGGCTTTGCTGGAGCAAAAACGTGCCGCCCAGTCGCAATATACCGAAACCAGCAAGCGGACCGTAAGCGCCGAGGCCACCATCCTGCGCATGGAGGCAGACCTCGACCTGGCAAGGCTGAATCTGTCGTACACGATACTGATAGCCCCCTACGACGGGTATATGGGCAGGCGCACACTGGAACCGGGGCAATATGTGCAGGCGGGACAGACCATTTCGTATCTGGTAAGAGGGGATGACAAGTGGGTGACCGCCAACTACAAGGAGACTCAGATTATGCATATTTACATCGGCCAGCCCGTACGCATCAAGGTAGATGCCTTGCCGGGCAGGGTGTTCCGGGGAGAGGTGACGGCCATATCGGAAGCCACCGGCTCGAAGTATTCGCTGGTGCCGACCGATAATTCGGCAGGAAACTTCGTAAAAGTACAGCAACGCATTCCGGTGCGCATCGACTTGAAAGACGCGTCGGATGACGACATGCGGCATCTGCGTGCCGGAATGATGGTAGAGACGGAGGCTTTGCGGAAATGATGGATGTAAGGAGTTTGGGACTTCCCGTGCGGAGGTGGGTGCCCGACTGGCTGGCGGTGGCTGCTCTTTTCATCGTGATATTGCCGGTATTGATGGTCAACGGCGCTTATACGGGCAGCATGCTCGAGGTGTCGAATACGCTGGGCACGAATACCGAGGACATCACGATGGCTTATTACGCCGCATCGGCAGGGATGGCAATCGGCTATCCCATTGTACCGAAAGTGCTTTCTGCCTTTCCGGCGAAGCCTTTGCTGCTTGCCGACCTTGTCCTGCAGTTCTTTCTGAGCTGGATTTGCGCCCGCTCACAGAATGCGGATATCCTGATTGTGGCAAGCTTTGTCATCGGCTTCCTGAAGGGGTTCATGATGTTGTGGTTCATCCGTATCGTGAAATTCATCTTCAGCCCGAAGGATGTACGTAGCGAGTTTTACTCGTATTTCTATCCGCTGGTATTCGGGTTCGGACAGCTTTCGATGGTGCTTACGGCAGAACTGGCATACCATTACGACTGGAAGTATATGTATTATTTCGAAATGGCACTGATGCTGCTGAGCATCCTGACGGTAATCATTTGCTTCCGGCAAGACAAGGACAGGACGGGATTGCCGATCGAAGAACTGCATCTGCGCGAAATGCTGGTGGCGGCTGTAGGGGTGCTGATGCTGATGTACGTGGCGGATTATGGGAAGATGCTCGACTGGATGGCCTCTTTCAAGATTCGCGCCTACCTGGTTATCGGCCCCATACTGATTGCCTTTTTCATTTGGTTGCAGGCGCATGCCGAAAAGCCCTTCGTCAATCTGGCTCCCTTGTATCAGCCCAAAGCCATCGTGGGATATCTCTACATGATGCTGGTGATGTTTTTCAGCACGTCTACCACGTTGCTCACCAACTATATGACTTCCATCTTGCAAGTGGATTCCGCGCGTACGTACCTTTTATATATATGGATGCTGCCGGGATATGTGCTGGGGGCGTTCATCTGCTTCTGGTGGTTCAGGTGGCAACGGTGGCGTTTCCGCTTCCTCATAGCCGGAGGCATGGCATGCTTTGCCCTGTTTTTCGGTATATTGTATTTTACGGTTTCGCCGGAAAGCACGTATGAGATGCTGTTTTTCCCCGTGTTTATCCGTGGGCTGGGAATGCTGGTTGTGATTATCGCGTTTGCCTTGTTCTCGGTAGAGGACCTGAATCCGAAATTCCTGCTCTCGAATGCTTTTTTCCTGATACTGAGCCGTTCGGTGCTGGCGCCGATTATGGCAACTTCGTTTTACAGCAACGTGCTTTACCACCTGCAGCAAAAGTACATGCATTCGTTATCGGAAACCCTGACGATGGCAGACCCGCTGGCGGCATCGCGGTTCTCCCAATCGTTGAGCAGCGGAATAGGGCAAGGACACGGTTATGCCGAAGCGGCACAGATGGCGACTTCTTCACTTTATGCCACGCTCCAGCAACAAAGCCTGCTGCTGGCGTTGAAGGACATTCTGGGGTGGCTGTTCATCGTGACGCTGGTGATAGCCATCGTGTCGCGCTTCATTCCGTTCCATAAAACCATCCGTGTCACCTTTGCCAAGGCAGGCGATGATATGGTATAGTTATCATATCCCCAGCTTTTTCTTCAGTTCTTGGGAGAGGGCATCTTTGTGGACCAGGATATAGATGGTTTTGGCACGGACATAACTTTCCGACATGTTCAGGTATCCTCCGAAACGGTTCCCGTCGGCTGCCCATGAGTTCTTGGTGATGTAGTAGCGGGTGCCGTTTTGGTCGGTTGCGATACCGGTGATGTGCATCAGGTGATCATCGGTGGTTTTCCCAGATTCGTAGCCTTGTTGGCGGATTTCGGGAGTGACGTTCACTTCCGGATACGGACGCTTAAAATGGAATACTTCGGCAAGCCGGTCTTTTGTGCTCAGTTGTCCCCAGCGTGCACGGTCGCTGTCTTTATACAGGTCGGCATTCTCTACGTCGGGATTGATTGCCACTCCGTTGTTGAACGAGAACCCAGGTTCGCTTACGTCACCGTCCCAGCACAGGGTGTATCCGTTTTCCAATGCCGTGTTCATTGTGCTTATCAGTTCATCCAGAGGAAGGTTGTACATGCGTTGGTGCTCCCAGTTGTCGGGGATTTCCACTTCGAATGCTTTGTAATAGG
The DNA here is from genome assembly GCF_002161565.1 of Bacteroides sp. An51A. Lineage (NCBI taxonomy): Bacteria > Pseudomonadati > Bacteroidota > Bacteroidia > Bacteroidales > Bacteroidaceae > Bacteroides > Bacteroides sp. An51A. Next base: position 18,552 of record NZ_NFIC01000003.1, read on the forward strand.
GCTTGTGGGTGAAGCTGGTGAGCGGGATATAGTCGTCGGTGTCGATGTCCAGACTTTCTGCAAAGCTTTCAGGGGTGTATTCTTTGCCTTTATACGTGAATTTTTCGGGGAGTTTGCCGAAGTAGATATCGAACAGGCTATTGGCAAGCTGCTGGTATTGGGGGCTGTTCTTGCTTTGTTTGACTGCTTCTGCAGAGAGGGCTTCCACGTATCCGGCAAGTTCGGAGTGGTTGTGTACCGGTGAGTCGTAGTTAATGCCTGTATAGACTTCTTCGGGCACGATACCTACTTGGTTGAATGCAGTCATCCAACTGGTGGTGATGCTTCCTTGCCCTACGTTACCCTTGCCGTGGCGCAGGAAGTTGTCGGCCATCTGATTCAGGTATTTCTGGCGCACGATGAACATTTCTGAGAGATCATATTCTCCTTTGCCTTGGCGCAGCAGTTCCGATTCGATGAACGAGGTGGTGGCGAAGCACCAGCATGTACCGCTTATTGCTTGGTCTTTTACGGGGGTCGTCTTTTGCTGGACTACGGTGTTGAACTTGTATCCATCTTTCTCTTCTGCCATTGCCGGCAGGGTGGCAAGCGCGAAGGCTGCCCATACATAATGTCTCAGTTTCATGAGTTTTTAAGTTTTTGAGTTTTTGAGTTTTTGAGTTTTTGAGTTTTTGAGTTTTTGAGTTTTTAAGTTTTTAAGTTTTTAAGTTTTTAAGTTTTTAAGTTTTTAAGTTTTTAAGTTTTTAAGTTCTTGAGTTCTTGAGTTCTTGAGTTACTGATATCTGTTATTAGTTGTCCATTGTCAATTGTTCGTAAGGTATTCTTTTCGGAACATGTCGAGGAACAGCAAGAAGAGTGATACCAGCAACGGTCCGAAAATGATGCCCATAAAGCCGAAGATGGGAAGTCCTGCCACCACGCCGAAGATTGTAATAAGCGGATGGATGTTTGCCATTTTCTTTTGCAGGATGAACCGGATGAGATTATCGCATTGTGAGATGATGATGCCTCCGTAGGCAAGCAGTATCAGTCCGTGTACCCAATCGCCGATGATGAAGAAATAAGCGGTGACCGGAACCCATACCAGAGCCGTTCCTACCAGAGGGACGATGGAGGCGAAACCGGTAAGCATTGCCGTGAGAACCGGGTTCGGTGCATGGCAAAGCAAATAGCCGAACAATGAGATAAATCCTTGAATGATGGCTAGGAGAGGGATTCCGATGGCATTGGAGCGGACAATGAGCTGGATTTTCTGGAGCACTTCGCGCTTGTTGTTTTCTTCGAAAGGAAGCAGTTCGGAAATGAATTGCTCCATTTTGTCTCCTTCCCATAACATGAAAAACAGGAGCATGATGGCTACGGCAAGGTTTACTATCAGGTCGCTTACCCCAGTCATGATGGAATGGCCGATAGAAGACACTTGGCTGATGATGAATGACAGGTTTTTTTCGGACAATACGTCAAATCCTGTCTTTTCCTCGATGATGCTTATCATTTGCTGGGCGGGGCGGATGATATCGGCAGTGTCGAAATGTAGGTTAGATATCTGATTGACCAGTGCCCAGCTGAAAAGTGAAAGTGGTATCAGGATGAACAGGGTTGTTCCAATTGTGATAATCCATACAGAGGCCAAAGGCTTGATTTTCTTTTTCAGCCAGTTTGAGAAGCCGCGCAATAGCAGGTAGAGGGTGAATGCGCCCAAGATGCCGTTCATGAAAGGCTGCGCCTGGCGGAATAATAGAATTCCCAAGCCTACAATCATGATGATGAGTGAATACTTCCAATATTGTTCTTTCATATCCTTAGGTATTTAGCGTTGATGGTTTGTGTTTGGTGATTCGTTCTTCTGATTTCCTTTTCTTCCAAAGCTGCCAGCTGTTGATGGTATTTTGCCACACCACGTAGCTTCCTGGAGCGATGGTTGTAAGCGGGTTCAGATAGGTGGCTGCCATCCAAATGGCAAGCACCGTGTTCTTTTGTCCCAATGCCTGTCCGCCACTGATGCGGTCGTGGTATTTTCCTCCGATGCTTTTTCCTCCCCAAAACTGGAGGCAGCAGATGACTAGTGCCAGAGCAGCGATAATACATTCTTCGGCTATGGAAGTGTTTCCTTCTATCACAGATTGGGTAGTTTGTCCCATTACGATGGTCAGGGATATTCCCCAAAGATAGAATGCCATGTCCTTAAGTCCTACCAGAAATTGATGGACAGGTGGGGCATAACGTCGCAACAACACCGCGATGAAGAAAGGAAAAAGCAGCAAAGGGAATACTTTCCCTAGTATCCGCATGAATGATTCGCCGAACGGAATGTCGGAAGGTTCCACCAGAGGAAAGACCAAAGGGACAACTATGGCTGCCAGAAGATTGGAAGCCAATGTATAAGTGGTAAGCGATGCGGCACTTCCGCCTAGTTTGTTGGTGATAACTGCAGCAGCCGTAGCAGTGGGGCAGATGAGGCAGACCATTGCTCCTTCAAGTGAGATACGCCATACGGAGCTGAAAGGAATGCAGAGCAATACTCCTGCTACTGCCAGACAGGAAATCAGTTGGATAAGCAACAAGATGCAGGTCCATCGCCGCGGAGATAGGTCTTTGACTTCTATCTTGCAGAACGTAAGGAGCAGTTGGGCAAAAATCAGCAGCGGAGTAAGCCAGACCACTAGAAACTTCACGAAAGGTTTGAGTGGATGAAGGAAATCGAACATGGCAAAGCAGAAATATCCTATGACTCCTGCCAGCATGGCCAAAGGCAACGTCCAGTTCTTGATAAATTGTAGCATGGTGTTTCCTACGTTTAGTTTAGGATGCAAAAATAACGAAAAACGTTAAAATGGTTGCCCTTTTTTCTGTTTTTATAGGCTTTCTCCATTAAAATAAAGAAATCTTGTCTGGCTAAAGGAAGAAACCCACAAAAAACTATTACCTTTGCACCAGACTGGAAACATGGGAAAGTATAGATTTAACATATTATGTATATGCTGTTTCTTGCTGTCTTTCGTAGCAACGGCTTCTGAAGTTACGGACAAATCGTTTACCGTAGTTATAGATGCGGGACATGGAGGTAATGATCCGGGGGCTGTGGGAAGACGTGGGCGAGAAAAGAACATCAATCTGAATGTCGCATTGAAATTAGGCAGGTTGATAGAAGAGCAGTGTGGTGATACGAAGGTGGTTTATACGCGCAAGAAAGATGTATTTGTGCCGTTGCATAGACGTGCCGACATTGCCAATGCTGCCAAGGCGGACTTGTTTATTTCCATCCACACCAATTCTGTTGCTTCACGTAACAGCAGGGTGAGCGGTACGGAGACCTATACGTTGGGACTTCACCGAACGGAGGATAATCTGGAAGTGGCAAAGAAAGAAAACTCTGTCATCTTGATAGAAGATGATTATAAGCAGCGTTATGCCGGGTTTAATCCCAATTCGTCTGAGAGTTACATTATTTTCGAGTTCCTTCAAGATAAGTATATGGCACAAAGTGTGAATTTTGCCCAATTGGTTCAGAAACAGTTCCGCCAAAGTGCACGGCGTATAGATAAGGGGGTGCATCAGGCTGGCTTTCTGGTGTTGCGCGAAACCACAATGCCAAGCGTCTTGATAGAACTGGGATATATTACCAATGCCGCCGAAGAGCAATACTTGTTGTCCGACAAAGGCAGCTCGGCTTTGGCTCAAAGTATTTATCAGGCATTCTTGAGGTATAAGCAAGAGCATAAGACTCCGGCGGCTGGTGTGGGCGGAGATGTTCCTGTTTCAACCGTATCAGAAGAGGAAAAGGAAGATTCAGGCATTCAGACAGAACAGGCAAGGAAAGACGGAGTGGAAGACAGACCGGTCTTTAAGATTCAGATATTGACTTCCGACCGGATCTTGCCAGCAAAGAGCCGCTTGTTTAAAGGATTAAGTCCTGTAGGACGGTATAAAGAAAAAGGATTATACAAGTATACTTATGGAGAGACGGTTGATTATAATCAGATACTACGCCTGAAGCGGACGAAAGTAGATGCAAAATTCAAGGATGCTTTCATCATAGCATTCAAGAATGGTGAGAAAATGAATGTCAATCAGGCTATCCGGGAATTTAAACGAAACAGATAATTAAAACAAAAAGACAAGCATATATGAGAAAAGAATTTAAAATAGGACTGGCGGGGATTGCTGCACTGGTCATCTTGTTTTGCGGCATCAAATACTTGAAGGGCATCAATATGTTTAAGCCCGAGAGTTATTACCTGGTAGAGTTTGAAAATGTAAACGGACTTCCTCAGTCGAGTCCGGTGTTTGCCAATGGCTTTAAGATTGGTATCGTGCGTGACATTCAGTACAATTACGCAAAACCTGGTCATGTGCTTGTAGGCATTGAGTTGGATGAACACATGAAAATACCCAAGGGAAGCCGAGCTGAACTGGTGACGGAAATGTTGGGTACCGTAAAGATGAATCTGCTGCTTGACTTGCAGAATACTACCTATTATAATGAAGGAGATACGCTTCCTGGTTCGGCAAACAACGGACTTATGGGAGCTGCTGAACAGGACTTGCTTCCAAAGCTGCAGCAGATGATGCCGAAAATGGATTCCATTTTGGGGTCATTGAACAAGCTGTTGGCAGATCCGGCATTGGCCCAGACGTTGCACAATGCCGAACAGTTGACCGCCTCCTTGAATGCGGCCAGTGAGCAGCTGAACAAGTTGATGAGTACCGATGTGCCTCAGGTGATGGGAAACGTCAATGACATTACAGCCAATCTAAAGGTCATCAGCGGTAATTTGAAAGGTGTGGATTACGCTTCCACTATCTTGAAAGTAGATTCTACATTGGCTAATGTCCGTATGTTGACAGACAAATTGAACCGGAAAGACAATACGCTCGGGTTGCTGATGAATGATTCATCTTTATATCAGAATCTGAATGCAACGGCGACCAATGCGGCCAGTTTGTTGAAAGATCTGGAAACACATCCGAAACGCTATGTTCATTTCTCGTTATTCGGGAAAAAAGACAAATAAGAAGCTGTTTTGAATTTATCGTGCGATGATTTGGGATGAGTTTTTGAGGCATTTTCGCTTCTGTGATGAGGAAGATAGCGGGCTATCTGACGAAGAACAGGAGCGAAAAGGACCAAAAAATCGCCCAAAGCACACACGAAAACAGATACATCAAGCCAAGAAAAACTTTTTGGAGAAATTCAAAACAGCTTCTAAATATGCTTATATAGAAATTGTCTAAATAGCATCCGACGCCTGAAGTCGAAATAAGTAATGACTAATCCTTTGATATTCAAGTTGTGAATGAAGAAGGATTAGTCTTTGTGCGCTTTGAGAAATAGATAAATAATGCATTGAAAAACAAACCTTTGCAATTTTACAAATGCTTGGAAATATATGTTTCAGAAGTGTGTAAAACAAGCGGTTGAAAACCAATATATTATAAAAGCCTTGTAAAAAGCAAGCGAAAAGGCATTTGTTTTTATAGAAATAGATTCCGAACTTTGTTCCGTAGAAGTATAGCTTAAAAATATAGAGAGGACAAATATGATTGAAAACAATCAGGCTATTGTATTGTGGCAACGTTGTCTTGACTTTATTCGTGACAACGTTAATACGACAGCCTTTACTACTTGGTTTGAACCCATCGTGCCTGTCAAATACGAAGGGAAAGCTTTGACTATTGGAGTTCCGAGCCCTTTCTTCTATGAGTATCTGGAAGAAAAATACGTGGAACTCTTGCGTGCCGCCATCTATAAAGAGATAGGTGAGGGTACGGAGTTGATGTATTCCATTTTGACCGACAAAACGAATCACATAGCCATTGATATGAAAGGGACAGAACGCTCGGGCGCTTTGTCTCCTCAGAAGCCCATACATGATGGGAATAAGGCTCCTACATTGTTGCAGGCTCCTGTAGTTCAGGATTTAGACCCACATTTGAATCCTAACTATAATTTTGAAAACTTTATCAAGGGTACCAGCAATGAGTTTTCGCGCACAGTGGCTGAGACGGTGGCTCAGAATCCGGCACGTACTTTCAATCCGTTGTTCTTGTACGGACCTTCAGGGGTAGGAAAAACGCATTTGATTAATGCTATCGGTACACGTATCAAGGAATTGTATCCGGAGAAGCGTGTGCTTTATGTGTCTGCACACTTGTTTCAGGTGCAGTACACCGATTCGGTTCGTACCAATCATTTTAATGATTTCATCAGTTTTTACCAGACTATTGATGTGCTGATTATTGATGATATTCAAGAATTTGCCGGAATGACCAAGACACAGAACACGTTTTTCCATATATTCAACCATCTGCATCAGAACGGGAAGCAGCTTATTCTTACGTCCGACCGTGCACCGGTGATGTTGCAGGGGATGGAAGACCGCTTGTTGACACGTTTCAAGTGGGGACTGATTGCCGAACTGGAAAAGCCGGATATTGAGTTGCGCAAGAACATCTTGCGTAGTAAAATCCGTCGCGACGGTCTTACAATACCAGAATCTGTGATTTGCTATATAGCCGAAAATGTAAACGAGAGTGTACGCGAACTGGAAGGAATTGTCAATTCTTTGTTAGTATATTCTATCCAGTTGAAACGGGAAATCAACTTGGAACTGGCACAGCATATTGTGCAGAAAGCTGTGCGTTGTGCCGAAGTGAAACCGCTTACGGTCAATGATATTATAGAGAAGGTGTGCAAGCATTATCAGATAGATACTTCTGCTATCCATACCAAGACCCGCAAGCGTGAGGTAGTGCAGGTACGCCAGCTTGCAATGTATCTGGCAAAAAAGCATACCGATGTTTCATCTGGCAAGATTGGCCAGATGATAGGAAACAAAGACCATGCTACCGTGCTTCATGCTTGCAAAATCATTAAAGACCAGGTGGAAGTGGACAAGGCATTCAAGAGCGAAGTAGAGGAAATCGAAGCAAGTTTGCATCGGTGAGATATGAAATTTCCTTTTTAAAGATATTTCTTTGTAAAAGGGTTGCATATTTCAAATGAATGTCGTACCTTTGCACTCGCAATTAAGAAACGGGGTTCCGTAGCTCAGCTGGATAGAGCAACGCCCTTCTAAGGCGTGGGTCGAGCGTTCGAATCGCTCCGGAATCACAGAAATCTGTAAGTGGTTTTTCCGCTTGCAGATTTTTGTTTTTTCTACTCCACACGTCATTAATTTGTGCATTTGTTCAAGTATGCCTTTTGATGAACATAAGTGAGTGGACCGTTTCACATAAGTGACTTGGGTGTTTCACATAAGTAAGTCAGTCGTATCACTTATGTTCGTTGATACCGCATATGGTATAGTATGGCTTGTTTATTTTCTTCTCCTGAATTCAGCGCAGACGATAGCTGTGGCTATGGCTACATTCAGTGATTCGCTGGTGGCTCTTTCAGGCGGATAGTTTGGGATGAACAAGCGGTGGTTGATAACTTCGGCTATGTCCGGGCTGATGCCATTGCCCTCGTTGCCCATTATGATGATGCCTTTGCTATCTAAAGCTTCTTCGTATATGTTATTTCCGTTTAGGAATGTACCGAAGAGGGGAACGTCTGCCTTGGCCTGTTCTGTGATAAATGCGGCCAGGTCACAGTAATGGAATTTTACGCGTGCGATGGCTCCCATCGTAGCCTGTACGGTTTTGGGGTTATAGATGTCAGCCGTGCCTCGCGAGCAGAATATGTGTTCGATGCCGAACCAGTCTGCCACCCGTGCTATTGTTCCTACATTTCCGGGGTCTTGAACATCGTCCAGTGCCAGGCAGAGTGAGTGTCTGGCTGCATCTGCTTCTACTTTATGTGGCGGTTGTTCGAAGATAGCCAGTACTTCCTGAGGGGTTTTCTGCAGGCTGATACGAGATAGTTCATCTCTCTTTACCACAATGATTTCGGAAGCTTGGATGTAGGGGTGTTGGTTCAGCCATTCGTCGGTGCCTACTATCAGCCGGCATGTAAAATGCCCCAGCAGGTCGCCTACCAGTTTCGGTCCTTCGGCGATGAAGGCTTGTTCTTCTTTCCGGTTCTTTTTCTGTTCCAGCGAGTGGATGTATTTGATTTTGTTTTTGCTGAGCATACGTTTTCGTTTAAAATGACACCTGTCAGGAATCACAAGGGGAGTCAGAAAAGGTGGTATTGTTCACATTTTGGGTTGGAAGTTAGCAGCCGATACTTGTATGCTTGTTTCATAAAGCTGAATCACGGGCTTTTAACTACCGGGCATAGTGATAATTCTTGCGAAGCATGACCACTTTAACTCCTGATTCGCACAAATAACAAATATTTACGGGCAAAGCTAAGAAGATATTTTCAATAAATCCCTATCTTTGCGGATAAATTTGCATTCCCTCTGAGTAGTATATGAAAAAAAAGGTTCTGATAAACGTATTCCTGATGCTTGCTGTTATGTTGCTGGCAGGCTGTTCAGTGAGCAAGTTTATTCCAGAGGGGAGCTATTTGTTGGATGATGTTAAAATAGAGTCGGATAATAAAGAGATTAAGTCGTCGCAGATGAATCTTTATGTCCGTCAGACCTCTAATGCCAAATGGTTCAGTATTGTCAAGCTTCCCATGTATATTTATAGCGCTTCAGGGCTGGATTCTACAAAATGGCTGAATCGTTTTTGGCGCAAGATAGGTGAGGCTCCCGTCATATATGACCGTGAGGCTGCTCGGGACACCCGTGAGGAAATGGAAAAAGCCGTACAGAATATGGGATATATGGGAGCTACTGTAGATATGGACGAGGTGCCTTCGGGCAACCGGATGAAAGTGTATTATTCGATTCATTCGGGACAACCGTACGTTGTAGAGCGTCTGACTTATGACATTTCCGATTCGAAAATAGCCGCTTATCTGGCAGAAGATTCTACTCATACCCGTCTGTACGAGGGAATGCGTTTCGATGTAAACGTACTGGATGAGGAGCGTCAGCGTATTACCCAATACTTGCAGGACCGTGGGTATTACCGTTTCAATAAAGATTTCATAACTTATCAGGCGGATACGATGCTGAATACGCATCGGGTAGGTTTGACAATGAGATTATTGCCTTACCGCCGTACAAAGGATGATGCGCCTCAACCCCATAGGCAGTACACATTGCGTAATGTGCGTTATGTGCTGGGGGTAGATTTTGCAGAATTGTCAGAGGATGCTTTGCGCGGGCTCGATTCGATATCTTCCGGTGGAGTCGGGCTTTTTTATAAAGACAGACCTTTTTTACGTCCGCGGGTCGTAACCGATTATAATCATTTACATCCGGGGGATTTGTATTGCAGCCGTAATGTACAGGACACTTATTCTTCGCTGGCGAGGCTGTCAGTATTGAAATATTCCAATATCCGTTTCGATGAAGTACGGTTGCCCGGCGATTCTGCCCGTGTGGATGCATATATCTTTTTGTCTAAGAACAAAAACAAAGCCCTTTCATTCGAAATAGAAGGTACCAATTCGGCTGGTGATTTAGGAGCAGCCGCTTCGGCTTCATTTATCCACCGCAACTTGTTTAAAGGATCGGAAACGTTTACCTTGAAATTGCGTGGTGCGTACGAAGCGGTAAGCGGACTGGAGGGGTATGCCAACAGCAATTATGTGGAGTATGGCGTGGAGAGCAGCATCAATTTCCCCGAATTTATGTTTCCTTTTTTGTCATCCGACTTCAAACGGCGTGTCCGGGCAACCTCAGAGGTCAGTGTGAAGTTCAATTCACAGGTACGTCCGGAGTTCGAACGGACGTTGGCTTCTGCTGCTTGGAGTTATCGGTGGTCGCGTAGGGGAAAAGCTACGCACCGGTTTGATGTGCTCGACATCAACTATGTTTACATGCCTTACATTTCCGGTGCTTTCAATGATTATCTTGACCGTATGGACCAGGTCAATCCTTTGTTGCGGCATAGTTATGAAGACCTTTTTATCGTGCGGATGGGGTATACTTATACATACAACAGTGCAGGAGGAAATGCGATGAAGGCTGCCAAGAGCAATTCGTATTCCATCCGTTTCAATATTGAAGAGTCGGGCAATCTGCTTTATGGATTTTCGCGTCTGGTGCATAAGAAACCGAAATACGGCGATGCTTATCAGCTGGCAAACATCGATTTTGCCCAGTATGTGAAGATGGATATCGATTTTGCGAAGAATTTTGTGATAGACGACCGGAACTCGTTGGTATTTCATGCTGGATTGGGCATAGCTTGCCCGTATGGCAATTCGAGAAGCCTGCCTTTCGAAAAGCTTTATTTCTCGGGTGGAGCCAATAGTGTGCGTGGCTGGAGAGTGCGTACGCTGGGACCCGGTTCGTACCGGGGAGACGGGAATACCATCGATTATGTCAATCATACGGGTGATATCAAGCTTGACCTTAACATCGAGTATCGTACCTATTTGTTCTGGAAATTGAATGGTGCGGCATTTATCGATGCCGGTAATGTGTGGAATATTCGTACCCAAGGCACACAGACCGAAGGCGTTTTCAAGTTCAACCGTTTTTATAAGCAATTGGCAGTAGCATATGGTTTGGGCATTCGTTTTGACCTCGATTTTCTAATCCTGCGTTTCGACGGTGGTATGAAAGCCATCAATCCGATGTATACGGGCAAAGACCGTTATCCGATTGTTTCACCTGATTTCAAGCGTGATTTTGCTTTCCACTTTGCTGTAGGCTATCCCTTCTGATTAGTTTAATTCAATTATAAAGACAAGATGAAAGATTCTAACAATTTGTATACGAAAGAAGAAATTCAGGAACTGGAACATTGGTTCGATAGCAAGGAGCTTCCTAAGAGTTTGCAATTGGACAAGGCTACATATATCCCAGACCTGAAAGAAACATTGCACAGGTTGTTTCTGCAAGCAGACCAATGCTACGAAAATCCGAAGATGCAAGGTTGTATTTATCTGCTAGAACGCATCAAGGCAAAGCTGGAGGAATGAAGAATGAAGAATCCCATGTGGCGAAGCGATTCTTCATTCTTCATTTAAAAAAGTTCATCATTCCTCAAACTTCTGCTTGCGTAGAGTTTCTTTCAGCACTTTCGACATTGCCTCGTTTCCTTCTTTCGTGTAGCGGATGTCGGTGAAAATCTGTGCCAGCGTTTCGGTATGGTTGATTTCCACGAAATGCTTGTTCTCGGGCAGTGACTCCTTGTAGGCATAGATACGGTCGATGTCCTCGGGCGAATAGTCATGATATTGCTCTTCGTGAACGATGCCTTCCAAAGGCAGACGGTCGGTCTGGGGAGGACATTCATCGGGATAGCCCACGGTGATGGTAGCAAGCGGAATGACCCGTTCGGGCAGGTTCAGGACTTCGATGATTTGGTCGGGATTGTAAATCGTGGTGCCCAGGAAACAGGTGCCCAGTCCGGCGGCTTCGGCAAGTGTGCAGAAGTTCTGTGTAAGCATGATGGCATCAATGCTGGCATTCATGAACGAGAGCAGGTTGTCGTAGCCTGGTTCTGCCTTGCGTTGGCGACACCACTTCACAAAGCGGTTGAAGTCGGCGCAGAAGGTCAGCACCACGGGAGCTTCTGCCAGCATTGGCTGGTGGAAATGTGCGGGTGCCAGCCGTTCTTTCATTGCCGGGTCACGTGTGATAATGACGCTATACAACTGCATGTTACCCATTGTTGGGGCACGGAAAGCTTCTTCCAGCAATCCGTTCAGCAAGTCGGCAGGGATGTCCTGTTGCTTATACTTGCGTATCGTACGTCTGTTTTTGATAGAATCCATAATTTGTTTTTGGTTTTTGGTTTGAGCAAAGGTAATATAAAATGAGCAAATAAACAATGTGCCAATGTGCCAATGTGCTAATGTGCTAATGTGCTAATGTGCTAATGTGTTAATGTGCTAATGTGCTAATGTGTCAATGTGCTAATGTGCCAATGTTCGTTACGCCGGATTTGATAATATCTCTTGTGGCTTAATGTGTGTCGAACTCGGACAACTTGATGCCATAGCCCATTTCGGGCCATTCTACGTAGATGTCTTGGTCGTCTGTATGCCTCACTATCAACACTTGTTGCGTAGGGTTGATTGTTTGAAGAAAATCGTATGCCTCTATGGGCAATTGGTACGTGCGGCTGTCCCCATTGTGCCTGATGAAGAGCTTCAGGCAAGTCCGGCTGATGCTGACATCTTCCAGCTGGTAGGTGTCTTTCAGGTCAATTCTGCCTGCAAACAACGCTTTGGCTTGTTCGAAGATGGAATTTCCTTGTTCTTTATCCCATTTGTTCATGATTCTTGCCCACACTTTTTCTTCTTTGTCTTTCGGTTTTTCCAGATTTATCTGTTTCATGGCTTCAGGAAGCCCGAATAGATTACCTGTTGCAGGATTGGCTTCCAGATAGAGTGTATGTGTTTCTTCATCATATCCGTAGGCATAAAAACACCATTCTCTATGTGCTCCAGTTCCCCGGCAAGCTTGAAGGATGAGCGGGTCGTCTTCTTTATCTACCGACCAAAAGCAAAACACCAATGCGTCTTTCAGTACGAATGTGCAGATGTCTTTTCCTGCTTCCAGGCACAATACGATGTAGCACCCGTTTGTGGCACGCCCGAAACTATGCTCTACCAGTACCCATACTTGGCTGCCTTGTAGGTAAGGGTGCCCGGGTATGCGCCAAAAGCTTTTTGCATCCCAACCGAATAACATCATGCTTTGACTGGCATAGCTGCTGAAATCCGCTTCCGTATAGCGTCGGAACAAGATGGTACAGTTTTCGATGATTTTCCACAAGTTCGATGCTTTTGTCAGTTCTTTCAGATTGAAAGAAATTTCATGCGCGTCCGTCCTTTCCGGGTACCAGTAGGATAACATACTGTCCAATTCGTCTATCAGCAGGCAGAAAGTGCGTTGGGGGTTTTCCTTATAAGGGTCGATATTTCGGCATCGTATATAAATCACCGTCACGATGCCCCAATACACGTCCGGTTCGTCCGCTTTCAGGTCTTTCAGTATCGGGGCGGTTTCTTGCTGGAATTCCGGAGAACAAGCTTCGTAATCATCATCGGTCAGCATGAGCAGCAAGTATCGAAGCCACTTCGGATGTTTCCGGTCCATTTCGGGCAGAATCAAGTCGCTGAAATAAGCGGCCCCTTCAAAGATACGCGCTAAGTTATACAAGTGCCTTTCCGTGAGGCAGTGCTCTTCCAGGAGCTTGTCCCACACGTCGTCCACCGTACTGTCTTTCGTTTCATCCCTCATAATCCGATAAAGGGTCGCCTTGTTGCTTTCGTATCCCAAGTCTTTGGCGAGTGCGGAAGCCGAAGGCGCGAAAGCCCGGTTTTCGATGAGGCATTGCAATATCTTTCGTTTCTCGTTCATATCCGTATCAATTTAAGCCGGTTTTGATACAAAACGCCGGCACCTGCCGAAATCCGTCCTTATATAATATAAGGAGTAAACGGGAAAACCGTAATTTTGTATCAATCGGATGTAAAGGTAAAAAAACTCCCGAAAAAGAGCGTCATGTCCGGCAAAAAATGTATATTTGCATGATGCGGGCTGGAGAAATGGCCCACATTTATGGAAAGCGTTTTTTACTTTCGTCCTAAGAAACGAAATCGCCAAAATTCAGACTCAGATGGATGAAAGGAACATGACGCTCATCTGTTTTGTATATGTCTGTGTACAGCCCGTGTTGTACCTGTACATACCAAGACGGCGTGGGAGTACTGTTTATATTCATTTCTGGGTAAGGCGTTTGGCGATGCCTGTTTCTTGATGGATAGCAGACAAGTCCTCACGCCTTTACTTTTGTGTTAAATCTAATGCTGAATTCGGAGGGCTTATAGGCGTATAAGAAGGGGAGGGAATATCTTCTCCAGAAAGGGGAAAAAGTCATGAAATATAAATTAGATTACGATTGCGGTTCGTGAGAGTCCGATTGGGAAATAGAGGACGGTATCCGATACGATGCTATGGGTTGACAAAGTAATATATACTGCATCGCCCGATGCAGTATATATTCATAGGCAGATGAAGTATATATTCATCAGGCGATGCAGTATATATTACTTTTGGAGGGGTATTGGATAGCTTGGCTTTTATAATATCAGTCCGGCTATGTTTCCGTACGAATAAGCGTCCGTATTTTATTTCCCTTTTTAGTGGTGAAATAGCTGTAATATTGCAATAACTTGATGATGTAAAGGTAAAAAACTCCAAGAAAAGAGCGTCATGTTCGAGTAAAAAACATATCTTTGTAGTGTCTGGCCGGAGAAATGGCCGGACTTACATATAGAAAGCGTTTTTTTGCTTTCGTCCTGAAAAACGAAATCGCCAATTTCAAACCAGAAGGATGAAAGAACATGACGCTCATCTGTTTTGCATATGTCCGTGTACAGCCCATGCTGTATCTGTACATACCAAGACGGCGTGGGAGTACTGTTTATATTCATTTCTGGTAAGGCGTTTGGCGATGCCTGTTTTTCAGTGCATAGCAGACAAGTCCTCACGCCTTTACTTTTGTATTAAATCTAATGCTGAATTCGGAGGGCTTATAGGTAAGAAAGGAGATGTGTGGTAAAGAAAGTATGTGTGTAAAAAATAATAGCTTAACGGAACCTATAGAAGGATTGATTTGAAGTCTAATTTAAATTTTACAGAATATGAAACCTTATAACGATTATGATGATAACGAGGAGGATTATTATTCTCCTACAGATTGGGAAAGAGATCCTTATGAAACAGATGAAGATTATGAGGATAGAATACAAGACCAAGAAGATTATTTGGATTACAACAATGATTGACGCTTATTAAATCGCTATTTTTTTGAGGAATGGCAAGATATGGTAGTAATAAAGCACGATCTTGCCATTTCTCATATAGACCCACATTGTTAGGTGATAATTTTGCTATAGTCTAAAAATAAAAATTAAGGAAATAGATTATTAGGGGGTATATATTTTTTAAAACGTAATATTGTAAAAATATTAAAGATGGATGGGAAATTTTAGCAATATAATTCTTAAAAGTGGATTCAGATTATGGCAAGATATAAAAAAAGTCCTATGCATGAAGGACAAGATAAAATAGCTCGGTTTAAACGACTTGATCAATTGTTACGCTCTTCTGAGGGGCATACATTAAATGAAATTTTAAATGATGACCGAATAGACAACATAAGCAAACGCCTTCTTCAAGATAATTTAAATGAACTAAAAGAGAAATATGGTGCCAAGTATAAAGAAGGTCTTTGTCGTGGCAGAGAAAAATTGTGGAGATATGAAGACACAAATTTCTCAATTATGGAGCAGACTTCCATAGACATGGAAGTAATAGGAAAGTCTATTGAAAAGCTTAACTTTTTTAAGGGTGATCCTCGTTATGATATGCTTAGATTCTATCTTATTGAACTCGAAAATGGTATATCTGAAGATGGAATTAATTTTATGTCGTTTGACAATAATAGTGAGGTCGCCGGTCTTGAATATATTGAGAATATTATGAATGCCATTATACATAAATATCCGTTGAAAATGTGGTATCAACCTTTTAAAGGAAAGGAATTGGAAAGGAATATCCATCCTTATCATCTTCGTCAATATAATAGACGGTGGTATGTGTTCGCATTATGTGAAGGGCAAAACGAAATACATAATTATCCTCTTGATAGGATTGTGAGACTGGAACATTTAAGTAAGCCATATATCGAATCAAATATTGATTTTGATGAATATTTTGATGATATAGTAGGTGTATCGAATTACAAGAATGCACCTTTAGAGAAGGTTGTGCTCAAAGTTGGCAATTCAAGTATTGATTATATAAGGACTAAGCCTCTTCATTGGAGTCAGACTGAATTGAAAGAATATTGTACAGAAGATTATACTGTTATTCAGCTGAAGGTTAAAGTTAATACAGAGCTTAAGATGCTTCTGTTTTCATATAGCGATGCAATCGAGGTCTTAGAGCCTGCATGGTTGCGGGATTCATTTGCAAAACAAATAAAAAATATGAGCGATATGTATAAAGTATGAAGAAATGCTGCATACATAGATTTGATAATTGGTGTATTTTTGCATGTCTGTAAAAGTGCACTTAAAAATACAGATGCCACAAACACCTATGGGCGGAAAAGACGGTGTCAAATTGGGTAATCTAATTAGTTCGTTTTATAGAATTAAATCTGGGTTATATAAATTAAGAGCAATATGGGTTTTATCGGAACAATATTAGGTTCAAAGGCTGTAGAAGAATATGTTAAAGAATATAAGAAAGTCCACTCTCAGTATGTAAAGAATCAAGAGAGTTTGAGGACGCAAGCTTTATTGCTTTATGGAAAAAGGAAGTTGTATGTTAAGATTCTTGAATCTATTCCACAGCGTTTATCTTCCATTAACAACTTACCCCCTTGGTGTAATAATGATTTGACAGATTCATTGAAACAAATAGAAGATTTTCAAAAAGCTGTCGAGTATGAGAAACGCCCTGATAAGTTTGCAGAATTAACGGATAAGACAGGACGAACAGCTGCTCAAATTTTGGGTACAGCTGCTACTGGTACAGCAATCGCAACTCTTGGCCCAACCGCAGCAATGTCAATAGCAACAGTTGTTGGTACAGCTTCCACAGGAACTGCAATTAGTGCCCTTACAGGTGCGGCGGCAACGAATGCGGCATTGGCATGGCTTGGAGGAGGTGCTGTCGCAGCTGGTGGAGCAGGCATTGCGGGGGGAAATCTCTTATTAGGCTTGTTGGGCCCGATTGGATGGACTATTGCTGGTTTAGGTACTGCGGGTGGAATCTTCGCTGCCAGATTGAAGAATAAGAGTAAGCTAAAGGAGTTGGAGGCGCAGGTGGAGATTATGAAGCATTATAATGAAAATGTGGTTCCCCAGTTACGACATTTATCAAGTCTCATAGTGAGAAGCGATGATAATCAGAAACGATTGGAAGATTCTTTAGTGTGGTTAAATACTGTTTTCCCCAAGGACTATCAGCAATGGAATGAAGATCAAAAACATAAGTTGGAAGTTTTAATCAATATTGTATTCATTTCTGTTCAGTTGATAAACGAAAGGATTTAGTATGGAACTTCAAGATTTGCTAAAACTTTCCCCAGTAGAGCTTGCATCACGTGTTCAAGAACTTGAGTCACGCATTCAAGAGCTTGAGGATGAACGTTCTCGTCTGATTGATTTGATGGATAAAGTGAGGGAGCATAAACATAACTATTCAGGAGATTTTGGATTAGTTGTTAGTGCCCCAATTCAAGCATTGGTTAAAGAAGTTATATCTAATCCGGATGCTTTTATCCCTGATGACATAGACCGAATTATTAAGATATATGCCGATTCTGCGGAAATGCGCGGAACTTATGAATGTCTTGGATGGCGAATAGAAGAAAAATTGGAAAAAGTTAAGGAGGTTATGGTACCTAAAATCAGAGAAAATGTCGAGTTTTTTTCATCTATAGTTGGCCAGAACAAGACGGAGTATAACAATACTCATCTTATAGATATTTTGAGAATGGCTTTAAATGAGTCTGAGTCACTTTGTGATAACCTTGAGAATATCGAATCGTTTAAATATGGGATATCGGAACCATTTAATTTGAAGGCTGAGATACTAAGTGCTTTTAAGGGGGACAACTCCAAGCGTGGTCTTTTAGGAAAAACTACTATTCAAATTGAAAAATATTTTGGAGATTTGTCCGATGTTCAAGTTAGCATGAGTAAGAAAGCTTTCCGTTCACACGTTTTGGGAAACATAATCAAGAATTTGCATGATCATGCATTTGTTGAGGATTCAACTTCTACTTTCCCTATCTTAAATATTCGATTATCGCTGTGGAAGAAAATTTTGTCACGCTTTTTCTCGCGATTATTTACTATTAATCTCCAAAAAACTTTCAGTGTCGGAGATTATTTTGAGAAAAAAGTACTGATTAAATTAATAAAGGATGAGAAAAGTGATCATAGGGTTAACTTAATCATAGAAAATAATGGTAAGGAATTTAAGGGTGATAGAGATGCTATATTTGATAAAGGAGTTGGAAGCGGGGAGGGAATAGGGCTGTATTCTGCAAGGCAATTCCTGAAGCATTATGGAGCAAATATTGATATGTTGGAAAAGGTTGACGACGGATATAAAGTTGGATTTATTATTAATTTACCTATATATGGATCAAATTTATAACATCTTGTGGCTTGATGATGAGCCTATCAAAGCGCTGGAAATTATTCGGGAAATGCATCCTGAGATGAATTTTGAGAAGATTGGTTATGTTGATGAATGTAAAGACAGGATTACCAATAAACGCGAAAAGTATCATGCAGTAATACTTGATGCTAACGGAGTGTCTTCGGATTCTCCAGAGAAAGATGCAAATAAAAGCGGTTTTCTTCCTTTGGTTCGTCACGTGATAAATTGCAAAATACCGCTATACATTTACTCTGGTCAGCTCCTTAGGAAATCGGAGGGAGATACCGCAGATGTAGTTTTGGAGGCATTACACAATTGGGGATTGCGAGACGGAGAAAACATATTTCAAAAGTCAAGTGGTCCTTATGAAATGATTGAGAAGATAAAATCCGATTTAGATAATAAATATTATTACTATCAGGGATATGAATATATTCTTGATTTCTTCTCAAGGGGTTGGATAGAGATGAAATTTAAGTCTTCTCAATTCGATCCTATTATGGAATATTATAAAGAACGTGATATAGATTCAGCTCATGGTAACCAGATGCGTCAAAGCGTTGAGCAAATGCTGGAGTGTATAAATTCAATAATGAAAATTACAGATGACAAGGAAGATAGGGCATCTAAAATTATTGGTGGATTGTCTCATTCCTATAAGAGATACTCTGAAGTAATGATAGGTGCTTTGAAGCATATGGATGAAATGCCTAACGAAGAAAGTCACAATGCTTTGGACGAAGAGATGCGAGAACTGTTTTTTTTATCAGACTTCTCAACCTTTTTCTTGGTTACAAAATGGTTTCATAATCTCATGTTACGGCTTGAAAAAGAAGGTTTCACAAAGATTGTTGAACAGCCAATAGAAGAAACGAATGCGGAAACATTTGTTCCTTTGCAGGATAATTCGAAACCAAGAATGCTTGAAAAACCGGAACGTCAATCCAATAATGATGGTTTGTTTGAGATGCCATACGAAGAAGATGGGCAGAAGTATGTAAATCTGAAAGTAAAAGTTCTTTATGGTGATAAGTCTTTGAGAAACGCTCCGGGAAGGGTGCTTGTAACCGGTATTATGAAAGATAAATATACAAAGAATGGTTGGGTTACCCGCCATGTTAATCAAGTTGAAAAATAAGTTTGAAAATCTGAAATTATAAGGAATCAAATTGGGGAATATTGCTAAAATTGAGGTTTTAAGGAAAAAATAATTTCACTGGATTAACTTTTAATGATAGCTATGTAGTGTGAAGTAATGCTGCATAGTTATCGTTTTTTTTGTGCTTACATTTGCAATGTCAATCAAAGAGAGGCGCCGCTTTGGTTGAATACCAAAATCTGCTTATGGGTAGGAAAAGACGGCAGAATAATAGTTAACTATGAATCAGAATTGAGCTTCAACTACTGGTTTACAAAAATTTAAGAGTATGAAAAAACAAGAAAGAGGGTTTTTAGAAGACATCGAAGATGCTTTGGGAGATTGGGAGTATCAAACAGATGCTTACCACGAGAATGAATATTTTTGTGTTGATGTAACTATCGACATGGATGATTGGGGCGGCAATGCTGATGAAATCTGGGACGCTTTAAGTGACGTTGCCTCAGAATGGGGAGCTGGTATTGATTCTGATATGAATACATATTACCTCGCATTGTAGAATAAGATTGTAAATTAATTGTTTAACCATTTAATACTTTTGATTATGAAAATATTAGATGAAGATTTGGAGTTTCTGGCTAAGTGTGGTAATGAAGACTTACGGGTTTTGGTAGACTATTTGACAAAGGATAAAGATGGTGATACCCGTTGGACTGAAGAATTGACAGGTTCGGAAACTTATCAATTGTATTATCCGAACCAATTGCAAACAATGTGGTTGGATATTGCGCATGAATTGCAAAAATTTGGTGGCAATTCAATAATGAATTTGTTTCGTGGGCATGGTGTTCCTTATCGGGAGATTTTGCTGGATGTGTGTAAGAAGATGAAAGTTAATTTCAACAAGAAAGCAAAGATAGAGTTCATTGAGGATTCTCTGCTGAGGAAGGTTGCCGAAGATGCCATTGAAAGAATGTCGCCTTCTGACTTGAAGAGTTTGATTGATTCTTCAAATCTCAAGGTTGCAAATTATAGTAAAGAGGCTATGGTGGCTGCGTTGCAGATGGCTATCCGTATGGGCGGCTTTATGCCTTATCAAATAGCTGTAATCGTTGCTAATGCCGTTTGTCGAGCCTTATTAGGCAGAGGTTTGTCGTTAGCTGTGAATGCAGGTTTAACCAGATGGTTGTCTGTTTTTGCCGGGCCTATTGGATGGCTATTGACAGTTATATGGACTGCAATAGATGTGGCTGGACCCGCTTATCGGATTACGATACCTTGTTGTATTCACATAGCTTACATGAGAAAGATGCTGTCTTTGTCTGACGAGCAAAAGAAAGAAATTCTTCTCTTGCAAGATTGAATTAAATCACTTATGTTAAATTTTAAACTTGATTATCATGGTTAAGATTTTAAGTATCTGGGTAAAGCCCGCAATCGGACGTTACGTGTTTGGAACAAACTTCCAAAAAGGTGATTACATTCCTACACCGGATGAGTACTATGCAAAGATCGAAGGTGGAAAAGTTATACAACTCGATCCAAAATTGATTCGTTCTTATTTTGGTTGGGATAGAATTAGTGCAAAACGTTTGAAAGAATGTGTAGTTGGTTCAAACGCTGAATTGTTTGTTTGTGCAGAGGATAAGGATGTACTTGCGTCAGTTATAAATGAAAATTTGAAGTTCGTAGTTTCGTCAGAAGAAATAAAAAAAGGACTTATGGCCTTTCAAGATAAAGTACAAGAAACTCAAACGTCAATTTCTTGTACTAATGGCACAAATTCATCCCGAACATTAGGTGAAGCATTGCCTAATGCGAAAGAGATGGCATGTGGTGCTGGAATTGGATTTGTTATTGGTACTGGATTGGGTTTGTTGTTCCATGGTAAAAAGGAAGGCAGAGTGAATAAGAAGGTAATGAAGAAATCTTGTATCTGGGGAGTGTTAGGTAGTGCTATCACTGTAACTGGACAAGTTATATTAAAAGCGAGTTCAGTCAAGTGAGTTTACGAATAGTTAAAATTGAGTTAATAATTAAAATCTGATATTATGAAAGAAGACAGGGACTTGCAGTTTTTAGCGTCTTGCAAAAGCGAGGACTTGAAGACGCTGGTGGATATGATGACATCCGATAAGGACGGGAATGTGCGTTTGTCGGAACAGTTGACAAATACGGACGCTTACTTGCGGTATTACCCCGACCGTCTGCCTTGTATGTGGCAGGAGATTGCCAACGAGTTGCAACGCTTTGGTGGCAATACGATAGTGAATGTGTTCCGCAAGGGAGGTGTGCGCTATCGGGAGATATTGCAGGATGTGTGCCGGAAGATGGAGGTTTGGTTTTCCGATTTGGAAGAGACCGCAGAGATAGAAAGACGTTTGTTGGAAAAGGTCTGTATGGAAACGGTAAGGCGTATGCCGGAAGAAGAGTTGCGGCAGATGGCGGAACAATTGGACATTGGTGAGAAGCATCCGCAGAAATTTATGTTAATGTTTGCCCTCCAGATGGCGATACGGAAAGGGGGCGTGCTGTTTACCTGCATTGCGCTTTATGTAGCGCAGATGATTTCGAAGATGCTGTTAGGCAGGGGTATATTGATGTTGGGTGGTAATTTGCTGAATAAGGCGTTCGGCATTTTAGGCGGTCCGATAGGATGGGCGGTCACTTTAGGTTGGGCGGCTTTCGATTTGGCTTCGCCGGCCTACCGGGTGACGATTCCCTGCGTGATACAAGTGTCGTGCATGCGTTTGCGGTTCATGGAAGAAAGGAGGATAGGCTATGAGGGCGCAAGACATTATGCATCCTGAAGATGCAAAAGCGATACAGTTGATAAAGAGTGTGCCAGGCTGTGAAAGATTGATCCGTAAGTTCATGAAGTGGGGTTACGAAGCCCAATACCGAGGAGAGAATCTGGCGAATATGATAAGAGTCACCTCAAGAAATTATCCGGATATCTATGCCGTTTTTAAAGAAGTGACGGGACAAGTCGGCATCACGGAACCGGAACTGTATGTCTATAATGACCCCATGATAAACGCTTATACTTACGGAGAGACCCGTACGTTCATCGCCTTATCCAGCAGTTTGGTGGAGCGGATGAGCAAGGAGGAATTGAAGGGGGTTATCGCTCACGAGTGCGGTCATATCTTGTGCCGGCATATGTTGTATCTCACGATGTATGAGACGCTGAAAGAGATGGGCATGTTTTTAGGCTTGATACCTTGGATGATGTTCTCACCAATTTATTTGGCTTTGCAATACTGGAACAGGAAGAGCGAATTGTCTGCCGACCGTTGTGGGGCAGCAGTCGTTGGCGAAGAAACCTATCAGTCGGTATTGATAAAGTTGGCATCGGGAATGAAAGAAGACTCCCGCCAGCCGGACTGTCTGGTGGAACAAGGAAAAGCGTATGAGGCACTGAAGCACTCTTCGCTTTGGAACCGGATACAACAAGAGTATCAGTGTATTTTTTATTCGCACCCTCAATTGTGTGTGCGGGCATTGGAACTGGACCGTTGGAAGGTTTCGTATGCTTACCGCAGCCAGCGGAACAGGTATTAATCAACTAAACTCAGCAGTGATATGAACAAGGCGATAACTTCTTTTTGGGAACGGCTGTTTTTCCGTTATGACGTTAGCCGGATGCGCAAGGCGGTGGTGGATTATCTGACCGCGGAAGGCATACAGGCGGAAGTGAAAGACGGCATGATACAGGTGCTGTTTGAAGACTATTATTATAATGTAGAGTTCGACTTGGACGGGGAATATCCTCGGTGTGACATTTCATTTCGGCTGAAGGATGAAATGTACGAAAAGCTGGATTTGCCGCGTAAGACTTTCATTGCGGATAAAGTCAATACAGACGAGGAGCGTTTGTCGACACTAAAGGCATTCGGTGACGTGTTAATTGTTGATGCGCATTTCTACTTTGCCAATCGCAAGATGCTGCTTTCGCTATTCTATGAATACTTTGCGGATGTAAAACATGCTGTAGACGATATGTGCGATTTGTTGCAAAACGAATTGAGTGAGAAGGAAGAAAAGCGTCCGATCGGATTCACGGCAAGTCCGGTTGTTTCTAAAGAGGAAGCTAAGGTAGCGGCTTGCAATAAAAAAACAGAATGAGTTATGATACGAGGAATAACATTATTCATCTGCACCGAGTGCAAGAAAATCTTTATGGCACCGGATGTGGAATACGGTGCAATGGTCTATTCCGTTCCGATGCCTTGCAAACGTTGTGGAAGCAGACGCACGTTGCCTGTATTCCAATTGTTGGCTTATCCGGTGTATAAAGGCATATGGGAAACGATAGAAAGGGAAAAGAATGATAAAAACGATAACAATGAAAATAGATAAAGATGATCTCCTTTTTGGGGCCATCATCGGCGGATTAGTGATTTGCAGTCCGTTCATTGCCATGTATCATATAGGTAAATGGATTTATAGCAAAACACCCCAAAAGATTAAAGAGCAAAAAGCAGAAGAGAAAAAACGGGAGGAGATGAACAGGGAGATACATGAGTTGGAAAAGCAACTGGGACTTGCGGAACGTGATGACAGCTATATGCACTATGATCCTCTGTATATGGGTAATGAGCAGAGGGGCAGAGAAGGTTATTGGGCAGATCTAAAGAAGAAAGTAGCTTCAGGGTATAAAAGTCCGGACTTGATATGGATGATTAAAGAAACGAAAGGTGGAATTTGTGCACCGAGGTTCGGTTATGGAGATTGTCAGGTCTTGTTGCTGCTGCAGAAAGACTGCTACGACATTCTTGGTTGCGTACCTATAGAAAGAGGGTCATTGGAACATATAGGGAATGGCAGTGAAGAGCCGGGAAAATTGCCAAGAGCTGACCGCTATGTGAAAGCAGCTTACGAAATGATGACTTTTTCAAACGACTATGCAGTACGGCTTCAGACGCTGTCGGAATGCGGTAATTATCGGGATTATTATGTTTATGCGGTTCCGGGAAACTTCCAATTCTCTGATGTGGAAACGGGGATGGATGAACGGTTAAAAAAGTTTATAGCAGATTTCCAACGTAAATATAAGAAGCAATGAAGAAAGACAAATATTATTATATGGTCCTGAAAGTTCAAGAGGAATATTTCCTGAATTTCGTATGACCATACTGCAGGCATCGCTCATATTTTATTCCCGTTCCACTTCTTCCAGTCCTATTAAGAAGCTGTTTTGAATTTCTCCAAAAAGTTTTTCTTGACTTGATGTATCCGTTTCCGTGTGTGCTTTGGGCGATTTTTTGGTCCTTTTCGCTCCTGTTCTTCGTCAGATAGCCCGCTATCTTCCTCATCACAGAAGCGAAAATGCCTCAAAAACTCATCCCAAATCATCGCACGATAAATTCAAAACAGCTTCTAAGTCGTATCCTTTGATTTGGGCAACGATAAGATGCAATGTGGTTCCTTGGATGAGCGTTTGCACTTTGGGACCGGAAGCGTAATCTTTTACTTGCTTTATGGCTTCCGTCCGCTGTGCTTCCGCTCTCTCATCGGTAGCTGTGGCAGGCAGGTATTTCAATTCTAAAATATAGCTGTGCTTTACCATGGGCCAACGTACCAGGTCGGGCATGAGGAAGAAATCGCAATAACCGTGATTCAATTCCACTTCGGGGGCGGTCAGGTAGTAAGGGTTCAAGCTGAGGTAAGCATTCATAAAACCTTGCAAGTTCCGTTCACCTTCTATCAGGCTGCGGATGGCGGTGGTGTCATGATATGCTTTGAAAATATGTTCCAGCATGGGATGCCAATTCCCTTTGAAAGCTGCGTCGGTATAGCTGCGAAGCAACGGAGAAAGGTTTATCGGGTGTACCTTTTTGTATTCGTTCAATAAGAAATCGTAATATTGCTTCCGTACGTTGTTGTTCGGGATGCCCAGTTCTTGCTCGATTCCGTAAGTTCCCGTGATGGTCAGCATGCCGTAATAGAATAACAGGCTCTTGAATATTTCCGGGTCGGTCAGTCGGGATGCCGGGAATGAATTGGCTACGATGCCGGTAGTTGTTCCCTTTTCTGCCACTTCCAATAATACGCCTTTGCGATCACCGTCTAACTGGTCTAACTTAATCAGCTTGTCCAATTTCGTGTAATCTGTACACGTGTTGCGGTCTACCATTTCTTTAGGGGCACATCCGTGTTGGATATAGTAATTCAAATAATAAGTAACCATATCGCAGTTAAACATCTTCGGGTCTGTATAGACTACCTCTTCTGAAAAGCAATATCCGTCGTACCAGGGTTTCATTTCTGCTATCAGATGTTCTTCATCGGCTTTTAATGTACCCGCAGACTGGTAGTAACGGATCATTTCGCGCACGTCTGTTTCGCTGAACCCTAACATCCGGTTGAAGCGGGCATCCATCGTGATGCTGGTGGCGATGTTGTAACCGCTGGTCACGTCATCTAAGGCCACGGGGCTGACTCCCAGCATCAGGATACGCTCGAAGTTGCCTTTAAATTTCTTGAATACATCACGGTAGAAGCCGCTGGCGTGGGTTATGGCATGATAAATGGCTTCACCTTCTTCGTTCAGTATGGTATTGGTGAAATTGTCGTATTCGTCTACTATCAGATACAGTTTATGGTTGCGTGCGCTGGCTGCTGCAATGATAAGGGCGAACTTGGTGTTTGCGTCTTGCGCTCCTCTTATTCTTTCTACAAAGTCGGCGGGATAATAGGCGGCATAACGTTCTGCAAAATCGTCTAACCGCACTTCGAAGTAGCGGTCGAAATTCAAAGGGAGTGCATCTGCATTTCCTCCGACTTGCGAGAAGTCTAAGTGCAGCACTTGAAATTTGCCTTGCCATTGGGTAGGATGGTCTGCTACCCAAAGCCCTTTAAACAGTTCTCTGAAATTTTCTTTTTCGTTGATGTCGTAATAATAGCGGAGCATGGACAGGAAAAGGCTTTTCCCGAAACGGCGCGGGCGGATAAGGAACAGGAAACTCGCCACATCTTCCATGCGTTGGATATAGGCACTTTTGTCTACATAATAATAATTTTCTTTTCGAATCCGCCGGAAGTCTGATATGCCGTAAGGGAGGAGCTTGTATGTATTCATATTATTGCCGCATTGATACCTTTTGTTTTAGTGATGTTGTAACTGAGCGCTATCGTTGCAAAGGTAGCATTTTCTTTTGAAACGTCCAATACCGGAAGAGCTTGTTCTTTATATGAAATGAGGTCATTCCGGAAAAAGTCATGAGTGGTTATGCTGTATGAATCTGCGAGATTACAAGGATGATTCATGCATATATGTGCATAAGCCATTTCAATTATATGCGGACATGAAGGAAGATAGTCGCGTTGTGCCGGTCACGTAGAAGCATCGGCGCGAGGGCGGGCTTCTTTGTCTATATTAATGGGAATGTTTTTGCAAAGTAATCGTGTGTGCGGACGAGCCGGACAAGGTGGTTTTCTTGCTTGTGTAGCTTGTCTTGATTTCTTTGTTAGATAAACTATGTTAAAACTATAGTTTTCCCAAAAAGAAAACTTACAAGATGCTTGTGTGTTAATAAAGTTGTGTGAATCAGCTTGTTAAGATTTTGTTTTGGAAAACTTTCTTTTTTGTTTTGCAGATTGGAAAAACATCTTTAGCTTTGTACCACCTTATGAAAG
This sequence comes from Bacteroides sp. An51A, assembly GCF_002161565.1. NCBI lineage: Bacteria > Pseudomonadati > Bacteroidota > Bacteroidia > Bacteroidales > Bacteroidaceae > Bacteroides > Bacteroides sp. An51A. The sequence continues at coordinate 45,444 of NZ_NFIC01000003.1, forward strand.
ACGATAGATTTTAATCAAAATACTCATTAATCGTGGAAAATCAGACGTTCAGTTACGACGAAGCATATAATGCCTCGTTGGATTATTTCAAGGGAGACGAGCTTGCCGCCCGCGTGTGGGTGAACAAGTATGCCGTAAAGGATTCTTTCGGCAATATTTACGAGAAATCTCCCGAAGATATGCATTGGCGTATCGCGAATGAAGTGGCACGTATCGAAGCCAAGTATCCGAATGGGTTGAGCGCAGAAGAGCTGTTCCGCCTGTTTGATCATTTCAAGTACATCATTCCGCAGGGAAGCCCGATGACGGGCATCGGAAACAATTATCAGATTGCGTCCTTGTCGAACTGCTTCGTAATCGGGCTGGACGGAGCTGCCGATTCGTATGGGGCCATCATCCGCATCGACGAGGAGCAGGTGCAGCTGATGAAGCGCCGCGGAGGTGTAGGGCACGACCTGTCGCACATCCGCCCGAAAGGTTCGCCGGTAAAGAACTCGGCGTTGACTTCTACCGGGCTGGTGCCATTTATGGAGCGTTATTCCAACTCTACGCGCGAGGTGGCGCAAGACGGACGCCGAGGGGCGCTGATGATGACGGTATCTATCAAGCATCCCGACTCGGAAGCTTTCATCGATGCCAAGATGACCGAAGGAAAGGTTACGGGAGCCAATGTGTCGGTGAAGCTGGACGATGAGTTTATGGAAGCTGCCGTGGAAAACCGCCCGTATGTGCAGCAGTTCCCTATCAGTTCGCCTCATCCGATGGTGAAGAAAGAGATTGACGCTTCGGCTTTGTGGAAGAAAATCGTGCACAACGCGTGGAAGTCGGCAGAGCCGGGCGTGTTGTTCTGGGACACGATTCTCCGCGAGTCGGTGCCCGATTGTTATGCCGACTTGGGTTTCCGCACCGTGTCTACCAACCCGTGCGGCGAAATCCCTCTGTGCCCGTACGATTCTTGCCGTCTGCTTGCCATCAACCTGTATTCGTATGTGGTCAATCCGTTTACTCCGGAGGCTTATTTCGATTTCGATTTGTTCAAGAAGCACGTGGCTTTGGCACAGCGCATCATGGACGACATCATCGACCTGGAGCTGGAAAAGATAGAGAAAATCATGGAAAAGATAGATTCCGACCCCGAAAGCGAAGAAGTGAAAGGTACGGAGCGCCATTTGTGGGAAAAGATTTACCGCAAGTCGGGCATGGGACGCCGTACGGGCGTGGGCATCACTGCCGAAGGCGACATGCTGGCGGCTTTGGGATTGCGCTACGGGACGGAAGAGGCGACCGAGTTTGCCGAACGGGTGCAGAAAACCATTGCGCTGGAGGCATACCGTTCTTCGGTTGTTATGGCAAAGGAACGTGGCGCGTTCGAGATTTACGATACGGAACGCGAGAAGGACAATCCGTTCGTGAACCGCTTGCGTGAAGCCGACCCCGGGCTTTATGAGGAGATGAAGAAGTACGGCCGGCGTAACATCGCGTGTCTGACCATTGCCCCTACGGGGACCACCAGCCTGATGACGCAGACCACTTCGGGCATTGAGCCGGTGTTTATGCCGGTTTACAAGCGCCGGCGCAAGGTGAATCCGAATGACGAGAACGTGCGCATCGACTTTGTGGACGAAACGGGAGACGCTTTCGAGGAATACCTGGTGTTCCATCACAAGTTCCTGACGTGGATGAAGGTGAACGGTTATGACCCTGACAAGCATTATACGCAAGAGGAAATTGACGACCTGGTGGCGAAATCTCCTTATTATAAAGCGACTTCGAACGACGTGGACTGGCTGATGAAGGTCAAGATGCAGGGACGCATCCAGAAATGGGTGGACCATTCGATTAGCGTGACCATCAATTTGCCGAACAACGTAGACGAAGACTTGGTGAACCGCCTGTATGTAGAGGCATGGCGGTCGGGCTGCAAGGGATGTACGGTGTACCGCGACGGTTCGCGTGCAGGCGTGTTGCTTTCTGCCAAGAAGAAAGACGACAAGAAAGAGGAAGAATGCCATTGCAAGCCTCCTCAGGTAACGGAAGTCCGCCCGCGTGTGCTCGAAGCCGATGTGGTGCGTTTCCAGAACAACAAGGAGAAATGGGTGGCGTTCGTCGGTCTGCTCGACGGTTATCCTTACGAAATATTTACCGGTCTGCAAGATGATGACGAGGGAATTGTATTGCCGAAATCGGTAGTCCGCGGCCGCATCATCAAGAATTATGACGAGAACGGCGTGAAGCGTTATGATTTCCAGTTCGAGAACAAGCGTGGGTATAAGATGACGATTGAAGGATTGTCCGAGCGCTTCAACAAGGAGTATTGGAATTATGCGAAACTGATTTCAGGCGTGTTGCGCTACCGGATGCCTATCGAACAGGTTATCAAGTTGGTCAATTCGCTCCAGCTCGATAGTGAAAATATCAATACGTGGAAGAACGGTGTGTCGCGTGCATTAAAGAAATATGTGCTCGACGGCACGGAAGCCAAAGGCGTGAAATGCCCGAATTGCGGCAATGAGACTTTGGTTTATCAGGAAGGTTGCCTGATTTGCAAGACTTGTGGTTCTTCGCGTTGCGGATGACTTTGCTTTTCACCACAGATTACGCAGATTTATAAAAAATGCCAATCAGGAGTTAAAAGGGAGTTATAGGTAGTTATCGCCCGCCGGTGCGGGCTGGGAGTTAGATGCCAATACCTTTTTGCGCCGCTTCTGTAGAGACGATGTGCACATCGTCTCTACTACGTGGCATATACAAAATGCACAAAATAAATACCGCGTGAAGTATAACTCCTGAACGAAGTGATAACTCCCGTGAAACATAACTACGTTTAACTCCTGATTCGCATAAAAATTATATTCTTGATTTATTTTAATCTGTGTAATCTGTGGTGCTTTAAAAAAGAGGTATGGAAGAAACAGTAAAACATCATTTGTTGGACCGGGTGAAAAAGAACCCGTATGTCAATCATTTGGAGATTGATTTTCAAGAGATAGAAGAAGGCCGTGTGGTAGGGCGCATGCCGTTGAAGCCCGAACAGCGCCAGTATAGCGGAGTGGTGCACGGAGGGGTGTTGGCGGCATTTGCCGATACGGTAGCCGGATTTGCGGCTTATACGATGACGCCTACCGACCGGGATGTGCTGACGGCAGAGCTGAAGACTTCGTTCTTGCGTGCGGCATGGGGCGACGAGCTGGTAGGGATAGGCACCGTTGTGAAATCGGGGTTGAACTTGCAGTTTGCCGAGTGTGAAATCTATTGCGACGGCAAGCTGGTGAGCAAGGCTTCGGGGACATTTTGTGTGGTGCATTCTCTGATTTAGGCGTATGAAAGCGGAAGCGATGTATATCCGTCTGGACGGATTGAAATTTTATGCCCGTCATGGTGTGTTTCCTCAAGAAACGCGTGTAGGTGCGGAGTTTACCGTCGACCTGTGTTTGCGTACCGATTTCTCGCAAGCGGCGGAGGCCGATGCCTTGGAGGGAACCGTCAGTTATGCGGAGGTGTTCGAGCGGGTAAAGGCGGAAATGGAAATTCCTTCCCGTCTGCTGGAGCATGTCGTTTATCGGATAGCCCGCCGCCTGCTGGACGATTTCCCTAATGTCATGGAAGTCACTATCGGCCTGTATAAGCAGAACCCGCCCATGGGAGCCGATTGCCGCCGGGTGGGGGTAGAGGCGAGGTATGCACGGAATTAGTTGACAAGGAAACAAGTTGGCAAGGTTTACATATTACAAAGCCTTGCCAACTTGTCAACTGAATAGCGATTTACCTTTCTCCTATCGGCGTGTACGTTACTTCTTCCAATACGTTCTTGTATGCCGGCCGGATGATGCGTCTTCCTTCGAAGTTCAGTTCTTCGATACGGTGGGCGGTCCAGCCTACGATGCGCGCCATGGCAAAGAGCGGTGTGTAGATTTCTATCGGCAGCCCAATCATTTCGTAGATAAAGCCGGAATAGAAGTCCACGTTCGAGCATACTTGTTTCTTTGTGCCCTTTACTTTCTTGAAACATTCAATGGCGCGTTGTTCCAGCAATTCCAGGAAGGCAAATTCTTTTTCGCACCCTTTTTCGGCTACCAGTTCGCTGGCAAGTTCTTTCAGAAGCACGGCACGCGGGTCGGAAATGGTATATACGGCATGGCCGATTCCGTAAATCAGTCCGCTCCCGTCGTATGCCTCTTTGTGCAGCATCCGTATCAGGTAGGTGTCTATTTCGTCGATGTTGGTCCAGTCGGAGATGACCTCTTTCAGGTGGTGGAACATCTTTACCATCTGGATATTGGCTCCGCCGTGTAGCGGACCTTTCAGCGAGCCGATGCCGGCTGCAATGCTCGAATAGGTGTCGGTGCGGGTAGAGCTGGTGACACGTACGGTGAAGGTGGAGTTGTTTCCTCCTCCGTGTTCTGCCTGAAGCACCAGCAGCAGGTCGAGCATCCGTGCTTCCAATGGGGTATATTCCTTTTTCATCATGTAAAGGAAGTTTTCGGCTATCGACAGGTTTTCATGCGGGTGCCGGATGTGGAGCGAACGGCCGTGTATGCTGTGCCGGTAAATGTTGTAGGCGTATGCGATGATGGTAGGGAACTTCGAGATGAGTTCGATGGACTGGCGCATCAGGTTGTCGCGCGAGATGTCATCGGGGTTGGGGTCGAACGTGTACATTTCCAGCACGCTGCGCGCGAGGATGTTCATGATGTTCTGTCCTTCCAGGTCGATGATGTTCATGGTTGTCTTCTTGTCGAGCGGCATGTTGTCGTTTATCAGTTCCTTGAAGGCATCCAGCTGTTCGTTGTCGGGCAGTTCTCCCGAAAGGAGCAGGTATGCCACTTCTTCGAATCCGAAGCGTTTTTCCTTTAGCAGGGCATGTACGATGTCGGCAAGGTCGTATCCCCGGTAGAAGAGTTTTCCGGGAATCGGTTTCAGCCCTTCTTCCGTACGTTCATATCCCACTACGTTGCCTATCTTGGTCAGTCCTACCAGCACGCCGGTCCCGTCTTCGTTGCGCAGCCCGCGTTTCACGTTGTATTTCGTAAATAGTTCATTGTCGATGCGGCAAGCCTGCTTGGCGCATTCCGAAAGCTTGTATACGATGTATTCTTTTTTCATGAGTAGTACAAAATTTAAATGATGTTTATTAGAAACGCAGATTAAACCGATAGGTAAATAATCTGCGTTTCAGAACTGACAGGTTATTTAAACGAATCAGAGTCAGTTACTGCTTAGCGCATCAATCACCCGTTGTCCGAATTCCATAGTGCCCAAGGGTTTTCCGTTGGGCATGAAGCGGGCGAGGTCGTTGGTCGCTTCTCCCGCTTCGAATAGTTTCTCCAAGGCTTGTGTGACGAGGGTTGCGGCTTCTTCCCAGCCTAAATGTTCCAGCATCATGACCGAAGAGAGCAGCATCGAACAAGGGTTGACGATGTTTTTTCCGGCGATGTCGGGAGCCGTGCCGTGGGTGGCTTCGAAGATGGCATGCCCCGTTGCGTAGTTGATGTTGGCTCCGGGAGCGATTCCGATGCCTCCTACCATGGCGGCAAGCTGGTCGGATATATAGTCGCCGTTCAGGTTCAAGGTGGCTATTACCGCATATTCTTCAGGCTTCAGCAGGGTGTTTTGCAGGAACGCGTCGGCTATGCAGTCTTTGATGATGACCTTTCCGGTGTTGGCGGCATCGGCAAGGGCGGCATTTGCCGATTCTTCTCCCAGGTCTTTCTTTATCTGGTTGTATTGGTTCATGGAGAAGGTCTGGTCGGGAAACTCTTGCTCTGCCACTTCATATCCCCAGCGTTTGAACCCGCCTTCGGTAAATTTCATGATGTTGCCTTTATGCACCAGTGTGACGGAAGTCTGATGATGCTGCAAGGCATACCGGATGGCGGAACGTACCAGCCGTTTGCTCCCTTCGGCGGAGACCGGTTTTACGCCGAAGGACGAGGTCTCGGGGAAACGTACTTTGCTTACTCCCATCTCGTCGTGAAGGAAGGTGTAGAACTTCTGGGCTTCGGGAGTTCCCTGTTCCCATTCGATGCCTGCATAGATGTCTTCCGTGTTTTCGCGGAAGATGTGCATGTTTACTTTTTGCGGTTCTTTCAATGGGGAAACGACTCCCTTGAACCAGCGTACCGGGCGCAGGCATACATAAAGGTCGAGGGTCTGGCGCAGGGCTACGTTCAGCGAACGGATGCCTCCGCCTACGGGAGTGGTCAGCGGCCCTTTGATGCCTATCAGGTATTCGCGGAAAACATCAAGGGTGGCTTGAGGGAGCCATTCGCCTGTTTGGGCAAATGCTTTTCCTCCTGCAAGCACTTCCATCCATTCGATGGAACGTTTGCCTCCGTATGCGGCTCTGACCGCTTCGTTCACAATTTTCTGGCATACCGGAGTGATTTCGGCGCCTACTCCGTCACCTTCTATATAAGGTATGGTTACACAGTCGGGTACAATCAGCCGACCGTCTTTCATTTGTACTTTGCTCATAATGGATTATTGTTTTAAATTTTTTAATATCCGCATTCTACCCAATTGCCATGTAGGGGCGTATCGCATACGCCCTGAAGGCATCCGCATGGGTTAGTTGATGCATTCGGGCGTATGCGATACGCCCCTACATGGGATGTTTGCGGATATTCAAATTAAATTTAGGTACTGGTAGACCGGATTTTTAGAATGTATTTAAAAACCTAGTCAACTGGTATCTAGTCCCTGGTTCCTGATATTGTTTATAAATTCAATGCCGCTCCGGCTTTAAACCACTTTATCTGCATTTCATTATATGTATGTGCGGCTTCGAATGTATCTTCGCTTCCGTCGGCATGCCTTAACTTGATTTGCAGGGGTTTTCCGGGTGCGAACTCTCTTAATCCGAAGACAGAGATGCGGTCGTTTTCCTGCACTTTATCGTAATCGTCTTTATGGATGAATGTCAGTGCCAGCATGCCTTGCTTTTTCAGGTTCGTTTCATGGATGCGGGCGAAACTCTTGGCAAGAACGACTCTTACGTTGAGGAAACGCGGCTCCATGGCGGCATGTTCGCGGCTGGAGCCTTCTCCGTAGTTTTCTTCGGCTACTACGATGGAGGGAATCCCTTTTGCCTTATAGCTTTTGGCAACGGCGGATACGGCTTCGTATTCTCCGGTCAGGGTGTTCAATACCCAGTTCGTTTTCCCGTTGAAAGCGTTTACGGCTCCCATCAGCAGGTTGTTGGAGATATTTTCCAAATGTCCGCGGAACCGTAGCCACGGGCCCGCCATGGATATGTGGTCGGTGGTGCATTTCCCTTTTGTCTTGATCAAGAGCGGCATGTCGATGAGGTCATTTCCGTCCCACGGTGCGAATGGTTCCAGCTTTTGCAGGCGTTCCGAATCGGGATGTATGGAAACTTCGATGGATTTGCCGTCGGCAGGCGGGGCAATGTATCCGTTGTCGTCTACGGTGAATCCGTTTCGGGGCAGGGTTTCGCCGGCAGGTGCATCCAGTTTCACCTGTTCGCCCTTTTCATTGGTAAGGGTATCGGTCAGCGGGTTGAAGCACAAGTCTCCGGCGATGGTAAGTGCCATAGCCAGCTCCGGTGAAGCTACGAAGGCGTGCGTATTCGGGTTCCCGTCGGCACGTTTGGCAAAGTTCCGGTTGAACGATGTGACAATCGAGTTGGCTCTGTTCGGGTCATCGGTCACCCGTTTCCATTGTCCGATGCACGGGCCGCAGGCATTGGTCATAATGGTTCCGCCTACGGCTTCGAAGGCACTTATCATGCCGTCGCGCCGGGCGGTGCAATAGATTTGTTCCGATCCGGGATTGATTATCAGGGGAGAAGCCATCTTGAGGGCTTTCTCCTTTACCTGACGTGCCAGAGAGGCTGCCCGGCTCAGGTCTTGGTAAGACGAATTGGTGCACGAACCGATTAATCCTACTTCCATGCGGCGTGGGTAACCGTTTGCTTTTACTTTTTCTGCAAAATCCGAAATGGGGCAGGCGGCATCAGGTGTAAACGGCCCGTTGATATAAGGTTCCAATGCCGACAGGTCGATTTCGATGATGCGGTCGTAATACTTTTCCGGTTGTGCCAGCACTTCGGGGTCGGCTTGCAGGCAATCGGCGCATGCCGATGCCAGCCGGGCTATTTCTTCCCTTCCCGTAGCGCACAGGTAAGTTGCCATCTGTTCATCGTAAGGGAAGATGGATGTAGTGGCACCCACTTCGGCGCCCATGTTGCAGATAGTGGCTTTCCCCGTTGCCGAAATCGATGCGGTCCCTTCGCCGAAATATTCGATGATGGCATTGGTCGCTCCTTTTACGGTAAGGATGCCGGCAAGTTTCAGTATCACATCTTTAGGGGCAGCCCATCCGTTCAGGCTTCCTTTCAGGTGCACGCCGATGAGGCGGGGCATTTTCAGTTCCCATTCCATGCCGGTCATTACGTCTACGGCATCAGCTCCGCCTACTCCGATGGCTATCATGCCCAGTCCGCCTGCATTAGGCGTATGCGAATCGGTGCCTACCATCATGCCGCCGGGAAAAGCGTAGTTTTCCAATACGACCTGGTGGATGATGCCGGCACCCGGTTTCCAGAATCCGATGCCATATTTGGCAGACACGCTTTGCAGGAAGTCATACACTTCACGGTTTGTCTGGCAGGCGGCAGGAAGGTCGGTTTGTACGCCTTTGTAGGCTTGTATCAGGTGGTCGCAGTGTACCGTTGCAGGAACGGCTGTTGTTTCTTTGCCTGCATTCATGAATTGCAGCAGTGCCATTTGCGCCGTGGCGTCTTGCATGGCAACGCGGTCGGGGCGGAATGTCGCATAATCTTCGCCTCGCCGGAAGCGGGGTTGTATCTCCGGATGATACAAGTGGGTATATAAAATCTTTTCGGCAAGCGTGAGAGGCTTGCCGCTTGCCTGTTGAGCCGCTTTTACCCGTTTTGCATACGAGGCGTAAAACGTTCTTAGCATGTCGATGTCGTAAACCATAAGACTTTTTGTTTAATGAATTGTTTTTATTTGTCCGCAAATGTAAGAAGAATGTTTTGGAAAAGCAAGATTTTGCAGACAAAGCGTCTTGTTTGATGTGAATCATGCAGCGGTTTGCCAAATTTGCGGCTCGTATATCCGGTGAAACGTTTCTTTGATGCGCCGTATCCTTTCGAAATGCAGCCGAAACGTTTCCGCAGGCTTTCGAAGCCCTCTGGAATGTTGCCGAAGCGTTTCCGCAGGCTTTCGAAGCCCTCCGGAGTGTTGCCGAAGCGTTTCCGCAGGCTTTTGAAGCCCTCCGGAGTGTTGCCGAAGCGTTTCCGCAGGTTTTCGAAGCCCTCCGGAGTGTTGCCGAAACGTTTTACCGGAGATTTTTTTAGAAAAGCATTGAGTATTTCTCATTTCTTGTTCGTATTTTAGGGAAAACTTAATAAACTCATCTATTTATGAAAACAAAAATTTGGATAATCGTTTTCTTCTGTATAAGTGCCAGTTTGCAGGTTGCAGGTCAGGTAAGTGGTTTGCCGCAAGGGCACCCGCGTTTCTTGACCGATGCCGGAGGCAAGGAGGAGACGTTACGGTTGATTGAGGAAGAAACGTGGGCACGGGAGGTGTTCGACGGATTGAAACGGCGTACTGACACCTATGCCGGACGTGAAAAAGGATGGCTGACATCGCGTCTGCAAATGTACTGGAACACCCACGCTACCGACGTATATATAAAAGGAGAGGTGTACGACCATGCCGGAGGCAATCGCGCGCCTGCGCCTACGGTGATGTTTACCGGCGCACGCAGCCATGCCACCAACTACCGCCGCCCCAAGCTGGAAGAGCTGGAGCCTTACGCCGAAGATCCGAAGGGCATATATCTGGCGAACGCTACGCTGGAAGGAAATCCCAAGGAGTGGGTGCACATCGGCAAGACGGGGCGCATGATAGAGAGCATCAACCGCGAGATAATGGGCATCGCCCGCGATGCTGCTTTCCTGTGGTGGCTGACCGGCGAGGAGCCGTATGGACGGATGGCGGCATCGGTGTTCGATACGTACATGACGGGCATTTATTACCGCAACGTGCCGGTCGACTTGAATAACGGGCACCAGCAGACCCTGGTGGGCATGACCTCGTTCGAGGTGATTCACGAAGACATCCTGAACGAGTTGGTGCCGTTGTATGATTTCCTTTATGATTACCTGAAGCAGACCCGTCCCGAAAAGATGTCCGTGTATGCCGGGGCGTTCAAGAAATGGATAGAAAACATCATCGCCAACGGTGTGCCCCATAACAACTGGAACCTGATTCAGGCACGTTATATCATGAACGTGGCATTGATACTGGAAGACGATGCCGCTTATCCCGACCGGAAGGGCAGGGGCTATTACATCGATTATGTAATCAACCAATCTTCGCTCCGCCAGTGGTCGCTGAAGCAGTTGGCGGATTACGGATTTGATTCCGCTACAGGCATTTGGGCGGAGTGTCCGGGCTACAGCATGAACGTGGTGGGCGACTATGTTTCGTTTGCCAACCTGTTTGACCGTAACCTGCAAACCGACCTGACCATGCAGATTCCGGTTATCCCGAAGGCGGTAGAAGCCTTGCCTCAATACCTGTTCCCCAACCGGATGCTGTGCGGCTGGGGCGATACGCATCCGGGAGCGTTGCGCACCGATGTGTTCCGTTACCTGATTCAGAACGCGCAGCAGTACGGCAAGAAAGCCGAAGAACGGAAATTCACGGCGATGTTCCGCCTGTTCGACACGAAAGCCAGCGAGGCAGGAAAGCCAGCCCGTATGCCGGTAGCCGTCACTTCGTTTTTCGCCGATAAGCCGCTGGTGCTGGACCAGGAGGTGAAAGCCGGCAAGATAGACGACTATGTGACGCCGACGTTTTATGCGCCCAATGTGAGCTGGCTGGTACAGCGCAGCGGCATGGACGCACGCAACAGCCTGATGGCATCGCTCAACGGAAGCGAGGGAAACCATGCGCACGCCAACGGCATCAGCCTCGAACTGTACGGAAAAGGCTATGTGCTGGGACCGGATGCAGGCATCGGGAAGACGTTGTATCAAGGTTTGGATTACCTGGAGTATTACAGCCAGTTCCCGGCTCATAACACGGTGTGCGTAGACGGCATCTCGTCGTATCCCGTCATGAAGAGCAACCATGCCTTCCGTGTGCGCAACCTCTATCCGGCATCGGGCGCCAAGGTGGGCTACCAGCCGGTAAGCTACACCAACGTGTATTTCCGCGAGCCCGAATCGTATGCCGACCAGACCCGTTTGGTGAGCATTGTCAATACGGGCGATTCTACGGGATATTATGTCGATGTGTTCCGCAGCCGGAAGATAGAGGGCGGCGACAAGATGCACGACTATTTCTACCATAACTTAGGACAGACGCTGGACTTGCGTGCTTCCGGTGGCGATACGCTCGCGATGCAGCCCACGCAAGAACTTGCTTTTGCCGGGGCGCATCTCTATGCTTACTCTTATATATATAATCAGCGATGCATCGAAACCAGTAAAGATGTCCGGGCTGACTTTACCGTCCGGATGCCCGATGGCGATGATATTACGATGTCGATGTGGATGAAGGGCGAGCAGGAGCGGAAAATCTTCTCGGCTTTAAGTCCGATGACCGAAGGGTTGAGCCGCATCAAGCAGATGCCTTATGTGATAGCCGACCAGCCTACGCTGACCTTTGTGGCACGCCAGCGCGGAGAGGCGTGGAAGCGTCCTTTCGTATCGGTATTCGAACCGCATACGGCAAAGAATGCGCCTTCGCACATCAGGGAGGTACGCTTTCCGGAAGTCAGCGCCACCGGAGAAGGAAGCCATACGGGCATTCAAGTGATACAGACCGACGGTACGGCCGATTGGATTCTCTCTTCCGATAAGGCAGAAGTGCGTTGCACCACGGAAGGGATTTCGGCACAGGCGGTATATGCGCTCTACCGGCAGAAAGGCGGGCAGGGAGAAATGGCTTTCTTGGGCGGCGGAACCTTGCTTGAGGCGGGGGATATCCGCATCGAAGCGGCAGAAGCGGCGGATGTTTTGCTGGTGAAGGAGGCTGGAGGCTGGATGTACACCGCTTCCCGTCCGTGTACAATTACGATGGGTGGAAAAGAGCTTAGTTTGCCGTCGGTGCAAACAAAAACTTCTGTATTGTTTTCAAAGTAGAAAAGATATTGTTATTTTTGTTCGTCTCAAAAAAAGGTAGATTGGTAAATAAGAATGAGAGAACAGCTGAAGTTTATAATAATCATGGTGGGCATCTTGTTGCTCGTGGCGGCACGGGCGGCAGGCATGCCCTTTTCGTATAGTTTCCGCAGCCTGTCGGTGTCCGACGGGTTGCCCGATTTGGTCATCAACACTTGCTATAAGGACCGGTCGGGCTATATGTGGTTTGGTACCAATGTGTCGTTGGAACGTTTCGACGGCATTCGTCTGAAGCATTATCTGATAAAGGGGAAAGCCGAAAACCTGAAACGGGTATATGCTGTTGCCGAGATGGCAGAGGGGGAGATATGGGTAGGGTCGGATGTGGGGTTGCTGCATCTGGACAAAGCGACTGATGACCTGGAGGCTGTAGAGCCGGTATTGATAGATGCTCCGGTATATTGCCTCTTGTCGGACGGGAAGCAAACGCTGTATGCAGGCACGCGCAAAGGACTGTTCGTTTACGAGGGCGGCAAGATGCGTCACATCCTGATAGACAAGAACGTGTTTTCGCAATGGAACGAAATCAAAGGGTTGAACATCGGCGAAGACGGCCGTTTGTGGCTGGCTACCTTGAAAGGGGTAGTGGCTTTGTATACCGCTTCGGGCAAGCTGGAGACGTATGCATACCGGAACCCGTTTTACTCGCTGACCCGTATCGGCGGGGTATTGTATCTGGGAACGATGAACGAAGGAATCGTTACGTTCGATACGCAGGAAAAGGCTTTCGGCAAGCTGGTGGATGTGGGCTGCTCGGTCATCTCTTCTCTTTCTACCGACGGCAAGGACCTGCTGTATGTAGGGACGGACGGAAATGGAGTCCATTTCGTGTCGGTGACTCAGCGAAAGGTCGTGAAGTCGTTCCGGCACGAGACCGGAAACGATGCCAGTATCCGTTCCAATTCGGTGTACTCGCTTTTAGTAGACCGCGACGGGTTGCTTTGGATAGGTTTTTATCAGCTGGGGGTGGACTATACGTTGCACAATAACGGGCTGTTTGCGGCTTATCGGTATCCGCCCTATTTGGATACGCGTGACATGCCGGTGCGTACCATCGCTTTCCACCAGGGGGAAAAGCTGGTAGGCTCGCGCGACGGGCTGTATTTTATCGATGAAGACAGGCGGTTGTTCAAGAGTTTTCATAACTTGCGTGCCAATATGATTATTTCCAGTTGCTATTTCGAGGGGAAATACTACATCGGTACGTATGGAGGCGGCATGTATGTGTTCGACCCGCTGACCCTTGAACTGGTTGATTTCGATGCGGCGGAGGGCGAGCCATTCCTGACAGGCCATATATTCTGCATCCGTCCGGATGCGGACGGCGATTTGTGGATTGGCACTTCATCGGGGCTTTACCGCTATCGGGCAGGGAAGCAGGTGGCTCATTATACCGGTTCCAATTCCAAGTTGCCCGAAGGGAATATCTACGAGGTCTTTTTCGACTCTACCCGCAAAGGATGGATTTGTACCGAGAAAGGGCTTTGCATTTGGGATGCTTCGTCGGAAAGCATCCGTACGGATGTCTTTCCCGAAGGATTCATCAACGAAGAGAAAGTAAGGGTAGTCTACGAAGACTCCAGGCACAATCTTTATTTATTGCCCGAAAAGGGTACCTTGTTTGTGTCCGACCTTTCCATGAGCCATTTCTCGCGTTTCGACAACGAACTGCTTCGGGGCAAAACGCTGATGTCGGTGGTGGAGGACAATGAAGGATGGCTGTGGCTCACTACCAACAACGGCATCTATCGCTACGACAAGAAAGACCGGGTGATGCCTTATAGCCTCTCCGACGGTATCTTGAGCCCTATCTTTATCAACTGTATGCCGGTGAAGGACGAAAGCGGCGGACTTTGGTTCGGCAACTCCAAAGGATTGGTTTATCTGGACATGAACAAGCTGAAGTCGAGAAACGTTCCGCCTTATAAGCTGGCTGTTTCGGGAGTGCAGGTTGATGGGGAAGAGGCGGTTCCCGAAGTGTGGAGCAGAGGACAGGCGGACGGCATTTACCTGGACAAGGTGAAAAACAATCTGACCGTTTTCTTTTCGGCACTTACTTATACCTATCCGTCTGATATGTTTTACGAATACAGGTTGGAAGGCGGAGAGGATGACGTGTGGAAACCTTTAATCGGTAAGTCGTCTGTTTCTTTTTACAATTTGTCTGCGGGAGGTTATCTGCTCAGGATACGTAGCATCGGGTTTCCCGAATCAGAAATCGCATTGCCTGTTAAGGTGCATTCCGTATTTTGGAGCTGGTTTGTGGCAGGGGCAGGACTGTTGTTTATCGGAAGCCTTGCCTGGTTTCTTGTGCGGAAGAAACGGTCGGGACGCCTGCATGTATCCGGCAGGCAGGAAAGCCAGGATAATCCCGTTACGCAGCCCGACCCGGACAAACTGGTATTGCAGACCATTCTAGACGGTGCGCTGGAAACATACATTCCGCCGATGGAACATTCGGAGGACGAGCCGGCAAAAGAGAAATACAAGGTGCACAAGGTAGACCCTGAAGAATGCCGCCAGCTCCAGAAAATACTGGAGCGGCTGATGCAGGAAGAAAAACCTTATAAGAATTCCGACCTGAAGATTGCCGATTTGGCAAAGATGACAGGATACACCTCGCATACGCTTTCTTACTTCTTCAATCAATACCTGAAGAAGAACTATTACGATTACATCAACGAATACCGTGTGGAAGAGTTCAAGCGGCTGATTGTGGATGAGCAATATGCCAAGTACACGCTGGAGGCGTTGGCAGAAGTATGCGGCTTCAGTTCGCGTGCCTCTTTCTTCCGTTATTTCAAGAAGGTGGCAGGTATCACTCCCAATGAATACATCAAGCAGTTGAACCGTTAAGAAATAATACCTGCAGTGTCATGAAGGCGCAAAGAGGTTCTATTCCTCTTTGTGCCTTTTGTTTTGCCCGATGCAGATAGTTGCGTAGGCAAACGCAGGCAGGTGCGTTGTTTGTAAGATTATTAATCTTCCGGCTGTAAGATTATTAATCTTACACGTGTAGGATTATTAATCTTACAGAAAAGTTACTTATTTTGGTGGAACGATGCAGTTAGGTCAATGGGGCAAGAGAGTTATTTGCCGGTGTGGGAGGATATAAGCTGGGAAAATAGTTTCAGAAATCTGGGGTTAAGGCAGGTGCCCGGTTGTGTATGTTGATGGATAGGCTGGCAGGATATTCTGTTTTGTATGTTGTTTTTGTGTCTTATCGTGTTCTTTTGGGTTATTCTGTTATTATTCTGCAATATGTAAAAGGCAGTAAAACGTCACGTACAGTATCACACAATTATTTGAGACTTCCATTCGTACTCTTCTAATCATTTGAAAAATAATTATTTATTGATTGTTTAGTCTCTATTTATTGAGTGATATAGCTTTTATTCCTGAATAATTTCACATGTAAGATACACTACATATATTTGCATGTAATTCAAAAAAAGATTTAATGATATGAAAAACCGTATTAAAATGTCAGACCAGTTGATAACCGAATATTATGAAGAATACCGTCGGATAGTGTTTTTCTATATTTGCCGTCGTATCGATGACAGGGACGATGCGGAAGATTTGACTCAAGATGCTTTTTTACGATTACTTGAATACCGGATGATGATTCGTCGGGATACATTGAAATATTTCCTTTTTACCATTGTGCGTAATTTGGTAAACGATTATTTACGCCGTTTATATAAGAAGCAGGAAATCGACCGCTATCTGTATGAGGTGCTTCCGGTTTCTGTTACGGATTTGGAGAGCCAGGTGATTGCAAAAGACTTGCGGCGGTGGGAGTACCGGAAAGTTGCTACGCTTTCCGAACAGCGTCGGAAGGTGTATGTGATGAGTCGGTTTCAGTCTAACTCCATTTCGGAAATATCCCAAAAGCTGAATCTGTCCTTTCGTACGGTAGAAAGCCACCTTTTTGTTAGTAGGAGAGATGTACGTGAATTCATGAGAGCATGTATCTAAATAAATTGTTAATTTAAAAATTGATTTATGAAAAATGTAGTGAGAATGTTGTCAAAGAGAATGTTATTCTCTGTCTTTATGGCATCACCTTTGATGGCTGGAAGTTCGTTATCGGCTTTTGCAGGTATAGGCAGCGTAGGGTGGATGCAGCAAGCTAATGTTGTAGAAGGTATTGTAACTGATGTGAACGGTGAGCCGGTTATTGGTGCCAGCGTTGTAGTGAAAGGCACGTCAAACGGGACTATTACAGATTTGGATGGTAAGTTTAGTTTGCCGGATGCTCAAGGCGTTTTGGTTATTTCGTATATCGGTTATAAGACGCAAGAAGTGGTTCTTGACGGGCAGAAACATCTGAAAGTCATGATGGAAGAAGATTCGAAAGCTTTGGATGAAGTGGTAGTAGTGGGGTATGGTACACAGCGTAAATCAGACCTTACAGGTTCTGTTACCACAATCAAGTTAAAAGACATTTCCGGTATCCGGGGAGGAAATGCCGGAGAAGCTTTGCAAGGGAAAAGCGGTCTGACGGTCGTGACTTCAGGAGCGCCGGGAGCAACTCCTACCGTCCGTATTCGTGGTATTGGTACGGATGGTGACGCTACTCCTGTGTACGTAGTAGACGGGGTAATGACAAATAATATAGATTTTCTTAACCCTAAAGATATCGAGAGTATGAATGTGCTGAAAGATGCCTCAGCTACTGCTATTTACGGTTCAAGAGGAGCCAATGGCGTGATTATGGTGACAACAAAAAGAGGCGAGTCCGGAAAGCCTGTCGTTTCGTACTCAGGGAGTGAAGGCTTTCAGTATATCATTGATAATTATGATGTCTGCAATGGTTCCGAATATGCCCGCTTAATGAATATTGTTGCCCAAAATTCCGGACAAGAACAACCTTACGGAAATCCGTCGGGGTATGGAAAAGGAACTGATTGGCTGGGGGAAATGACCCGGAACGGTTGGACACGTGACCATCAACTTTCTGTATCGGGTGGCTCCGAATCTGTGAATTATAATGTGAGTGCCGGATATTTCAAGCAGAATGGTGTATGGGAGAATACGTCTTATGACCGCTGGACTTTCCGTATCAATAATGAATATAAGCTTTCAAAATCTATCCGGATAGGACATAACTTGAATTTAGCTGTCAGCAACAGTGACGGCAGAAGCGATTCATATCGTTTGATGCGTTCCGTTTTGTCTGGTTCACCTCTTATTACACCCCAAAATGAACAAGGAGAGTGGAATTCTATGCAGAATGGTGATTTGATAAATCCTGTTGCGGAATTAGCCCTGAATGCCGGTTATAACAATAAGCGGATACGTTTCTTTGGGAATGTATGGGGAAGCTGGGAAATAGTGAAAGGGCTTACATTCCGTACGTCGTATGGTGTTGATTGGTTACATGGTTATGAACATCAGTTGAAGGGGATTTACAATATCAATCCATCCCATCAAAGCAGCAGTTCTAATACCTTTATGGAGAATTATGCGCTCGAAAACACATGGTTGTGGGAAAATACATTGACGTATGATCGTTTATGGGGGAACACTCACCATTTGAATATCCTGGCAGGTTTTACGTCTGAAAAAGCACGGACACAAGGATTGGGAGCAAACAGCCGGAATATTTTGATGTACGACAAGGATTATGGCATGACAGCTACCGCTCCTACTGATGCAGACCGTACTGTGGCAGCGGTCAAACCGACAATTACGACAAGAGCTTCTTACATGTTCCGTGTCAATTATTCATTGAAAGACCGTTATCTGTTTACGGCTACAATGCGTGCGGACGGTTCTTCCAAATTTGGAAAGAATAACCGTTGGGGGTATTTCCCGTCGGCTGCAGTAGGTTGGCGGGTCAGTGAAGAAGCGTTTCTGAAGGATGTGGACTGGTTGAGCAATTTAAAGATAAGAGGAAGCTGGGGACAAACAGGTAATGACAAGATTCAGGACAATGTTTCGTATGCGTTGGTATCGATGGTTGATGAGTATCATGCTGTTTTTAATGGACAAGTATATCCCGGTGTAGGTATTGTAAATGCATCTAATCCGGATATCAAATGGGAACGTAGTGAACAGGTTGATTTGGGATTTGACTTGGGGTTGTTTAATAGTATGCTGACTCTTGAGTTTGATTATTTCAACCGTAAGACCAAAGACCTCTTGATGATATTGCCGATAAAAGGCGGTTCGGTGGGTATTACGCCTACATATTCCAATGCAGGTTCAGTCCGTAACAGTGGTTTTGAGTTTACTGTTGCATGGCAGGATAACAGGCATCCGTTCAATTATGGTTTTACATTTAGTGGAAGTACATTCAAGAATGAAGTAACCGATTGGAAGAATCAAAAGACTATTTCCACTGCTTGGTCTACTAATCTTCAGACAGCCAAGGAAGAAGGAAAACCTTTCGGATATTTCTATGGGTATAAGACGCAAGGCATTTACCGCACTCAGGCAGACCTTGACCGCTGGAACGAATATGCCCGTAGCAAAGGGGCGGACGTTTATCATTCGGAAGCCCAATTGGGAGATTTGATTTATGTAGACGTTGACGGGGATGGAAGAATTACCGCAGAGGATCAGACGGATCTTGGAAACCCTTATCCTAAATTTACGGGAAGCTTGGGATTTAATGCGTCGTGGAAAGGGTTTGACTTGTATTTGGATTTTACCGGAAGTTTTGGAGGGAAGGTGATGAATAACTCTTACAATGACTTTACATCGGTGACCAACAATATGCATCGTGATTGGTGTGATTCATGGACTCCTGAAAATCCGGACGCTGTTATGCCTCGTTTGGCAGGCGGATCTATCAATGTGGGAAGAACATTGGATATAATGGTTTTCGATGGTGATTATCTGAAATTGCGTTCTGCAGAATTGGGCTATACGTTGCCTGATGAATGGATGAATAAGATTGGGATTGGCAGACTTCGTATCTATGTAAACGCATCTAATCTGCTTTACTTTACTAAATATAAAGGTTTTACTCCCGAAATCATGGATGGGCAGGATTCGAATACTTATCCGATGGCGGGCAGTGTGAACTTCGGTTTGAATTTGACTTTATAATAATTCTTTTAATTCAGAAGATATGAAACAGATAAAAACATATATAATGGCATTGGCTGGAACTTGTATATTAGGTTCGTGTAGTGATTTCTTGGATGTTACTCCGCAAGGAGAATTGACCACAGATTTGTATTTTAGCCAAGAAGAACGAATTAATGAAGCGGTATCACGTGTTTATTCATCCATTAACTGGCGTTTTTTCCGTTTGGGTACAATGTATTTTACAACGCATGAGTTTCCTTCGGATGATGTGCGGATGAATACGGCAGACGCTAATTTCTTGACTGCATATAACTTTCAGTACGACCCCAATAACGTTTATGTGGAACGGTTATGGGAAAGATGGTATCAATATATAAATGATTGCAACCAGGTATTGGAACTTACGAAAGATTATGATGATGAAACAGCAGCTCTTTATAACGCGCAGGCACGTTTTTTCCGTGCATATTGGCATTTTGATTTGATGAATGTATTCGGTGAAGTAGTGTTGCGTGACCATGTTCCGGCAGAAAATGAATATAATATTCCCAAAAGTTCAGAGGAAGATATTTATAGATTGGTAATATCTGATTTGGAATACGCTATAGAACATCTTCCTACCCGTCAGGAATGGGGAGAAGAAAACTTGGGTCGTGTGACCAAAGGAACGGCAAAAGGGATACTGGCAAAGGTTTACTTATATCGTCAGGATTATGAAAACGCCTACAAGTATGCCAATGAAGTTGTGAATGTAGACCATGAATATTCACTCGACCCGGATTATCGGAATCTGTTCTCTATTCAGGGTAAATATTCTTCGGAAAGCATGATGCCGGGACACTATATTTACCAGAATATCGAGGGGCGTTTGCGTAATCCGTATGTAGAGTTTCAAGGTATTCCCGGCTCAGGATTGGGGTCTGCTTATTTTGTTCCTTCCGATGAATTTGTAAGTGCTTATGAAGAGGGAGATCCGCGTAAGGAAGCGACAATCTTTGAAAAGGGAGAAACCATTGAAGGCTATACAGGTGAAATAACTTGGCTGGAAGAAAAAGATGAGGCAGGGAATGTTGTATCTGAGTTTAACTATGCAAACAAGAAAGTGATTTGGCCCGCTACGCAATGGCCCGACAATGACTTTTTCAAGCAAGAATTGAACCTGCCATTCCTCCGCTTTGCGGATATCTTGTTGGTTTATGCCGAATCGGCTAATGAACTTGGGAAAACAACAGAGGCAGAAGATGCCCTTGAAAAAGTCCGTTTCCGCGCTCGTGGAAACCAAACGTATGCCGAGGCAGGTGTATTGCCGGAAAAAAGAGGGTTGGGAAAAGATGCCTTACGGGAAATAATCTGGAACGAACGCCGTATAGAATTGGCTTTTGAAGGAAACCGTTGGTTTGATTTGGTGCGTTATGAAAAAGTAGTACCCAATTATACGACCAACCTCATGCACCGTAAAGGACGGACGAATTTTGACTATGCGAAGCATAGCAAATTCCCTATTCCTACCTATTATATAACCAGTTCAGAAGGGGTCTTGACACAAAACCCTGCATGGCAATAGGTTTTAGTATCAGATAAATTTCTAAATTTGAATATCCGCAAACATTCCATGTAGGAGTAAAATGCGGATATTCATTTTTTAATGGTAAGTCTGTATTTGCTTTCATTGGGGCATACTCTCTTGCTTTTTCGGGGAAAAATAATTATTATTGCAAAGTGAATGTCCGCAAACAGCCCATGTAGGGGAAATGAGGATATTCGTATATTTTACAATCATAAACCGTAACACGTAGATTCTTATGAAACCGATTTTTCTAAAATGGACCTTTGCCGTATGCTTTTTGAGTATGGTTTATGGCATACAGGCACAGTCTTATGTATGGATATGCAGTACAGAAAACAATTATTGGAAAGAGGATGAGACCAAGCTGCAATCCCGTCCCGTTCAGACTCCTTTGCTGGAAATAGATGGGACAGAAAAAGGCGTTCCTTTCAAGGCATGGGGTACGACGTTCAACGAGTTGGACTGGGATGCCCTGCTGGCGCTGACCCGTGATGAACAGGATGAAATTATGCATAACCTGTTTGCTCCCGACGGAGACTTGAAGTTTACCCGCGGACGTATCCCGATGAATGCCAGCGATTATGCCCGTTCGTGGTATAGCTGTGACGAAGTGGCAGGCGACTTGGAACTGCGTTATTTCAATATCGACCGCGACAAGCTGGGCATCATTCCTTTGATTCGTGCCGCCCAGAAGTTCAATCCTCGCTTGACTTTCTGGACATCTCCCTGGAGTCCGCCAAGCTGGATGAAAATCAATGGAGATTACCCGGTACTGAGCAGCCGTTTCAACCGGCAGGACAAGCGTTTGGACTATCTGCTGTATGGTTCGCAAGACGGGGTAGACGAGGATGAGATGAAATTCTTGGGCGAGCGTGAAGGGCAATTCCCCCGAAAACTGGCTACACAGGATTATTTCATTCAAGACCCTCGTTACCTGCAGGCATACGCCAATTATTTTTGTAAGTTCATCGATGCCTATAAAGCCCAGGGGGTAAACATCGATATGGTAATCTATCAGAATGAAGCCTACAGCTACACGCCTTATCCGGGCTGTGCTTGGACAGCCGAAGGCACGATACGTTTCAACCGTGATTATTTGGCTCCTGCCTTGAAAAAGCATCATCCGGATGTGAAGCTGTATTTGGGTACGTTTAATACCAACCGGCAAGACCATGTAGAAAAGGTATTAAGCGATGACCGGTTGCGTGCCTGCATCGAAGGGCTTGCCTTTCAGTGGGAAGGACGTCAAATCCTGCCTGCCATACGCCGTCAGTATCCCGGTTTCCATTATATCTGTTCGGAAAGTGAATGCGGCAACGGAGCTATGGACTGGAAGGCGGGCGAGCATACGTTCTTTTTGATAAGTGACAATGTGGGCAATGGTTGCGACGAATGGTTTAATTGGAACTTCTTGCTTCCAAAGCATGGCACCAGTCCTTGGGGATGGAACCAGAATGCATTGATAGAGCTGGACAGTGAAACACGGACGTTCCGCTATACGGCAGAATATTATGCCGTGAAGCATTTTTCTCATTTTGTCGTTCCCGGAAGTGAAATGATAGGCTATGCTCCCAAAGAGAAAGACGGAACGATAGCGGTGGTCTACCGTACTCCTGAAAAGAAAATTGTCGTTATAGCAGGCAATTTGGGCGATACGCCGCAGCCGGTAAGCGTGAAGATAGGGAAGAAATACCTTAACGTGACGCTGGACGCACATTCCCTGCATACTTTTGTCATGAAGTAGTTTGTTGGTAAATGAATTTCACCACAGTATAAATGAAGTGGCACGATGAAGAAACGCAGCTTCACGCAGATTTTCGCAGATTATAAATAATGAATGTCCGCATTTTGCCCAATAAGGAGTTAAAAGGAGTTATTTCAAGGAGTTAAAAGGAGTTAGAAGCCAATACTTTTGCTCATGGGAGCCATAGCAGGATTAACTCCTGCCGAAGGCATAACTCCTTCTAATTCCCTTTTATACTATGGGCATTTTGCGGATATTCAAAAAATTTAAAAGCCTCTGTGTCCTCTGTGGTGAATCCCGATCCGCATCACCTTATTTGCTGAATGTCACATTTTCTACATGTTCGCCGATGAAAATCCGTGCCATATCCGCCTGTTTTGTACCATGCAGGTTTGCCGGGCATGTCGTCGAAGATAACCGTACCGTTGATGCGGAGGTTCTCGAAGCGGATGTTTCTTACCAAGCGGTCGCGGTCGTAGCCGATGATGTGCGACAGTTCGGCATGATGAAGATGGGCGAATACGTAGCGTTGTCCAACTTGCGCAATGGTACGGATAACCAGAACAATACGGGAAGCTGGCTGGTAAGTGCCACCCAGATGCCGTTTACGACCTATGAATATTGCATCGACTGCTCTTGCCGCGATAAGAACCACGGTGCAACCCATACGCAAATGGCAGATGATGAAGGTCGTGGCAGCATTCGTCCGGGATGGGAAATCCTGTACAACCATTATGCAAAGGTGGCAAATGTGGGCAGTGGCTATACGTATGCCAAGCAGTTCGCCGACAAGCTTCGTCCCGAAGGCGGTGTGGGTGAACCGGAAAACCGTTACGGTACAAACAGCGGTGCGTTCGACCAATTGGGTTGGGCAACCTTGATGCTTTACCGTGAATAGATATTGTTAAGAAGCTGTTTTGAATTTATCGTGCGATGATTTGGGATGAGTTTTTGAGGCATTTTTGCTTCTGTGATGAGGAAGATAGCGGGCTATCTGACGAAGAACAGGAGCGAAAAGGACCCAAAAATCGCCCAAAGCACACACGAAAACGGATACATCAAGCCAAGAAAAACTTTTTGGAGAAATTCAAAACAGCTTCTAAGTTAACCCAAAGAAAACGGGGCTTGTCCGGATGATGTGAATCAATCGGATAAGTCCCGTAATGTTATAAGTAACTGCTCATAAATGAGATTCAACACAGAGGACACGGGCATATACTCTCATAAGGAATGTGGCGTATAGTAAGGCAGCAGGAACCGGAAGAAACCCTGCTCCACCTCCTGGTTGGGGGATTCAGACGGTTGTTCTACAAATCTTCCTTCAATCCTTGCTTCCAACCGGGGAAAGGGCAGTGGTCGTGGATCTCACGGAAAAGCTTTAGACAGTAATTCACCAAATTACGGGCTTCTTCCACTACAATGGGGTCACCCATGATTTCAATCAACGAGCGGGAGGTGGATGTATTAATCGTCTTACGAATACCCATCTCGTTGTTGCTTAATGTTACCAGGCTGTAATCGGATTTACAAGTCATTAAGTCTATCACTTGTGGGCAGGGCTTTTCGAGCATCTGTAACAGCTTATTTACGTCTGCATGGTTGGTGATGCGCTTGAAAAAAGTGCCCCAACCCGCAAAAAGCATTACCTCGTTTTTTCCATTAAACAGGAAGTTTACTATTCCGTAAAAGCCTTTTCCTGCTTTAAATATATATTCGGCATAATCTTTACGGACTACAAATGTCATCGCTTCGCCCGCTATAAATGTGCCGCCGGCAGTTGTCTGTAAGAAAGTACGCATAAGTTATCAAATCTGTTTACAATGTTATTAAAATGCGAAAACCCACCGTGAGTGCTCTTCAGTCACCCACTTCTCCACCGTCCTTGTTTCCGATGAGAAGTTTACGCCTATCAGGTAAAGCTTGCGTTTGTCCGTCTGGAAAGGGAGGGCATAATGGTTGTCCTTGATTTGCCGGAGGGCTTCTTCGGCGGTCTTGTCAAGCTTCAGTTCTATGATGTAAATATAGTCTTTTGTCTGAATGGTAATATCTATGCGGCCTTGGCTGGTCGCCTGCTCTACCTGCACATTGTAGCCCAGCATGGTGAAAATCAGGTAGAGAGTGTTTTGGAAATCCTTTTCCTTGTCAGCTCCTGCCACCATGTAGCTTCTGCCTGCCAGCATGGTCTGGATGGTTTGCAGCAGGTCATCGGGGTTGCCCTGTTTGACGGCTGAAGTCATCTTGTTGAGAATGCCCCTGACGCTCGATTGCTGCTGTGACGTGTAGTAAGGCATCAGAAAACGGAAGAAACCCCGCTCAACCTCCTGATTGGGGAAGTCCAGACGGTAACCTAATTCGGGGTCATAACCGGCAATGGTGAGATAGCCGCTCTGGAAGAGTACGGGAACGGGGTCATCATATCCCTCGTCTACGGAAGAAAGTACATCTCCGTCCACATAAATGCCTTTCAAATCATGCAACTCATAGTCGTTCTGTTGCAGCAGCTTGACCAAAAAAGTGGGTGTGCCTGTCTTAAACCAATAGTCATTGAACTCTTTTTTTGCAAATGTATTGAGCAGGCTGAATGGATTGTAAATGCCTACACTGTTCTGCCGGAAATGATAACCGTCGTATTGCTTGCGCAACCTCTCGCATGCCTCTTCGAAGGTCATGCCGTTGGCATCGGCAAGTTCGCGGATGGAGTCGTCAAAGTAAATGTGCAGTTCTTCTTCAGATATGCCACAGATGTCCACATAGCGGGGATCCATGGTGATGTCATCCAGATTGTTTAGGTCGCTGAAGATGCTGACGTGGCTGAACTTGCTCACGCCCGTGATGAAACCGAAACGGATGTAGGCATCCAGTGACTTGAGAACAGAGAAGAAAGCTTTCAAGGCTTTCCGGTACGCATCGTGCAACGGTTTGTTGTCGATGGTGCTGAGAAGCGGTTTGTCGTATTCGTCCACCAACACCACCACTTGTTCACCCGACTGTTTGTAGGCAGTATGTATTACGTTATAGAAACGTTCTTCGGGAGCCAGGTTGCTATCAGTAGTCATGCCATAACCCTGTTCCCACATCACAAGGTGCTTATTCAATTCCGCTTTGAGGGATTCTTCATCCTCATAATTACGAGCATTCAAGTCCAGATGAAGTACAGGATACGTCTTCCACTCCGTTTCCAGTTTCTCTATGGCAAGTCCTTTGAACAAGTCTTTTTGTCCCAAGAAGTAAGCTTCCATAGTAGAGACCAGCAAGGATTTGCCGAACCGGCGGGGACGGCTGAGAAAGTAGTATTTCCCCATCAACGCCATTCGGTAAATAAATGCCGTCTTGTCTGCGTAAACGAATCCGCGCTTGCGGATGTCGGCAAAACTCTGTATTCCTATGGGGTACTTCATCATGGCTCTGTAAGTTTTTGAGTTTTTAAGTTCTTGGGATGTTTGATTTTGTTTACAAAGTTAACGATTAATCTTCAACAGACAAAGAAAAAGTCGGTTTATAGTAGAACAAAATCTCACCACAGAGGTCACAGGGTACCACAGAGAAAAAATTTAAAAGCCTCTGTGTCCTGTGGTGAGAAAATGCACAATTTCATACCGCGTAAAATATAAAAGAATGCAGACGGGGACAGACGGACACAGATTTTACTATAAAATCACTTCTGATTGACTTTAGAAGATGAAATGAGCACTTGCTTATCTGAATCTTTCTTTGTATATTTGCTGCATAAAAATGAGTTTGTATATGAAGAAAGAAATAAACGGTTGGCTGAATATTTTGCTGGGATGTATCATCCTGGCGGCAGGTTTTGTGTTTTTCATCAATCCATATAACATTGTGCCGGGAGGTGTATATGGGGCGAGTATCGTGTTGCATAACCTGTTTCCTTCCGTTCAGGTAGGTACGTTCGGGTATATGTTCGATATTCCGTTGCTTATCCTTTCGGTCATCTTTTTAGGCACGAAGCTGGGGGCGCGTACCATTGCGGCTGCATTGACCACTCCTTTGTTGATGAACATCATGTCGCGTCTGGTATATCCTACGGAAGAAGCTTTGCATGCGCTTGACCCGTCTCAGCTTTTGGGAGGCATTATGGACTTGTCGGACCATCTGATGCTGACCTGCGTGATGGGTGCCGTACTGATAGGTATCGGGAGCGGCATTGTGGTGAAGAATCAGGCTACTACGGGCGGGAGCGATATTGTGGCAATGATGCTTCAGAAGTATATGCACATCCGTTTCTCGCGGGCGATATTGCTGGTGGACGGGATCGTTGTCTGCTTTGGTTTGTTGGTGATTGGGTTCGGATTGGGAAGCGGAGAAGTATCCGAGGAACCTTCCGTTTATTTGTCTTTGTATTCGTTGATAGCTATCTTCATCGTATCGCGGGTGATAGCTTATATGATAAACGGCTCGAAGAATGACAAGCTGATATTTGTTATCAGCGAGAAGGAGTTGCCAGATTTGCATAAGTATATCTTGAATGATTTGGACCGTACCGCTACATGTATCAAGAGCAGCGGCTTGTACACGAAGAAAGAGAAGGAGATGATTTTCCTTGTGGTGAGCTACAAGGAAGTGGCGGGCGTGAAAGCCACGATAAAGCTTGCCGACCCGCGTGCCTTCGTGGTAGTGACCGATGCTTACGATACGTTCGGTGAAGGCTGGAAGCAGCTTCCTTCGCCCAATGAGATTGAGCCGGAGTGATATCGGGACTTACGCACGATATGATAACTTCTGCTAATAGAAGCTGTTTTGAATTTATCGTGTGATGATTTGGGATGAGTTTTTGAGGCATTTTCGCTTCTGTGATGAGGAAGATAGCGGGCTATCTGACGAAGAACAGGAGCGAAAAGGACCAAAAAATCGCCCAAAGCACACACGAAAACGGATACATCAAGCCAAGAAAAACTTTTTGGAGAAATTCAAAACAGCTTCTAAAATCTCAAGATGAGGGAAAAGCCAGATTTTTTTTGAAATAAATCATGTCTGTAAGTACTTTTCCGTCTTCTATGATGGGATGGTCATAGTGGAGCATGAAGAAGTCCGGTACCGTATGCGAATAGGTGAAACCACAGCTTTTGTAAAACGAGACCGTTTGTATGCTGTTTCCGGTTCCTACCATCATTGTTGTAAACTGCTTGCTGTAGAGCCGGCACAGATAGCTTATCATTTCCCGTCCGTAACCATGCCGTTGGAAAGAGGGTGCAATAGCCAGGTTTTTCAGTTCGCATACCTTGTTTCCTTCGTCTGTTACAACGGCAATGCCTATGGTATCTGTTCCGTGGTGCATGACATGCATTGTACCTCTTTCCAGGTAGCGGTCAATCATCGATTCTTGTTCGTCTGCCAGCAGCAGAAGTTCAAGGTATTGTTTCTTGTCGGTTTTTATTTCTGTTATTTCCATATTCATTACACTTGTCTACAAGGATGTCGGTTGTATGTCCGTCTTCGACAAATATAGTCAATCCGAAATAAAAAGCGAATATTTGCATACATTATTTTTATTTTTCGCAAATCAATATTGTTTCGCTATAAAAGATTGAATTATGCCAATCAGGAGTTAAAAGGGAGTTATAGGTAGTTATCGCCCGCTGGGCGGGCTGGGAGTAAGATGCCAATACCTTTTTGCGCCGCTTCTGTAGAGACGATGTGCAGAGACGATGTGCACATCGTCTCTACTACGTGGCATATACAAAATGCACAAAATAAATACCGCTAACTCCTGATTCGCATGAATTCCGCAAATGGTCCATGTAGGGGTAAAATAAAAAAAGCCGGAAACATCTAATTGTGTGATGTTTCCGGCTTCCGCCTACTGGTTACTATTAATGAATTTCAATCACTTTGTTGATTTTGGCTTTTTCTTCAGGCGTGCGTTTCGGCAACTCGATGGTCAATACACCGTTGTTGACGTTGGCGTTGATTTTATCCTTTTCCACATCGTCCGGAAGAACCAATGCCTGCTGGAATTTCGTGTAAGAAAACTCACGGCGCAAGTACTTCTTGTTTTCCTTGTCCTCTTCCTTGTTTTCGGTTTTCTTTTCCATAGAGATGACCAATTCGTTGTCTTCACTCAAGTGGATGTTGAAATCCTCTTTCGTCATACCCGGAGCCGCAACTTCAACCTTATAATCTTTGTCACTTTCTATCACATTGATAGCAGGTGCCGTTGCGTTAGCCTTTACCATCCAATCGTTATCGAAAAAGTCATTGAAAATGCTCGGTAACCATTCTTGACTGTAATTTCTTCTGCTCGGTGTCATAATCTTAATCTCCTATTTTTAAGTTCTTTGTTTATCAATTGTTCTTTTGAACTCCCTCTGCCTTTCGGCTTCCGAAGTTCACTTACAGATGTGCAAACTCTGTGCCGCCAGACGGCATGGCTTGTTTTTTAAACTTGCGAAAACTATTTTAAACAAAATGCCTTTGCTTTTAAACTTTCGGAGAGCCGGAAGGAAGAAGTTTGTCATAAGGGATTGCCTATTTGGCAGGAAAGAAGAAAAAAAGTCAGTCGGACTTGATAGAGTGCCGGTTTTATGCTATATTTATCGGCATAAAGAGAGATGCCATGCATACGAAAGGAAAGTTTGTTTTAATCCTATTGATTATGATACATAGTATTGGAAACGCCTGTTCTTCGGGTGAAAAGCGTGTCCGTATGCCGGCGGTTGCCGGTGCTTTTTATCCGGCAAAGGCGGATACGTTGAGAAAGATGATAGCATCGTTCATGTCCGATGCTTCTTCGGTAGAGCCGGATAAGGAAGTGCAAGCGGTGATTGTTCCGCATGCCGGTTATGTTTATTCGGGTGCGATTGCATCCAAAGCCATAAAGGCAATCCCTGCGGATGCTGCCTATAAGCGGATATTCTTGCTCGGTCCCAGCCATCGGGCTGCATTCGACGGTGCTTCGGTGAACGGTGCTTTCGGTAGTTATGCCACACCGTTGGGTGAAGTGCAAGTAGACAAGGAGGCATGCGATGCGCTATTGCGTGCCGATACAGTTTTTACTTATGTGCCCGAAGCTCATGTCCGTGAACATTGTCTGGAAGTTCAATTGCCCCTCTTGCAAGTACATTTGCGCGATGTCCCTCCCATCGTACCGATTATCATAGGTACGCAAGACTTGGCAAAGTTAAGAAGAATCGCCCAGGCATTGCAGCCTTATTTTACTTCGGATAATCTGTTCGTTATCAGTAGTGACTTCTCGCATTATCCTTCGTACGAGGATGCCAACCGGGTAGATAAAGCCACGGGAGAAGCGATTGAGAGCGGTTCGCTCCGGAAGTTTCTGGATGCGTTGGAGATGAATGCCCGCGAGGGTGTGCCCCAATTGTTGACCAGTGCGTGCGGGCAAAGCCCTATCGCCGTACTCCTTTCATTAATGGAGGGACGCAAGGATTTGCAAGTCAGCCATTTGGCTTATTGCAATTCGGGCGATGCCGTTTATGGAGATAAAGACAGGGTGGTAGGCTATCATGCTTTTTCGATAGTAAAGAAGGAAGAAACAGGTGCATTTGTGCTGGCAGAGGATGAGAAGACGCAACTTTTGCAAATTGCCCGTAGGAGCATTGACTATGCACTTGCCCGACGGACGGACTTGCCCTACGATTCTACGAAAATGAGTCTTGTGTTGCAACAACATTGCGGTGCGTTCGTGACCCTTCATAAAGGAGGAAAGTTGCGCGGATGTATCGGAAATCTGGTAGGGTATAAGCCGTTGTATCAGACAGTTTCTTCGATGGCACGTGCCGCCGCATTCGAAGATCCGCGCTTCTATCCCGTAGAAGAAAGCGAGATGAAAGACATTGATATCGAGATTTCGGTGCTTTCCCCTTTGCGGAAGATTCAAACCATCGATGAGTTCCAGTTGGGGCGGCATGGCATCTATATCATAAAAGGAGAGCATCGGGGGACGTTCCTTCCTCAGGTGGCAAGGGAAACGGGATGGACGAAAGAAGAATTCTTGGGGCATTGCGCACGCGATAAGGCAGGTCTGGCCTGGAACGGCTGGAAGGATGCGGAACTCTATGTGTACGAGGCGATTGTATTCGGTGAATAAAAAGGAAAATAAAACGATGCGGATGAAAGAAGCGGCTTATTATATTTCGAATCCCGACGGGACGGTGGTATGTGTGCTCTGCCCGCATCGATGCAAGATAGATGAAGCTAAGTGCGGGAGGTGCCGGAGCCGTATGAATCGGGGAGGGCACCTATATTCGTTGGCATACGCACGTATATGCGCTATGCACGCCGACCCGATGGAAAAGAAACCCTTGTTTCATTTCTTGCCGGGAGCGACTTGTTTCTCTATCGCTTCGGCGGGGTGTAACCTTTCGTGCCTGAATTGCCAGAACTGGTCTGTATCGCAGGTTTCTCCGATGGAAATCCCTTCTCAGACCTTGCTTCCCGAAGATTGTGTACGCCTGGCTAAGAAGTATGGATGCAGGGCGGTGGCATATACCTATACCGAGCCACTTACGTATCTGGAATATGTGCGCGATTGTGCTTCGGCTTGCCAAGAGGTCGGACTGAAGAACGTGCTGGTAACGGCTGGCTATGTGAATGAAGCGCCTTTACGCGACCTTCTGCCTTTTATCGATGCCGTAAACATCGATTTGAAATCATTTTCAGACGAGGTTTACCGGAAGGTAAGCCGTGTCCGGCTCCAGCCGATATTGGACACCTTATTGGCAATGCGTGATGCCGGCGTGTGGATAGAGATAACACACCTGCTTATCCCCACTGTCAATGATAACGAACAGGATTTCCGTGCGATGTGCTGCTGGCTGGTGACGAACGGCTTTGCGGACTCTCCTTTGCACATCAGCCGCTTTTTCCCTCGTTATCGTTTGCAGCAGCTTGAGCCTACTCCGTTGGAAACGTTGCTTGCTGCAAAGCAGATAGCAGAAGAGGAGGGGCTGCGTTTTGTCTATATCGGTAATACTTCTTTGCCAGATGTGGGGAATACTTATTGTCCGAGATGTGGCAAACGGCTTGTGAGACGTGAAGGGTATTGTGTCTCACAAGCAGGTTTTGTCGGCGTATGCCCGTTTTGCGGAACCAGTATTCCGGGGCAGTGGACTTGAGGGAGCAGTTCATGAGCGTTATCTTTACGGTCTGCAGCGTGTACGTCATTCGTTTTGTCCGCTTTTTACTTTTTTCAAGTATTCGGAAGGCAGCATTCCATATTCTTCCTTGAAGCACTGGCGGAAGTAAACGGTACTGTTGATGCCTACTTTAAAGGCTATTTCTGAAATGCTGTATTTCCCTTCAAGCAGCAGTTTTTCAGCAAGCTGCATCTTTATTTTCCGGATAAATTCATTGGTAGACATTCCGGTTAATGCTTTTACTTTGCGATATAGTGTAGAGTTGCTCATGCAGAGGTGACTGGATAGAAAACTGATATCGATTGTTTCTGTCGATGAGAGGTTTTCGGTAATTACATGAGTCAGATTGTCGAGAAATTCTTTGTCGAGCTTATTCAATGAATCAGTCAGGATGCTATGTTTCTCTTCGATGTCTTTTTCTGGGGAAATCGGACTTGAAGCTGTAATATAGCGTTCAGATAATCGCCTGCGTTGAGCCAATAGGTTATTGATGCGGCTGTGGAGCAGGCTGGCACTGAACGGTTTGGTCAAGTATGAATCGGCTCCCGACAGATAACCTTCCTCTTTGTCAGCAAGTGTATCTTTAGCTGTAAGCAGGATGATGGGGATGTGGCTGGTACGTATATCCTTTTTCAGCGCTTTACATAGTGCGGTTCCGTCCATGACGGGCATCATGATGTCGCTTACAATAATGTCGGGAATATATTCTATAGCTGCTTCTACACCTTCTTTTCCGTTGGTGGCTGTTTTTACCTCGTAAAGGTCGGTAAACGAATCGACCATGTAGTCGAGGATATCTTTGTTGTCTTCTACGATTAGGATGACGGGGCGCATGCTGTCTGCTGTTTCTTGCAATTCTTGGACAGGCAAAGCTTGGGGAGCTGCAGTTTCTTTCTCTTCTGTGGTAAGGTCGCGGTGAAGTGCCGAAGGATAATTGTTGGTTGCCACAATCCGTACGACAAAGGTGGTTCCTTCATTGAGCTTGCTATGGGCTTCGATGCTTCCTTCATGCAAAGTTACGAGATTTTTTACTAATGCCAGTCCGATGCCCGTCCCAGAAGCTTGATGTATGCTTCCCTCCTGGTAATAGCGGTCGAAAATGTGTTGCAACGCTTCGGGGCTTATGCCGTATCCGGTGTCTTGTACACTTAGTTCCAGATAGCGTACGTTTTGTTTGTCCGTCCAGTGTGCACTTATTGTAATTTGTCCTTTTTCGGTATATTTCAGTGCATTGCTGATAAGGTTGTCGAGGATAATGGTCATGGCTTCTTTGTCGAAATACAATGTCATTTCTTCGGCTTCAGTCTGTATCTGTATGTTTATCCGCGGGTTTTTATTCAATTCTTTGTATTTGAGTCCTATTTCGTATACCAGCGCAACTATGTTTTCGCGGCATACACATAGTTTTTTATTTTGTGTTTCAGTCTTGCGGAATTCCAGTATTTGGTTGACTAACTCCAGTAGTCTGATAGCACTTTGATGGATGACAGCGATGCGGTGTCTGTCCTTACGGGTCAGTGTATGGCTTCCCATCATGTCTTCCAGCGGACCGATAATAAGCGTAAGCGGTGTACGCAATTCATGAGTAATATTGGTGAAAAAGCGCAGTCTTTCGTCATTGAGATGCTGTTCTTGCTCGTGGTTCCATTTTTCTGATTCGTACAGGTATTCCAGATTAAGTCGTCGTTTGTAAGTTTCCAAAAGGATAAATAGCAGGGTAAGTCCGATAACGACATATGCCAGTTTGGCTATCCATGACAGCCAGAAAGGCGGTTCGATGTTGATGGATAAAGTCGTTGTCTTATCCGACCATTTTTGGTTACGGATACGGGTTTTGACCATCAGTTCATACTTGCCGTAAGGAACGTCTCTGAATGTAATGTTATTCATATCGGATATATACCATGAATCGCTGAGCCCTTTTAGCATATAAGCATATTCAACTTGTCCTTCCAGTGCGTAGTCTGGTACACTGAAAGCAATTTTAAAGTTGTTTTGTTTATGTTCCAGTTCGATATGGTCACAATTGGCGAGAGGATAGGTTTGCCCATTGCTTTCGGCCAAAGGAAACGGAGTCAGGACGGTTATTTTCATGAAGAAAGCCTTGGGAGCTTCTTTGGGAGACAACACTTGTTCGGGAGCGAAATAACAAAGTCCGTTGGTAGAGCCAAAATACAGGTTTCCTTTGTTGTCTTTGCATACACATCCGGTAGTGAAGCTGGCAAGGGGGATATTGTCTTTATGATTGTAGTTAAAGAATTGTCTCCCGTTCTGCTTGAAACAGGAAATACCTTTATTGGTGCTGAACCAGATGTTGCCGGCATGGTCTTCGATAATAGCTCGGATGTGAGTGTTGTCCAACCCTTCAGTACGCTGATATTTTTGATAATCCAAATTATTCGGAGGAAAACATACCAGACCGTCACCTGTGGCAATCCATACGTTACGTCGGGTGTCTTCATATATGTCGTTGACGGTATTGGATGGAAAGCCTGCGTATGTATCGAAAGTGTGTATCAGTTTTAAGTCTTGTGAATAAAGGAAGAGACCTCCTCCAAAAGTTCCTACCCAAATACGTCCTTGGGTATCTTTGATGACATCTCTTACTAAATTTTCGGGGATGTCTATGTGCTTGACAATCTTTTTGGAAGTCCGGTCTATCTGATATATTCCGTTACTGCTGCTTATCCACATCAGTCCGTTTCTGTCTTCGAAAAAGGAACGTACATCTGTTGTGCTCAGTTCTTGTGGAAACAGTTGGCGGAATGACTGTTTCTGGTTATCGAAATACATGATGCCTTTGCGGAAAAGTCCGAACCACAGATTGCCTTCCGAATCACAAAGAGCTGTCTGTATGGAATTTCCACTAAGATTTCCATTGTGAACCGTATAAGTGGCGGTACGTCGTCCATTCTCCAGTACGTTGATTCCTCCTCCGTCGGTTCCTATCCATAACCGATTGTGTTGGTCTATACATACGGCACTGGCTATGCGGGCATTCAGGTTGCTTCCAGGCATGTCTTGCGAATAGCAATAAGTATTGAATAATGTAGCGTCATTGTTGAGAAAGTTGACACCTCCGCCCCAAAGTCCTACCCAAATGTTGTTATTAGAGTCCTGAAAGATACTGCGTACGCTTGAATTGCTGAGACTGTATTCATCGTCTCCTTCACGGATGTGGCGGTAGTTGAGGTCTTCTGCCGATGAAAAGAAGCGTTGTGATAAGTCAATGATGGCTATACCTCCAAATTCGGTAGCTATCCATAGTTGTTTGTCGTTCAGTTGGCAGATATCAAAGATATTGTATGAAAGCAGGCTGCCTGACGTACCGAAATTCAAAAAATTTTTTTCTTCGGGATTAAACAATGCCAGTCCTTTATCTGTGCCAACCCAGATATCTCCGCTTTGGTCTTGATAAATACATTTCACTTCGTTGCCGGGCAGGGAGGTAGGATCGTTTTCATCATGTCTGAAATTTTCCACCTGTTTGGTCTTGAGTGAGAGGATACTCATACCTTCATATCTGTGTCCGATATATAAATTGCCTTTGCCGTCTTCTGTAGCAGTCCAAATATGGTTACCTGGCAATTGGGGTACGGTTGTCCGGTCGTAATGTGTAAATATGCCTGTTTTTTTGTCCAGATAATCGATGCCTTTCCAGTAAGTAGTTATCCATAAGTTCCCATCTTTTGCAGGATAGATGCCTGTCACGTCATCGGTGGCAAGGCTGTTCGGGTTGTTGTCATCGTGTCGGTAGATGGTGAACGTATTGTTCCTGTAATCGAATGCGTTTAAGCCTGCTCGTTGGGTACCTATCCACAGAATGTTTTCTTCTGGATCGTCCAACAGACAATTCAGCTCATTTCCTGTTATCCCTTGTTCGTTGTTTTCTGTCTTGTAATATGTAGTGAAAGTTGTTCCTTCCAGTTTATTCAGTCCTTCTTCTGTAGCAAACCAAAGATAACCATTCTTGTCTTCCGCAATATCGATGACAAAATTGTTGGACAATCCTTTTTCCATTCCCAGACGTTTGATGGTGTAGGTTTGCGACCAACAATTGAAAGCGTTCAGCAAACAGATGATAAATAGGAAATGTTTCATGTGGTTATATGTTTTTTCAGTTGGCAAAGTTTATAAGTTGACAAGGTCTTTGAATAGATAAAGCGGATGTTTCTTTACTCTTCAAAAACCCTGTCAACTGAAAAAGTTATTCGGCTTTCAAGGTTACTTCTGTACCTTTCAATAATGGAGATGTAAACTTGACACGGATTTCACCTTTTTCGCCTGTTGCCTGGATATAGGCAAGCAGACGTCCGTGGTACACCCGTTGGCGGTTATCGGTATAATCGCCCATGTCGCTGTTGTCCGAGTTTTCCAGTCCCAGCAGCTTTGCAGGACCTTCGATGTGGCAGGTGATGTTGTTGTCTCCCAGTTTCACTACCGTACCTTTCTCGTCTACCACTTCCACGGTGATGTGTGCGATGGTTTTGTCGGGCGAAAGGGTATCACTGTCTGCGCTTGCCCGGATGGCATAAGGACGTCCGGACGAAGTGATGGAGTAGTTGGAAAGGACATTCCCGTTCGTATCACAGCCTTCCGCTTTCAGTTTGCCTGCTTGATACGGAATGTCCCAATAGATAATGCCGCTCTTGTCATCATAGGGTTTCATCTTGCCTATTTCTTTCCCGTCCAGTAACAGGCGGGCTTGCGGGGCGTTGGTGTAGCATACCACACGAATCAGTTGTCCCGGCTCATAATTCCAGATATCCCATGCATCTTGTGAAAGCCAGTCTTGTCCTTTCTTTATCGGATAGGTGCCGATATAGGTCACCGGGTGTTCGCACCACAAGGAAGCGCGGAAGTGTCCGCGCGGTTTCGGGAAACTGCCGAAATCCAGCAATCCGGTGTATAAGCCGCGTGAAGGCCAGCGTCCGGCTTCACCCAAGTAATCGGTTCCTGTCCAGATAAATTGTCCGAAGATAAAATCTTTGTCGCGCACGGCAAGCCAAGCGTCAAAGCCTACGCCTGTTTCGCTGCCGTAGATGATACGGTCGGGATAGGTGGCATGGTCTTCGTCGTAACGGTTTTCTGTATAGTTGTATCCTACTACGTCTACAGCCTCCGGATATTCCGTTTGATTGGACATGACTACTCCTGCCAAAGCTCCGGTGACAGGACGTGATGTATCTATCTTACGTACGCAGGCAGCCAGGCGTTTGGCTATCTTACCGATACGCATGGCATCGGGGGCATCGGGCTTGTAGCCGCCGAACATCGGTTGGTTAATGGTAGTCCCGTCAAGAATCGGGTGTGAATAGGGGTCGTTCGGGTAGTCCACTTCGTTGCCGATACTCCATAAGAAGATGCAAGGATGGTTGCGGTCGCGGCGCACCATATCGGTTACGTCACGTTCAATCCATTCTTCAAAGAAATCAAAGGAACCGTCAAAGCTGGGTTCCCCTACATTCCAGCCTTGCACCCATTTGCGTTTCGGAAATTCCCATTCATCCGAAGCTTCATCCATGACAAGGAATCCCATTTCGTCGCACAAGTCGTAGAGTACAGGTGCTTGTGGGTTGTGGCTCATGCGGATGGCGTTAACGCCGATGGCTTTCAGGTTTTGCAGGCGGCGTTTCCATACTTCTTCCGGCACTACGGCTCCCAGTACGCCGGCATCATGATGCAGGCAGACACCTTTTACTTTCATCCATTCGCCGTTCAGGGCAAATCCTTTGTTGGGGTCGAATTGCAGGGTTCGCAGTCCGACACGGGTTTTACTTTCATCTATTTTCGTTCCGTTTTGATAAAGTCCGGTCTTTAGCGTGTAGAGATAAGGTGCGTCCAGGTTCCAACGGTGCGGTTTTGATAGTTTCAGGTTGACATTTTGTATGGAGATGCCTTTTTTCCCGTCTTTTATTTTTGCCTGTTGTTGGGCTACCAGTTTCCCTTCTGCATCATAAAGCATCGCTTTTACCTCTAGTTTTCCACTGACATCGCTGTGCTTCTCCACTTTCATATTTACGGCTATAACCGCACGCTTGTCGGTAAGGGAAGTCGCTTGCCATCCTACACCCCATTGTGCAAAATGGGTTTCGGGAGCAGCAATCATCCATACATCGCGGTAAATGCCCGAGCCTGTGTACCAGCGCGAGTCGGCGTAACGGCTGTGGTCGATGCGTACGGCCAATACGTTTTCTCCTTCCTTTAAATAAGGAGTCATGTCGTACATGAATGAGATATATCCGTTCGGACGTTTCCCCAGCAGGTGTCCGTTCAGATAGACTTCGCTCCGGTTGTATGCTCCTTCGAAGTAGATGTAATGCCGCGGAGCATCATCGGTTATCTGGAAATGCTTCCGGTACCAGCCGATACCTCCAGGCAGATAGCCTGTGCAGCTGGCAAGAGTCGGAGAGGCTTGTCCTTCTATCGACCAGTCGTGCGGCAAATCCAGCTTGCGCCACTTGCTGTCGTCATAATTTGTTTGCAAACTGAGCGAATCGTCTTTCAAGTTGAACAACCAACCTTCATTAAATTTGCCAGCTTTGCCAAAAGATACTTGCGCCTTTGCCGGGATGCATATCAGGCATACCAACAGGCATAACAGGGTATAAGTAAGTTTGTTTCTCATCGTTTGGATTTTTGTTATATATAATAATAGGTTTAGAAGCTGTTTTGAATTTCTCCAAAAAGTTTTTCTTGGCTTGATGTATCCGTTTTCGTGTGTGCTTTGGGCGATTTTTGGGTCCTTTTCGCTCCTGTTCTTCGTCAGATAGCCCGCTATCTTCCTCATCACAGAAGCGAAAATGCCTCAAAAACTCATCCCAAATCATCACACGATAAATTCAAAACAGCTTCTTAAAGGTACAAACTTTATTTCAATGTATATACCACAGTGGTTACACTTTCCGCATCCAATATTACTTTTTCATCTGTTGCGTAGTTTTTTTCTTTCAGGTTCTTGTCTTGTGTGGTAGTGTAAGTGGTAATGGAAGCTACATCGCCGTTCCAGCCTTCCCGGGTTTCGTTCAGCCGGACACCTTTGTCAGAATAATTGGTATAGACGGCTACTATCTCATCAGCTTCGGGCGATATCCATGCCGAACCGAAGAAGTTCATAGATTCGCTTAGTTCCATGGCAATGCGGCGGTATCCCGGACGGATAAAGCGGCTGTAGTTGCCCAATACCCAAAGGGTAGGCATGGCTTGGTAACTTCCTCCGTTACGCAGCAGTCCGGTATCACCTCCGTCACCGGTCCATCCGTTCGGTATCAGTGAAATAAGCAGGAAACGGTCTTTTTGTCCCCATTGCGAGATATCCATCGAAGTCCAATAACTCCATGAAGTCACTCCGGCTACGGTCAGGTCGTTGTGGATGACGCGCGACATATAGAGGGCAATATCCATGGTTGTGGCTGTATCATAACTGCCGAATTCGGTAGAGCTGTAGTTGTCTCCCAGCATACTCCATTCGGTTTGCCATACTTCCAGTCCGTATTGTCCGGCAGTTTGTGCCATGCGTTCGCGGGCATTCCGCATGCCGTCCCATGTGCCGTCTGTCCAGTAACTGTGTCCGCCTATCAGGTTTTTTACGTGGGTTAGGTCCCCGATGTAAGCCGATGAGCTTGGCTCGAAGAAGGCTTCTATCACTTTGCTGCGGTTGGGGTCGTCTTTGGTCGTATAGAGGTAGGTCCATTCGGCAGCTTCTCCGGGCAAGATGTCAGTAGAAAGACCACGTTCTGTCAATGCGTTGTCCAATTCACGGAGCAAGTGTGCCGCTTCGTCGTTGGTCCATGGGCTTCCTTCCTGTCCGCCGTCATTCCAACTGAATTGCGGTTCATTGATGGGAGATATGTGGGTGATATTGTATCCTTCGCTGGTGTAGTGGGCAGCTACGTCTGCCATGTAAGCGGCAAAGTCATCGTAACAGTCTTCTTTCAGGTTCGATTGGTTGCCCTCCGATGAAAATCCTTTTCCGTTCTTGGTATACTGCACGGGTGGGGTATTGCTGAACAAGACGAATTGGTCACAACCCAATTCTTTTGCCTGTTCCATAAAATAGCGTTGTCCTTCGCAACGGGTCCAGTCTAAGGTCAGGTCATCGTTCAGATACGATTCGGCACGGCGTGAAACGTTCGAGATACCGCTCTCGTCTCCTTGTTCCATGCTTCCGCCTCCCATGTTGACACGCCACATCGAGAGTCCGATGCCCTTGGGCTGTCCTTCGGCGATTTCCGAAGAAAAAAGCAATTCGGCTATCTCATTCCGGTTATTTGTCCAATATTTGCCTACAAAAGCAGGTGTCCAGCAGTCGGAAGCGGCAAATCCCTTTATGGTCTGAAAGGTCTGTCCGGCATTGATGGTGACGTTCTTGTCTACACTGACTGTCGGTTCATCGTTAGGGGTTTCTGGTTGAGATTCGTTGACTGCATCGTCACTGCAGGCACTCAGGCTTGTTGCCAGTGAAGCAAAAAGTAATGTTATCAGTTTCATGGTTTGTGAATTAAGGGGAATTTTAATAAAAAAAGGTGTGTTCAATTTTATGTTGACACACCTTTTTGTGCTTTTATAATCAGATCAACCTATTGAATATGTTATCCTATTTGTTCAGAAATACAAGCCGGCAAGCAAGTTATCGGTACATCATGGAACTTTATCCGTTTGCCGGCTTGTTTCTGGCAGTAATTAATTCCAGCCCGGATTTTGGGTGATTGAACCGTTTGACTGTGTGATTTCGTATAATGGAATCGGGAATACAAGGTCGCGGTTTACATCGAAGCTGATACCTTTGTCACTGGATTCACCTTGGTTTTCCCATTCGTAGCTGTCACGGGTGGCTTCGTTCATGTTCCATTGTACAAAGCTTCCGTTCGGACCGAGGATGCTGGCGATAACCGGTTGGTCGCTATCGTCTTTCCAACGGCGGATGTCATACAGACGGTTTTGTTCGAAAGCAAGTTCCAGACGGCGTTCCTGGCGGATGGCATCGCGAAGTTGATGTCCTGTAGTTGTAACAGCCGGCAATTTGGCACGGGTACGTACGCGGTTCAATGCTTCTTGTGCATCACCATCTTGTCCCAGTTCGTTGCAGGCTTCGGCATACATCAGCAATACATCGGCAAAGCGCAGAATACGATGGTTCAACGGACTCTTGTCGGTATTATATATTTCCGGACGGTCTTCCAGCGGAAGGAAGTACTTGCGGATGATGCGAGCTGACTTATGTTGCGCCGGGTCGATGATGTAACAGTTCGGATCCCAACCATAACGTTCAATATATTCATCATAGTTTGCCATTTCTTTGCTGTTGGCAATGAAGTCATCAAATTGGTTTTCACCTGCAATTTCAGTACAACCAGTCTTGATGATGGTCCATTTCAAACGGACAGTGTCACCTGCATCAATGTAAGCTTGTTCCAAGTTGGCTGTCGGTTGGCACCAGCTCCAACCGTCGCCGGGTCCGTTACGGCATCCGGTAACTGTTGCTAATGAACCGCCTAATGCTAAGGTCGCATGATATTCGTATTGTACTTCGAAGAGGCTTTCGATACTGTTGTCATATTCCAAATCCCATACTTGACCGAATTCCGGAAGCAAGTCGTATTCGCGACTGTTAATGACTGTTTGTAATACATCGTGTGCTTCCTGCCATTTTTCTTGATACAAATAAACTTTTCCTAACAGTCCAAGAGCTGCACCACGGGTGGCGCGTCCCATATCAGCCGCTGCATATTCGCTACGTTCAGGCAATACTTCAGCTGCAGCTTGCAGGTCTTCTTCAATAAAGGCATATACTTCTTCTTCTGAAGCACGGGTGATGCCTTGCACTTCTTCCGGCAGCAAAAAACCGGTCATTAAAGGTACGCCACCGAAATTACGAACCAGTTCAAAGTAGTAATAAGCACGGAGGAAGCGGGCTTCTGCTACCAACCGATTTTGTGTTTCGGTATCAGTTAATTCAGTTTGGCTGATACGGTCGATTGCTACATTGCAACGCAAGATACCTTTATAACGGTATTGCCAGAAGTTAGAGATAGGTCCGTTACTAGCTCCATTACCTTGATAATGTGCCAATGAAATATAGTCGCTTTGGCTTTGGGTAGTGTTTCCCATCCAGGCATCATCGCTACACATTTCAGAGAGCAGCCATACGGTGTTGATGTTCCACCAGCCACCACACGTGATGTCTTGGTAACACCCAGTAACATAAGCGTTACATTCATCGATTGTCGTGAAGTAAGTATCTAGGTTTTGTTGTCCGCGTACTTCTTCGGTCAGAAAGTCTTCGCACGAAGTAAAGGTAAGCGCGGCACCTAATGTCAATATACTAAGTAAATGTTTCATGTCTGTCAGTTATTAAAATTTAAAGTCTATGCCGAACAAGAAAGTACGTGGATTCGGGTAAGCGGTGTTGTCAATACCCGTATTGATTGCACTACCTGAACTGTCGGTTGTACCATCCAACATCGGACGTTCGGGATCCATACCCGAATAACCGGTAATGGTGAATGGATTCTGTGCCGAAAACGAAATGCGCAACTGAGAACCACCTACCCATTTTTCAGGCAAGGTATAACCAATCTGCAGCAGTTTGCAACGCATGTACGAACCGTCTTCTACATAGAAGCTGGAGACACGCTGGTAGTTTAAGTTCAAATCGCTATACGACAGACGAGGAATGTCGTTGCTGGTTCCTTCGCCGTGCCATGCTTCGTTCAGGGTACCAGCCCATACGTTTTGTCCGTTCGAGCCAGAATATAATCCTTTTGTCGTATTGTAAATGTCATTTCCGAATGTGCCGTAAAAGTTAGCGGCAAAGTCAATGTTCTTGTAGCGCAGCCCAATGTTGATACCCATCATCAGATCAGGATATGGATTACCGATAAATGTTTTGTCGTTGGCATCCAATGTCCCGTTGTGGTCCAAGTCTTTGAAACGGATGTCGCCCGGTTGTGCGTTGGGCTGAATCAACGTTCCGTGTTCATCGGTATGGGCATATACTTCTTCCCAGTTTTGGAACAAGCCGTCAGCTACATAACCGTAGAAGCGTGAAATCAGACCGCCGTCTTCATTGCGAATGATTGAGTCACTATTGAATCCACCTGCAGTTACAGGACCGTCACCCGAGAAGCGGATGGCTTTGTTGCGTACGGCAGACAGGTTGACGCCAATGTCATACGAGAAGTCTTTGCCGATTTGGTCGCGCCAGCTCAGTCCTAATTCCCAACCGCGAGCCTGCATACTACCGATGTTCATCCATACGGTACTGTTCCAGTTAGGGTAACCTACGGCAAGGACATTCTGTTTCTGGTACAACATGTCTTTCGATTTCTTTTGGAAGTATTCGAACGTAACGCCTAAACGGGATTTCAACAATGACATATCAATACCTACGTTCCAATCTTCTACGGTTTCCCATTTCAAGTTGTTGTTACCCACTGATGAAATGAAGTAACCATTGGTGATAGTACCTCCGTAAGCATATTGAGTTTGGTCGAGCAGAGTTAAAGTTGCATTGTTATCAATGTTCTGATTACCTACACGTCCCCAACCTCCACGGAGTTTCAAATCGCTGAAGATTTCTTGGTCTTGCATGAACTCTTCGCTCGTGATTCGCCACGATGCGGATACTGCTGGGAAGAGTGCATATTTATTTCCCGATGGGAAACGGGAAGAACCATCGGAACGAAGGGAAGCAGAGATGTAGTAACGATTATCGTAGTTATACATGATACGTCCCAAGAAAGACACCAACGTATTATAACTGGTTGATCCGAATGCTTCAGCAGTAGTTGGGTCACCGGCGTTTACTTCTTGCATTTGATCCAAATTGTTGGGTGTATTGTCGCGAGTAGCCTGCGTGTTGTAATAAGCATAGCGTTCTGCCGTAAAACCTGCCATGACATTCAGGTTATGTTTCTCAGCAAAGGTCTCGTTATAGGTAATCGTATTGGTCCAGTTCCAGTCGAACCATTCTTGCGATTGGCGAGATACATCGCTTAATGTCTGTTGTTCCAAGGCATCCATATAGAACTGAGGCACGAAGTGGTCGGTGCGGCGGTAGTGTGCGTTAGCACCGAATTGTGTGCGTAAAGTCAGTTGTTCAATGGGGTTGATCTGTAAATAGGTGTTCAAAAGGGCACCCATTTCACGAGAATGGTCGTTGGCACGTGCAATCGAACCGGCAGGGTTCCAAGTCTGGTTGTTGTACGAACGCTGGTAGTTGTTGTACGCATTGTCTTCCCATTGGTCTTCGGGACGGAATACCGGTGTCGTCGGGTCCATTGACATGGCAGAAGAGAACTGGTTCGGTGTATCGTCCCACGATTCCATACGCGGAGCAATATCGAATCCTACCTTTACATATTTATTGAAGGTGTATTCGGTGTTCAAACGGGCATTCAGTTTGTCCCAATAACCTACATCAAACTGGGAGTTGTTGCGGTAGTAACCCAAACTCAAGTTATATACCAGCTTGTCTGTACCTCCTGCGATACTAAGCGAGTAGTTCTGAGTCAAGGCAGTCTTATTTACTACTGTATCCCACCAGTCTGTTCCGCCAGGATTAGTCGTAGCTCCTGTATCGTTCCAGTTCGAAGTTAATCCATCATTTGTATAGCGTGTATTGTATACTTCTTTGTATTCAGAAGGACCTGCTACACTTGGCTTGGATATAGTTTGGAAACCAACCGAAGCCGAGAAGTTGATGCTGGTTTTTCCGGCTTTTCCTTTCTTGGTGGTAATCAAGATTACACCGTTCGATGCACGTGTACCGTAAATGGCGGCTGCCGAAGCATCCTTCAATACTTGCATTGATTCGATGTCGTTGCTGTTCAGGAAGTTGATGTTTCCGCTAATCGGCATACCGTCCACTACGTAAAGCGGGTCGGTACCGTTGACAGTGGTAACACCACGGATCAATACTTTCGGAGTAGTTCCCGGTCCACCACCACTGGATATCTGCACACCGTTTACTTTGCCTTGCAAGGCATCCATGGCATTGCCCGTAACGGTTTGGGTAATGTCTTCCGCCTTTACAGTAGCAATAGAACTGGTCAGGTCACTCTTCTTGACGGCACCGTAACCGATGACCACCACTTCGTCCAGTAATTCGCTTGATTCTTTCATCACAATGTTGATGGTAGTGCGTCCGTTTACGGCAATCTCCTGTGTTTCATAACCGATAGAGGAGAATACCAATATGGCATCTTTCGGTACGTTGGGTACCGTATAGTCTCCGTCTAGTCCGGTAATTGTACCATTAGTGGTACCTTTCACCTGCACCGTAGCTCCAATCAAGCCTAACTTATCGGCATCCGAAGTCACGATACCTTTCACTG
This sequence comes from Bacteroides sp. An51A, assembly GCF_002161565.1. NCBI lineage: Bacteria > Pseudomonadati > Bacteroidota > Bacteroidia > Bacteroidales > Bacteroidaceae > Bacteroides > Bacteroides sp. An51A. Next base: position 90,430 of record NZ_NFIC01000003.1, read on the forward strand.
TAATCTGTTGTGCAAAGCCGCATACGGATAGCAGCAACAGACAGGTTATCAATATCTGTTTTCTCATATTAGATAATTATTTGGTTAATTACTCTCTTACTAATTTAGCTCGTCCCAAATGTGAATCGAAGTAGAAACGGTAAGTTCCGCCGGTTGTTACGGTTGGTTTAGACCATACGTCTTGACCGGTAGTAGGACCGGTATAATCCGGATTCTTCGATGCGCTTTGCGTATAATAACTGAACACGTCAAGGTCAGTTTCGCTAATGCTACACCATCTTACAGCGTTCCACCACGAACTGGTGTGGTAGTTGTGGATAATGAAGTTCATTTCTTCTCCTGTAGCCAGTTCCATCGGTTCACTATAGAAAATGTGCGGATTAGTAGTGTCTTGTGTGAATGATACCACTCCGGTCGGGTCGCTTGAAGTCAGACCGAAAGTAAAGGCAATGTATTCGCTTTGATCTCCCCACAAGTCGAAGCATTCTTCGCCATACGTCATATCCGTACCCCACGGGTCTTGCGCTTCTTCTACCGAATAAGTTCCTGCAATTTCGTAGGTCAAATCCCAAATGTTGAGATTAATAATGTAGTAAACATTTGCCTGGTCTAATACCAGAGGTTGTACCAAGTTCGGGTCGTTTGTCAGTACGGTATTGTCTTCCGAGTTGATACCATAACGAACAGAGAAGCTGGTAGGAGTCGGGATGAAGTAAACTTCGGTTCCTGCTTCTGCATTGTAATAAATAGCCTGATACTGGTATTCGCCTGTATGGTCTATGCACATCGGTACACCGAATACATCGCTGTTCAGTTCGGCTTCGGTAGCTACATCGGCTATATACATTTTTTCATAATCCATTACATCGGTCACACGGATGGTAGCGGTGCGTGTTACAATTTTACCGATGGTATCAGCCAATGTTACCGTGTATGCGTAATCCTGGATTTCTGCAGGGAAAGATACACTTTCTGTGTATTCACCGGTTGTCTGCATTCCTAAGTCAATGCGTTTGGGAAATCCTTCCAGACCTTCGATATCGATGTTCAGATAGTCTAGTCCACGATCATCGCTCAATGAGAAGTTAAGATCCAAAGTCGGTGTTTCTCCTTCACGTAAGATAACCGGAACGATACTTCCTTCATCAGGTGCTCCAGATACGAATACAGGATCTTCGAAGTCTCCGTCAAGTGTGACTTTGACATCTTGTGTTACCGACCGTCCGCCTATATCGGTAATTGTTACCGTTACTGTATAGCTGTCGGCTATTTCATTTGCAGGCATGTCAAAGTTGTAACTCAACTCATACTCGGTTTGAGGTTCTCCATAGATTTCAATTAAATCAATGGTTTTGTTCAGATACAAGGCTTCACATTGCAATTGGATGGTTGAAATGCCGTCCGCATCGGTCAGTGTGCCTTCAATCGTAAATGTACGTCCTGCAGCAGTCTGTATGTGCAGAGTCGTCATTTCCGCAACAGGACTTTGCCCGTCTACATCGGGATAAGTGTCATCGTCACTACATCCCGTCACACATAGGCTCATTGGTAAGAGTGCCCATAGTGCCAGATTTAAGAAATGTTTCTTCATGCGATTTATTTTAAAGTTAATTACGTTTGCAAATATAGAGAAATCATAAATTAAAACAAATCTTTAATCGTGCAAATCACATGCACAAATCTTTCAAAATGCCGTTTGAATGCATTCTGTGCCTGTTTGACCGGATTAACACACGTTGTCGGATTCGTGTTTCCGGCTGGTTGCATATCTGTTTTCAGCCGGATGGCAATGGGCAAGAAACAGACTTAGTTTTATATTCCACGGGCTGAAACGTACATTCCGCGGCGTGGAACGTATATTCCATGGGCTGGAACGTACATTCCACGCTGTGGAATATAAAAGCAATTCAATGGAACAAAGGAAATCATTTGTTTCATCGGATGAATGTATGGAGGTTCGAAGGCTTTCCTTGTGTGTCTTACCTGCCTGTACTTCCTAAAAAATGGGCGTTTCTTTGTAATTATGTTAATGAAGTAAATATTTTCCATTGGAAATTTTGTATTAATGAAAGTTTATTGTTTATTTGCAAAAGTTTCCAATGGAAATAATATAAAACGAAAAATAAAAAGACGTATGAAGATTCTTATTGTAGGAGGAGTAGCGGGAGGAGCCACAGCAGCTGCCCGCATCCGTAGAAATACCGAAGAAGCCGAAATTATCCTGTTCGAGAAGGGAGCTTATATTTCGTATGCCAATTGTGGATTACCTTATTATATAGGTGGGGTTATCGAGGAACGCGAACGGCTTTTTGTACAGACGCCCGAAGCGTTCGGGAAGCGGTTTAACATCGATGTGCGCACGCTTTCGGAAGTGACGGCTATCGACCGGGAGCGGAAGGAAGTGACGGTCCGTACTGCCGAGGGGAAGGTGTATCAGGAAAGCTATGACAAACTCTTGCTTTCGCCGGGGGCGTCGCCTGTGCGTCCGCCTTTGAAAGGTATCGATTCGGAAGGCATCTTTACCTTGCGGAATGTAACCGATACCGACCGTATCAAGCGATACTTGGACGAAAAGCAGGTGAAACGCGCGGCGATTGTAGGCGGAGGCTTTATCGGGTTGGAGATGGCGGAAAACCTGGTGCATGCCGGAGTAGAGGTTTCGGTGGTAGAGATGGCAGACCAGGTGATGGGACCTATCGACTATTCGATGGCTTCGCTGGTGCACGAACATTTGATGCAAAAAGGGGTGAAGCTGTATTTAGGGCAGGCGGTAGAGGCGTTCGAACGGACGGATGCGGGCTTGGGAGTGACCTTCAAGTCGGGTATCCGCTTGCAGGTGGATATGGTGATATTGTCTATCGGAGTGCGTGCCGAAACGCGCCTTGCCTCGGAAGCAGGATTGAAGCTGGGCGAGATGAAAGGCATTTATGTGAATGAATATCTGCAGACTTCGGATGAGGCTGTTTATGCCGTGGGGGATGCGATAGAGTTTCCGCATCCCGTTACGGGAAAGCCGTGGCTGAATTTTCTTGCCGGTCCGGCAAACCGTCAGGCACGCATCGTGGCAGACAATATCGTATTCGGGAACAAAGCAGTGTATGAAGGTTCCATAGGTACGTCCATAGCCAAGGTGTTCGATATGACCGTGGCATCTGCCGGCTTGCCTGCCAAGCGTTTGAAGCAAATGGGAATTGCTTACCTTTCTTCTACGACGCATTCGGCTTCTCATGCCGGTTATTATCCGGGTGCGTTGCAAATGGCGGTTAAAGTAGTCTTTTCGCCCCAAGACGGAAAGCTGTACGGGGCACAGATAGTAGGATATGACGGGGTAGACAAACGGATTGACGAGTTTGCCCTGGTTATCAAGCAAGGCGGAACGGTGTACGACCTGACCCGGCTGGAACATGCGTATGCACCTCCTTTTTCTTCGGCAAAAGACCCGGTGGCAATAGCCGGTTACGTAGCCGGAAATATCCTGAGCGGAAAGATGACACCGCTGTATTGGCGCGAATTGAGGGATGCCGACCTGAGTCGGGTGACTTTGGTGGATGTGCGTACCCAAGATGAATTTGAGTTAGGAGCCATTCCGGGGGCTGTTAATATGCCGTTGGATGAATTGCGGGAGCATCTGGATGAGATTCCGCAGGACAAGCCGGTATGGATGTATTGCGGTGTAGGGTTGCGTGGCTATCTGGCAAGCAATATCCTGAAAGGCCATGGATTTAAAGAGGTGCGCAATCTGGCCGGAGGCATTAAGACGTATAAGGCTGCCGTGACACCGGTAGATTTGCCTTCGGAAGGCACCCCTTGTATTTCGGCTGGTGGGGAAAAAGCTTCCGGAATGGATATGCAGCCAGACAAGGTGATAAAGGTCAATGCATGCGGCGTGCAGTGCCCCGGACCGATACTGAAGCTGAAGCAAGGAATGGAAGCGTTGCAGCCCGGACAATGTCTGGAGGTAAGTGCTACCGATGCCGGATTTCCACGTGATGCAGAAGCGTGGTGCCGTACGACAGGTAATCGTTTCCTTTCGAAAACGGAAGAAAACGGAGTGTATCGGGTGCGGATAGAGAAAGCCCAGGCGGTTTCTGCCGTAGGACAGAAAACAGCAGTTGGCGGGAAAGGCAAAACTTTTATTCTTTTCAGTGATGACCTTGATAAAACTTTAGCTACTTTTGTACTCGCAAACGGAGCGGCTGCTACGGGTGAGAAGGTGACCGTCTTCTTTACGTTCTGGGGGCTGAATGCCATCAAGAAGGAGCAGAAACCGAAGGTACGGAAGGATGTCTTCGGCAAGATGTTCGGTATGATGCTGCCTTCTGATTCGCGGAAGCTGAAGCTCTCGAAAATGAATATGGGCGGAATCGGTTCGAAGATGATGCGGTATGTCATGAAGCAAAAGGGAGTGGACTCGCTCGAATCGCTCCGCCAGCAAGCCATTGCTAACGGGGTGGAGTTCATAGCTTGCCAGATGTCGATGGACGTGATGGGAATAAAGCGTGAGGAACTGCTCGACTGTGTGACGATAGGTGGCGTGGCGACCTATATGGACCGTGCCGGTGAGGCAAATATGAATCTGTTTATTTGATTATGGAAAAGATACAATGTATATGTGTGATGCGCGACTTGCTGAAGGGGCTTTCCGAACTGGAGAACCGGCTGGAGGAAGCTTACGGGGTGTCGCTCAACGAGGCGATGGTGTTGTGTAGTGTGGGAGCGGAAACCGTGACGGCAGGAACCATTATCTCTTGTACGGGATTGACTTCGTCGCATGCTTCGAAGGTTATCCGTTCGGTAGAGGATAAGGGCTTGCTGGCACGCAAGCTGGGCGAGCAGGACAAACGCCAGATGTATTTCACGCTTACGCGGAAAGGAAAAGCTTGTCTGGAGAATATCAAGGAGCAGGGGGTGGAAGTGCCCGAATGGCTGGCTCCGTTGTTTTTTAGGTAACAAGGTTACGAGTTGACAAGGCTTTAGATACATAGGTAGAACTATTTAAGACCTTGTCAACTCGTTACCTTGTCACCTCGTCATCTCATTGAAAAGTATGAAAAAGAAAAAAGAAGACTGGGAAGTGCCGGGCAATGCCGGACAGGTATTGCTGCATACATGTTGTGCGCCTTGTTCATCGGCAATTATTGAATGCCTGATGCAGCACGGGGTACGCCCTACCATTTATTATTGCAATCCGAACATTTATCCGGAAGAGGAATACCGGATCCGGAAAGAGGAATGTACCCGTTATGCACAGGCGTTGGGCTTGGATATCATCGATGCCGATTACGACCACGAGGCGTGGCGTTGTGCGGTTCGTGGCTTGGAAGGGGAGCCGGAAAGGGGAGGGCGTTGCCTGCAATGTTTCAGGTTGCGTTTGCGTGATACGGCACGTTATGCCCATGAGCACGGTTTTACGGTGATTACTACTACGCTTGCTTCTTCACGTTGGAAGAGCTTGGACCAGATTAACGAAGCCGGACGCTATGCCGTAGAACCTTATCCCGACGTGACGTGGTGGGACAAGAACTGGCGGAAAGGCGGGTTGAGCGAACGCCGCATCCAGATTATCAAGGAATATGATTTCTATAACCAGCAATATTGCGGGTGCGAGTTCAGCATGCGGAAAGAAGAGGAAAATACTCCTTAAAGTTTATTGTGTGGTGTAAAGTTTGACTTCTTTTTCCTCAACTCACGGTTTTTTTGTATGTTTGCATCCTAAAATCAATATGCAACTTGCAAGAAATGGAAGGATTATTCGTCAGAAAAAGCATAGATGCCTTGCAGGAAGAAGCCGGGCAGACAGGAAATAAGACCCTGAAACGGGTATTGGGACCTGTCAGTCTGGTGGCTTTGGGGGTAGGCGTGATTATCGGAGCCGGGCTGTTTTCTATTACAGGGACAGTGGCTTCGGAATATACGGGACCTGCTATTACGCTTTCGTTTATCATAGCTGCGATAGGATGCTGTTTTGCCGGGCTTTGTTATGCCGAATTTGCCTCGATGATTCCGGTGGCAGGTAGTGCTTATACTTATTCGTATGCCACTATGGGAGAACTGATAGCTTGGATTATCGGATGGGACCTGGTGTTGGAATATACCGTGGCTGCTACTACGGTCAGTATCAGTTGGAGCCGTTATCTGGTGGTCTTTCTGCAAGGAGCAGGCATTGATTTGCCCCATACATTGACTGCTTGTCCGTGGGATGGGGGCATAGTCAATATACCTGCCATGGTGATTGTGGTATTGATGAGCCTTATTCTGATGCGAGGGACGGCGGGCAGTTCGTTTTTCAACGGACTGATTGTATTTTTGAAAATCAGTGTGATTCTGGTTTTTGTCATTTTGGGTTGGAAGTTCATTCAGGCAGATAATTATGTGCCATACATACCTGAAAATACCGGAAAACTGGGTGAGTTCGGATGGTCGGGTATTTTGCGGGGGGCAGCCATTGTGTTCTTTGCTTTCCTGGGATTCGACGCGGTAAGTACTGCGGCACAAGAAACGAAGAATCCCAAGCGCGATATGCCTATTGGTATTCTGGTATCTTTGCTCGTCTGTACGATATTGTACATTCTTTTTGCCCATGTGATGACGGGGGTAGCTCATTATACAGATTTCAAAGGTCAGGAAGGCATCGCTCCGGTAGCTGTGGCTATCGAGCAGATGGGATATGCCAATGCGCAGGGGGTGATAATGCCTGCTTACCCGTGGCTGAATAAGGCAATTGTACTTGCCATTCTTTTTGGTTATTGTTCGGTGATTATGGTTACTTTACTTGGTCAGAGCCGTGTGTTTCTCAGTATGAGCCGCGATGGTTTGTTGCCTCCTTTTTTTTCTCGTATCAATACACGTTTCCGTACACCGGTACATAGTAATTTCCTGTTTATGGTAGTGGTAAGCTTGCTTGCCGGTTTTGTTCCTGCCCAAGTGGCAGGCGAAATGACCAGTATCGGTACCTTGCTTGCTTTTACATTGGTTTGTGCTGCTGTGCTGATTGTGCGTAAGACGATGCCTGATGTGCATCGTGCATTCAAGACTCCGTGGGTCCCTTTTGTGCCCATTATGGGTATCCTTACCTGTTTGTGTATGATGTGTTTTCTGCCGGCCGACACGTGGATTCGGTTGGTTCTTTGGATGTTGATAGGCTTGGATATCTATGTCAGTTATGGAAGAAAACACAGTAAACTGGAACCAGGAAGGGTTTATCGTAAAGGCGATACGGTATTGAATATCTTAGGACTGGTGCTGGCTGTGCTGAGTGTAATTACTGGTTTATGGCACCAGCAGACTGTAGGTTGGGAAGCCGACAAGACTTTGCTGGTCATTTCTTTTGTCTTTGCTTTTACCCATTGTGCTTATTATATGTGGCGGCTTTGGCATCAGGCAAGCGACTTGAAGCGGGCTCCGAAGTCATAAAAGAAGTTATAATGTAAGTACGCGGACAGAAAAAATGAAATATCAACCAATATAATATGGATAAAAAGCCGTTATTTTACGGCAATTTAAGACAATATGGATAAAAACAGACTATTTGTAGCCATACAGGCATCTTTGAAAGCCGGGGCTGCTATTATGGAAGTATATACCGACCCGAACGCAGATTTCGAGGTGGAACGGAAAGCTGACAATTCGCCTTTGACGATAGCCGACCGCAAGTCGCATCAGATTATTGTGCAGGAATTGTCGGCATTGCCTTATCCTGTGTTGAGCGAGGAAGGTAAAGAAATACCTGTTGCCGAGCGAAGAGGCTGGAATGAATTGTGGGTGGTAGATCCTTTGGACGGTACCAAAGAGTTTATCAAGCGTAATGGAGAATTTACGGTAAATATTGCTTTTGTGAAAGACGGACGTCCTGAGGCTGGAGTGATATATATACCGGTCAGGGAAGAGCTGTATTTTGCTGATGAGGTTTTGGGGGCTTATAAACTGGAACACGTTGCCCGTTTGAATCCAGAGGATACACTAGAGAGCCTGATAGGACGTGCACAACGTTTGCCTTACCCGGATGGGCGGACATACGGTACATTTGTTGTCGTGGCTTCGCGTTCGCATCTCAATGCTGAAACCGAGCATTTTATCGATGAAATGAAAAAGAAATATACCGAAGTACAAACCGTGTCGAAAGGAAGCTCGTTGAAACTTTGCCTCATAGCCGAAGGTAAAGCAGATGTCTATCCCCGATTTGCACCTACAATGGAATGGGATACAGCAGCCGGACACGCTATTGTACGTGCAGCAGGAGGTGAAGTGTATCAGGCTGAGACAAATCTTCCCCTTCGGTATAATAAAGAAGATTTGTTGAATCCGTGGTTTATCGCTTATCCCTGTATTGGTCGTTAAACGGAGTTATATTTGGAAGCCGAACGGAATTATATTGGAAGTTAAAGGGAGCTATGTGGAAAATTAAAGGGGAGTCGGATATCAGTCACTCTGAAGTATTGGTCTTTTGTTGCTTCTGATTCCGGCGAGACATGACTTCTGAATTAAAAATAAACTTTTCAAGACTATGAATTTTGAAATACTTTTTGTGTTGCTGGGGCTGATAGGGATGCTCGTTGCGCTTATCTTGGATAAAATGCGTCCGGGCATTGTACTGTTGTCATTGGTCGTGGTGTTTATGGCGGCAGGTATTATCACTCCCAAACAGATGGTTGCCGGATTTAGCAATCGTGGCATGATAACGGTAGCTTTGTTGTTTCTGGTGAGTGAAGGTGTGCGCCAAAGTGGTGCACTAGCCACGGTCATTAAGAAATTGTTGCCCGAACGGAAAATGTCGGTAATGCAGGCACAGTTGCGTCTGTTGCCTGTTGTTAGTGCTTTTTCGGCTTTCCTTAACAATACTCCAGTAGTGGTTATCTTTGCACCTATTGTGAAAAACTGGGCAAAAAAAGTTGGGCTTTCGTGTACCAAGTTCCTCATTCCTTTGTCGTATGCTACGATTTTGGGTGGGTTGTGTACACTTATCGGAACATCTACCAATCTGGTGGTTCACGGTATGATGATTGACCGTGGTTTGCCGGGGTTGAAGATGTTCGATCTTGCCTATATTGGCATTCCCATCACAATAGCCGGACTTCTTTTCATTTTGTTTACTTCGAAGAAACTGCTTCCAGCCGAACGGCCCGATAATTTTGAGGAAGAAGAGGCAGATGCGGCGGAAGTGAAAGGACAGCATATAGTAGAAGTGGTGTTGGCATCACGTTTTCCTGGTTTGAAGCGCAAGTTGAAGAATTTTGATTTTAAACGTCGTTATGGGGCTGATATCAAGGAAATACGCCAGGGAGGCCAGGTTATCACCAAGAACTTGGGTGAAGTGAGGTTGCAGGAAGGTGACACACTGGTATTGCTTGCTGATGATGAGTTTACCAAGGCGTGGGGAGATTCTTCCGTTTTCCTGATGATGACTAATGGGCAGGAGATACCTTCGCGTCCGATGCCTGGGTGGAAGAAATGGACAGCATTGGCGCTTTTGCTGATTATGATTATCGGTGCTACTATCGGTGAGCTTCCTTATTTTCAGGAACGTTTTCCCGGTGTGAAGATGGACATGTTTTTCTTTGCATCGGTTACGGCTGTGGTGATGGCTTGGCTTAAGATATTTCCTCCGAAAAAATATACTAAATATATCAGTTGGGACATACTTATCACCATAGCTTGTGCCTTTGCTATCAGTGCGGCGATGGAAGAATCCGGACTGGCGGCGTTGATAGCCAATTTTATTAAAGATGTGTCTGGTTCGTTGGGAGCTTGGGGAGCTTTGGCGTTGCTTTATTTTGTCACACTGGTTATTACCGAACTGGTAACGAACAATGCTGCAGCAGCACTTGCCTTTCCGCTTGCGCTGGAAACGGCTGCAGAATTCAACGTAGATCCGATGCCTTTCTTCATCGCTATCTGCATTGCTGCATCGGCAGGTTTTGCTACCCCCATCGGTTATCAGACTAACTTGATTGTGCAGGGAGCCGGTAATTATCGGTTTACCGATTTCTTGAAGATTGGTCTTCCGATGGATTTGATTGTGATGATTTTATCGGTAGGTCTTATCCCGCTGATATGGCCTTTTGTACAAGTGTGATTTTCAATGCGGACGAAAGAGATGCGGAAACGTTATATCCGAAGGGCTTGTCTTTCAGATAAATCTGCATATCTTTAATGTCCGGCTATATAGATAGTAAACAGAAAGATAATAAATGAACAACATTTATCCTATATTCGACAAGATGCTGTCCCGTGCTGACAAGGAGAAACTGTTGGGGCAACGTGGATTGATGATTTGGTTTACCGGACTGAGTGGGTCGGGTAAGAGTACTCTTGCCATTGCGCTTGAACGTGAACTGCAACAACGGGGATTGCTTTGCCGCATCCTTGATGGAGACAATATCCGGAGTGGAATCAACAATAATTTGGGCTTTTCGCCAGAAGACAGGGTAGAGAATATCCGTCGCATAGCCGAAGTTGGCAAGTTGTTTGTTGATACAGGTATTATTACCATTGCCGCATTTATCAGTCCGAACAATGAACTTCGTGAAATGGCAGCACATATCATTGGTGCGGATGATTTTGTGGAAGTTTATGTCAGTACGCCGATAGAAGAATGCGAGCGGCGTGATGTGAAAGGCTTGTATGCCAAGGCACGTCGTGGGGAAATCAAGGAGTTTACAGGGGTTTCGGCTCCGTTTGAAGCACCTCAACATCCGGCACTTTCGCTCGATACTTCGAAGTTTTCGCTCGAAGAATCAGTGGACCAGCTCCTGCACTTGATTTTGCCCAAAGTGTCCGCCCCTCTGAGTAAGGAATGAAAAAAAGAAAAAGCAAACATTATAAATTATGCAAGAAGAATACAACTTGAGCCACTTGAAAGAACTCGAAGCCGAGTCTATTCATATCATTCGTGAGGTGGCTTCCGAATTTGAAAACCCGGTGATGCTGTACAGTATCGGAAAAGATTCATCGGTAATGGTGCGCCTTGCCGAAAAAGCCTTTGCTCCGGGCAAAGCGCCCTTTCCATTGATGCACATTGATTCGAAATGGAAATTTAAGGAAATGCTTCAGTTTCGTGATACATATGCCAAAGAACACGGCTGGAAACTTATTGTGGAAAGTAATATGGAAGCATTCCGTGCCGGAGTAGGCCCCTTTACTCACGGAAGTAAGGTACATACAGACTTGATGAAGACGCAAGCGTTGCTTCACGCTCTTGATAAATATAAGTTTGATGCTGCTTTTGGAGGAGCACGCCGTGATGAGGAAAAATCACGTGCCAAGGAACGCATCTTCTCTTTCCGTAACGAATTCCATCAGTGGGATCCCAAGAACCAGCGTCCCGAACTGTGGGACATCTACAATACTCGTATCCGTAAAGGGGAAAGCATCCGGGTCTTTCCTTTGAGCAACTGGACAGAACTGGATATCTGGCAATATATCCGTTTGGAAAAGATACCTATTGTGCCTTTGTATTTCGCCAAGGAACGTCCGGTAGTAAATATTGACGGGCAGCTTATCATGCCTGATGATGACCGTCTGCCCGAGAAATACCGCGATAAGATTGAAATGCGGAAAATCCGTTTCCGTACTTTGGGGTGCTGGCCGCTTACAGGGGCTATTGAAAGCGATGCCGATACCATAGAGAAGATTGTGGAGGAAATGATGACCACCACCAAGAGCGAACGCACAACCCGTGTTATAGACTTCGACCAGGACGCAAGTATGGAAGAGAAGAAACGGGAAGGATACTTTTAAATGAATAATTAATAATGAATAATTAATAACGATTCCTACATTCGTTTGTTGTTCATTACCTATTCATGTACCGTTATTAACTATTAATTGTTAATTATTAATTGAAGAAAAATGGAAGAAATAGATAAAACCAAATCAGGAAACCCGATGGAAGGCGAAGCCAGAGGCCGTATGTCAATTGAAGAGTTTCTGAAAAAAGATGAGGAGAAAGACCTGTTAAGGTTCCTTACTGCCGGTTCGGTAGACGATGGAAAGTCTACTCTTATCGGACGCTTGCTTTTCGATAGCAAGAAGATTTACGAAGACCAGCTTGTGGCATTGGAACGCGACAGCAAACGTGTGGGGAATGCCGGTGAGCACATTGATTATGCTTTGTTGCTCGACGGGTTGAAAGCAGAACGCGAGCAGGGGATTACCATTGATGTTGCTTACCGCTATTTCTCTACCAACAACCGTAAGTTCATCATAGCCGACACTCCGGGGCACGAACAATATACGCGCAATATGATTACCGGAGGCTCTACCGCTAATCTGGCGGTAATTCTTGTTGATGCACGTGCCGGAGTCATTACCCAAACCCGCCGCCACTCTTATCTTGTTTCCTTATTAGGCATCAAACACGTGGTATTGGCGGTGAACAAGATGGATCTTGTAGATTTTTCGGAAGAAATATTTGATAGAATAGTAGCGGATTATAAAGCATTCATCGCTCCATTGGGTGTGCCTGATGTGACTTGTATTCCACTTTCGGCACTTGATGGAGATAATGTGGTCGAAAAATCGGCACGTACTCCGTGGTACGCAGGTCCTTCCTTGTTGGAATATCTTGAAACCGTGCACATTGGTAACGACCATAATTTGAAAGATTTCCGTTATCCTGTGCAATACGTCTTGCGTCCTAATCTCGATTTCCGCGGATTTTCATCCAAAGTGGCTTCGGGCATCGTGCGCAAAGGAGATGAAGTGATGGCATTGCCTTCGGGGAAGAAAACCCGTGTAAAGGCAATCTATGCTTCTGATGGAGAATGCGATTATGCTTATCCGCCTATGTCGGTCACTCTGACCTTGGAGGACGAAATAGATGTGTCACGTGGCGAAATGCTGGTGCATCCTGACAATATGCCGTTGGTAGGACGTAACTTTGAGGCGATGCTTGTCTGGATGGACGAAGAAAAGATGGATATGGAAAAATCGTTCTTCCTGAAACAAACTACCAATACCAGCCGCACACGCATCGATAGTATCAAGTACAAGGTGGATGTCAACACGATGGAACACCTTTCAATTGAAAATGGACAGTTGACAAAAGAAACACTGCCTTTGGAGCTGAACCAGATAGCTCACGTGGTGTTCACGTCATCGAAAGAGCTTTTCTTCGACCCTTATGCCTGCAATAAGGCGACGGGGGCGTTCATCCTTATCGATCCGATAACCAACAATACCAGTGCAGCTGGCATGATTATCGGCAAGGTAGACGACAAGGACATGCATACTACGATGGAAATCCCGGTACTAGACCTGCCTAAGTTAGGGATTGCTCCCGAACACTATGATGCCATCGAAACCATTGCAAAAGAATTGGAACGCCGTGGATACGCAATAGAGATAAAGAAATAAGTTTTTAATGAAGAATGAAGAATTAAGAATGAAGAATTTTGACTGGTTCACATCATTCTTAGTTCTTCATTCTTAATTCTTCATTTACAATATGGGCTTATTAGAATTTAGCAAATTGCCGGTTAACACCTTGGTAGGTGCCGACTGGAAGACATTCAACGAAATAACCAAAGGGCGTGCCATCGGTTCTGCTTATCGGGGAAAGTTCCGTCTGACAAAAGCAGTGTGCCGTCTGCTTTCTGTATTGAAACCCTTGCAGGATAAGAAGTATGCAAGCCTCCTGGCACAGAAGCCGCTCGAACATGATCCGGTATTCATTTTAGGGCACTGGCGCAGCGGAACCACCTTTATGCACAATGTTTTTTCATGTGACAAACATTTTGGTTATAACACTACCTACCAAACCGTATTCCCGCATCTGATGATGTGGGGGCAACCTTTCTTTAAGAAAAACATGAGCTGGCTAATGCCTGACAAGCGTCCTACCGATAACATGGAGCTTGCCGTTGACCTGCCTCAGGAGGAAGAGTTCGCCCTTACCAATATGATGCCTTATACGTATTATAACTTTTGGTTCCTGCCCAAGCACATGCAAGAGTATGCCGATAAGTATTTGCTTTTCGAAGATGTCACGGATGCTGAGTTGAAAGTGTTTGAGGAAACTTTTACCAAGCTTATCAAGATTTCGCTCTGGAACACTGGAGGCACCCAGTTTCTCAGTAAGAATCCCCCTCACACAGGCCGCGTGAAGGAATTGGTGAAGATGTTTCCCAATGCCAAGTTTATCTATTTAATGCGTAATCCGTATACGGTATTCGAGTCTACCCGGAGTTTCTTCACCAATACCATCAAACCTCTCCAACTTCAAGACATCAGTCCTGAAGAGTTGCAGCAGAACATCCTCACGGTGTACGACAAGCTCTATCACAAATATGAGGCTGACAAGCATTTCATTCCTGAGGGCAACCTGGTAGAGGTGCGTTTCGAGGATTATGAAAAGAACGCGTTCGACCTGACGCAGGAAATCTATCAGAAACTTTCTCTTCCTGGATTCGAAGAAGCACGTCCTGCCATTGAGGCATACGTCAACAAGAAGAAAGGCTATAAGAAGAACAAATACCAGTATAAGCCGGAAACAGTAGAGCTGGTGGAAAAGCACTGGGGATTTGCTCTTGATGAATGGGGATACAAGATCTGATTTATACAAATAGGGATTAAGAAGCAGTTTCTTAGAAGCTGTTTTGAATTTATCGTGCGATGATTTGGGATGAGTTTTTGAGGCATTTTCGCTTCTGTGATGAGGAAGATAGCGGGCTATCTGACGAAGAACAGGAGCGGAAAGGACCAAAAAATCGCCCAAAGCATACACGAAAACGGATACATCAAGCCAAGAAAAACTTTTTGGAGAAATTCAAAACATCTTCTTAATGAATGTCCTGATTAGCCAATACATATCTCCTGAAAACGAAGATATGTATCGGCTGATGGACATTCTTTTTTTTATTCCCACTCGATTGTGGCAGGTGGTTTCGATGAAATATCGTAGCAAACTCGGTTTACGCCTTTCACCTTGTTGATGATGTCATTCGATACCTTTGCCATAAATTCATAAGGAAGGTGTGCCCAGTCGGCTGTCATGGCATCAGTGCTTGTTACGGCACGTAGTGCGACTGCACGCTCGTAGGTGCGTTCATCACCCATTACACCTACGCTCTGCACAGGTAGAAGGATGACACCTGCTTGCCATACTTGGTCGTAGAGCGCAGTTTCTTTGCCTTCAGTATTTTTTGTTTTCCAATCGCGTAGACCTTGGATGAAAATATCATCGGCATCTTGAAGGATGCGTACTTTCTCGCGGGTAATGTCGCCCAGGATACGTACGGCAAGTCCCGGTCCGGGGAAAGGATGACGAGTGATGAGGTGTTCGGGCATACCCAGTTCACGGCCTACGCGGCGTACTTCGTCCTTGAATAAGAGACGGAGTGGTTCGCAAAGTTTCAGATTCATCTTTTCGGGTAATCCGCCTACGTTGTGGTGGCTTTTGATTACTGTTCCGGTAATGGAGAGCGATTCGATGCAGTCGGGGTAGATGGTTCCTTGCGCCAGCCATTTCACATCATGTATTTTGTGCGCTTCTTCATCAAATACGTCAATGAATCCTTTGCCGATGATTTTGCGTTTGCGTTCGGGTTCGGTCACGCCTGCCAGTTCGGTAAAGAATTTTTCGCTGGCATCAACACCGATGACATTCAGGCCAAGGCATTCATAGTCATGAAGTACATTGCGGAATTCATTCTTGCGTAACATACCGTGGTCGACAAAGATGCAAGTCAGGTTTTTGCCGATGGCTTTGTTGAGCAACACGGCTGCTACTGATGAGTCAACACCTCCGCTCAGTCCGAGTACTACTTTGTCATCACCTAATTGTTCTTTCAGTTGCGCAACTGTAGTTTCAATGAATGACGCCGCGCTCCAGTCTTGTTTGCCTCCGCAGATGTCTACTACGAAGTTTTTCAGGATTTGTGTGCCGTCTTCAGTGTGATACACTTCAGGATGGAACTGTACCCCCCATAGCTTTTCTCCTTCTGCCTGATAAGCGGCAACTGCTACTTTGTCGGTAGAGGCGATAATCTTGAAATTTTCGGGTAGAGACGTAATGGTGTCTCCATGGCTCATCCATACTTGCGAGTTTTCACGGACATCTTTCAGCAACGGATTATCGTGGTCGAACTTAGCCAGATGTGCCCGTCCGTATTCACGGGTATTGGCAGGTTCTACCTTGCCTCCGTTGGTGTATGCCATAAATTGTGCACCGTAGCAGATGCCTAAAACCGGATATTTGCCACGGATATTGCTCAAATCGATTTTGAAAGCCTTTTCATCGTAAACCGAGAAAGGGCTTCCCGACAGAATCACACCAATGACGGAAGGGTCGCCGAAAGGGAACTTGTTGTAGGGAACAATCTCGCAATACATGTTCAGTTCGCGCACGCGGCGTCCGATGAGCTGCGTGGTTTGCGAGCCGAAATCGAGAATAATAATCTTTTCCTGCATATTCAGTTCTGTATAAAATTGAAAGATTGGGCAAAGGTACTCATTTAAATTGAGAATTGAAAACAGGGTGTTGAAAATTCCAACGCAAACGTGTTTAATTTTTGCGGAGGTTTATTTTTGCAGGACATCGTTTCCGGCACGTATGTTTTTTTATACCATGCGTGGTATGAAATTGTGCCTTTTCTCACCACATATAGTATAAGTGTCCGTATTCATATTAATTTGTTTTGAATCGTTATTCTGAAATGGAAAAATGTAAGCCTATCCTCTTTGCAACTATCGGAATAAGGAGGCTTTCCGGATGAATTTTGTTCTTTTTTTCACTAAAGTTCGTCAATATCACACTTGGTTTTGGCGGTTAGGTTCACCTTTTATAATTTCGTCATCGTTATGGAAAAATTGATAGTAAAAGAGGTTCAGACCGGGCGTGAAATGGACGATTTCGTACGGTTTCCCCATCGGTTGTATGCGGATTGTCCTTATTATGTGCCTGATTTGGATATGGATATACGTGAGACGTTCGACAAACGGAAAAATCCGGGGCTTGATTTCTCGGATATTCAGCCATTCATCGCTTATGATAGTCATGGAGATACGGTAGGGAGGATTGCCGGCATCATTAATCATCGTGCCAACGAAAAGTGGCATACGCGTAACGTGCGTTTCGGCTTTATTGAATTTGTCGATGATATTGAGGTGGCGGGAGCTTTGCTTCGTGCTGTAGAACAATGGGGGCGGACACGGGGAATGAATGCGATACAGGGACCGATGGGAATTTTCGACTTTGACAAGGAAGGTATGCTGGTGGATGATTTCGATCAGGTCAGTTCTATGATTACCATCTATAATTATCCGTATTATCCCCGTCATTTGGAAGCATTGGGTTATGAGAAAGAAGTCGATTGGGTTCAGATTCGTGTACAGGTTCCCGAGGAGATTCCACCTAAATATGCCCGTGTGGCGGAATTGTCGAAAGAAATGTTTGGTTTGCAGGTAAGGAAGCTGACTTCGGCCGACATTTCAGAACGTAATTATGGTAAGAAAGTATTCGATTTATTGAATGTTGCCTATTCTCCTTTATTCGGATATACCGAATTGTCGGACAGGCAGATAGATGGCTATCTGAAACGTTATTTGCCTTTGCTTGACTTGCAGTTGCTTCCTGTGATAGAGAATGAGAAAGGTGAGCTGGTAGGCGTAGCGATAACGATGCCCAGTCTTTCGAATGCGTTACGGAAGGGAGGTGGAAGACTTTTCCCGTGGGGATGGTATCCGTTGCTGCGTGCATTGAAATGGAAACGGGAAGAGAAGGCAGAACTTTTTCTGATAGCTGTCCGCCCTGATTACCAGGGATTGGGTGTGAATGCCTTGTTTTTTGCTGATCTGATACCGGTCTATAACAAGTATGGTTTCACCTGGGCAGAAACAGGGCCGCAATTGGAAACAAACGTAAAGGAACTTTCGCAATGGAAACCTCTACATCCGGAAATCGTGAAAAGGAGGCGGTGTTATCGGAAAGTGTTGGAATAAAATAATAAACTGATAGAATATGAGAAGAGTAGTAATAACCGGTATGGGTATCTGGTCGTGTCTGGGTACGACACTGGATGAAGTGTGCCGGTCTTTGTATACAGGAAAAAGTGGAATCGTATTCAGCCCTGAACGTAAGGATGCAGGATTCCGTTCGGCTTTATGTGCACAGATAGCCAAGCCCGACTTGAAACCTTTTGTGTCGCGCAATCTGCGTCAGTTTATGCCCGAAGAGGCGCAATATGCCTATATGGCTACACGTGCGGCACTGGAGCAGGCCAGACTGGAGCCTGACTATATCGAGCAGCATGAAATAGGCATCATTTATGGAAATGATTCGGTGTCTGAAGCTACTATGACCGGGCTTGACAAGTTTCGTGAGTTTCACGATACGGCGGCATGTGGAAGCGGTACCATTTTCCAGTCGATGAACTCTACCGTGACTATGAACCTTGCTTGTCTGTTTAAATTGAAAGGTATCAATCTGACAGCATCAGCCGCTTGTGCCTCAGGCTCCCAGTCGGTAGGACTTGCGTATTTGCTTATTCGAAATGGCTTGCAGGATTGTATCGTGTGCGGTGGAGCGCAAGAAGCCAATATGTATGGCGTGGCGGCTTTCGATGGCATCCAGTCGTTCTCTATACGTGAGGACGAACCTGCCAAGGCAAGTCGTCCGTTCGATAAGGACCGGGATGGTCTGGTGCCTGGAGGAGGGGCAGCTACGTTGATTGTAGAGAGTTACGAACATGCTGTAAAGCGAGGTGCTCCTATCCTTGCCGAAGTCGTAAGCTGGGGATTCTCGGGCAACGGTGCGCATATATCTACTCCCAATGTAGAAGGTCCGGCACGCTCGCTGGAACTGTGTCTGAAGAATGGGAACGTGTCTCCCGATGAGATAGGTTACATCAATGCTCATGCCACTTCCACACGTATCGGTGATAGCCGGGAGGCACTGGCGATAGCACAGGTGTTTGGTGAGCTTCCGGTACCGGTCACTTCCACCAAGAGCCAGACAGGGCACGAGATGTGGATGGCTGGTGCCAGCGAACTGATTTATTCCATTCTGATGATGAAGAATGATTTCATAGCCGGAAACATCAATTTCGAGCATCCCGATGAAGATACAGCCCGTATTCATGTGCTTCCGGAGACGCGTCCCATACATTTCGATATGTTCTTGTCGAACTCGTTCGGCTTTGGAGGTACAAATTCGACGTTGATTGTCCGGAATGAGGGATGACGGATACGATGGAGCTGTTTTGTATGATGATTTATAAATTAAGTAAATAAATAAAAACTAAGTTATGACACGCGAAGAAATCATTGAAAAAGTCAACACGTTGTTGGCAGAAGAATTTGAAGTAGAAGCATCTACATTGACTCCCGATGCAAATGTTAAGGAAACCCTTTCGCTGGACAGTCTGAGTCTGGTAGACCTGGTGGCACTTATCCAGCAGACTTATCAGGTGAAGATTCCTGTTTCGGATTTGCGTCAGATACAGACGTTTACCGATTTGTATGATTATATCGAATCACATTTGCCTGCGGCATGATGAAAGTGGATATACAGGTGTTGATTCCACAACGTGAGCCGATAATCATGGTCGACAGGCTGGATAAGGTGGAGCATGCGTATGCGGAAACTTCGTTGGAAATCCGTCCGGACAATTTTTTTGTTGCTCCGGACGGACGATTGGAAGAGGCGGGAATCATTGAGCATATTGCTCAGTCGGCTTTGGCATTTGCCGGTTATTGGGCTTTGCAGGCCGGAGCTTCCGAACCTCCGGTAGGATATATTGGTGAAGTGAAGAAATTCCATTGCTACCGTTGTCCGCAAACGGGAGAAATCCTGCATACCCGGATTACAATAGAAGCCGAAGCGGAAGGCATCACTCTGGTAAGAGGAGAGACTTCCGGCAACGGTACTCCGGTAGCAGATACTCAGATGAAAATATCCATTTAAGAGAGTTGAGACATGTTACTCAGAAACAATTATTATAAGGTATATAGTGCACATTATGGAGCCGAAGACGCTCTTTTTCATGTTGCTTTGTTGCCCGGATGCGATGTATATCGGGGGCATTTCCCCGGCAGGCCTGTATGTCCGGGGGCATGTAATATCGAGATGATGAAAGAATGTGTGGAAGAAGCGGTAGGCAAATGTGTATCTATTGTTTTCATTAAACAATGCCGGTTTACTTCGCTGGCATCTCCCGATGTGTGTCCCGAATTGGATCTCCGTCTGCATTTTCAGGTATTGGGGGAAGGAAGGTTCCTGTTGACCGCTACTCTATCCGATGCAGGTATTACGTATATGGAATTTAAAGGAGAGATAGAGAAATGACAGAACTTTGCATCAGAATTTATCGTTTTTTCCGGCGTCATCGTATGGTGTGTTGGATATCTCTGGTTGTGTT
Organism: Bacteroides sp. An51A; assembly: GCF_002161565.1. Lineage (NCBI taxonomy): Bacteria > Pseudomonadati > Bacteroidota > Bacteroidia > Bacteroidales > Bacteroidaceae > Bacteroides > Bacteroides sp. An51A. Next base: position 110,784 of record NZ_NFIC01000003.1, read on the forward strand.
GTTTGCTTTCTTTGGGTATTGTGCTTCATGCATTCATCTGGAGGAGGACATCAATAAACTGATGCCTTCTTCGAAAAACGAAGATGGTACGACCAAGCTGGCTTTTGCCAACTTGCGTATTAAGGACAAGACATTTTTGGTATTCGAAGGCAAAGAGGGTGTTTCTACCGAACGTATGGCAGAGGTGTGTGATGCCTTTATTGATTCGTTGCAGGCTAAGGATGCCTTGTCCGATTCATTACACCGGGTGATAGAGGATGTGTTTTACCGTTTGCCTGAAGAACTCTTGCCGGATGCCATTGATTACCTGAGTGGACATTTTCCTGCTTATATCGATACAAGCTTTTATGCCTGCATCGACACGATGCTGACCGAAAAGCATTTTCGCCGGCAGATGGAGATAAACCGGAAGGATTTGCTCAGCCCGATAGGCACGTTATATCCCGAACTTATCCAGATGGATCCGCTAGGTATGCGTATGCTTCTGAAGGAGCAATTCTTGCCGGCATCAGCTGGAGAGAAAAAAGGAGGTTATAAAATCCTTGACGGGCATATTTTCGTAAGTGACTCTACGGTGTGTGTGGCATTTATTACGCCCCGCTATTCGGCAACTAATACAGGTCAAGGTTCTGCTTTGTTTACGATGTTGAATGAACAGATAGCTCAATTTGCCCAGACGGCTCCTGACATCAAGATAGCTTATCACGGTACGCCTGCCAGTGGCTTTTATAATTCGAAACAAATCAAGTCGGACTTGGCTGGCACCCTTTCCGGTTCGTTGCTTTTCGTATTGGCTTTTATTTTTGTTTGCTATCGCAATTGGGATACACTTCCTTTGTTGGTCTTGCCCGTCCTGTTCGGAACGTTATTCGGACTTGCTTTGATGTATTTCATCAAGGGACAATTTTCATTGTTGGCATTGGGTATCGGAGCGGTTATTTTGGGTGTGGCATTCAGTTATGTGTTACACATCATCACCCATTATAAGTATGTTGGTAATCCCGAACAGGTCTTGCGTGACGAAGTCAAGCCGGTGTGTCTGGGTTGTCTTACAACCATTGGCTCGTTTATGGGAGTAGTATTTATTCGTACCGAGTTGTTGCAGGACTTCGGACTTTTTGCCACTTTCGCCATTCTGGGCACTACGGCATTCAGCTTGATCTATTTGCCGCAGTTCTTAAGTCCGAAGCGAAATAAGTTGAACCGGCGTGCCTTTGCCTTAATTGACCGTATCAATGCAGTGCCGTTCGACAGAAGCAAACCTTTATTGATTGTTATTCTGGTGGTAACCGTGGCTTGTATCGGACTTTACCTGGCCGGAGGCACACGCTTTGATGCTGATATGCATAACCTGGGATATAAGGCAGATATTACCACCTATTCGGAAGAATTGTTGCGAAGCAAGACGTATACAGGCGATAAAGAGAAATATTTCGCCACTTCTGGAGCTACGATGGAAGAGGCGGTGGAGCGTTTTGCCGGAATGGCCCGGAAACTGGATTCGCTTCAGCAGGCAGGATTGGTGAAAGGCTATACACGTATCGACCGGATATTCGTTCCTTTACGTGTGCAACAAGAACGTATAGATGCCTGGAAAGCATATTGGAACGAAGACCGTCTGAAACGGGTGCACGAGTTGATTACCCGTACGGCACCTCAGGTTGGCTTGCGTCCCGAAGCTTTTGACTTGTTTTTCGAATATGCTACTGCCGATTATCATCCGGATGCCTTGTATGAGGCGGGTATCATTCCTGCAGGATATCAGTCTACATTAATGGAGCAATCGTATAATGGCGAATACCTGTGTTTTACGTCGGTGAGATGCGCCAATGATACGGTGCGTAGCAAGACGAGCGATTATCATCGTATTTGCGATGCTATTGCAACACAGCCTCACATGTTGGTGTTGGATACCTATTATTATACTACGGATACTTTGATGCAATTGAACGATGACTTCAGTGTATTGCAATGGGTTTCTATGCTTTTTGTCTTGCTGGTCTTGTTTTTCAGCTTCAGGGGGAATATCCGGTATACGTTACTGGGATTTATGCCGATTGTATTCAGTTGGCTTATTGTATTGGGAATGATGGTGTTGTTCGATATGAGTTTTAATCTTATCAACATCATTATCTCTACTTTTATTTTTGGTATCGGAGTGGATTATAGTATCTTTGTCATGAGTGGACTGATAGGAGAAGAACGCGACACGCGATTGCTGGGATACCATAAAACCGCTATTTTCTTCAGTGCGGTTATATTAGTGGTAACTGTAGGCTCGATGTTGTTTGCGGTACATCCGGCAATCCGTTCGGTGGGCTTCTCTACCTTGGTCGGATTGCTGGCGGCTGTTATTATCTCTTATGTGCTACAGCCCGCTGTGTTCAGAATGATTCAGAAGAAGAAATGAAATACGACATTATAATAATAGGAGGCGGACTGGGGGGATTGGTGTGTGGCTGTATCCTTTCACGGGCGGGAAAACGTCTGCTCGTGCTGGAGAAAGGAAAGCATACAGGTGGATGTATCCAGAGTTATCGCCGGGGAGGAATGGAGTTTGATACAGGGTTCCATTATGTGGGAGGACTGGAGGAAGGACAACTCTTGCGTCGGGTATTCGACTATTTGGGATTGATGAAACTTCCGTGGAAGCGCATGGATGAGGTGGTCGACCGTGTGATGATAGGAAAGCGTACCTTTGCACTGGCACAAGGTTATGACCGGTTTGCCCAAATGCTTGCCGATGAGTTTCCGGCGAAAAGAGATGCCTTATACCAATATGCTGATTTGTTGAAGCGGACGGAAGAAATGCAGCTGAATGCCTTGAACCCTCATTCATCGGATATGGATTTCCATACTTGGATGTTGGAGACCAATGCGTACCGGTATCTGCAGGAGAAGTTTGACGATTCTTTGCTGGTCGACGTGCTGAGTGGTGCTTCACTGAAGATGGAACTGAGAAAAGACACATTGCCGTTGTTTACATTTGCTCATGGCTATTGTGGTTATGTGGGCAGTAGTTGGCGGATTGCAGGCAGTGGTTCGCTGATAGCAGAGGCGTTGGCAGAACAAATCCGTTCGCAGGGAGGCGAGGTGATATGTAATGCGGAAGTAGATGAATTACTGGAAAAGGAAGGTCAACTGACGGGAGTCCGGTGTAAGGACGGAAGAATTTACGAAGGGATACAATTCATTTGTGCCACCCATCCGGCAGAGATGTGCCGGATGTTGAAGCAAGGGGGATTGCTGAAGAATGTGTATCGTCACCGGATATGCCGGCAGGAAAACACCAATGGGATGTTTACGGTATCGTTGTGCCTGAAACCTCATGCATTGCCTTATGCGAACTGGAATTACTATGTATATCGGCATCCTGATATTTGGACATATCCGTCAGATGGAGAAATAGACCGAGTATTGGTAGCCAGTCATGTTCCGGACGATGGAGGAGAGTATGTGCGGCAAATCGATTTATTGGCTCCGATGGACTGGAGTCTGTGCCGTCCATGGATATTTACCCAAGTAGGTAAGAGAGGACCGGAGTATGAGGCAATGAAACTCCGTATGGCAGATGCCTGTATGACATTGGCCGAATCGTGTATACCTGGTTTGCGGAGAGCGGTCGTGCAATGTTATACCAGTACTCCGCTTACATACCGTGACTATGTGCATACTCCCGACGGGTCGGCTTACGGCATGCGGAAAGATTTCAACAGTCCGTTTGGAGGGATGCTTCCGGTGCGTACGCCCATTCCCGACCTGTTCCTCACAGGACAAAGCCTGATGGTGCATGGTGTGCAAGGTGTAACTATGACCGCGCTTTTCACGTGTGCGGAAATTATAGGACGGGATTGGATATGGAAGCAAGTGATACAGAAATAGAATATAGTTAATTTAAAGACAGAACATATATGGAATTACAGACGGATGTATATGCCTTGACCCGGGAAGTGGTGGCATTGGTCGGCTTTTTGATTTCGCCCGAAGCCGGATACATTACGGGAGAGGTAATATCAATTGATGGAGGACTTTATACATGAGAACAACGATGAAAAGATGGCTGGTATGTTTATCGGTATTTTTGCTGGCATGTACTACATTTATGTGGGCACAAGGTGCCGGCATGACACAAGTCATGAAGAAGTATAGAAGTGTGCATACGCTTACGGCTTCTGTGGTGCGTATCAAGCACAATGTAGCTTTTGCAGAAGATGCCAGATTGGATGGGAAACTTTATTTCAAGGCTCCCGGACGGATGTGCATGCGTTTCGAAGGAGATAAGGACATGTTGCTGATGGAAGGCAATGAATTTACGATGGTAGAATCGGGACGTAAAAGCGTGGCAAAAGGGCAGACACAAGCTCAATTCGAATCGCTGGTAGAGGTGTTCAAGCAAATGGTGCTGGGCATGGATATTTCGGTTAGTCCCGAAGAACTGGCAGAGGTGAAAATGGAAGAGAAAGATGGTCTTTGTACCTTGACAGTAACACCTCGGGTAGATGGAGGAAACAAGGTGCGCCGCAGATTGTTGTTTTCTTCTTTTGTACTGACCGTCGACTTGCAGAAAGGAGAGTGTAAGAGCTTGCAGATGAATGAACGGGGGCAGAACTATACCCGTTATGACTTTTCCGGTTTTATGTTGGATGCCCATGTGCCGGATACAGCATTTCAACTTCCATAAGATATGAAGAAAGAGTTGTTGGACATTTGCCAGGTGCAAGTGAAGTTTAGCGAAATCGATTCGATGCGCCGGGTATGGCATGGTTCTTATGTGACATATTTCGAAGACGGACGAGAGTCTTTCGGCAGGCATTATCCGGGCATCGGATATGCCGATATGCAGCGGGAAGGCATTTATGCGCCTGTATATGATTTACGTGTCCGCTATTATGCTCCGCTTTTGCTGAACGATGGTGTTGAAATACATACCCGCTATGTGTACAAGCCCGGTGCAAGATTGGATTATATGTATCAGGTCTTTCGTGCAAGCGACCATACGCTTTGTGCCGAGGGCACCACGGTGCAGTTGTTTATCGATGCACAGGGGGAACTGATGGTGGAAAAGCCTGCTTATTTCGAAGCTTGGCAGGTGAAGTATTTATAATAAGGAGAATATGAAGGAGAAAATTGTCTGGCTTGTAATGATGTTGTGTTTCTCGGTAGTTTCCTACGGGCAACAGACCGTTATCGAAGGAACCGTGCGCGATTCGGTGACCGGAGAAGTATTGCCATACGCTTCGCTGATGCTCGAAGGTACTTCTGCTGGTACACGTACCGGAGATGACGGGCGTTTCCGCTTGGCTACATCTGTATCGGTCAACCGCCTGCAGGTTTCTTATTTGGGATACGATACCCGTAATATTACGGTTCAGCTGGGGAAAATCAACCGGATTGACATAGCCTTGATACCGAGTGGTGTCACATTGAGCGATATCGTGGTGAAGCCGAAACGTGAACGATACAGGAGAAAGGATAATCCTGCAGTGCGGTTTGCCAGACAAGTGATTGACCGGCGCGAGAGCAATGACCCGCGTAATCAAGATTATTTCAGTTATGACCAATATGAGAAAATGGTCTTTGCTATGAATGATTATAAGCCAAAGCCCAAAAAGAGTGGGAAAATAGGAAAATTTGATTTTCTTGCCGAGTTTATTGATACACTTGAAGTAGGGACTACGGTACTTCCTTTGTCAGAAAAAGAGCGCTTGGAGAAGGTATATTACCGGAAGTCCCCCAAGTCGGAGAAACGTTTGCTGATGGGAAGTAAGTCATCGGGAGTAGATGAAGTGTTTTCGCGTGACGGGGTACAGCAGTTCCTGAGCGAAGCTTTTCAGGAAGTGGATATTTTCCAGAATAATGTTTCATTGTTTCTTCAGCGTTTTGTCAGTCCACTATCTACTTTCGGACCGGGATTTTATAAGTATTATTTGCTCGATACGCTTCAGGTGGAAGGTCGTAAATGTGTAGATTTGGGATTTGTGCCCTTCAATTCCGAGTCGTTCGGTTTTACGGGGCATTTGTTCGTTACGCTTGATTCTACCTATTTTGTCAAGAAAGTGATACTTAATGTTCCGAAAGACATCAACCTGAATTTTGTATCAGGTATGACTATTGAGCAGGTGTTCGAACGGGATTCTGCCAATATCCGTATTTTAAAGAAAGATGATATCCGGGTAAACTTTAAACTGAGTGAGAAATCGAAAGGCATGTATGCCCAGCGGCTGATAGTATACGATCATCATTCATTTCTTCCTCCCGATGACAGACAAAGGCAGATTTTTGCTCAAAGTGCACCGGTTATTACGCAAAAAGAGGCTTATAGCCGTTCGGAGGATTATTGGGAAGAACATCGCCCGCAAGTTGCGCGCAAGAAAAATCCCAATTCAGTAGAACAGTTGATGAAGAGGCTTCGGTCGATTCCTGTTTTTTATGTGACCGAAAAGGTGGTGACAACTTTGGTTTCAGGTTATATTCCTACTAATAAAGATTCCCGGAAGAACCGGTTCGATTTAGGACCGATGAACAGTACCATTAACGGCAATGCCATCGAAGGTGCACGTTTTCGTGTAGGTGGAGGTACGACTCCTGTTTTCGACAAGCATTGGTTCTTTGAAGGCTATGCTGCGTATGGCACGCGCGACAAGAAGATAAAATACGATGCCATGGTGGAATATTCGTTCAATCCTCGCCAGACGTACCGCATGGAATATCCCATGCATTCCCTTCGCTTGGAGTATATGTATGATATCAACAAGCTGGGGCAGAATTACATGTATACCAGCAAAGACAATGTGATGCTTGCTATCCGCCGGAAGAAAGACACGCGTGCCACATACTTGCGGAATGCCGAACTGACTTATACACGCGAACATTACAACGGGTTTTCGTATAACGTGATTCTCCGTAACCGGCGTGAATATGCCACGCCATATGCTCCTTTCGATTGCATCGGGACAGACGGAAGCGTAACGCCACGTAATCATTATGACATGACGGAACTGGAAATCAAATTGCGTTATGGTAAGGACGAGAAATATTACCAGACCCGTACGCAGCGCATTCCGATTACGTTTGATGCCTTGATATTCAATTTGAGTCACGTGATGGCAAAGAAAGGGGTACTGGGGTCGTCGTACACTTATCAGCGTACGGATGTCGGCATGCAGAAACGTTTTTGGTTTTCGGCGTTCGGCTATCTGGATGTCATTCTTAAAGCAGGCAAGGTATGGAACAAGGTGCCTTATCCGCTTCTGATATTGCCTAATGCCAACCTTACTTATACCATCCAACCCGAAACTTATACGAACATGAATGCTATGGAGTTTATAAATGATGAGTATGCTTCGTGGGACATTACTTATTATATGAATGGAAATTTGTTCAACCGCATTCCGCTGATTAAGAAATTGAAGTGGCGTGAGGTGTTTTGCTTTCGTGGATTATGGGGACACTTGACAGATAAGAACAATCCTGTAAAAAATGGTGAAGGTCTGTTCCGTTTTCCGGAAGAGACTTCACAGCTGGGGCGTACTCCTTATATGGAAGCCAGTGTAGGTATAGAGAATATCTTCAAGTTTCTCCGTCTGGATTATGTATGGCGTTTGAATTATCGTGATAATCCCGATATACAGACGCATGGTGTGCGTTGTACAATGCGATTGTCATTCTGATGGGAAAAATCCTGCCATGTAAAGTAGGGATTGCAAAATGATATATTCGGAGGTGGAAAGCAGAGCTTTTAAGGAAGAAGTGGTAAAATGTAACTTGTTTTTTTCTTAATTTTAATACTTTTCGTGCTCAACTTATGAAAGAATTGCTTATTTTTGCAACGCAGTCAGAAAGAAAGAACAGACTTCTTGCTGGGGCAACCGAAAACAGAGAGTGTTTATAACATTATTATAAAACCTTTAAAAATTAAGCAAAATGATTAAAGTAGGTATTAACGGTTTCGGTCGTATCGGCCGTTTCGTATTCCGTGCAGCTCAAAAAAGAAACGATATCCAAATCGTAGGTATTAACGACTTGTGCCCGGTAGATTACTTGGCTTACATGTTGAAGTATGATACTATGCACGGTCAGTTCGACGGTACTATCGAAGCTGACGTTGAAAATAGCAAATTGATTGTTAACGGTAAGGAAATCCGCGTAACTGCAGAAAAGAATCCGGCTGACTTGAAATGGAATGAAGTAGAAGCTGAATACGTTGTTGAATCAACTGGTTTGTTCCTGACTCAGGAAAAAGCTCAAGCTCACATTCAGGCTGGTGCTAAATACGTAGTTATGTCTGCTCCTTCTAAGGATGCTACTCCGATGTTCGTTTGCGGTGTAAACGAAAAGACTTACGTTAAGGGTACTCAGTTCGTTTCTAACGCTTCTTGTACTACTAACTGCTTGGCTCCGATTGCTAAGGTATTGAACGACAAGTTCGGTATTGTAAACGGTTTGATGACTACAGTTCACTCTACTACTGCTACTCAGAAGACTGTTGACGGTCCTTCTATGAAAGACTGGCGCGGTGGCCGTGCTGCTTCTGGCAACATCATCCCGTCTTCTACAGGTGCTGCTAAGGCTGTAGGTAAAGTTATTCCTGAACTGAACGGCAAACTGACTGGTATCTCTATGCGTGTGCCGACTTTGGATGTTTCAGTTGTTGACTTGACTGTAAACTTGGCTAAACCGGCTACTAAAGAAGCTATCTGCGCTGCTATGAAGGAAGCTTCTGAAGGCGAATTGAAAGGTGTTCTGGGTTACACTGAAGATGCAGTTGTATCTTCTGACTTCCTGGGCTGCACGTTGACTTCTATCTTCGATGCAAACGCAGGTGTTTACTTGACTGATACTTTCGTTAAAGTTGTTTCTTGGTATGACAACGAAATCGGTTACTCTAACAAAGTATTGGATCTGATTGCTCACATGGCATCAGTAAACGATTAATCATCGGTCATAAGACGTGTTTTGATTAATAAATGATAACAATGGGAGAAGTCACCTTGTAAGGGTGGCTTCTCTTTTTTATGTTTGGCATGTATGATGGAAAAACCTGTAATTCAGCTTCGTCACCTTTCTACCGGTTATACTGGAAAACACAGTGTGATACGTGTGGCATCGGATATTAATGCATCTGTCTATAATGGTGAACTGACTTGTTTGCTGGGGGCGAACGGGGCTGGAAAGTCTACTTTATTGCGCACTTTGTCGGCTTCCCAACCTCCTTTGGCTGGGGAAGTATGGATAGCAGGCAAACGTTTGTCGGATTATGCAGATAAGGAGCTTGCCAGACTGATAGGCATTGTATTGACAGAACGGTGCGAAGTGACCAATCTGAGTGTGGAAGAACTGGTAGGTTTGGGAAGAAGTCCGTATACAGGTTTTTGGGGAACACTGGGCAAAGAAGATAAGCGTATCGTATCAGAGGCGATACAACAGGTAGGTATTGCCGGATTATCTGACCGTATGATACATACTTTGAGCGATGGAGAACGTCAAAAGGTGATGATAGCCAAGGTTTTGGCACAACAGACTCCGGTCATCTTGTTGGATGAGCCGACCGCCTTTCTTGATTTTCCCAGCAAGGTAGAAATGATGCGTTTGCTGCGCACGCTGGCACATGGTTTGGATAAGACCGTATTTCTTTCTACGCACGACCTTGAGCTGGCACTTCAGATAGCTGATAAGCTTTGGTTGATGGACCGGCAGGGGGTAGTTGTCGGGACTCCCGAAGATCTTTCGTTGGACGGTACATTGGAGACTTTCTTTACCCGCGAGGGTATTGCATTCGATCGCCGGAGCGGATTGTTCCGTATTGCGCCCGAATATGTAAGAAGCATCAGGCTGACAGGAGAGGGGTATCGATATGACATGGTGCAGAAAGCTTTACGCCGTTATGCCATTTGTGCCGACCGTGAAGTGGAATCGGAAGCATATATTGATGCCGGTTCTGGAGAAGCAGATTTATTTGTATGGCATCCCGCAGGTAGAGAGCCTGTGGCCTGTGGAAATATCGAAACGTTGATAGCATTTATAAAAGAAAAGTAGTGAGGTAAGAACGGCATAGGGTGGCAGTATCATGAAAAGCAAATTGCTGCTTGGGAAGAGCCTGAAACCTAAAAAAACAGGAGAAATAAGTGAAAAAATGTCTTGCTATTTTTTAGATTCAAATAAAATTCGTACATTTGCACGCAATAAAATCTAAACATAAACCCTATGTCATTTATTGCAGATAAAGTAGTGATGGACGGATTGACTTACGATGATGTATTGTTGATTCCTGCCTATTCAGAAGTTTTACCAAAAACAGTCGATCTCACGACTAAGTTTTCACGCAACATTGAATTGAAGATTCCGTTTGTGACGGCAGCCATGGATACCGTTACCGAAGCGCAGATGGCAATTGCTATTGCCCGCGAAGGAGGTATTGGTGTTATTCACAAAAATATGCCTATTGAAGAGCAGGCACGTCAGGTGGCTATCGTAAAGCGTGCCGAGAATGGTATGATTTACGATCCGGTGACCATTAAACGTGGTTCCACGGTAAAGAATGCGCTGGATATCATGGCAGAATATAAGATTGGCGGCATTCCGGTAGTGGATGACGAAAACTATCTGGTAGGTATCGTGACCAACCGTGACCTTCGTTTTGAGCGTGACATGAATAAGCGTATCGACGAGGTGATGACCAAGGAGAACATTGTGACTACAGCTCCGGGTACGGATATGGAAACGGCATCGGATATCCTTCAGAAGAATAAAATCGAGAAATTACCGGTAGTAGACGAGAATGGTAAACTGATAGGTCTGATTACGTATAAAGACATTACCAAAGCAAAAGATAAACCGATGGCTTGCAAGGATGCTAAAGGTCGCTTGCGTGTGGCTGCGGGTGTAGGTGTAACCAATGATACGTTGCAACGTATGGAAGCGTTGGTAAAGGCTGGTGCCGATGCTATTGTGATTGATACGGCTCACGGACACTCGAAGTATGTTATCGAAAAGTTGAAAGAAGCCAAGAAGGCTTTCCCTGATATTGATATCGTGGTAGGAAACGTGGCTACGGGTGATGCGGCAAAGATGCTGGTGGAGGCTGGTGCTGATGCTGTGAAGGTAGGTATTGGTCCGGGTTCTATCTGTACTACACGTGTGGTTGCTGGTGTAGGTGTACCTCAGTTGTCTGCTGTTTATGATGTGGCAAAAGCATTGGAAGGTACAGGTGTTCCTTTGATTGCTGACGGTGGCTTGCGCTATTCGGGTGATGTAGTCAAAGCATTGGCTGCAGGTGGTTATTGCGTAATGATTGGCTCATTGGTGGCTGGTACCGAAGAGTCACCGGGCGATACCATTATTTTCAACGGACGTAAATTTAAATCTTATCGCGGCATGGGTTCTTTGGAAGCTATGGAAAATGGTTCGAAAGACCGTTATTTCCAGAGTTCGACCACCGATGTAAAAAAACTGGTTCCGGAAGGCATTTCGGCACGTGTTCCTTACAAAGGTACATTGTATGAGGTGATTTATCAGTTAGTAGGCGGTTTGCGTTCAGGAATGGGGTATTGTGGTGCGCATAACATTATGGAATTGCACAATGCGAAATTCACGCGTATTACCAATGCAGGTGTATTGGAAAGTCATCCTCACGATGTGACGATTACCAGCGAGGCTCCTAACTACAGTCGTCCGCAATAAGGATAAGATATTGTTACACAAAGGCACAGAGACACCAAGTTTTTATTTACTGCTTGTTTACGATTTACAGCGGTTGTACTTCGTAGATAGAACTGTAAATATCTTGTGTCTTTGTGTCTTTCGTTTTTATAAGCATATCGTATGAAATTGTCCAGAATCTTGATTCTTTTCATTTGTTTTTTGAAGGCTGCTTCTTTTCTTTATGCCGATAAATTGGATGATGAATTGTTTCTTCTGAAGGTGGCAGATGCCAAACGTTGTGGCTGGGATACCGTGCCTGCTTTCCGTCACCGTTGTAAGGTGGAACAAGGAAAGGCATTGCGGGCGGTGTTGCTTGATGCAGGTCGCCAGGATTCTATATTGCATGCGCTTTACCGTGAAAGTGTGGAACGTTATTCGGCGAAAGGCTGGGTGAAACTGGAAGAAATTGTCCGGTTGCTTCCGCAACGTGCTACCCGGAACGAAGTAGGGCAGGTTTGCCGGCAAATGGATTCGGTGTATGTTTCGTTGCAGGGCGGAATGCCTTTCGAGATATATCTGGAACAAGGATGCGAAGCACAATGGTGTCCGTCGGTGGCTTTGCTGAAGGAGTTCTCTTGTCGTTTGGATACAATGCGGAAGGGAACCTATACGAAACCGTTTTTGTCGCCGTTGGGCGTGCATATTATCAAATTAGTCGACCGGAAGCCGGCTATCAGCTATGAGGAAGCAAGTCCTTTTCTGGAGATTTATCTGGACCGGTTGGGAGAGAAAAATCCGGCACTTAACCGGTCGCGTTATATGCAATGGCAACACGGTGAAAGAAAAGATGTAGCAGTGGAACGTTGTCTGACGGAGGTAAAGAACTGTATGCTGGCGGCATGGTGGGATGTTCGTCATCCTTTGCCTGATGTTAGCGATGAAAATGAATTGAAGCATTTTTTCGAAGCTAACAAGAAGGCTTATGCATGGGAATTTCCACATTACAAAGGGGCTGTAGTGCTTTGCAAAGATAAAAAAAGCACTTCACGCATTCGCAAATGTTTGAAAAAAGTTCCGATGGAGCAGATGGAAGAAGTGTTTCGGATGTGGCAGGCAGAACATCCCGAGGTGGATGCTGTGATACAGGTAGGATTGTTTCAGATAGGAAAGAATCCGTATATCGATAAGTTGGCTTTCAAGTGTGGAGAGATGCCGCATGACCCACGTTATCCGTATGCTATTGTGGTAGGTAAACGGTTGAAGAAGGGACCGGAAAATTATACAGATGTGTATGGACAAGTGAAAAAGGATTTTGTCAGAACTTTGAAAATGAGACAATTGGAAGAATTAAGGACGCGTGTTGGAAAATGAAGAAAATATCAGCTGAATGTCGGCATTTAGCCACCAGGAAGTTAAAGGGGAGTTGTTATGGAATACACACAGCTGGTGTTATTCCTGTTTTCCAGTGTCATGCTGGATAGCCAATCCGTTTCTTCCGTTACGCCGGCTCACATATCCGGCATGACAAGCAAGCTTTGTTCTCTTCGCCATATAGCTGCATCGTTTGTAAGATTATTAATCTTACAGCGTGAAGATTAATAATCTTTCGGCATGAAGATTAATAATCTTACAAGAAAGGCAGCTATGCGGTTCATAAATGTGTAAGTTTCTTCTATGTTTTTTCTAATCGTAAAATGACGAAAAATTGCGTACTTTGATATATAAAAACCGTTAATTGTAGCGGAAGTAATCGATTAAAACTGTATCTTCGTTCGCTCTTTCAGACGAAAAACGTCACAGATGAATAAAGGATGTTTCTTGACCATAGGATTGCTGGTCTTGACTGCTTGCACCAAGACGCTCAACCATCAGGGGAGAACCCCGCTGGTGGAGGTGGGGGATGCGTTTCTGTACAAAGAAGACGTGGATGCGGCGATGCCGATAGGTGTGAAAGGGAAAGACAGCGTAGAATTTGCCGAGGCGTATATCCGTAATTGGGTGGAAGATAACTTGCTTTACCGTAAGGCAGAGGGGAATATTCCCGACAATGTAAAGATAGACCAGCAGGTGGAGGCTTACCGGCGGGCACTGATTATGCATGCTTATCAGGAAGAACTGGTAAGACAGAAGTTGGGCAACGAGGTGAGTGAGGAAGAAATCAGTGCGTATTATGAGCGGCATGCCGGACAATTTCAAGCAGAGCAACCTTACATACAAGGTGTGTTTGTCAAAGTTCCTTTGCATACGCAAAACTTGAATCTGGTGCGGAAATGGTACAAGCAACATACGCAGGAGGCTGTGGACAGGTTGGAAAAGTTCAGCATTGCCCATGCAGTGAGTTATGATTATTTTTACGACCGTTGGCGTCCGGTGTCGGAATTTTCATTGAAACTTCCCCTTGATGCGTTGGATACAGATCCCGATTATTTGAACCGGAACAAGAATGTGGAGGTACGTGATACGGCTTTCTGTTATTTCCTGCATGTGGAAAAGTTTCTTCCGAAGGGTGACCGCCTGCCGCTGGAATATGCCAAGAATGAGATAAAAGAAATGATAATTAATCTGAAGCGTGTGGAATTTATAAATCAGATGAAGCATGATTTATATAAAGAGGCTTCGGAGGCTAATGACATAATTTATTATAAACCTGACAATGAATAAGTTTAGAGTAATCAGATGGTGTGTATGCATGCTGTTGTTGCTGGCAGGGATTTCTGCTTATGCCCAAGACAATGTAATAGATGAGGTCGTCTGGGTAGTGGGTGACGAGGCTATCTTGAAATCAGATGTAGAAAACGAACGTTTGAACGCACAATACGAAAACAGGCATTTCGACGGTGATCCTTATTGTGTGATTCCAGAAGAACTGGCGGTGCAGAAGCTTTTCTTGCATCAGGCAGAACTGGACAGTGTCGTGGTGTCCGACCAGGATGTGATTCAAGAGGTGGAACGACGCATTTCGTGGCTGACTGAACAAATCGGCTCGCGGGAGAAAATGGAAGAATATTATAATAAGACTTACACGCAGATCCGTGAAATGCTTCGTGAGAATGTCCGCGACGGCAAGACCGTGCAAGAAATGCAGATGAAAATCGTGGGCGACATCAAGCTCACTCCTGCCGAGGTGCGTAACTATTTCAACAAACTGCCTCAAGACAGCATTCCGTTCGTACCTACACAGGTAGAGGTGCAGATTATTACGCAGGAGCCCAAAATTTCGGAGCAAGAGATAGAACGGGTGAAAGCACAGTTGCGTGAATATGCCGACCGGGTAAATAAAGGCGAGACTTCTTTTTCTACCTTGGCACGTTTCTATTCGGAAGACCCTGGTACGGCACGCCGTGGTGGTGAAGGTGGATTTACGGGCCGTGGTGCATTGGTTCCCGAATTTGCCAATGTGGTGTTTAACCTTACAGATACCAAAAAGGTGTCGAAGGTGTTCGAAACGGAATTTGGTTTTCACATTGCACAGTTAATAGAAAAACGAGGCGACCGTGTGAACTACCGTCATATCTTGTTGCGTCCCAAAGTAGACCAAAAAGACATTGATGCTGCTTTGGCGCGTCTGGATTCCATTGCCGATGACATCCGGAAAGAAAAATTCTCGTTTGATGATGCCGCCACGTGGATATCGATGGATAAGGATACCCGAAACAATCATGGTTTGCTTGCCAATCCGCAATCGAATACTTCCCGTTTCGAGATGCAGGAACTTGCCGGACTGGTTTCGCAAGATGTAGCGAAAGTTGTGGAAGGCATGCAGATCGGGGAAATCTCAAAACCTTTTACGATGATTAACTCAAGCGGCAAGCAGGTGTGTGCCATTGTGAAACTGAAGAACCGCATTGACGGACATAAGGCTACCATTACGGAAGACTATCAGCGTCTGAAGGCGATGGTAACTTCAAAGAGGAGCGAAGAGAAGCTTCAGAAATGGATTGTTGACAAGCAGAAGAACACTTATGTGCGTATCAGTCCGAAATGGCGCAATTGCGAATTCAAATATCCGGGATGGATTAAGCGATGAACTGAAAAAGTTATGATGCAAAAAGAAAAGAACAGGAAATATAGGATAAACGGGCATAGGGCGCTTTTGGTGAGTGTCCTATGCCTTTTCGGCTTTTGTCTTTTGGCGCAGAAACCGCTCCGTTCGCAGATAGCCGGGACGCAGGAGGATTCGGTGGCGCAAAAGCGGCAAATGCCTCAGAAACAGACAGCTCCCAAAAAACAGCAACCCAAGAGCAAGGTTTATCTGATACATTCGGACTTGTTGCGGAAAGATTCCCGTCATCCTGATGCACAGGTCGTGGTGGGCAATGTCGTTTTCCGGCACGATAGTGTGTATATGTATTGCGACAGTGCTTATTATTATGACAAGATAAGTTCGTTTGAAGCCTTCAGCAATGTCAAGATGAATCAGGGAGATACGCTTTTTCTGTATGGAGACAGATTGTTTTATGACGGGAATACGCAGATTGCTGAAGTACGTATGAACGTACGGATGGAGAATAAGAATACTACGTTGCTGACTGATAGTCTGAACTATGACCGTGTGTACAATCTCGGCTATTTTTTTGACGGAGGAACACTGATGGACGAACAGAACGTCTTGACTTCGGAATGGGGTGAATACAATCCCAGTACGAAACAATCGGTGTTCAATTATAACGTACAGCTGGTTAACCCGCAGTTTACGCTGACTTCGGATACGCTGGAATATAATACGCTGACGAAGATAGCCAACATCGTGGGGCCGTCGGATATAGACAGTGACAATAACCATATTTATTCCGAGCTGGGTACATATAATACGATGACCGGAAAAGCCTATTTGTACAACCGCTCGATTCTGACCAATGACGGGAAACAGCTGACTGGTGATACCTTGTATTATGACCGTGATGCAGGAACGGGCGAAGCATTCCGCAACATGGTGATGACCGATACCATCAACAAGAATATGATGACCGGCGAATATGGCTTTTATAATGAGAAGACCAAGTTTGCCTTTGCTACCGATAAGGCGGTGGGGATTGATTATTCGCAGGGGGACAGTTTGTTTCTTCACGGTGATACGCTGATGATGCGCACTTTCCATCTGGATACGGATACGATGTTCAGGGAGATGCAGGCTTTTCATAAGGTTCGTTTCTATCGTACGGATGTGCAGGGAGTCGCAGATTCGCTGGTATTCTCTACCAAAGACAGTTGTCTGACAATGTACCAGGATCCTATTTTGTGGAACAAGAATCAACAACTGGTAGGAGAGAAGATATGCATTTATATGAATGACAGCACCATTGACTGGGCTCATATCATCAATCAGGCATTGTCGGTAGAAGAATTGGATTCGACAATGTATAATCAGGTGACGGGAAAGGAGATGAAAGCCTATTTCCGCGATGGGGAAATGCATAAGACTGAAGTTATCGGCTCGGTACGCCTGGTCTATTATCCGATGGATTCGGACAGTACGCTGATTGGTATGAATGTGTCTGAGACGAGTAAACTGGAAATCTATCTGGAGCACCAGAAATTGGAACGGATGGTAATGAGCCCCCAGTCGAACGGTACTTTGTATCCGATGTTGATGATTCCGAAAGGGAAAGACAAATTGGAGAACTTTGTGTGGTTCGATTACATCCGTCCGTTGAATAAGGAGGATATTTTCAACTGGCGTGCCAAGAAAGCAGAAGATCAGTTGAAGAAGAATGTACGTGGCCCGATAGAACTTCCGAACCAGCACTTGTTTGACAAGTTGGCCCAACCAGAAAAGAAAGTGGAAGAAAAGGCTCCGTCGGAAAGTGATGCCGGAAATACAGAGGCTGGAAACCAGGAAAAGGAGAATGTGGAGGAAGCCGATTCTTCCATACCAGATAGTTGACAGATGAAATTTCTTTAGGAGTATAGAATATATGAGCGATGTGATACGTTTGTTGCCCGATTCCGTAGCTAATCAGATTGCGGCGGGCGAAGTGATACAGCGTCCTGCATCCGTGGTAAAGGAATTGGTGGAGAATGCAGTGGATGCAGGTGCGCATCATATAGATGTGCTGATAACGGATGCTGGAAAAACGTGTATACAGGTAATTGATGACGGGAAAGGAATGTCGGAAACAGATGCGCGGCTGGCATTCGAGCGGCATGCGACATCGAAGATTCGTGAGGCATCCGACTTGTTTGCCCTCCACACAATGGGATTCAGAGGAGAAGCCTTGGCGTCTATTGCTGCAGTGGCACAGGTGGAATTGCGTACATGTCAGGAAAGGGACGTGCTGGGAACACTGCTGACTATTTCCGGTTCGAAAGTAGAAGGGCAGGAAGCAGTGGCGTGTCCTTGCGGAAGTAATTTCAGTGTGAAGAATCTTTTTTACAACGTGCCGGCACGGCGCAAATTCTTAAAGTCGAACCAGACAGAACTGAGTAATATCCTGACCGAGTTCGAACGCATCGTGTTGGTGAATCCTGACATTTCGTTCACTTTGCATCATAACGGCACGGAAATGTTGAATCTCCCTGTCTTGCCTTTGCGCCAGCGCATTATGGGCGTGTTTGGCAAAAAACTGAATCAGGAATTGCTTTCACTTGACGTTACTACCAGTATGGTGCAAATACACGGGTTTATCGGTAAGCCTGAAACAGCACGTAAGAAAGGCGCCCGCCAGTTCTTCTTTGTCAACGGACGTTTTATGCGCCACCCTTATTTTCATAAAGCATTGGTGGATGCTTACGAACACTTGATACCCGTGGGCGAACAAGTATCTTATTTCATTTATTTTGAGGTGGAACCGGCCAATATTGACGTCAATATCCATCCTACCAAGACTGAAATCAAGTTTGAAAACGAACAGGCTATCTGGCAAATCCTTTCGGCGGCGGTGAAAGAGACACTGGGACGTTTCAATGCTGTTCCTTCCATTGATTTCGATACCGAAGGGATGCCCGATATTCCGGCATTTGAACCCGACCAGCAAGCTGGGGTTGTGCAGCCGTCACTATCGTATGATCCTTCTTACAATCCGTTTGATGTAAAGACTTCAACGGCTCCTCCCTCTTCGTATTCTCCTTCTTCCTCTTGCCAGAAGCATACGCAATGGGAGCCTTTGTTCGAGGGACTGGAGCGGAAAAGCAATGCCTGGCAGCCTGAAGCGGAAACACCCGCTTCTGAGGATAGCTGGCATACGGAAGAAATACAGCCGGCTTCTCCTACACTCTACGATGCACATCCCGAAGCAACCGTGAAAGAGAGCGTTACACAGCATTACCAGTATAAAGGATGTTATATACTGACTTCCGTAAAATCGGGGCTGATGATTATCGACCAGCAACGGGCGCACATCCGCATCTTGTTTGACCGTTATATGAAGCAGATAGCCGACAAGCGGCACGTATCACAACGCATGTTATTCCCTGAGATGGTACATTTCTCTGTCTCCGAAATACCGGTGTTGGAAACGATTATGGACGATTTGAAAGCTTTGGGATTCGATTTGAGCAATTTGGGTGGAGGCTCGTATGCCATCAATGGTGTACCCGCAGGCATCGAAGGACTGAATCCAGAGCGGTTGGTGACCGACTTGGTTCAGACTGCGATGGAGAAAGGTAAGGACGTGAAAGAAGAAATACAGCAGGCGCTGGCCTTATCGCTGGCAAAAGCTTCGGCCATTGTGCCGGGACAAGTCTTGACGGCAGAAGAGATGAATAATCTGGTGGACGAACTTTTTGCCGTTCCTACCCCTAATTATACTCCCGATGGCAAGACCGTACTGGCTGTGCTGAAAGAGGAAGATATAGAGAAGCTTTTTTAAGACTAAGGAGTTAGAAGGAGTTATTTCACAGAGTTAAAAGGAGTTGAAAACCAATAGGCTTTTAACTCCTTCTAACTAACAGGCTCTTAAAAGGTGGAAAGATATCTTTCTCCTGTGTCAGGTAGAAGCACCACAATGTTTTTACCGGTATAAGCCGGTTGTACAGCAAGCTGAAGGGCAGCGCATACGGCGGCTCCAGATGAGATACCTGTCAGCAGACCTTCGGTTATGACAAGTTCTTTTTCGATACGAAAGGCGTCATCATCCTTGATACGGATAATGCGGTCTACTGTTTCCGGATAATAGTTTTTCGGGACAAATCCGGCACCGATGCCCTGAATGCGGTGGCTTCCGGCTTTTTCTCCCGATAATACAGCCGAACTGTCTGGCTCTACGGCGATGATTTCGATGTGGGGATTATGGGTTTTCAGCCCTTTTCCTACTCCGCTTATCGTGCCTCCAGTTCCTGCTCCGGCTATAAACACGTCCACTTTTCCATCGGTATCCTGCCATATTTCTTCAGCCGTTGTATGCAGGTGGGCAAGTGGGTTGGCAGGGTTCTCAAATTGCTTTAAGATAATAGAATTAGGTAGTTCACGGTGCAGTTCTTCTGCTTTTCGGATGGCTCCGCTCATACCCTCTGCTCCTGGTGTGAGTACCAGTTGTGCTCCCATTGTTTTCAGTAGCATCCGTCGTTCCACGCTCATGGTTTCGGGCATGGTGAGGATGGTTTTATACCCTTTGATATTGGCTATCCATGCCATTCCGATACCAGTGTTTCCGCTGGTCGGTTCGATGAGGGTGGCTCCAGATGCGATAAGCCCTTTCTGTTCGGCATCTTCTATCATGGCAAGCGCGGCGCGGTCTTTCACACTTCCACCCGGATTGAAGTATTCCAGTTTTGCCATAATGGAGGCTTGGACATGATGTGCGTTTCCTAATCGGTTCAGCTTTAGAAGAGGGGTGTTGCCGATAAGTTCGGTCAGTTGGTTGTAGATACGTGCCATAGTGTTCAGTTGAAAATTAGACTTCGGTAGGGAAGCAGTAGGGAAAGAGGGGTTTTTGTTTCTTTAGGCATATTCCTATATCCGTATAAAACAAAAAAGAGAAACTTCCGTTCCTCTCCTGCTTCTGGTTGCGGAGGCCTGACTCGAACAGACGACCTTTGGGTTATGAGCCCAACGAGCTACCAACTGCTCCACTCCGCGATGTTAATCAATATTTTAGTTGCGGAGGCCTGACTCGAACAGACGACCTTTGGGTTATGAGCCCAACGAGCTACCAACTGCTCCACTCCGCGATGTTAATCATTGTTTTCTTAAATCGAGTGCAAAGGTAGAGACTTTTTTTTAAATATGCAAATGATTTGCAGATTTTTTTCGCTTGTTCTTCGGATTTGCAGCAGTTTGCAGCAGATTTTATATGGAGCTTGTTTAACTGTTTTGAATTTCTCCAAAAAGTTTTTCTTGGTTTGATGTATTCGTTTTCGTGTGTGCTTTGAGCGGTTTTTTTGTCCTTTCCGCTTCTGTTCTTCGTCAGATAGTCCGCTATCTTTCTCATCACACAAACGGAAATGCCTCAAAAACTCATTTCAAACCAGCACACGATAAATTCAAAACAGTTTCTTTGCCCAGGTTAATTTTGCGAATTGTTTTCGAGGACTATAAAGAGACAATATGCATGTCTGCATTTTTATTTTCCCTCTGGTTCCTTCTGACTTCTTTTAACTCCAAAAAGACAATAAAAAAAATTTGTGTAGTCGGAAGAAAAACTGTACTTTTGCTCACGTTATGTAGATGTTGTGCAATTTTAAGGATTAACGATGACCGTACTGAAGACCCGAGCAAAATTAGTAGACGTAGCCCGACAGCTTTTTGCCAAGAAAGGAGTGGATGCTACGACAATGAACGATATTGCCGTGGCTTCGAAAAAGGGACGCCGTACGCTGTATACTTATTTTAAAAATAAGGAGCAGATTTATATGGCTGTAGTCAAGTCGGAGTTGGAAATGCTTTCCGATACGATGGAGAAAGTTGCCCAGAAAGATATTCCTCCTGATGAAAAGATTCTTCAACTTATTTCCACCCATTTGGATATTGTCAAGCTGGCGGTATATCGCAACGGTACGCTGCGTGCCAATTTCTTTCGCGATATCTGGCGTGTGGAAGCAATGCGCAAGCATTTTGATGCCAATGAAATGAAGCTTTTCCGTACTGTGCTGAAGGAAGGAAAAGAGCAGGGACTGTTTGATATCGACAATGTGGAGATAACTGCCGACATTCTGCATTATTGCATAAAAGGGATTGAGGTGCCCTACATACGCGGTCAGATAGGCGAAGACCTTGACGATGAAATCGGCTGGCGTTACGTAGCAAAGATTGTCTACGGGGCATTGGGAAGAAAATTGTAAAAATGCCAATGAGGAGTTAGATGTCAATGCTTTTAGCATCGGTTTCAGCAGCAGGATTATTGTCCTTTAATACTTGAACGAAGCGGTAACTTCTGTGAGACATAGCTACGTTATAACTTGAAAAAACTAACAAACTAAAAAACTTACAAACCAAAAAACTAAATAACTTAAAGATTATGGGATTATTAACAGGAAAAACAGCTATCATTACCGGTGCTGCACGCGGTATCGGTAAGGCAATTGCATTGAAATTTGCTTCTGAAGGAGCAAACATCGCATTTACAGATTTGGTTATTGATGAAAATGGAAAGAAGACCGAAGCCGAAATCGCCGCTTTGGGAGTCAAGGCAAAAGGCTATGCCTCAAATGCTGCCAATTTCGAAGATACCGCCAAAGTGGTAGAGCAAATTCACGCCGACTTCGGTTCTATTGATATTTTGGTTAACAATGCCGGTATTACCAAAGACGGTCTGATGATGCGTATGAGCGAAGGGCAATGGGACGCTGTTATTAACGTCAATTTGAAATCGGCTTTCAATTTCATTCATGCCTGCACGCCGATTATGATGCGCCAGCGTAGTGGTAATATCATCAATATGGCTTCGGTGGTAGGTGTACATGGCAATGCCGGACAATGTAATTATTCAGCTTCGAAGGCTGGCTTGATTGGTCTTGCCAAGTCTATTGCTCAGGAATTGGGTTCGCGTGGCATCCGTGCCAATGCCATTGCTCCGGGCTTCATCATCACCGATATGACTGCACAATTGTCAGATGAAGTAAAGGCAGAATGGAACAAACGCATTCCGTTGCGCCGTGGCGGTACGCCCGAGGATGTGGCAAACATCGCTTTGTTCCTGGCATCGGATATGTCGTCGTACGTATCGGGTCAGGTGATTCAGGTAGATGGCGGTATGAACATGTAATGTTGCCCCGACCGAGTGTATGACCGTAGTGTACGAAGATAATCATCTCATTATCGTCAATAAGACTGCTTCTGAAATCGTGCAGGGCGACAAAACGGGGGATGTGCCTCTGTCGGAGACGGTAAAGCAATACCTCAAGGAGAAATATGCCAAGCCCGGCAATGTTTTCTTGGGAGTGACACATCGGCTGGATCGTCCTGTGAGCGGATTGGTGGTCTTTGCCAAGACCAGTAAGGCATTGGCGCGTCTGAATGAGATGTTCCGCAAAGGTGAGGTGCAAAAAACTTACTGGGCAGTTGTCAAGACATGTCCTCAGGTCGAAGAAGGTGAATTGGTGCATTATCTGGTGCGCAACGAAAAACAGAACAAGTCGTATGCTTATGATAAAGAGGTGAATGGCTCGAAAAAGGCGGTACTTCATTACCGCCTTATCGGGCATTCGGAAAATTATTACCTGCTGGAAGTTGACCTGAAGACAGGACGTCATCATCAGATAAGGTGTCAGTTGGCAAAAATAGGATGCCCGATAAAGGGTGACTTGAAGTATGGTTTTCCGCGCTCCAATCCCGACGGAAGTATTTGCCTTCATGCCCGAAAGGTATGTTTTGTTCATCCGGTGTCGAAAGAGCAGATAGTGGTTACGGCTCCCGTGCCCGACGGCAATCTGTGGAAAGCCTTTCAGGGATTATAATTATAAGGTGTTAAAGGGGGTAGAAGCCTATGCTTCTATATTATTACTCCTTTTGAATCATTGAAATAACTCTTTTGTTGTAATGCTTCGCATGAAATAGATGTAAGGTCCCAAGTGCGTATGGTATAGATAAAAGAAGCGAGGCTTGTCTCAGTGTGAATTATCCAGATAAGTCTCGCTTCTTCTTTTTCTTTTATAGCTTTGCAATTTCATCAGGTGTGAGACCTGTTATTTTAGCTATGATTTCAGTTGGAATGCCTTCTGCTTTCATGCCGCGTGCATTTTGGATGTTACTCTGTTTTATGCCTTCTTGCATTCCTTCTTGTCTGCCTTTCTCCATTCCTTTTTCCATGCCTTTTTCCATACCTTCGCGTAAGGCATCGCTTATCAGGGTGTTCTCTACCCGTACAGCATCCCAGAAGTCATCGTACCACCAGAGTTGCGCATCGCTGAAGGCGGATTCTTCGATTTCTGTTACGGCTTTGCTGATTTCCGGATTTTCCAGCAGTTCTTTGGGGGCTTGGCGGGTTTGTTCGTTTATTTCCGTGAGGTAGCGCAGCCAGAGCACCGCCATTTTCTTGCCTTTGAAATTTTGTGGCTTGAATTTGGGAAGCTCCACGAAGATAAACCTCAGTCCTTCGATAATCTTGTCTGTATGCTCCACTTGAACGATTTGATAGTCGTGGTAAGCGTCCGGTACATCCGGTAGGAAAATATCGTTTACCAGGTTGAGTGAATAGACGGGCTGTAGCAGTTCGTATTTGCTTTCCCTTCCTCCTAGCTGGCGCACGTATGCTTTCGAGGCGTTGAAGAGCACGCGTTGCATAAAGGCGGTCGACCAAAGCATCTTCATCTCCACCAAGAATTGCCTGCCCGCTTTGTCTTTGCAGCGCACGTCTACGATGCTGTTTTTCTTCAGCGGTGTCTCCGGCACCAGTTCCGGAGTCAGGTATTCGATTTCCTTTATTTCTTCTTCAGGCTTATCGAAAGGCAGCAATGCGTTGAGCAGGCTGATGACCAGGTCGGGATGTTCGCCGAATACTTTCTTGAAAGTCAGGTCGGCCTTAGGGTCTAAGTATCTCATGGGTGTTGTTTATAGGGTTTGATGCAAAGTTAATAAATCTTTGCCGGTATGGCAATCCTTTGGGGCAGGAATAATTTATATGTGCGGTGCGCATTACCACGTCTATCCGTCCTTTCGAGGTGTGCGCTTCTACGTCTACATAATATCCCGTCAAGGTGAAGATGATGTAAAGCACCTGTTGGTAATACCCTTCGTAATCGGTATTGTCGGTATAAGGCATGGTGGAAAGGAAAGTCTGGAGCTATCATCGGACGCAGGCTACACAAGAAAGCAAAAAGAGGATGCTTCACAGCATCCTCTTTCCTTATTAACACATAGGCATCTTCATTTTATCAAAAGATAGTATGTTGAAATACTAATTTTTGACTTGTTTTATTTATGGGGTTGGGTAATAGTTTAGCCTTTGTTTAGTCCAGTTTCCTTTAATTTTTTCTTGTTTCAATTCTCTCTTACACCCAATGTAGGGCAAATGCCGTGCCAGGTCCGTTGAACTTTCCCAGGATGCTGATAATGAGCCTTGTGCCCGGATTTGGCTTGAAGAGGGATGTGGGGAATGTGTGGAAATCTGTCACAATATTGTGGAATTATTCCACACATATGCGGGCTTCAAGTTCATTCATTATTCATCATGTTATACAGTTTCATTTTGTTGTATAACGTTTTCCGGTCTATGCCCAGCAGTTGTGCCGCCTTGCTTTTGTTGTTTCCGGTACGTTGCAGGGCGTGCAGGATGCGCTGTTTTTCCTGTTCCCCATTGTGCAGGCTGAATGGTGTGTCGTTGGTTTCTGCCGGCGGATTCAGTATGTCTTCCCCCAGTTCCAGTGGAGTGATGAAGTTGCCTTGTGCCAGCAGTGTGGCACGTTTTACTACGTTTTTCAGCTGGCGCAGGTTGCCTGGCCATGGATAGCGTTGGAGTGCTTCGCTTGCCGCCGCGTCAAAACCGGTCAGGTTGCGTTCCAGTTCGCGGTTTGCCTGGTCGAGGAAGAAATTGGCAAAGAGCAGGATGTCTTCCCGGCGTTCTTTCAGGTCGGGCATGCGTAGGGTAAACTCGTTGATGCGGTGGTACAGGTCTTCGCGGAAAGTCCCTTTGGCAATGCCCTCTTTCAGGTTTTCGTTGGTGGCACAGATAAGGCGTACGTCCACTTCGATTTCTTTGGTCGAACCGATGCGGCGGATGCGCCGTTCTTGCAGGGCACGCAGCAACTGTATTTGTACTTCGTAGCTCAGGTTTCCTATTTCGTCCAGAAAGAGTGTGCCTCCGTTTGCTTCTTCGAAAGCACCCGCCTTGTCGGTCAGTGCGCCTGTAAATGAGCCTTTTACGTGTCCGAAAAACTCTGATGCTGCCAGGTCTTTGGGGATTGAGCCGCAATCAATGGCGATAAACGGTTTGCCGTTACGTTTGCTCAGTTCGTGGATGCGGTGTGCCACGTATTCTTTGCCCGTTCCGCTTGCGCCGTTTATCAGCACCGACATTTGCGTGGGAGCTACCAGGCGTACATAGTTGAACAGTTGGTGTGCCGCTTCGCTTTCCCCTTCCAGGAAGTTTTGTGTGACAGGTGGAGCCGTTTTTTCACTTCCCGGGGCGGCAGGCGCTTCCGCATTTTCGACAGCTTCTTTTATTTTCTTCAGCAGTTCGTCGGGTTGTACGGGTTTGGCGATGTAGTCGCTTGCTCCTTGCTTCATGGCCTCTACGGCACTTTGTATTTCCGCATAGCTGGTCATGATGATGAGGGGGGTATGGCAAGACCGGTTCCGCAGCCATGCCAGCAGGTGGATGCCGTCTTGGTCGGGTAGTCTCAGGTCGGACAGAATCAGGTCATACTTGTGTTCGGCAAGCAGCTTCCGTGCCCGTGCATTGGTACTTGCCGTGTCTACTTCGAATCCCTTTTTCGTCAGCCATGTTTTCATCATGGTTGAAAAAACCAAATCATCTTCCACTATCAGTATAGACGATGCCATAGATTATAGTTTGCTTTTTGTGAAAAATAAAGATACCTTGATCTTGTGACAAAGATACTATTTTTTCGGAAAGTGGAGAGTCTTTTGCTTGTTTTTTCGTTACCGGGTTATAGGGTTTGTCATATCGCAAAAGCAAAAATGCCTCGGAAACTTATACTTTAAGCGGCATTAAAATGTGTTTTTTGAAAATTTAGTGTCAATAATATCCGCCTCGTTTTCGCACCGCATACAGGTCCATCCACTGTAAGATTATTAATCTTCAGGCTGCAAGATTATTAATCTTACAAGCGGAAGATTATTAATCTTACACCAGACGAAGTTATCTGCACTGAGAGAAGAAGAAATAACAACAACCTTTTAGAACCTGTTTTGAATTTATCGTGCGGCAAATTCAAAACAGGTTCTGAGTGAAACAGAATTTTAACAGAAATGGTGGATTATAGCAATATTGCGGGATTATGGAAGAAATATTTGTAGAGATTTAGACAAGGAATGCTTGATTACTTTCACAAAGATGCTACTGTCCAACTCTTCAGATGCACATCAATTCCTACGTAAATATTTTGTCCTTTAAAATTTAATGTGTTACTTTGTTTCTGCATAAAGTCATAGGTTTTATTAAGTTATTTCTTTCATTTACAAATTTAATAATTCTCTTGGCTTTATGCTATTTTGCTAGCACATTACAAACATAGGAACTAAAGATTTGGATATGCCTTACCAATTCTTTTCTGCCGACAATGTTCCGGCTACGAACAGTGCTTGGATTTCTGATTGTTGGGCGGCTGTGCGCAGCTTGAAGGAAAGCCGGGGATGGGAGAGCGTAATCCTTGTGATTGATGAAATACAGAAGATTGCCGACTGGAGCGAGGTGGTGAAAAAAGAGTGGGACGATGATACATTTCATGACCGTAACATCAAGGTTTTGCTTTTAGGAAGCAGCCGTGTGTTATTGGAAAAAGGATTGTCTGAGTCATTGGCAGGGCGATTCGAGGAAATACGCATGAGCCATTAGAGTTATCAGGAAATGAAGGAGTGTTTAGGCTTTTCACTCGACCAATATATGTTTTATGGAGGCTATCCCGGTGCGGCTACTTTGATAGACGACGAAGACCGCTTCAGCCAATACATCCAGTTGGCTATCATCGAAGCTACCATCAATAAGGACATTCTGATGGATACGCCGATTAGCAAGCCTGCCTTACTTCGCCAGACCTTCGAGCTGGTGGCGGCTTATTTAGGGGAATTGCTTTCATTGAACAAAATGTTGGGTTCGCTTCAAGATGCCGGGAACACAGTAACATTAGTGGGTTATATCAATCTGTTGGATGAAAGCGGATTGCTTTGCGGACTCTAGAAGTTCAGCGTGGATATGGCAAGGCGATGTGCCAGCATCCCTAAGTTACAGGTATATAACAATGCGTTGAAGATGGTGTATAGCCCGTTAACTTTTGAACAAGCCATTCTCAACCGCAAGGCATGGGGATGAATCTTTGAATCGGGTATCGGTGCCTATCTGGTAAGTCAAGCTTTCGTGCATCGTTTTGAAGTATTTTATTGGCGTGAGCGGGATGATGAAGTAGATTTCGTTTTGCGTAAGAAAGGTTCGGTGGTGGCCATTGAGGTGAAAAGCAATGCGGAGAAACGGACAGATGGGGTGGATAAATTTCGCAAATTGTTCAATCCGCAATCGGCGTTTATTGTAGGTGATGGTGGTATTGGTGCGAAGGATTTCCTTTCGATGGATGTGAGGAAGCTCTTTTGAGGAAGTTGAGTCTTCAAGTCAATGAATTAAGAATAATAAAAAGGAATAACTATGGGTACATTAAGTTTCATAAAAGTAAAATCATTGTTCATCCTAACTTTAATACAAAGAGACGATGGACAAAAGAAACAAACTTTGGAGACGCCAACAAATGGCGCGTGTGTTTAAGGCTCGTATGATTCTTTATGCCGCTTACGAGCATCCTATTATTTATGAGGATGGAAGTGTGAATAATCATCCGCATTGGTTCGAGTTGGCAAAGGAAAAATGGGCAAAGGTTTATCAGTCTACAGGTACTCCTTGTAGCTGCTGGATGTGCAGAGGAGAGGAGTATAACCGAAGGGAATACAAGAAAGAAACTTTGCGCATTATTCGGGAATCAATGGAGTAAAAACAGAGGGCCGTTCTTTGCCAGTTTAAGCAAAGAATGGCTTCTTTGTGTGTTTTAGAGGGATGTGTTATGACACATAAGCTTCTCCGCCAACGGCGCATAATACTCCCGTACTTCTTCCGCCGTAGGTGTGTGCCCACCGGGAAAATGATAGGCGTGCGTATAGTGTTGCAGGAACAACGGTTCAAAATGTGCCAGATGGTCATTCTCCCCAAACAATCCCCAAATGCGGTCGGAGAGTTTTGGGTGTGAATTGTCCCACTGGTGAGCTTGTACTTCGGCAAATTCGTCTATTAACAGTTGGTCTATTACGAGTTTCTGGTGCCCATCTGCCCGTAGCGATTTATATTCATGCGCTCCGATGCGTTCAATGAGAAAGCGAGTCATTTCTAAGTAAGGATTGCCCAATAAGGCAGGTATTCCCAAACGTGATGCCACTATCTGTGCTAAGAATGCTCCATTGCTGTTGCCAATCAGCACACATGGCTTTTCTTGCTTACAGATGTTCTCAATAAATGCCAATGCCTCTTTCGGATGCAAGGGTAGGTCAGGCGTGAGGACTTCTGCCTCGCCCGTAAATGCCTGCCGCAATGCTTGGGCAGGTATACAACTGCCCGAAGCGAAGAAACCATGTAAGAAAAGTATTTTCTTGGTCATCATTGTTCTTTTATAAATTTCCAATGCCCGTCTTTGTCCGATCCGATACGTTTGATTATCGTTCCATTCAATTTTTTGATGTGACGTGCCACTGTAGCCCGACCAATGTTCAGTACTTTGGCGTATTCATCGTAGGTGTATTCCGGATGTGCCTTAATCAGGGTAATGAGTCGCGTTGCAGTATCATTTACAGTATCACTTTCACTGTTTACAGTATCATTTATGCTTTGCTGATACTGTAAAATCCTGCTTTCAAGGTTGGTGATATGCTGGGCAAGCATGACATCTTGAATAATCGTACTGTCTTTTTGCTCACGGCTATCAATCAAAGCCTGGATATATTCACCTTTGGCTTCTTTCGTTACGATGGAAGGGATAAGTCCTAACTGTCTTTGTATGATGTTCATCAGAAGCCTTGTGGTGCGCCCATTGCCATCCACCCACGGATGAATGGTTACCAAACGAAAATGAGCTTCGAAGCTCAGACGATAGCAGGTCGCCATATCATTTCTATCTACAGAAACAAGTGCATCGTTTAACCATTGGCAGAAATCAGCGGTGGCTTGTGGAACTTTCTGAAATGCCATATAACTTCTTCCTCCAATGCCTGCACTTACGTTGCACCGACGCAGCTCACCTTTTGAGGAATCAAAGTTGCCGCCCATTGTGGAGTATTCCGAACCAGTGCGTCGCATGACCTTTGCAGCCAATTCGCACAAAAAATCAACCGTATAGGATTTGGATGTTTTTGCCCATTCAAAACCGAAAAGATAAGCATTTTTAAGGTCCACATTCATCATCTGCTCAACAAGGCTTCTGCCTTTGGCAGCAATACCTTCATCGAACAACAATTGGTTTTCCACCTCTGTTACGGTAGAGCCTTCAATGGCGGTTGAGTGCGTGATAAGCGAATAGAGGTAGAATTTTTCATAATCCACCTGTTGCTCAATCCCCGAAGCCGTGTATCGGCTGATGGTTTCTATCAGTTTTTTATCTATTTCTTTCATTGTGTCTTCACTTATTTTGAAAAGTGTGTCAAAACATATTTGAAGTATCATTTTATCATCTCATCCTAAGCGTAGCGAAGGATCTCCTGCACACACTTACTGTCAGTAGATGCTTCACATTCGTTCAGCATGACAATTTAATACTCAAATATCTATTTTGACACACTTTCATATCCGGCTTTAATTCTCCTGATTCGAATATATTCTTTCTATGCTTTTGTCTGTCCGTCCTCGGCCTGATAAAGGAGAATGTAGCCTTTGGATTGATTTGAAGAATCCATTGTTACTCCTCCTCTTCCAGCTTAAGCCCTAATTGTTGGGCAGACTCTTTGACTACCTTATATATTTGTGCCGATTCATCCAAGGGCTTTGTACCTGTGCTTTTCGCTTTGAATGATACCTCAATATCCAAATTGTTTTGACTGAGTGGGACGACAAAGCTGGTAAAGAGTTGTGTCCATTGGTCCCAAGGAATTTTCCCGGATATTCGAATGGATTTGAAATGGCGAACAGATGGCATACTGGGAACATTCGGGTCGTTATCATTTTTCGTTTGTCCGTTACCGTTATCTTCTCCGCTGTTGTTTGCTGGTTGAGGTGTAGGAGTCGAAGGTTCCTCCAGCATAACCGATTTATCAACAAGCCAGAATTGGTTATCGCTGACGTTCAGTCCCCATATATTTTCTTTATGGTAGATACGTGAATAGTTGCCTTTCTCACCAAAAGCCACGTTGAACTCTCCATTAGAGCAGTATTTCTGAATGGAACTGACAACAGCATCTGGTCCGCTAATCATCGGTTTATCGTCATATTGCAGGAATGCTTCGTATAACGCTGTGACGTTGACGGGATTATCAATAGTCGGATATAAACCATTTGATTTCAATGTCCCTATGCCGATGCTTCCGATTAACCATTCTTCTTCTTTAATGAGCTCCAAAAGTTTCTCTGTAAGCTGACTTTGTATATTCTTTGCAAACTCACGGATTTCTATGGTTTCAAGCCCGTCTGTTGCAGAATAACGCATGGCAATGTTGTACACGGATATAAGCTGCTGGTCGGCTTCTGCAGTGGCAACATTTCTCTTATTGGTGACATCTTGTCGCTGGTCAGTGTCCAATTGTCCTTTATATTCGGTTAGCACACGTTCGCAAGCCAGATATTCAATCAGTTTTGACTGAAGTAATCCGAGTTGATTTTCCGAACAGGTCAGGTAGAATATGGTATTGCGGAATACGCGGGGTGAATTGCCTTTTTGGGTGGCTATTTGTTCCACGTAGTTTTGCACTTTCTTGCTGACGTTATGGCTTTGCGTGGCATATTCCGGTTCTAAGATAATTAGAGTCAACGACTTTTGCTCCGGGATGTCATTGGATGGGTTAATCAATACCTTCAACTGGCTGTTGCTGTTAGTTTGGGAATTGAGTCTTTTCAGGATTTCCGTGTTTACCTCCGGTAGTGAAATCTCCGACTTAGTACTGTTAATCAATATATTGACGTTTGGCTTTGCTTGGAACCAGTAGCTGCGTGTGCCTATGTTGGTGGAATAAAGATAATAAGCTACCTGTTCCAATTTGTTCAAGGCATTATTAATCTCACTGTGTTGGAAAGCGACCGGACGGAGCAGGCATAGTTTGAGTTGCTCGATGTTCATTCCCTTGTTTTGAGCCCCACCCACGCTGCTCATCAAGAGGGTGGTGGCTATACCTTCAGCCAGCTTGTACTTACTAATGTTACTATTGGGATCTTCATTGTCTATTTTGTAAGCATTGCTTGATGTTCCGATGATGTCGGCGTGCATCACGGTTTCCCACTGGCTTCCCATTAGGCTGGTGATGGTTCCTGTCAACGTGGGCAAGTTAGATAGGTTCACATCGGAGGTGTGTATCAAAGCCTGCGAACCAGTCAGTGAGCCACGACGTGCCCAAAGGTCTTTCACGATGGATGCAAGCAAGCGTAATACGCCACGAGTTCGTTGGAACCGGGAATCGTTGCCCCATTTCAATCGGAACATATCTATCAATTCCGGGTGGAAAGGATAGGACTTCCGCATTTTGTTGATGTATTCCGTCCGGTTGGCCTCTGGCGGCAAGTCGCGGTATCGGTTATGATAGGTGTTTTTATAGCGTGTCAAGACTTGTTCTATCACTGTCGTATCGCCGATGTTTTCGAAAAGACGGCGACGGACTACTTCAAAGATTTCTTCGTCTTCTACCGGCTTGATGCCCGATCCTACGCGTACTATCCGGTTTTCTAACGAAGATAGGATTTGTTGTCCAATCTCAGACGAAGCTACTTCGGTGGCACTGGCGGGTAGGGTGGCTATGAGTACGCATTGCGGAATGGCAGCTACTGATTCGGTCAGTGTCTGGATAAAACTCAAAGTCTGTGTGTACAGCGTCCCATTGCCCACCGCATAGCCATTGGCTTTGTTGCAATAGTCCGCCAGCTCGTCTATCAATATCAGCGAAGGGTGATTGGCAGACAAAATGGGCTTAAAAATGGAAGAAGTCGGCGCAATGCGTTTCTCGTCATTCGCTTTGATTTGGTTGTATGCTTCTATGCCGCCCAGCTGATAAGCGAGTTCTCCCCATAAGGTGTATATAGTGATTCCTTCATCGGTTATTCTGCCTTGCTCTACATCGTTGGTATTGTTGGTAAATACGGCTACTTTGGCTTTGTCAAATGTGGGCGTGACACCATCTTGCAGGATATGAGTGGTATAGGCAGAGTCAAATAATGACTTTCCCGCCTTGGCGATATGGTAGAGTGAAATCAGTGTATGTGTTTTACCACCGCCGAATCCGGTTTGTAGCGAAATGACCCGGTTCTCACTCTCTTCGCCATTCAGCGCACGTATTACCCGGTTGGCAATGTCACGCAGTCCGGTGGTGATATAGGTTTTCTCGAAGAACGAGGTCGGATTGCTATATACCTCAGGCCCCACGCCCAAAGCTACTTCACTAAGGTTGGCGGCAAAGACGGATTCGTCCAATGATCCGTTGCGTATATCGTAATGCGGATAAACATTGGTGAACCAAGCCGGAATGGGGGTGTCTTCACTCATCGGAACTTGTGTGGTGACAGGAGTTGCTGGCGCAGTGGTTGGTGCGACAATCGGTGCGATGGTCTGGACTTTCACCTTGTTTATTTCTTCCACCAATTCATCCATTTTCATTAGCTTGGCGGCCTGTTTCATGTAGAGATATGCTCCTTCCACTTCGTCTTCGTCCAATGGGGTGAAATGGCTGCATTTGTTTCGGATGTTCTTCAGTTCTTGCAGGTAGCTGATAAAACTGTTGGTTCGATCCGAACTGCCGAACTCTAAGCCCAATTCGCGCTTGTAAGCGATGGCGAAATCGGTCAGGTTGTTATAATCAATCAATACGGCGCACGACGCATTTTCGCCTTGTGAGCGCAAACCTTGATTCCATGTTTCTTGCCTTTTAGGTTTCAAGATAGAGAAGTAACGACCTTCCCATGGTTCATTGGGAAACCTCTGTTGCAGGAAACTGATTATGAAAGGGCGTATGGCATCGAGGAAAATTCCGAGTGCTTTATGTATCTTGTCATTCATATTCTTAAATTGTTTTACTTTTTAGTTCAAAATAATGTTCCTTGCTGATATTCTACTTTATTATGGCAGTGTTGTATCAAGTCGACCGAGTTGGCGATGAGTTCTACTACTTGTGTACGATCATCGCCATCAGGCAGCAACTCTTTGAGCGAAACCAGTACGCGCCAGAAGTTGTTGTTGGCATCGCTGCCCACCGTCGCAATGTGGCGGAGCATCTTTTCCCGGTTGCCCGTTTTCCAGATTGCCAGAGCACGGTGTACTTGGTCTATCAACGGGTCGGCAGGGCTCGTCCCCAATCTGTTGTCGCCATCGGTACGCTCGGTGTATGTGGCCAGATGTTGTTTGTTGCCGGTACGGATAAGGAGTTTGCGGTCAAAGACTTCTTTGATGTCCACGCTGATGCCTACGCGGGCAAACTTGGCAGCATCATCGAAATCTATCTCGCCCATACCGTTCATTTGAAGCCAGGCAATGTAGAAGCGGCTATATTCATCACCGTCAAACCCATGTAGCAAGGCGTTCAGGGCTGTAGTCCGTGCCAGTTCCAGTAATTCGCTAACTTTTACTTCGCTGCCGTCGGCTTTCTCTACGTTTTCATATTTCCCAAACTCACTGACGGCTTGGCCAAAACAAGCGGTCAGCAAGTCGGCACCGCGGAAACCAAGTTGGTATAGTTCGTTGACTTCGTTTGTTACTTTGGTTTCAATGCCTCGTTTAACCCGTTTGTAACTTTCGAATCCTTGCCGTTCGGATGGACGGCAAGAGACGGTGACAGACGATTCAAGAGCGGCACCTACAAGCCCTAAACTACGATTTGCCATTTCCGTATCCATGGGCCAACTGCCTGTGATGTTCATTCTTGCGTCAAGAATGGAATTGCAAAGCGTAGTCCACGCCTCTGTACTTTGATGAGCAAACATTATGCTCACGATGTCAGAAGTTTGATATTCTATGGCATCAAAAATGGCCGTTAGTTTTCGTTCAAAATGCTGTTTGGCTTCTATTTCGCTATTGTGGTGATGATGCTTCAATGCCGTACATTCTTCTGCTTTGGGTGTTTGAGGCGTGGCGAAATTGATAGGATAAATCTCAGCCAATGTCCTCTTCATCCAAACATAGAAAAAGTCAGAAATGTCAGCATACGCGATGGCATCATAATAGGGAGGGTCTGTTACAACTGCAGTCAAAGCCTTGTGGGCAAACTGGTTTTTCTCGCCACTGGATGCGTTGGCAAAAGTTGCTGAAAAAGGACTACCGCTTTCTGACTCTATATATCGTGTAACCCATTCTAACTGATTGAATGCGCTGCCCGAGCTGTTGCAGAAAGGATTGGACTCGGGATAATCGAAAACCATGGCAATGGCTTGACGGCTGAAGGGGTGTTCCAATTTTTCTCCGCTTGTATGCCATCTTCCTAAAGATGTATTTGCTACGGCTATTCTATCAAACCAAAGAGCCAAATAGGTGAAAATAGCAGTACTGTATGCAGATTGACCAAGCCCAGTTTTTAAGGCTTTGAGATTCTTGACGAAGGTAAGGAGGGTGTGGAGTTGGCGGGAGGAAAATAAATCTCCCCACTTGGTAATTCCCCACGTACAGCATGGCAGAGCTTGGGTATAGGTGACAGACATAGGTTCAGATGGACGCTCTGTTTCTGAATTAAATTTGATCTCATCTATATTGACAGAGTTTGCGATATGATATTCTTTACCATTATTGCTTTCAGAGATAATTGCCAAGAGTCGTTCAGAAGTATTTTTCTCCTTAAACTGTTGTTTCACTTGTTCTACTGTTGTCACACTTCCGCAGCAAGGACAAGTCAGATTGCCACGATGGTTCCATCCTGGCAGCTTCTTCTCGTCATACGTGCCCTCTTTGATTTCAAACTGGATATCCGTTCCATTGATAATAGGATGGAGATACATCTTCTTTGCTTTGGTGTTTGCCAAATAGAACTGTTTCAACAGAGGCACTTCTGCTCGACAGGAAGGATTGGAACAGCGGGCGGTACGTGCCCAATAGTAGGCTATGGGTTTGTTCCCCTTTTCATCTGCAGGATAAAGATGACCCACTTCGGCTTCCGTCATCTTCAGGAGTTTCTTGGCATAATACTCCACATCGAAAGCTAAGCGGTTGGGTATTTTCACATTTGCAGCAGGCATCCCTCCAAATTTCTCCTCACAGAGCTTTACACCTTCTTCTCCATAGAGTGACATGAACGCGTCATGCGTATAGGTGATAGGCTTCCCGTATCGTTGCGGAAACTCTATCGAGCCTTTCTCAATGATGTGCGCCACAGGGTTGATGTCGTTGCCAAACGAACGGCAGCCCAAGCGTGCTGCTTCCAAGGGTATGGCTCCACCACCGGTAAAGGGGTCGAACACGCTGGGCATCCGGCATTGGAAGTTTTCAATGGCTATTTGCAGGGCTGCTTCTTTGGCTTCCACTTCATGAGTGGACAAGTGGCGGTCGGGTAGATTATGCAGTGCTTCTTCCGCTTCCTTGATAGCACGATAAGTTCGGTCGAAATCGGCAGTCAGTTCCGCTAATGAACATTCGGGGTGTAGTTCGGCATTGTATGCTACCCATATCAGTTTGCGTGCTAGATTCATTACCGCTTCATCGTTACGGCTTTCCCACTTGATGAGGCATTTCTCTTGAATCTGGTCCTTAGCGGGTGTGCTTTTTCCCGCTAGCATATTTTTCTGACATTCCGGCGAGAACTTGCCGATGAACATCAGCAGGCGGTTGCGCAGCGTGTCGGACATCGGGTCATAGACCGATGTGTAAGGTATGTCCGGATAAGGTGCATAGAGTGGATCGGACAGCAGCCATGCTTCCACAGCTTCACGAAATGCCGTAGGGCAGTTCTCGTCTAACGGGTCGGGAACTAAACTGGCGAAGACCACTGCGCGGCACACTGGTAAGGGGCGCCGAGCCCACCATAGATGCAGGGTGGATATATGTCCGTGGCGGATGGATTTGTCACGCACACTTTCTGCCGATATTTCTTTAATCGGCAGAGCTACTTCTATGAGTTTCTTTGCTTTCGTCATAATTATTCTTCCGTTTCGTTAATGGCTGTTTCGCCTGCTAATTTTGTAATTTCTTGCTGATAAGCCTTGTCAAAAGCCGTACTTTTCAGCAAATTGTCTATATCAGTTTTGTCAATACCTTGTAGGGTGTTATAGAACCGGATGAAGTTGTCAATGCCTTCATCGAAGTGTTGACGGACAGCCACTTCTACTTTCTGCGGAAAGTTTTCACCTCGCAGACGCAGGTCGTTCCCTTGCTCATAAGCATCTTGCATCCGATGGGTGATATCATCAAATACTTCCTTTTCCCAAGCATAGAAATATCCTGCCAGGTAGTAGGCGCTTTTCCGGAATATGGGCAATTGTGCCGTATAGTTCGCATCATTTTCCTGAATGAGCTTCCGGATGCTTTCCAAGATTTGGTTGGCGACAATTAGTTTGAAGCACAGTTCATGGAATGCCGTTTCTTGTCCTTCATCCAATAGTTCAGGCTTGAAAATCTGTTCATATTCCTTTTTCTGGAACACACGCGATTTGCCCAGTCCGGAGCGCAGTGAACGCGCCATACGCAAATAGACCGCGCGATAGGCCAAAGCCACATTGACCATGCTGATAATTAATTGGTCTTTGCCTGCCTCTTTCCCTTCGCCTTTCCGGTCATAAACGATATTAAACCGTTTCAAGACCTCGGAAATAGCCACCTGAATGGGATCATTGGCTACGAGCGAAAAGCTCTTTACCGCATTTTGGTTATTGGTTGCCTTAATAATGTTCATCTTGAAGTCTGTTTGTGCCGCATCTATTTCATAAATGCGTACCATGACGTTGGCTGCCCGGAAGTTGTCCCGGGTATCTTCTCCATATTTGGCACTGTACAAAGCATTGACAGTCTGGCATCCGTTGATGATTTGCATGTTTTTTAGCAAAAGCGGACGGATATGTTTCTTTTCATTAACGCTTCCTAACGTGAGCTCGTCACAAATGATGCTGATGCCATTGTTCATGTACGGGAACCACAGGCTTTCAGCACTTGTGATGGTCCGGATAATGTCTTTATTCACGTTCCCCCTATCCCCTAAGTAAAGGCGGATATTTTCAGAATATAATTGGTTATGGTGGTACTTGTTTTGCAAGCGGATAAATTCATTGACGTTGCACATACCAATAATCACCTTCTTGGGCAGTCCCAAGCTCTCACGTTTGGAATTGTCTTCCAACCGGTAAGAATACATTTCATCGTTGACCATCTCTAAAGATTCACTACCTATTTGAATCTTCCCGTCTTTTGCTAAATCCATGATATCTTTTAACCCGTAAACCTGAACTGAGAACCCGAGTAATTGCCGGTCTCTTTCAAAACGCCCAATGATTCCTTCAATATCTTTGGCATTATCATTATATATACCTTTGGCATTGTTGATGTAATGTGCAAAGGTGGTGATGGAGCGTCCCCGGCGTTTTCCCAAAAACTCATCACACTTGCTTTTGATTTCTTTTACCACCTCATTGTTGCTTGCTTTGTCTTGCCATTCAGGATGTACAAAGCTATTGTTTACAAAGGTAGAGAATTGGAGCAATTCTACAGGTGAAGCACCATGCCTGTCATTATCGTAGAGCTTGTATTGGAAGATGTGCAGCTGCTTTATATTTGAATTGTCTGTTTCAATTAAAGCGTATGCATCAATAAGCATATCGTCTTTTCCTGAAATTTTCTTATCTGTAATGAAGAAGTTCTCGAAGAAGCCTTCTTCATAGCAGTCCATGACCAAAGAGGCAGACATAGCCATGTAGAGCACGTCATCGCTTGCCGCTTCTACCTTACAAGTGGATTTCCCAGCCTCTATTTCAAAGTTTTCGTTGGATCTTCTGAAAAAATCCAGTTCTTTTCGCAGTTCTTCTGTAATATACATATAATATCTTTGTTTTATTTTTCTGATTCACATTTATTTTGCCATTCCTTCAACGGTAGATAGTATTGTACGCCTTTGCTCAATTTCTCGAACGAGAGGCATCCGGCAGGGTTTTGAATCCGATATAACATGGGAGAAGTCTTGCAATTCACCACAATGTAAAGCCATGCCTTATTGCCCAACTGAGCCAAACGGTTCCACTCGTTTTCAGACAACATGACACCATCGGTTTGGCTACGTCCCTTTACTTCTATGTAGCGTTTCATCTCAAATTTATCGATACTTTTGATGTCATACCCCAGATTTTGAGCGGACACGTCCTCCGGTTTCCGGCCTTGGCTGCTTTCGTAATCCATAGACACCCGCATGGCAATGGCTTCCACATCGTTGTCGCGCTGCATGTTGAAATGATGTTCATATTCCATCTGGGTGAGAGGAACTACATAGGCACAGCCGATGATTTCTGGTTCATTGGGCGACACCTCGGTCATTTGTTTCATTTCGAGGATGCGCACTTCGCGTTTTTTCATCAGCTCTTCCTTGCGTTGGGTTTTATAAAGCAGTTTTTCCTGTATCTTCATGTCGCCCATAAAAGCTTTCATTTGCATTTCGTTGATGGCCACATCCAGATCCATGATGATTTGGCTGAAAGCTGTACGCAGATATTCCGTCCTTTTGGTGGCATCTTCTTCCACTTTTTCCCGTGTCTCGTCAAATAATGGCAAGGTGATATGCTCGAAAGCCCATTCCGTCACTTCACCACTGACCATATTTCCCGGTGGCATGACCTGTTTGGCAAATTGGCTAGGTGCATGCAAGTCAAGGAACTTGGCTGGCGATGTATTATGGAAAGTTCCATCGGGTATTTGATAGATGAAACTCAGTCTCTCGTTGGCGATGCTTTCGTGCTCCTTACAAGGACGGTTGTCCGTAATCTGGTTCCTGACAAAGAAGGCAAAGTATTCTTGCGTATCTTCGGGGGACACCAGAATAGTTCCTTTCAACATATCTTCTTTAAATAATGTACAGATGCAGTCAACCAAGGCATCAAACAATGCATTACCCGGATTGATGTAGTGTACTTTGCCCAAGATAGCTGCCGTATTCTGGTAATCCAGGAAAATCTGCTTGTCAAAGCAGAACAACAGTTTATTTAAGTTGTCGGGCAAGATGTTGTAATTCTCTTTCAACTTTTGCGAAAGCACAGGAGGTATCGCAGTAATTTTATAAATACCGTTTTGAACAGGTTCGTACTGACCACCCAGAAACTTGAAAGCACGCTCGAAGAACAATTGGATATAGATGGGTTGCAGGCGTTTCTCATCAGAATCTTCTTTGAGCAGGCGAGCGTCTTTATAGTCAACAGCACTATGTGCAATGGCTTTTTGCTGTTGCTCTATCTGTTCTTTAAACTCATTTTCTATCTGCCGGTTATCCTGATCCAGAAAATGATTCAGGCTAGACTGTTTACCATCAAATACAGAGGAAATGATGTCTTCCAGCCTGACATCTCTCAATACGTCTTGTATCACGTCGTAAACACGGTCATCGCCCATGCTTTCACGTATGACATCGAGTTTCCGGAGTAATTTGGCAAGCACTTGTCCTTCCCGTGTATTGTTTGCCACCATATTAAAAACAAGGACGTCTTGTTTTTGTCCATAGCGGTGAATTCGTCCCATGCGTTGCTCCAAGCGGTTGGGGTTCCATGGTATGTCCCAATTAATCAACAGCCGGCAAAATTGCAGGTTGATGCCTTCACCGGCTGCATCTGTGGCAATGAGTATCTGCGTTTCGGGAGCCATGAATATCCATTGCGCTTCTCTACGCTCATCAACGGACATACCACCATGGATAACAGCAACCTTGTAGCCGTTGTTGGTAAGTCGTTCTTGTAAATAGAGCAATGTATCTTTGTGTTCAGTAAATATCACCAATTTTTGCCCATCAATGACACCCTCACTCTTCAGAAGCTCTTTCAGTTGGATATACTTCTTTTCTTCTTGGTTCTGTGTGTAAAGTTTGTTGGCAATGTCGTACAAACGTTTCACCTCCTTGGCTTCGTTGGCTATTTCGTCAAGGCTTTTTGAGGTAGTAAAAAGCTTGAACTTTTTCGGGTCAGAGAGAATGTTGTCCAAGGCATCTTTTTCGTCATCTTCCAAGTCGTCATATTGGTCGATGTTGTCCACATCGATGGTTTCCAGTCTTTGCCTTTGTTTCCAAATATTGGGATTTTGCCTCACCTCATCTACTATGCCTTGCAATGCATTCCAACGTTTGAAAAGCGTGTTTTTAATGGCAAATATCGAACTGACCAAACGGCGTTGCATCACGGTTAGGGCAAGAGTTACATGTACATTCTTTTCTTCGGTGGCTTCTTCTTTCCTTTGGGTCAGATAGCCTGTCACTTCATCATAGAGATATTTCTCTTCAGGAGTCAGTTGGTATGATATGGTTTTGGTAAACCGTTTTTTGTAGAGCGGCTTTCCGTCCCAGTCTTTCATGTCTTCCTTCAAACGGCGGATGAAGAATTTATTCAAACCGTCTTTACTGAGTTCTTTTACTCGGTCGGCTGCAATATCGTCAGAAGCAAAAATGTCTTCATCAAGTAATTGTAGTAATTTTTTAAACGTATCTGTACGACCTCGGTGAGGTGTGGCAGTGAGTAAAAGTAGATGTTCGCACTGTTTTGAAAGCGTATATGCAGCCTCATACCTTTTGGATTTATATGTTTTTTGACCATATTCATATGCTGATAACTTGTGAGCCTCGTCAATGATTACCATATCCCAACTGGTGTTACTTAATACAGACATGATGTCATCGCGGCTTATAAAGTCGATAGAAGTGACAACTTTATCCGTGGTACGGAAAACCGTTGGGTCGGCAGTAAATATACTGCGGTTGACTAACGTAAACGGTATATTGAATTTCACGCCCATCTCGTCCTCTTGCCATTGTTTGGTCAAGCCACCTGGAGTAACAATCAAGATACGTTCAACAATACCACGCATTAA
This sequence comes from Bacteroides sp. An51A, assembly GCF_002161565.1. Classification (NCBI taxonomy): domain Bacteria; kingdom Pseudomonadati; phylum Bacteroidota; class Bacteroidia; order Bacteroidales; family Bacteroidaceae; genus Bacteroides; species Bacteroides sp. An51A. The sequence continues at coordinate 152,658 of NZ_NFIC01000003.1, forward strand.
AAGCTCTTTAAGAAGGAGTCCGGTCATGATGGTTTTTCCTGCACCAGTATCATCAGCCAGCAGGAAACGAATCTTAGGCTGTGGCAAAAGATACTTGTAAACAGCCTCTACCTGATGGGGGAGAGGATCCACAATACTGCAATTGATAGCAAACAATGGATCAAATTGGTAAGCAGAATGGATACGTTCGGCTTCTGCACAAATAACGAACTTATCCGGATTGCCTTGGAAATTAAATTCTCCTTCAGAGGTGAGTATTTCAAGCCCATCGAATTGTTCTTGGGTTACGACTTTCGTACTGCTTTTATGGGAATTAATTCCCGTGTATTTTATGGAATACATATTCCCCAAAGTCTGTATTTTAATTACTGTTACAGGCTCTGTAGGAATGAGATTCTTTATTATTTGGTTTACTTCTATCATTACCTATATCTATCTTAGTCTGATTGATTGTCGTTTCTGATATACCCTTCGTAATAATACGATTGCTCAATTCCTTTAAAGATAACTTCGCGGTCATTGACCTTGTCGGTCAGTGCAGGTTGGAGCAATACGCGAAGTTCCAAATCGTTGATTGGACTTCGCTCCATAGCTTGCAGATAAAGGTCTTTATCCACGGTTTGCCAGTCAACCACTTTGCCCAGATTCTTTTTTAATATCATGTCGAGCCATATCCGGGTGGCACGACCGTTCCCGTCCATGAACGAATGGGCGATGTTCATTTCCACGTATTTGGCGATGATTTCCTCAAAGGTGCTTTCAGGCATTTTTTCGATAACCGGAAGTATCGCTTCCAAGTACAGGCAATTAGCAAAGCGGAATCCGCCTTTGGCTATGTTCAGGTTGCGTATCTTTCCGGCAAAGTCATAAAGTCCGTCAAAAAGATACTTGTGTATGGCACACAGACCTTTTGTGGTGCCAACCTCTATTTTGTCTATATCACCCGACTCAAACAAACGTTGGGCTTTCAAGAGGCTTTGCTCATCTATTTGGTATTGCTTGTTCATGTTCCTATTCCTATGTATATGTATATTAGCAGAGTTACTAATGCTGTTTTTCAAAGTGCCATTTTGGCTCTTTGAAACCACGAAGAATGGCTCTTTGGAAAAACATATCATTTTAAACTCATCTTTTCATCATTTCTTGTCGTTTATTAAATCCTTTACATCCACATTCAGAATCTCTGCTATCTGAAACAGTACCTCCAGACTTGGCTGCCGCCTGTTGCAAACGTATGAGTTAACCATGCAGAAGCTCTTACCGAGTTTCTCTGCCAGCCATGTCTGTTTGATACCACGTTCTTCGAGCACTTCTTTTATTCGGTTCATGGGTTTGTCCATACTTTCTATCTTAGTTTTGTTTACAAAGGTATAAAATATCATGCTATAAAAAGAGTAAAGAGGAAGAAAACTCTCCTCTTTACTCAAATTCATTCAAGGCGTGATTCTTTTGGGTGAGGAAGTCGATTCGGTCTGGAATGGAATGTTGGGCAGGATTCCTGTAGAGAAATTGCAACTCCTGTATATGCTGAAGGATACATACAATTTATATCTTTTGAGCAATACCAATTCTATACATTGGAACACGTTTTCCAAGAAAAGCTTCGATTATAGAGGATTATAGTAAAACAAAATTGGTTTGCGAAAAATTCTTGATGTATTGTCATCTAAGGGAACGAACGTGAAGGATCTCGTGTACATCCACGTGGGCGCATCCGAGATGCTTCACTTCGTTACCAATGACGAATTTACAATTTGTCATAATCGAATGGGTTTTCCGCAGGAAATAGGCACTCAGCATGACAAATGATTTTTTCGCAATTCATTTCTGATTGACTATAAATTACGAAAAGTATTTTTATGCCGGCCGTTCGCTTGCCTTGGAGTCGGAACAGGATAAGCTGGTGGTGGAAATGATGGTGCGTTTCTGATTCGAGGTATTCTGTACCGTGTATAGAAACGACTGGCTCTTTATAAAAGCAGGGCTTTTTCTACGATGTGATGCATGTCGTAATATTTATATTCTGCCAGCCGTCCGCCGAAGATAACGTTGGTTTCCTTGTCTGCCAGCTCTTTGTATTTCAAGTAGAGTGCATTGTTCTTCTCGTCATTCACCGGATAATAAGGTTCGCTTCCCTCGGTCCATTCCGAACTGTATTCGCGTGACACGACGGTCTTAGGACATTGGTACACTTCCGCACCGAACATTTCGAAATGCTTGTGCTCGATGACGCGTGTGTAGGGCACTTCCCGTTCGGTGTAGTTCACCACCGCATTGCCCTGGTAATTCGGCGTGTCCAACGTTTCCGTCTCAAACCGCACCGTGCGGTATTCCAGTTTGCCGAATCTATATCCGTAATACTCATCGATGGCACCGGTAAATACAATCTTGTCTGCCAGTGCTTCCAGTTCTTGCCTGTGGGCGAAGAAATCGCAGTCCAGGCGGGTGTCAGTTCCTTTCAGCAGCCGTTCTATCAGCACGTTGTATCCGCCGATGGGAATGCCTTGGTATTTGTCGTTGAAATAGTTGTTGTCGAAAACCATGCGCACCGGTAGGCGTTTGATGATGAATGCTGGCAGGTCGGTGCATTTCCGTCCCCATTGTTTTTCGGTATAGCCTTTGATAAGTGTTTCGTAAATGTCTTTTCCTATCAGCAGTTGTGCCTGTTCTTCCAGGTTGCGCGGTTCGCTTATGCCTTGTTCTTTCATCCGTGCTACCGCCTCTGCCCGTTGTTCTTCCAGTTTTTCCTGAGCTTCGGCAGGTGTTGTCACTCCCCACATCTGGTAAAACGTGTTCATGTTGAAAGGCAGGTTATAAAGTTTACCTTTATAGTTTGCCACGGGCGAATTGGTATAACGGTTGAACTCTACGATGGAGTTGACAAAATCCCAGACCCGCTTGTTCGAGGTGTGAAAGATATGTGCTCCATATTTGTGTACATTGATTCCTTCAGTGTTTTCACAATATAAGTTTCCTCCCAAATGCGGTCGGCGGTCGATGACCAGGCATTTCTTTCCTTCTTGTGTAGCTTTGTAGGCAAATACGGAGCCGAATAATCCGGCGCCAACTATCAAGTAATCGTAACGTTGCATGAATGTAAATGTCTTTTATGGTTTTGCAGGCAAACTTACAGAAAATCTATGGAAAAACCTCCAAAATTCGGCAGATTAACGCAATGTAATCTGTAAATTAAGTAGTTAGGAGAAAATCGCGGAAGTTGGATAGAGGGCTGAATAGCGTTTCAAAGCGGATTGGAGAAAGAGAACGGTTTCCTAATCGTTACCCGTCAGAAATGCAGATTTAACACTCTCTGTCCCGTTTGCGCCGTTCTGCGTAGATTTGCTTGTCAGGGTTTAACTCGTTGATTTATAGTTTTGCAACCAAAAAAGAACGAGTATGACAAGGAGCACATTTCGCGTGCTGTTCTATGCGAACGGCAGCAAGGAGAAGAATGGAATTGTCCCCATCATGGGACGGGTTACAATCAACGGAACGGTGGCGCAGTTCAGTTGCAAACGGAGCATCGCAAAGGAGCTTTGGGACGCAAAGGGCAACCGTGCCAAGGGCAAGAGTTTAGAGGCAAGGGAAACGAACCTTGCGCTTGACAATATCAAGGCGCAAATCATCAAGCACTACCAGCGCATATCCGACCGTGAGGCGTTTGTGACGGCAGAAATGGTGCGCAACGCCTATCAAGGCATAGGCGGCGAGTATGAAACGCTGCTCAAAGCCTTCGACCGTGAGAACGAGGTGTTCAAGAAGCGTGTCGGCAAGGACAGGAAATTGGCGACCTATCAGTCAAGGGTAGTGGCAAGGAACTATGTGGCGGCATTCATCAAGTCATTCTACAAGCGCAGCGATATGTCGATGCTGGAACTTACTCCCGACTTCATCAAGGAGTTTGCGGTCTATCTCGCCACGGAAGCGGGATTACGCAACGGCACGATATGGGAAAAGTGCATGTGGCTGAAAGGCGTGGTGATGCGTGCGCACTTCAACGGACTGATACCGAGAAACCCGTTTGCGCAATTCCACATCAGCCCGAATGTCAAGGAGCGTGAGTTTCTGACGGAGGATGAGTTGAAGGTGGTGATGACGCACGAGTTCTCAGATCCGAAACTGGCATATATCCGTGACCTGTTCGTGTTTGCGAGTTTCACCGCCCTTTCTTTCGTGGACATCAAGGAACTGACCAACGACCGAATCGTGGAGGTGAACGGCGAGAAGTGGATTATCTCCAAGCGTCACAAGACGGGCGTACCTTTCCAAGTAAAGCTGCTGGACATCCCCTTGCAGATAATCGAGCGTTACCGACCGTTCCAAGAAAACGACTTCGTATTCCCCAATCTGAACTATTGGTCAATCTGCAAGCCGTTGAAGAAGATTATACGGGAATGCGGCGTGAATAAGGACATCAGCTTCCATTGCGCAAGACATATTACTTTGTCTTACTCATTGAAAACAAGGGACTTACAAAGATTGTCAGCTTGACAGGTAACGATTTGGAAACCAGCGGGCTTCTCTATTCTGCAATGTTCTGCATCAATCAAAAGAACGCTTTTCTCATTTGCAAAAATAATGTTTTTCTTCCTTATAACCAAAGCTATTCCTCTGAAAAATAGAGAAAATCAAACATCTTATCATTATTGTACATTTGTTGCACATCTTGCTGATGAAAATCAGTCGCACTGTCCTGCTTTTAATTCCATACCGTTTCCACATTATATTTGAGCCTGCCCATTTGCGAATAGCCTGTTGGTAGGTTTGCCTGTCTGTGTGCCGGCAGGCAGGCACGCCGGCAGACCGGTCGGCAGGCAAGCAGGACGGCAGGCAGGTTGGAGCGCGGGCATGCTTGCAGGCCAGTGTGTGTATGCCATGCCTATACGCTTTTGTTTATTGCACCATTCCTTTGTTGCTTCATTACTACGTTGATAGACGGATGTATTGTACCACCGATTTATATCATTCAAACTCCACCTCTCTAAAGCCACAATCCATTGCTGATACCTTTATTTGAAGTTTCGCTGTTGTAAACCAGCACAACAACACGACAGCAAACCAGCATATCATTGAAACCATGTTGCTTCCTATCTGCATTGAATTACTTTCTTGGTTGTCGGGTTCTGTTCTTCATTGTTTTAGCAAACCATTGGTTTGCTGAATTTGTAAACAAGCGAGGATGTATTTGCTCAAAATAGCATTTCCTTATTGGTCTAATGTCTGTTTTGGCTGTGATTGGCACATATTGACATCCGAATTGGCACTATTGTCTGTTTCTCAGAAGGATGAAAATCCGGCTTTGTTCCCTGTAATCTCAATAAAGTGCAGGCTTGCACACTGCCCTCATTCCCTTTCTTCTTTTGGGCAGTTTGGGCATCGGGAAACGATGCTTTGAAAGCCGAAATTACAACACTTGTTCAAATCCGTTTGCTGACGGATTATTGATTTCACGAGAAATCAGCAAGGTGTCCTTCGAGTTACCCGAAGGCTTTTCGGTTACTGCCGAAAAGTGGTAGCAGCAAGGTATGTTTCGGGTTACTCCCGAAAACTTTGCCGCCGGGTTGCCTCTCCGAAATCGGGCAACCTGTCTTAACCTGCGGTATTTTTATTCTGTTCCTTGCTGTCTATGCCAAACAATTTCATTCTGCTGTACAGAGTAGTGCGCCCGATACCGAGTAGTTCTGCCGCCAGCTTACTGACAACGGGGTTACAATGGCAAGAAAAGGCTGTGGTTTCAACAAGGCCCTTACCAATAGAGTGTTTTTGTGCCGAAGTGATTTGATGGAACAGCATCATTCCACAGCGCTGCTCACATCCACGTAATAATTCGTCGGGTCGTTGCGGTCCACATACACGCGTACCTTCTTTTTCGGGTTTATTTCGTAGCTGTCATACCAGAAGGAACCGCTGTGGAAGAAGTGTACCCGCCCGTCAGGCGCGGTGTAGCGGCATCTGAGCACGATGGGGTGGCGCCTGTTCATCGATTTGCCCGTGTCCTCGCTGATTTCGGTGATTTCCGCTTCCACCACTTTCCCGGTGGCCAACAGGCGGCGGACTTTCCGCTCATGCCTGCGCTTCACCATCCACACAGCCGCCCCCGACCCCACGAACACAAAGCCAACAAACGCGAAAATCAATACCAGCCAGTTGCTTGAATCCAAGTAACGCACTTCCTGCGGATTGCCCTTCTGGTAATAAACGGTAATCCGATTGCCCGGATGCATGGAAGACGTGGCTACGCTGAGCGTGGACGTATACGTTTTGCCGTCCACCGAATATTCCACGACGGGCGTGCCCAGCGATTCGTGGCTCACCCCGCGCATGGCCAGGATGACGGCCTCCACCGGCTCGGCCTTTTGCCGAAAGGAATGGTCGCTGACACTGACGCCGATGCCTGCGATGAGCAGGATGACACCCACTGAAATGAATGCGCCGCAAAATACGTGGATGAAAGTCTTCTCTCTCCGCTTGCCTTTGGCCAATGCCTTTTCTCTGTCGTAATGCATAATGAATATGTTTAAAAGTGAATAGTCATAGAAGCGTTTTGTCGGTATCATCCTTGTCTTTGATAAACTCGTCCAATCGGTCGCGATAGCTTTCGGGGATGAGTAATACCGGCCGACAGCTTGCATCTTGGTGTCCGAATTCCAAGGATGTGTAGCCAATTTCGAGCGGCTCACGGCATTTGCTGTCAAAACGCCAACGCTTTGTCCGCCTCACGCCAAAATCATCCCCATAGTAGCTCCACTCGTTGGTTTCGGGGAAATACTGGTAGACTTCCGCAGTGCCTATGAGGGAGATGAACGTGCCGAAGGGAAGGTCAATGGGGTCGTGGCGCGTATCCCGCCAGTTGTCATACACAAAGAATCCTATGCCCCCAAAAACCGCGATGATGAAGACGGCCGCGATGGCCTTCAATACGCGCCCGGATTCTTTATACGCCCGATAAAGCTCCTTGCTCCCCAGCTTGTCCAAGTTTTTCCCTTGTTTTGAGAGGTATTGCTCCATGATAAGGCTGTCCATGTCCTGAACGGCGGAACTGTCCATGTCTTGAAAGGTTTGCTCCGTGACCTTTGGCTTCACCGGATAGAAATCGTCTGGATGATTCCCGTCCACAAAAACGGGAAACTTGGCGCCCACCCGTATGGCTCCCAAGACCCCGGCCATCGTGTCGGTTGCGGGCGTCTTGATGCGGTGTTTCCGCCCTCCGGGCAAAGAGAATTCACAGACCGCCATTGTTCTCAACCGGTCATCGTCGGGATCCTCCTTCTCCTCCCTCAGCTCCACCACTTCGGCTTCCGTCAAGATGCCTTGGCTGATTATTCCGAGTTCCTTTTTATGCCTTTTCCGAAAGGCACGGACAAAGCAGCCAATCAGCACGATGAAGAGAAGTCCTATCCCGCAGCCTAAGTAAGGAGAAACCGGAGCCATTGCGAATCCGAAAACCAGCCCCATACCCGACAGTAGCGCGATGATAAGAACCATCTCCCACCGTTGGGCTTTTTTGCAGTCATTGTAAGCGGTCTGGCGCAAGTCTCTTTCTATCATCATCCGAATGGTTTAAGGATTTCATAGCAAAAATAGCGGCTTGTTATTTCATTTCTATAACAACGCTATGAAATCCGGCGAAATCCGGTGCTTGACTACACCATAAGACTGACGGCCATGATTAGACAACCGGAAGTTGTTTGTAGTGGTTTTGATGCAGAAGGGAATAATAAATCGCTTTTCGCACAGGGCGGGACATCAACGCCAATCGCTGCCAAATGCTTCCACGAAACTGCCAACCCATTGTTTGACGCGCGATACCCCTTTACTTTGCAGGCAAAACCGAGTATCAACATTAAAAACAGTATCGACAATGGAAGTTTTGATTATTCAGAAAGAGGCGTTCGAGGAAATGGCGGCGAAGTTCAGCCGTTTCACGGAACGGATGGATGCCATCCTCGCCAAGCAGGGCGGCAGGTCTATGAACAGGTGGATGGACAACCAAGAAGTCTGCCGACAGCTTAACATCAGTCCGCGAACCTTGCAGACGCTGCGCGACAACGGCACGTTGGCCTATTCGCAAATCAACCACAAGGTGTTTTACAAGCCGGAGGATGTGATGCGGATTGTCAAACCCGTAGAACGCAACCGGGAGGACAGAGCCGTTTGATTTTGATTGTACCACTAAATCCAATGTAGCTATGAGCGAAATGATTACCAAGAACCATGCGCTGGTCGCCCGATTCGGCGACACGCTTGACCGTCTGCTGGACGGCATCGAGAACTTCGTGGCGAACAACCGTCCTACTTTGGGCGGTGAACGCTTCCTGACGGACAGGGAGGTGTCGGCACGGTTGAAAGTGAGCCGCCGCACTTTGCAGGACTACCGCAACAACGGAATAATATCCTACTACCAGTTGGGCGGCAAGATTCTCTACAAGGAATCGGACATCGAGCGGATGCTTGCCGCCAATTACCGGGAGGCATTCAGATAGGATAAAGACAATGTTACCCTCGGACGGCATTAGAGGCAGTCTCATACGCCGTCTGAGGGTATCTCTTACGCCGTTTGAGGTCGGCTCAATTTCCCGCTCTCTTTCCACGTGACGGGGAGAGCGAAAAGAAAAGGTTGATTGGTTTGCTGCCGTTTGCATTCAGCCTGCCCATGACAAACCGCCTGAAAGCCATGCTTTCCTTAGTCCGCAGCTTGAAAGCAACGGCAATCACCATTTCAAGACTGTACACGTCATAGCTTATCCCGTTGTCCTGCCTGACATAGCGTATGGTGTCGCTTTCCAACAACTCCATATTCTTGTAAATGGCACGGATTGCCCGACGTATGTCACAGCCGAACACATTGAACGCATCGGACATCTCCTGCTGCGTCATCCAAACGGGAACGGTCGGAATAGTGACCGCACCGTTTTCGCTGATTGTAATTATTCCACGTTCCATAATCATTTCCCAATTTGCTCATTATTAAGGTCTGTTTCTTTTGGCAATCCTTGCCTTTTGTACCATTTGCCTGTTCCGTACATCATTCTGACCGCCATCAGGTTGTCCATGTCCTTGGATATCTTCTTGTCCGTAATCTCCGCATACCGTTGGGTGGTTCTTATACCGGAATGCCCCATCATCTTGGCGATGCTTTCGATGGGTATTCCCTCTGAAATTAAGAACGTTCCGAAGGAGTGCCTGCTTTGATGGTAGGACAAGTTTTCTTTCCGCCCTATCGCAACGCCCAGCTCATGTATCTCAAACCACATCTCGTCACGGCTCGGAAGCGGGAACACGGGCTTGGTGTCGTCCGTGGTGTTGTAGAGGTCGAGTATCTGTTCCGCTATCGGGTGCAGGGGGATGAACGCCTCCACATTGGTTTTCTTGCGGTTGATGCGGATGTAACGTCTGCCGTCCGCCGTCCTGCCGATATGGTGCGGATGGAGCAGCATGATGTCCACATACGCCAAGCCCGTGAAGCTCGAAAACAGGAACGCCCTGCGCCCAAGTTCCTGCAACGGGTCGAGCATCGGGGTTTCGAGGATGGCTTTCAGCTCCGCACGGCTGATGTGCCTGTGCTTCGGCGCGGGCTTCTTCTCGTATTCCATGTCCTCCAACGGGTTGGCTCGGAGTATCTCGTAGTCCACTGCGAGGTACACCAGCTTGCTCAGCCAACAAAGGCACTTGTTGATTTGCTGTGTGCTGAAGTTCTTGTTGCGCTTCATGAACGCCTTGTAGGAACTGCCGAAGTCCTCCGTGATGTCGGTGAAGTCAATGTCCTCCTTGCCCAACGAGGTGAGGTAGTCTTTCAGGTACTTCTGGTAATACCCCGAATGGCGGTAGGTGGACGTGGAGTTTATCTCCTTTGAACGGGCAAGCAGCCGTTCGCGTTCCCTTTCGCCCATCTGCAACAGCTTGGTGGGGATGACCGCCCTTTTCGCCAATGTATTTTTGAGCAGTTCGGCGCTCACCACGTTCTGTTTCTTCAAAATCTCATCGTAGGCAAGCCCGACGGACTTGCGGAACTCCTGCAGGCGGTTGTTCTCTCTGACGGTGCGGATGGTTCCTGTCCTGCTGTTCCAATCCTCCGGACGGCAATAGATGCCCGTCGCCATCGTGGAACTCTTGCCGTCTATGGTGATGCGGCACAGGACGGAGGTCGTGCCGTCCGCCTTCACCTTGTTCCGGTTGATATACGGTAATATGGAAAATGTACTGCGCATAATGGTAATGTTTTTAGGATTAAAGGATTAGTTTCAAGTCTTTGGTCGCTTCTATGTACTTGTCCATGTCCTCAAAGAGCTTCTTCGGGGTGACACGGGCATAAACTTGGGTTGTGGTTATATCGGAATGTCCCAGCATCCGGCTGATGGTTTCAATCGGCACTCCGGCCTCCAGAGTAATCAGCGAGGCGAAGGAGTGACGTGCCTGATGGTAGCACAAGGTGCTGCTCACCCCTGCAAGGACGGCAAGTGATTTCATGTGCCGACGGAGGTTCGGATGGTATATCATCGGGAACAGCGTCGGGCGGTTTTCGTCATGGTACTTCTCAATCAGGGCGAGTGCTTCCGGCAGCAGTTTCACGCTCGCCCGAAGCTCGTTCTTCTGGCGGCGGTATTTCAGCCAAAGGCATCCCTCGTCATCGGTGTACAGATTGTCCCTTGTGACGCTCACCGCATCCGCATAGGCGGTTCCCGTATAACAGGCAAACAGGAAGAGGTCACGCACAAGGATGTGCGTGGTGCGCCATGCGGGTATCTCCACATCGCGTATCTTCTCGAAGTCCTCACGGCTCAACGCCCTCGGTGTACGCTCTGTCTTTTGCGGTAAGGTGAAATTGGCGAAATGACATCTTTCGGCATGCCCCTCCTTGTAGGCGATGCGGCATACCTTTTTCAAGATGGCGAGATAGTGGCGCACGGTGTCCACCGCCAAGCCTTTCACGTCCATCACGAAGTTCTGGTAGTCGTGTATGAACTGTTCGGAAAGTTGCCCAAAAGCGATGTCCTTCGTCTTGAACTGCCACTCGATGAATTCGCCCAATGTCCTTCTCATGTAGTAATAGCCGGGGTAGGTTCCTTTGGCACGGTCGATGCCGATACGTGCCTTCAAGTCCTCGCAGATGCGGTCGGTCATTCTCAGCAGGGTCATCTGCGTATCCATACTGCCTTGGAACAAGTCCTTGACTGCCGTAGCGTCAAAGTCCTGCCCACGCTCCACCAACGTATCAAATGCCGCATTGACCGCAAGCAGCAACTTGTCCAATTTCGCGTTGGCCTCCACCGCCTCGCGGCTCTTGCCGTCCAGACGGCTTTCCCTCGCGTTCCACAACTCCGGCCTGCACGACAGCTTGCAGCCGAACTGCGCCATCGTGCGGTTCACCGTTATCCTTCCCATTATCGGGGCTTTGCCCGACTTGTCCGTTCCGCTCTTTTTCAGGTAGAGCAGCACCTTGAATTTCTCGATTTTCATACGCTCACACTTTTTTGTTGCAAAGTTAAGTTGAGTGCAAGCGTTCCTTGATTTGCAGAACAGTGCGTATCGGCGCAATCGGCACGGGCGCACAACAATTTCATTTTCCGTGCGTTACCTGTCCTTACTTCGGTAACAGGCGGCTAACGGCTTGGTAACTGAAATGCCTCAGTATTCCGCACTCCGTTGCGTTTCCGGCATCCGGCAGAATAATGCGAAACCGCTCATTTCAAACGGGTTGCGTTTTATCATCACTTGTTTGCTGACGGCTGCTTTGGGGGTTCTATTTCATTGCTCACGTCATGGATTCGCAACCCTGGCTCTCTGCAAGGGTATGCCGATAGAAAGCGTAAGCCGCATTTTGGGACATACGAACATCGAAACGACCCAAATCTATGCGAAGATAACCGTGGAGAAGCTGGATAACGACCTCACGATGCTGGGCGACAAGTTGAGCAAGTCATTCGGCAACATCAAGGTGGCAGGGATATGAAACGGGCAACAATCACGATGGACGGAAGCGGCAGGGTTGCCGTACCGTCCGATATAGCCAATGTGTGGATGAGCGAAATGGAGTTGGTAACGCTGTTTGATGTAATCGCCCCGACACTCCGTGCCGCCGTCCGAGCCGTGTATAGGAGCGGAGTGTTGCAATCTTGCGAAGTGGAAAGGCGCATCAGGCTGCCAAACGGTTATTATTTGGAAGTGTATGCGCTGCCAATGGTAATGGCACTGGCTTTCCGTATCAACACATCCAATGCCGCAAGAGTGCGTAATGTCTTGCTGGAAAGGCTGTGCTTGCGAAAAGACAGACAAATGCTTTGGCTTTCGTTAGGTAACAGCATATCGTGTAAGTGTTAGCGAGTGCGGTTGCGTGTCACTACGCCCATGCACTCACACAATCCAAGTCTGCCCGAAGAAGTACCATTTTCCGCTTCTTCGGGCTTTTTCTTTTCGCCTTTTGATGACTGATATTGCCCATCTTACTGCATTTTCTTATCCGTCGGTTTCTTTTGCGCCGTTCTGCATCGTTTTACGTATCAAGGTTTTAACCGTCATGCCGTAGCTTTGCACCCATGTTCAACCCGCCTGCCGACAAGGTGTCGGCGGCACAAAAAACTATATTTGAAACATGGAAAAGAAAGAAGAATTTATCCGTGTAGGCACAACGCTCTACAAAATTGTGGACCAGCCCCGAATTGACGGCGGCTATGTGAGGAAGCGCATCGCATGGAACTCCGAGACCCTGCGGCAGGACTACGGCAAGGACTACATGGCAAGTGTTCCGAAGTATGACGGCTTCTGCACCGTACCCGACCATGTGGGCTACAAGCCAGTAGTCGGCAAGTTCCTCAACCTTTACGAGCCGATAAGCCACGTTCCCCGACAAGGCGACTTCCTTTGTATCCGCTCGTTGGTGGAACACATCTTCGGCGAACAGTATGAGTTGGGGATGGATTACCTGCAACTGCTATATCTTTACCCCGTTCAGAAGCTGCCCATCCTGTTGCTCGTGTCCGAAGAGAGGAACACGGGCAAAAGCACGTTCCTGAACTTCCTGAAAGCCGTATTCCAAAACAACGTGACGTTCAACACCAACGAGGATTTCCGCAGCCAGTTCAATTCAGATTGGGCGGGCAAACTGCTCATCATGGTGGACGAAGTGCTGCTCAACCGCCGTGAGGACAGCGAGCGATTGAAGAATCTCAGCACCACACTGTCCTACAAGGTGGAGGCAAAAGGGAAAGACCGTGACGAGATAGGCTTCTTCGCCAAGTTCGTGCTTTGCTCCAACAACGAACACCTGCCTGTCATCATTGACGCTGGCGAGACACGCTATTGGGTGCGGAAGATTGTGCCGCTACGGAGTGATGACACCGACTTCCTGCAAAAGCTGAAAGCGGAAATCCCCGCTTTCCTGCACTTCCTATGCAACCGTACACTCTCCACCGAGAAAGAAAGCCGTATGTGGTTCAATCCGAAGCGGCTGGAAACGGATGCCCTGCGGAAGATAATCCGAAGCAACCGCAACCGTTTGGAGATAGAGATGGCGGAACTGCTGCTCGACATCATGGCAAGCGTGGGCATCAGTTCTGTTTCTTTTTGCCTCAATGACATTATCCCGTTGCTCGTCTGCTCTCAAGTAAAGGTGGAGAAGTCGCAGGTTCGGAAAGTGGTGCAGGAATGCTGGAAGCTGGCTCCTGCATCCAATTCGCTTTCCTATACCACCTACCAATACGATTACAACCGCGAATGCCGCTATTCACCCGTCAGGAGAATTGGACGCTACTACACGGTAAGCAAATCGCAGTTGGAAATGCTTTGATATTTTGATGAAATGATGAAAGCATATATAAACATAAAGAATAACAGCAACTTACATCCTCATCAAACACTCAACAAAAGGATTTGGCTGATGAAAAGAGAAAGGCAGCACAACGCCATTCATCACTTTTCTTTTGGCGAGCGGTTTGATGAAACGCTGATGAAAGGTTATTCCATTAGCTGTCAGAATATTAGACTATCCAATCATCAATTCATCGGATTTTCACCCCTCATCAAGTCCGCCGGAGAAGCAACAGAGGTGAACATCGCTATTCGCAGACAGGTCGGACGGACTTCCGGTTTGCCGACCGACAAGGGGAAACCGATGTCACTGGCGAAAAGAAAAGGCAACCAATGTCCGCCGACATTACCGCTGACGCCGCCGCAGGCTTTTGGGAAACAAAAAGCCATAGCTCATTAGGGCGTTTTCTTCACGCACCGCTGACGCTAATGCTAAAAACGCCCCAATGAGCCAGCGGGGGCGTACCCCTCTGGACACCCCGTTTGCCCCGTGCGGCTATAACCGCAGGCAGGCGGACACCGACAGACAAGTTTGTATAACCTCTAAAACAAGAAACGAACATGGGATACATAAGCATCCAAATCAACAAGGCGAAAGGTTCGGCTGACACGGGCGCATCCGACCACATCGAACGCAAGACTACGCCCAAGAACGCAGACCCCACACGCACCCACCTCAACCGTGAACTGGTAGAGTTTCCCGACGGTGTGGCTGACCGCACCGAGGCTATAAGCCACCGCATCCGCACGGCTGGCATCAAGAGGAAGATAACGCCCGACCAAGTACGGGCAATCCGCATCGTGCTTTCGGGTACGCACGAGGACATGATAAGAGTGCAGGACGAGGGCAGACTGAACGAATGGTGCGATGACAATCTGCAATGGCTACACCGCACGTTCGGAAAGGAGAACACCGTATCGGCAGTGCTGCACATGGACGAGCACACGCCGCATATTCATGCAACGGTTGTGCCGATAGTAACGGGAGAGCGCAGGAAAGCGAGGAAGAAGCAGGCGGAGGGCAAACGCACCTACCGCAAGAAAGCCAACGCCGTGCGTTTGTGTGCTGACGACCTCATGAGCCGTGAAAGGCTTGTTGCCTATCATGACAGCTATGCCGCAGCGATGGCGAAGTACGGATTGCAGCGTGGCATACGAGGTTCGGAAGCACGGCACACAACCACCGCCCAATACTACCGTGACCTGAAACGGCAGACGGGAGAGCTTGAAGCCAACGTGCAGCAGTTGCAGACCGAATGCCAACAGGCAAAGCAGGAACTTGACGAAGTCAAAAAAGAAATCAAGTCGGAGAAGCTGGAAGCCGCCAAGACCGAGGCGAAAGCGGCACTCGTGGCAAAAGTAGGTTCTCTTTTGGGCAGCGGCAAATTGAAAGAGTTGGAAGCCGACAACCGAACCTTGCAAGGCGAGGTTGCCGCCCGTGACGAGAGCATCGAGTTGTTGCAACAACAGATGCAGCGGCAGCAGGATGAACACAGCCGTCAACTGATGGAACTGCAAGCCAAGCACCGCAGAGAAATGGCGGACAAGGAAGCGGAACACCAAAGGGAAGTGTCATTCCTGAAGTCCATTATCCAAAAAGCCAAGAAGTGGTTTCCGCTGTTCCAAGAGTTGGTGTACATGGAGAGGTTCTGTCTGAAAGTCGGCTTCAACGAAAGGCAGACTGCCACGCTCATCAGCGGCAAACCGCTGTTCTACGAGGGCGAGCTCTATTCGGAAGAGCACAGGCGGAAGTTCACGACCGAGGAAGCAGGCTTCCAAGTGGTAAAAGACCCGAAAGACAAGTCCAAGCTTGCACTTGCCATCAACGGGCAAGTGATTGGAGAGTGGTTCAAGGAGCAGTTTGGCAGGCTGTTCTCATCCGTTAAAAGGACGGTTGAACCGCTTAGGAGAGGCAAGGGCATGGGATTATAAACAATACCAACGGAAAAATAGCAAGTTTGTGTTTGGGGCAGACCAAAACCGCTTGCTATCCTCAGTTGGTTGAAACGTCATTTTATTTGTGCCCGAATCCTACTCAAACTTGCCTGTGTGATGCCTAAATAGGTGGCGATACTTCCTAACGGCAACCGCTGTAACAAATCAGGCTCTTTCTCCAACAACTCGTGATACCGTTCCGAGGCGACGGCTGACAACATGGAAATCAGCCGTTCCTCGGCAGCAAGCAGTTCCATTTCCGCATAACGCCGTCCCCAATTGGCTATGTGCAAATCCTCCAAGAATAACTCTTTCAGTTTTTTCCTTTCCAATACATATTAAGACAGAATTTTCCATCAGCTCCATTGTTTCATACCCCGGTTCGTCATTCACATATCCTTTCATGGAAACAATAGTCGCCCCTTCCTTGCCGACCCAAAAGGTAATTTCTTTCCCCTCTACCGAAGTATAGGCGCGGACAATGCCTTTCTTGATGAAAAAGATGTCTTTTTCTATCTTGCCATATTCCAACACTTGGAATCCTTTTGGGTATGAGACTTCCGTCAGGCATTGCCGCAACTTGTCCAAAGACGCATCCGGCATGGCATATCTCTGGTTGATGATTTCCTTTATATCCATAAGTCATTTTGTCGTGGTACAAAATTATAAAATAGCGCACAGAAACAGCTGCTAACGGCTGTTTTTTTTTGTCAAATGCAAAATCCGTTTTTACCAAATGTAAAAAACGGTTAGAAATTACTTGCTTACTTTTGCACCCGAATTTAATAAATCATAGGTATGAATTGGATAATTTTATTTTTGGCAGGATTGTTTGAGGTAAGCCTTACATTCTGCTTGGGAAAAACGAGAGAGGCATCAGGTATTGGTTTTTATCTGTGGGGAAGCGGTTTCTTGGCTTCCACGGTATTGAGTATGGCATTACTTGCCAAAGCGGTTCAGACTTTGCCTTTGGGCACGGCATACGCCATTTGGACGGGTATCGGAGCGGTCGGCACGGTCTTGATTGGGATATTCGTTTTCAAAGAGCCGGCCACTCCCATACGGCTTTTCTTCCTGTTCACGCTCATTGCCTCCTTGATTGGATTGAAAGTTGTGTCATACTGAAAGGAGGAATAAATGATGAAATATGAATTGAGAGAAAACCATGGCATTCCGGCACCTCTGCTGGCTCTGATGGCAGTCGCTACCGGGCTTTCCGTTGCCAACTGCTACTACAACCAGCCTTTGTTGGGCAGCATGGCAAAGGATTTTGGGGTAAGCGACTTTTCTGCCAGCATGGTTGCGACATTGACCCAGATAGGTTATGTAGTCGGACTTGTGTTTGTCATTCCGCTTGGCGATTTGGTTTCACGAAAGCAGCTGATATTGACCAATTATATCATTTCATCGTGCGCATTGCTTGCCATAGCACTTGCCCCTAACATCTATTGGGTGTGGGGCGCATCCTTGCTTGCCGGAGCATCTTCGGTTATGCCGCAGTTCTTCATCCCGTTGGTGTCTTTCCATTCAGCACCCGCACACAAGGTACGCAACGTGGGGATTATACAGTCCTGTCTGCTCATAGGCATTCTTGGCTCACGGGTGTTAAGTGGTTTCCTGGCTGATATGTGGGGATGGCGTTCCGTCTATTTTGTGGCTTGTGTGTTTATGCTCGGATGCTTTCTTATGATTTACAAGATGCTTCCCGTTCTGCCTGCTCATTCACGTGAAAATTATGCGGGTCTGATGAAATCCTTGTTGCGTCTGCTTGCCAAATACCCGTACTTGCGTATCGCTTCGTTGAGGGCGGCATTGGCTTATGGCTCGTTCTTTGCGTTGTGGAGTTGCCTTGCTTTCCGGATGAAGCAAGAGCCATTCTTTGCGGATGACGATATTATCGGGGCACTCGGTTTGTGCGGATTGGCAGGTGCGTCTACGGTTGTATTCATTAGCGGCTATATCCAGAAGTACGGCGTAAGGTTCTTCTCCATTGTCGGGGGATGTGTTATCTTGGCTGCATGGTTGTTGGCATTTTTTGGAAATGACAGCTACTTGTGGATGATAATCGCCATCCTTTTGATTGATGCAGGAATGCAATGCATCCATTTGTCAAATCAGACCAGCGTGGTCTCCCTTGACGCATCCGCTATCAATCGTGTCAATACCGTTTATATGACCATTTACTTCTTGGGTGGCTCTGCTGGTACATTCGTTTCAGGCCTGTTTTGGCAACATTACGGATGGGCAGGTGTGGTTTGGACGGGAATAGCTTTTACCGTGGCTTCCTTGCTCGTTAATTGCTTCAAGCCCAAAACGGCATAAGGGTGGATGCCAAATATCCAGACTGAAATAATTTTTGGAATGATCCTTTCAGTCTGAATATTTTTCATACCTTTGTACCGTAAGAGTTTCCCGAACAAGCAAAGCGATGCAGACCACGGCAATTAGAACGGTTACCAACTCATTACCCGAAAACGAGGTAATTCTTCTAACTCTCTTGATTTCAAAGAGGTATATTCCTTATACAGATTTACGAAAAATCTGTGGAATATCCGCCGGATTTCGTCAGATTAACGAAAATGTGGATGATGCGGGATTGGATAAAATGAACGGATATTCAATAAAAAAATCAGAGACTACCTCGTGAAAATCCGAGATAGTCTCTTTGGAGAGCGGAAGACGGGACTCAAACCCGCGACCCTCAGCTTGGAAGGCTAATGCTCTATCGACTGAGCTACTTCCGCAAATCAGTGGGCAAGGATGGATTCGAACCACCGAAGGCGTAAGCCAGCAGATTTACAGTCTGCCCCATTTGGCCACTCTGGTACTTGCCCGTTTATAAAAGCACTCTTTTCATAGAGCGGAAGACGGGACTCAAACCCGCGACCCTCAGCTTGGAAGGCTAATGCTCTATCGACTGAGCTACTTCCGCAAATCAGTGGGCAAAGATGGATTCGAACCACCGAAGGCGTAAGCCAGCAGATTTACAGTCTGCCCCATTTGGCCACTCTGGTATTTGCCCTTTTTGAGAGGGAATATTTGGCTTATTCCCTCGTTTTCTCAAATGCGTTGCAAAGGTAATGCTATTTTTTTAATTTGCAAGCAAAATCAATCATTTTTATTGCATCGATGGCACATTCATCGCCTTTATTGCCTAATTTTCCACCTGCGCGGTCTTCTGCCTGTTGCATGGTATCGGTTGTAAGCAGGCCGAAGAGTACCGGGATGTCATGGGTTGCATTCAAACAGGTAATACCTTGGGTGGCTCCCATGCATACATAATCGAAATGAGGCGTATCGCCGCGCACTACGCATCCTAGGGCGATAACTGCATCTACTTTGCCGCTTTTGATGAACTGGGAGCATCCGTATGTCAATTCGAAGCTGCCCGGTACGGTTGCGGTCAGGATGTTTTCATCTTTTGCGCCATGTTTTTTTAAAGTAGTTACGGCTCCTTGCAGCAGGGCACCGGTAATGTTAGAGTTCCATTCGGATACAACGATTCCGAAACGCATGTTTGAAGCATCGGGTACGGCATTGGTGTCGTAATCGGAGAGATTGTGGTAAGCTGTTGACATGGCTTTTGAATTTTTGGGTAGATGGTGAGAATTGGTTTAATGAATATCCGCAAACAATCCATGTTTGCGGATATTCAATTTAGTTTATATAATTTGCGTTGGCCTCATGCTGGTAGGAAGATTCCGCTATGGAATGCTTTTCCCACCTTTATTTAATAGAAGCGCGTTCGATATACTTGTCGATATTCATGGCTTGGTAGGAGTTGCCATATTGGGTCTTGATTTCCTTGTAAGCATCTACAGCTTCGGCGTTTTTGCCTTGTTTTTCCAGAATCTGACCTGCCTGTAGCAGATAGATGGGGCTTAAGGTTGTGCTGTTTGCTTTGTGGGCAGCTTTCAGTAGGGTGGCTGCAGCCTTGTCCAGTTGTCCCATCTGTGCATAGCAGTTACCCAAAGTACCGATGATTGCCGGGGCTACCATATAGTCGTCTGCACTGAATTTGTCGAGATAAGTAGTGGCTTCTTCGTATTTGCCTAATTGTGCGTAGCAAAGTCCGGCATAAACATTAGCCAGATTTCCTGCATCTGTTCCGCTGTACTCGTCTGCTATTTTCAGAAAGCCTGCATATCCCAGGCTGTCCCCTTTCAAGGCGGACTCGAAATCGTTGTTTCCGAAATATTGTTCGCCTTTAAACAGTGCTTCGGATGCTTTTACCTCGTTGGGCTCGCCGATAAAGTGGGTATAAGCCTGAAATCCGCATACGATTACTACGATAGCTACTACGATACCTATCAACAGGTTCTTGTACTTAAACAGGAATGCTTCGGAAGTGCTTAATGCTTCATCCACATTCAATGGGTCATGAGTTTGATTTTGTTTTGACATCTTTCTTATTGTTTTTTATTATTTTCCTCACAATGCAATTTCGGTCAGCAAAAGTAATTTATTTATAGTTATAAATGAAATTTGCGGGCATGTTTTTTTATCAATCGTCCTTTTATTCGTATTTTTGTGACTTAAAAGTGGATGAATTATGTGGTTAAAACGCATTTCTATATTAAATTACAAGAATCTGGAACAGGTAGAACTGGGATTTTCCCGAAAGTTGAATTGCATAATCGGTAAGAATGGCATGGGTAAAACGAACCTGATGGATGCGGTGTATTATCTTTCGTTCTGCAAAAGTGCTACCAACCCTATTGATTCGCAGAATATTTTTCATGACCGTGACTTTTTTGTGATACAAGGATTTTACGAGAATGGCCTGGGCGAACCGGAAGAGGTGTATTGTGGGTTGAAACGTAGGCAGAAGAAGCAGTTCAAACGTAATAAGAAGGAATATTCCCGCCTGTCGGACCATATAGGGTTGATTCCTCTGGTTATGGTGTCGCCTGCCGATTCGTGGTTGATAGCAGGAGGGAGCGAGGAAAGGCGCCGGTTTATGGATGTGGTTATTTCGCAGTTCGACCGTGAATACCTGGATGCCCTGATCAGGTATAACAAGGCTTTGCAGCAGCGTAATGCCTTATTGAAATCGGAAATGGAACCGGAAGATGAACTGATGACCTTGTGGGAAGAAGGAATGGCTGCGATGGGAGAAATCGTTTACCGGAAGCGGAAAAGCTTTGTCGATGAATTTGTACCGGTATTCCAGTCGTATTATGCCTATATTTCGCAGGAACGGGAACAGGTAAGTTTGACCTATGAATCGCATGCGGGAGAGGGAGACTTGTTGCAGCTGCTGAAAGAGAGCCGGCAGCGCGACCGTCTTTTGGGGTATTCTACCAAAGGTATGCATAAGGATGATTTGGTTATGAAACTGGGTGATTTCCCCATCAAGCGTGAAGGTTCGCAAGGGCAGAATAAAACCTATCTTATCGCATTGAAACTGGCGCAGTTCGATTTCTTGAAACGGATAGGAAACCATACTGTTCCCATTGTATTGTTGGATGATATATTTGATAAATTGGATGCATCGCGTGTGGAACAGATTGTCAAACTGGTGGCAGGAGACAATTTCGGTCAGATATTTATAACCGATACCAATCGTGAGCATCTGGATAAGATTCTGCGTGAGGTGGGAGAGGATTATAAACTGTTTGAGGTCGTAGACGGATGTGTGTCGGAACGGAAAGGAGAAGATGACGTATGAAACGGAACAATACAGAGCAGGTAGGGGATGTTATCCGGCGTTTGCTCAGGCAGGAAGGTCTGGAGACTCCACTTAATGAATACCGGTTGATAGAGGCATGGAAAGACGTGGTGGGTCCCGTCATTGCGCGTTATACGATGAATCTGTATATCAAGAACCAGGTCTTGTATGTGCATTTGTCGTCGTCGGTCTTGCGGCAGGAGTTGTCAATGAGCCGGACGTTGCTGATACGTAACTTGAATGCTCAAGTCGGTTCGCAGGTAATAGTCAACATTGTCT
This sequence comes from Bacteroides sp. An51A, assembly GCF_002161565.1. Classification (NCBI taxonomy): domain Bacteria; kingdom Pseudomonadati; phylum Bacteroidota; class Bacteroidia; order Bacteroidales; family Bacteroidaceae; genus Bacteroides; species Bacteroides sp. An51A. The sequence continues at coordinate 174,346 of NZ_NFIC01000003.1, forward strand.
TCCGGTAGAGGCAACGTTCCCGTTTTCGGTCCATACTTCGTCCATAGGTATGTCAGAGTCTTCTGTCGGAAGTCCTGGCTCGGTCAGTTGGAACTGGAAGCATATACCTATTTTATATACATTCAGTTTGTTGAGCAGACGGTCATAATATCCTTTGCCTCGTCCTAAACGGTTGCCTCTCCGGTCGAAAGATACGCCTGGAATGATGGCAAGGTCGATGGAGGCAGGTGAAGGAAATGCTGTTCCGAGGGGTTCTTGGATGTGGAAGCTACCTGTCTGCAACTGGTCTGCACCTTTATATGTGCGCAATTCAAGTTCGTTGCCCTTTACTACAGGCAGCACAATTACCTTTTGGGAATACCATTTTTCTATGAATGCATGTGTCTGTACTTCATCGGGAAGAGAGTGATAAAGCAAGACGGTTTTAGCCAGTTGGAAGCGCGGATGTGCTTCCAACTGGCTAAACAACCTGGAAGAAAGATTGTGTAATTCTTCTGTCGTATGCTGTTTTTTTTCTTGTGCTATACGGGTTCTGATATCTTTCTTTGACTGCATGTGCTTGATGTGTTGGGTCAATTGGTTGCTTCTTCCGGTGCTTTAGGGAAAGATTCTCCTTTTTCCAATACTTCCAGAGCTTGCAAGACGGTTTTGTCGGTCTTGTTGCTGTATTCAATGTATGCTTCGATGCCCAGAACATTGTATATGATGTTTCCGTACAGGTTTTCGTCGAACAGTTTTTTGGATTTGTACATCAATATATTCCGGCGTTTCAATCCTTTCTTTTCAGCATACGATGCGAATTTTTCCAGCAGGTTCTGGGTTTTCAGGTAGTCGGCCATGCTGTCGGGAGTCGTATACTTCTGGAGCGTGCTTCGGTTCTTGTCTGTATAATCCAGTGTATATCTGATAATCAGTCCCCGTGCAGCGGCCATGCGGAAGTAAGTCGTAATGCCTGTGGTGTCTTGCGGAACGAAGATATCTGGCATAATGCCTCCGCCTCCATAAACAGTCCGTCCCAACCGGGTATGATAGATTTCCTGGGTATTCTGCTTGATGCTGTCTGCCGAGAAAAATTCGCCATGTTCGTAACGGGTAATCAAGTCCATTTCGTATTCTGAATCGTTTCCTTTTACGTATGGCTTTTGGATACAGCGTCCCGAAGGAGTGTAATAGCGGGCAATGGTCAGGCGGATAGCCGAACCGTCGCTGAACTCGATAGGTTGCTGTACAAGCCCTTTGCCAAACGAGCGGCGTCCGATGATGGTACCCCGGTCATTGTCTTGAATGGCTCCGGCAAATATTTCGCTTGCCGATGCCGATCCTTCGTCCATCAGCACGACAAGCGGAATGCTTTGGCTGCTTCCAGTACCGTTGGATGTGTAGTTTTCGCGTGGGGATTTACGTCCTTCTGTATATACTATCAGGCTGTTTCCAGGCAAGAACTCATTAATCATTTGGATAGCTGATGCCATATATCCTCCGGTGTTTCCACGCAGGTCGATAATCAGTCCTTTGTAGTTGGAACGGTTCAGTTTGGCAAGTGCCACCAGCAGTTCCGGATAAGTGGTTTCTCCGAACTTGTTTACTTTGATATAGCCAAACTGGTCATTGACCATATAGGCGGCATCGATACTTTTTACCGGAATGTCGCCACGGACAACTGTAAAGTGTAGTATTTCTTCTTCACCAGGGCGGTAGACACCCAGTTTGACGGTGCTTCCTTTTTCGCCTTTCAAGCGTCGCATGGCTTCGGTATTGGTTACTATTTCACCCACGAAAGCCGAGTCGTCTACTTCAATGATACGGTCGCCTGCCAGCATACCTACTTTTTCCGAAGGTCCACCGGGGATTACATTGTTCACGTGGATGGTATCGTCTTGGATGGTGAACTGTATGCCTACACCGCTGAAGCTGCCTTTCAGGTCGGAATTGACAGTTTCTAAATCTTTGGCAGGGATGTATGCCGAGTGCGGGTCCAATTCGCCGAGTATTTGAGGCATGGCTTCTTCTACCAGGTCGTACATATTTACAGTGTCTACGTACTGGTCATCTATGATACGCAACAGAGCGTTCAGCTTGTTGGATGAAGTGTTGATGATGCCCAGTTTGTTGCCTGAAAAATGGTTGGCATAAAATGTTCCGATTAAGATTCCTATCACTACACAAAAGGCAAGCAGGAAAGGCATCAGCCGGTTTTTGTTGTTATTTGTCATACGCTTCTTCGTTTAAATAAATCACTTCTATATTTGCACGTTTCAAGAGTTCGATACCATCTTCCAACCGGTATTTTTCGGCATACACTACCCGTTTGATGCCGGCTTGGATAATCAGCTTGGCACATTCGATGCAAGGGGATGCGGTGACATAAAGTGTTGCTCCTTCGCTGCTGTTGTTCGAACGGGCTATTTTGGTGATGGCATTAGCTTCGGCATGCAATACGTACGGTTTGGTCAGTCCGTGTTCGTCTTCGCATACGTTTTCAAATCCGGCAGGTGTCCCGTTGTAGCCATCCGAGATTATCATCTTGTTTTTGACAATCAGTGCCCCTACTTTTCTTCGGTTGCAGTAAGAGTTTTCTGCCCAGATAGTAGCCATGCGCATGTATCGCCTGTCTAATGTTTCTTGTTTGGTGTCGCTTGGTTCCATATATATAATAAGGTGTTATTTTAGTTTCTGAATCCGACGGGGTAAAATTGTATATAGTGGTTCTTGTCTGCATTAAATAGTTTAATGAGTTGTGAATCTCCCCGATAAAAATGTGCGTTGCTGATTTCATCATAGAACGTCTTGTCTCGTCCGCTAGGGGTATGGTTGGGAGTCAGCCTCACCGAAAAACTCCGGTCATTTCCGTCTGCACTCCATGTGCCGGTAAACGTAAACGATTCGCCTTGTCCTGTTACGCTCCCGTCTTCAGCAAATTGGATGATGAACTTGTCCGGGTCTTTGTTGATTTGCTCCAAGTCATCTTTCGAGGTTGTCAAGGTGTAGTTATTGTCATCTTGCCAGTTTGTCGTGTCATACGAACCGCTCCAATGCCATGTCTGTCCGCTGGCGAATATTTCAAACACATCATCTTCCTGGTTGCATCCGCAAAGCAGCGTTGCCATGCACAGCCAGATGTATAATCCGTATTTTCTCATTGTTTTTTCATTTTATGATTCCATTCCGTTTCAGTAAAGCATCGATGGCAGGCTCTTGCCCTCGGAAGCGCTTGTATAGTACCATCGGATGCTCAGTTCCTCCTTTCGACAAGATATTGTCGCGGAACGATTGTGCCACTTCGGTATTGAAAATGCCTTTTTCCTTGAATACAGAAAAAGCATCAGCGTCCAGCACTTCTGCCCATTTATAACTATAATATCCGGCGGCATAGCCTCCCGACATAATGTGCCCGAACTGTACGCTCATGCACGTGCCGGCTATTTGCGGCAAGATTTGTGCGCGTTTCCACGCTTCTTTTTCGTATGCACGGACATCTCCGTCGAATGCGGTATGACGTGTATACCATGCCATATCCAGCAATCCGAAGCTGACTTGACGCAGGCAGGCGTAGGCAACGTTGAAATTGGCTGCGTCTATAATTCGCTTAACCAGTTCTTCGGGCAGTGGTTCATGAGTCTGGTAATGACGTGCAAAGGTATTAAGAAATTCTTTTTCAATGGCAAAATTTTCCATGATTTGCGAGGGAAGTTCTACAAAATCCCAATAAACATTTGTTCCGCTCATGCTTTTGAACCGTGTATTGGCGAATGTGCCGTGCAATGCGTGTCCGAATTCATGCAGGAATGTGGTTACTTCCGAGAATGTCAGCAGTGCCGGTTTGTCGGGGGTCGGCTTTGTGAAATTCATCGTGACGGAGACATGTGGACGGCTGTTGGTACCATTGTCGTCTATCCATTGTTCCTTGTAGCTGGTCATCCATGCTCCTGATTTTTTCCCAGCACGTGGATGGAAATCGGTGTAAAGTACGGCCAGAAAACTTCCGTCTTTATCGTATACTTCATATGCTTTGACGTCCGGATGATATACGGGGATGTCTTTGTTTTCTTTAAAAGTTATGCCATACAGGCGTGTAGCCAATCCGAATACACCGCTTTTCACCTGGCTCAGTTCGAAATAAGGCCGGAGGGCTTCTTCGTCAAGGTCGAATTTTTCCTTGCGCAGTTTTTCTGAGTAATACGAGAAATCCCAGGGCATCAGTTCGAAGTGTTTTCCTTCGAGGGCATGTGCCAAGGCTGTAACTTCTTCTATTTCTTTATGGGCTGTAGGGGTATAGGCTTCCAGCAGTTGGTCGAGCAGGCGATAAACGTGCTGGCTGTCTTCTGCCATGCGTTTCCTGAGTACATAGTCGGCAAAGTCGGCGAATCCTAGCAGCTGGGCTATCTGCATGCGCAGGTTTACCAACCGTTTGACGATATCAAGGTTGTTTTGCTCATTATCGTGTGTACATTGGGTATTGTAGGCAAGATATAGCTGACGGCGTAATTGGCGGTTGTCGCAATATTTCATAAACGGCACATAGCTGGGTGCTTGCAGCGTAAATATCCATCCGTTTTTCCCTCTTTCTTTTGCTGTATGTGCAGCTGCTTCGACGGCACTTTCGGGAAGCCCTTTCAGGTCTTCTTCTTGGGTCAGTTGCAATTCGTAATTGTTGGTTTCTTTCAAGTGGTTTTGTGAAAAACGAAGAGTAAGGGTACTCAGCTCTGTACTGAGTTTGCGGAAAGTCTCTTTGTCCGTATCCGAGAGGTTGGCACCGTTGCGCACAAATCCATCATACGTTTTTTCCAGTAACCGGTATTCTTCGTGTGTAAGGTTGATCCGGTCACGTTTTTCATACACATGTTTGATACGTTGGAAAAGCCTTGCGTTCAGATTGATGTCGTTGCTGTGTTCCGACAATTCGGGCATCAGTTTTTCAGCAATGGCTTCCAGGTCATCACTTGTTTCGGCACTCATCAGGTTGAATAGCACCGTGGTGACTCGGTCAAGCAGTTCGCCAGACTGTTCCAATGCTTTTACCGTATTATCGAAGGTAGGTTCTTGTGGATTATCGGTAATGGCTTTGATTTCTTCGTTTTCACGGCGCATGCCTTCGCGGATGGCAGGCTCATAGTCGGCGAGCGTGATTCGGTCGAATGGCACGGTAGCGTGCGGTGTATGGTAGGGGGTGAAAAATGGATTTTCCATAAATGTCATTTTGTTTGTTTATTGGTTTGGTTGTAGGCTATAAGTGCATTCATGTCGGGGATTTCTATTTCTCTCCGGCTGAGTGATACCAGGCCTTCTTGTTTTAGTTCATTTAATATTTTCGAGACGTTGATGCGTGTGTCATCTATCAGGTCGGCAAGGTCCTCCATCCGGATATGCAGCCTTTTGAAGCCGTTGGTGGTGGTGCATCGCAGCAACAGGAAATTGATGATTTTGCTTTGTGTGTCGCCGATGTGGGCGTTCCACAGGCGGCGGTAAATGGTTTGTGCCCGGTTGCTAAGCAGATTCATGAAATTCAGCTGGAAGATGGCATATTTGTTCAGTTCTGTCAGAATGTATGATTTGTCGATACTGATGATGTTTGCGGGCGTCAGGGTGTGATATGACGCATTGTATTGCGGATACATTCCGAACAATGAATAAGGCTCTATTACATACGGTGCTTCCAATGTTTCGTAGAGTGTATAATTATGGGTTGGGTCTGCTGATTCTGACTGTATTTTGCCTTGCAAGACAAAAAACAGGCCCTCGCAAGCATTGTTTTGGCGCACGATGCAACTACCTGCGGGAAGCTTTTGAAAATGTAGTTTTACTTTTTCCAGTATGGCTGTAAAGTCTTCTTTACATAGCCCTTGGAACAAGGGAAGTAGCAAAAGCTTATTGTACATACTATTCTCTTCCATCTGTCTTTAACTTTATTAAGTTATAATTTAACATACAAAATTAAGCAATATTCTGATACATAACATGGCTTTTACCTTTTTTATTGTTTCTTACCGTCTGGTAATGCTTGCTGGGGCAGAGGACGGTTTCGGTCAACATAGATGATACCGGTTGGTCATATAACTAGTCTGGCTTGTGCAGGTATATCCTTTTGTCTTTGAAGATATATTCGGAGAGCGATGGAAATATGTTTTCCGGCTGGGTGGTTCTGTCTTTATTTTTGTGAAATTTGGAGGAATATTGCTTGGTATGCATCTTCATTTCGTTTTTTTATGTTATATTTGTGAACAAAAATTAAACTTATGAGGCTATGGGAGTATTTAGTTTGCAAGAATTGGTAAGTGCGTTTATTGTACTGTTTGCGGTAATTGATATCATTGGTGCTGTTCCCATTATTCTGGATTTGAAGCAAAAGGGACGTTCTGTCAATGCGATAGAGGCTACTTTGATATCGGCTGGACTGTTGCTGGCTTTCTTTTTTGCCGGTGACATGATTCTGAAGCTTTTTCAGGTGGATATCGCTTCGTTCGCGGTGGCGGGTGCGTTTGTCATTTTTTTGATGTCGCTCGAAATGATACTGGACATCGAGATATTCAAGAATATCGGTCCTATCAAGGAGGCTACGTTGGTGCCGTTGGTTTTCCCGTTGCTTGCCGGGGCTGGGTCGTTTACTACTTTGTTGTCTTTGCGGGCGGAATATGCAACGGTTAACATTTTATTGGCTTTGTTGCTGAACATGGTATGGGTGTTTATTGTTTTAAAGATGACCGACCGTATCGAACGCATGCTGGGGAAAGGGGGAATTTATATTATCCGTAAGTTTTTCGGCATTATTTTGCTTGCCATTTCTGCCCGGTTGTTTACGGCAAACCTTACATTGCTGATAGAACAGTTCCAGCACGGTGGCTGATACAGGGTAATTTTTCATTCTTAAATTTTTAATTCTTCATTTAAAAGATGCTTGTAACACTTGTTATTTTGGTCCTGTCTGCCGTTTTCTTTGTTTCGGGAAGGGTGCGGTCGGATATAGTAGCGTTGTGTGCGCTGATAGGCTTGCTGGTTTTTCACGTCTTGACTCCAGAAGAGGCTTTGTCGGGTTTTTCTAATTCTGTAGTGATTATGATGGTAGGACTGTTTGTCGTAGGAGGGGCTATCTTCCAGACCGGATTGGCCAAGATGATCAGTTCACGTATTTTGAAGTTGGCAGGTAAAAGCGAGTTGCGTTTGTTTTTGCTGGTCATGCTGGTGACTTCTGCCATCGGGGCTTTTGTAAGCAATACAGGTACTGTAGCTTTGATGCTGCCTATTGTGGTAAGTCTTGCCAACAACGCTGGTATGAATCCGGCACGTTTGTTGATGCCGTTGGCCTTTGCCAGCAGTATGGGAGGTATGATGACGCTGATTGGTACCCCGCCTAATCTGGTGATACAAGACACACTGGTACATGCGGGATTTGAATCCTTGTCGTTCTTTTCGTTCCTCCCGGTAGGGTTGGTTTGTGTGGCAACAGGCATCGTGGTGTTGTTGCCTCTTACGAAATGGTTTCTATCGAAGAAACGTGAAAAAAACAATGGTGAATCTTCCGGAAAGTCTTTGAATGAACTGGTCAGAGAATATGGTTTGGCACATAACCTGTTTCGTTTACGGGTGGATGCAGCTTCGGGTATTGTCGGTCAAACGGTACAGACATTGGATGTGAGACGGCGCTACGGACTGAATATTCTGGAAGTACGTCGGGGAGAAGCTTCACAGCATCGTTTCCTGAAGACAGTTACGCAAAAGTTGGCATCGGCAGATACGGTTATCCAGGCAAATGATGTCTTGTATGTAAATGGGGATATTTCATCCGTAAACCGTTTTGTCGGGGAATGTAGGTTGGAGATGATGGACGGGCACATTACCGAAGAAGCCGTCAATGGCGAACGTTCGTTGGGATTTTATGATATCGGCATTGCAGAAATAGTGTTGATGCCCACTTCCAACATCCTCAATCAGCGGGTAAAAGAAGCAGGTTTCCGTGATAAGTTCAATGTGAATGTGCTGGGGATACGCCGGAAAAAAGAGTATATATTGCAAGACCTTGGCAATGAACGGATGCACAATGGTGATGTGTTGCTTGTGCAGGGCCAATGGCATGATATAGCCCGGTTGACTAAAGAAGATACCGACTGGGTGGTATTGGGACAACCTTTAGCTGAGGCCGCCAAGGTGACGCTCGACTACAAGGCGCCGGTGGCTGCTGTTATTATGCTATTGATGGTGGCGATGATGGTTTTCGACTTTATTCCGGTGGCTCCGGTTACGGCGGTGATGATTGCCGCTATGCTGATGGTGCTTACGGGATGCTTCCGTAATGTAGAGGCTGCCTATAAGACCATTAATTGGGAAACTATCGTATTGTTTGCAGGTATGCTGCCTATGTCGTTGGCATTGGAGAAGACAGGAGCGTCCGATTATATATCCGGTTCTTTGGTGAACGGGTTGGGGGCATACGGACCATTGGTTTTGATGGCAGGCATTTATTTTACCACTTCTTTGATGACCATGTTTATCAGCAATACGGTGACGGCTGTGTTGATGGCTCCTATAGCCTTGCAGAGTGCTATGCAGATTGGGGTAAGCCCGGTGCCTTTTCTCTTTGCCGTAACAGTAGCTGCAAGTATGTGTTTTGCTTCACCTTTCTCTACTCCTCCTAATGCCTTGGTAATGCCTGCCGGACAGTATACGTTTATGGATTATGTCAAGGTAGGTTTGCCATTGCAGATACTTATGGGGGTAGTGATGATAGTTGTATTGCCGCTATTGTTCCCGTTTTAGTCCTGCAGTTTTTTGTGGGTATGGTTAATTCTTTTCAGTCAAGAATTTCCAATAGCGGACAGGCATGTCTTTTTTATGTTTGACAGGGTTAAGGCGTTCGCGGATACAGATGGAGTGAAAGTAGTTTTTCCAAAGTGTCTGGTATAGTCTTTCTTCCCTGTCAAGTAGATTTTCATCAACTTTTCCGGTCACTAAAGCAGGCTGATGGACATTTGTAAAAGCGATTTCGTTCACTTGTATGCCATCGTAATAGTAACCGAAATGCCGGCGTGCGTCATAGATAATCCAGTGTTGGTCGGCAAAACGGTCTTGAAAATGCCTGATGGTTAATGATAGCACATTATACAGAGGTTCTATTATGCCGAAATATGTGCCATCGGCAAGTTTTTGAAAGCGTATGAATTGTAGGATGCGGTGACGTTCACCGCTTACTTTTCTTCCAAGTTGTGTAACAGCTAATGTTACAGGGTTGGTGAAATCGGTAGTAATGGAGTGTTTTGAATCGAATATTTGTTTCATATATTTCATCAAGAGCATAGGAGCCTCGGAGGATTCAGACAACCAACAGTAGGTGATGAGTGCTGTAGCTTGTTTCGATAGTTTTCTACACAAGGCTTTCCATACCCGTTCCGCTTTTTCAGTACAGGTGGTGACGCGGTAAAGTTCATTATAAAATAAAGGAAGAGGCTCTGTTTCATGCAAAAGTTTGTCGGGAAATGTCCGGCGCACGTATGCATCAAACAAAGCCGTAAGCAAGCCTTCGAATGTATGGTCGTAAACGAAGATAATCATTATAATAAAGAAAAATTTTGATTACTTTATATCTTCCAGTACGATGGAATAGCTGGCATCGAAACTCTTGTCAGGTTCCAGGGTCTGCATCCATTCACGGTCTTTAAACTCTCCTTTGTATCCGACAGAATCACAACGTCCGTACCATGGCTCAATGCAGACAAAAGGAACATCGGGATGGGATACAGAAGGCGACCAGATGGCTACCAGTGGGCTGTCGAATTCTACGCTAAGGTAAGGAGTCTTGGATTTGTCTGTCAGTGTGATTTTTTTCAGTTGGCTATTATCAAACATGTAGGTATCACATTGGAAAGTGGCAGGAGTTAGTTCCAGCATTCCATTGTTTAGTGTCAGGCTTTGTCGTTCGTTTGATGTACAGCCTTTTTCTGTTGGCGAGATATATTCTAATATTTTTTTGTCTTTACCGAAGTCGAGAAACCCTTTTTCTTTGGTAACTGTGTCGAAGTCACGGTAATAAAAAGCAGGGTGTGCGCCTATTTGGAAATACATGTTTTCGTTTCCTGTATTTTGAACACTCCACATTACTTCGATGCGATTCCCTTTTAGCCGGTAGCCAATTTCCAGTACAAATGTGAAGGGGTATTTCTTCAGTGTTTCTTCATTGCTTTCCAGACTGTAAATGAGGGCGTTCTCTTCTTCGTATGTCAGCTGGAAATCCATGTCCCGTGCAAATCCATGCTGCCCTAATTCGTATGATTTTCCCTTGTGGCGGTAAGAATTGTTCCATACCCGTCCTACAATAGGGAATAATATAGGCGAATGACGTCCCCAGAACCGAGGATCTGCCTGCCACAAATATTCTGTTTCATTAGCAACGATGCTTACCAGTTCGGCCCCATGATCGGCTACTTGGATACTGATTTTGTCGTTAGATAGTGTTTTCATATTTCCCGTTATTTATGATGTTTGGATTTTTATTCCAAAAATACGAAATTCCTTGTTTGCTCGTGTAATTTATGCAACTTATTTTTGCTATGTATACTTTTTTTACATACATTTGTCTTGGCAAGACAAGAAAAGATATGAATCGTGAAATAGTGATAGTTTTGATAATAAGTTGCCTTTGGGGAGGATTGGCAGGAAGTTGTGTCAGGAAGAAAAAGGTGGAAAATGTAGATTGCTATGCGCCTTTGTTTGCGCAATGGGAAGATACGTTAAGTGATAATCCTGTTTTTGTATGTGAAAAAGTCGATAGTATCTTGCCTTTGCTGAAGGACAGCATTACGTATTATCAAATGCTTACCCTTAAGGCAAAGGCAAAGATGTTTATATCGGAAACAGATTCGGTAGAATGCCTGTTGCGTTTAGCTACGGATTTCTGCAAAAAAACGAATGTGTCCAGTAAGCGGCATTGGATTTTATCGGCAGAAGTCGCAAATATGAAGGGCAACTTGTATGCACGTACGACTGTTTTTGACTCAGCACGAATGGCGTTTCGGAGAGCGTATGATTTTTGCGAGCGTGTGGATGAGCCTTATAAACTGCTGAATGTTGCGTTGAATTTGGCAGATGCATATAGTGGCGAAGGCAGATATGACTGGAGTTCGTATTGGTACAGAAGGGCTTTGGCATTGGCTGATTCGTTGCGCATGCCCGATGAGGAACGTTTCCCGATTTATTATGGGCTTGCTCAAGTCAATATGAATTTGCGGGATTTCGACCGTTGCGACTATTATTTCGATTTGGCAGGAAAATATTTCGCTCAAATGAAACCTTATGAGAAGCATATTTATTTGAATAACCGGGGAAATTCTTATTATTATCGGCAGGACTATCCGAAAGCATTGGATTATTTCCGCCGGTTGTTGGTGTTTGTCAACCAGTATCCGGATATGAAATTTGAACGGAATATGACAATGGTGAATTTAGGAGAGGTTTTTTTGCTGATGAATCAGACGGATTCGGCAACTTATTACCTGAATCAGTGCTATGCTTATTTCAAGGAGATGGAAAACACTTCCGCTCTTTATTATATAGATACCCAGCTGATTGAACTGGCTTTGAAAAGAGGAGATTTGCCTTTGGCAAGGAAACGTTTGCAAGAAGCTGTAAAACCTGATGTTATCGACCCTAATATGTTGCATATACGGAACCGTTACTTGCAGCATTATTTTGAGGAAAGCGGTAATTTCAGGCAAGCATATTATTATTTGAAGGAAAATAACCGAATAGACGATTCTACCCGTAATGAACGCATCCGGATGAGGGTTGCATCTATAGCATTGCGTTATCAGCGCGATAGTACACTGATGAAGAAAGAAATGTTTATTCAACAAAAAGAAAATGAAGTGTTGCGCCTGAACCAATGGCTTTATGGTGGTTCGCTGGTGGTGCTGCTAGCAGGTATGTGCGGCTTTTTTATTTTCTTGCATCGTAAAAAGAAACGTGCCAAAGTAGAAAGCAACTTGCGTACGGCCATCACTTCGTTGCGTTTGGCGAATATTCGCAACCGTATTTCTCCACATTTTATTTTCAACGTGTTGAATCGGGAAGTGAAGGCGAATCGGGTTGCGGAGTCGGATACTAACCTGAACGGGTTGATTAAACTGATACGTCGTAATTTGGAATTGGCAGATAGCCTTTCTGTTACATTACGTGACGAGTTGGATTTTGTGCAGACTTATGTGGAGTTGGAAAGCAAGACTTTGCAGCCCGATTTTGTCTATACCGTCGAAGTGGATCCCCAAATCAATCAGACCAATGTGAAGATACCTGCTATGCTGCTGCAGATTCCAATAGAAAATGCCATCAAACATGGCTTGCGTACAAAGGTGGGGCCAAAGCGGTTAAGCATACATATTTGTCAACACACCGATGAAATAGAAATATTTATCCGTGACAATGGAGGAGGGTATCGTATCGGAAGTGGTGCCTCTGGAACAGGGACCGGTATGAAAGTTATTACCAGGACACTCCAATTGTTGAACGCTTACAATCGTCGTCCGATTGTGATGCATATAAATAATGTAGAGATGGCATCGCATGAAACCGGATGTGAAGTTTATTTTCGGTTGCCAGTAGATTATTCATTTGAATTGAAGAAACAAAAGAAACCCTTTTATGGAACAGATATTTAGAACAGTCATTGTAGACGATGAGGAAAGTGCCATTGATAATTTGTCGTTCGAATTGCAGCGTTATTCTTACGTGTCGGTAGAAGGGACTGCACGAACGGGAAGTCTCGGATTGAAAGTAATAGAAAAGACAAAACCCGATTTGTTGTTCCTGGATGTGGAATTGCCAGATATGACCGGGATGGATGTACTTGCCCGCTTGCGTGACCGGATTACATGGAATATGCGTGTCGTATTTTATACGGCATATAATAAATATGTGATTGACGCATTGCGTAGTGCTGCTTTTGATTTTCTGCAAAAACCGGTTGATTCGAGTGAATTGCAGATGGTTATGTCACGATTATATGAGCAAAATGTGAAAAGTGATGTAGGCAATGTTGCCGCTTTATTAAAAGACAGGCCGTTTATGGTAATGACTCCTACTGGGGACTTGCGTTTTTTGCGTGCATCCGAAATCGGGTATTTCCGTTATTTATCGAACCGTAAGATATGGGAAGCAGCCTTGACCGATGGTACATTCCTGGCGTTGCGTCGGAGTACGACGGCAGAACAGTTATGTGCTTACGATTCGGTTTTCATACAGATTCATCAATCGTATATCATCAATATGCATTACCTGATTATGGTGCAGGATAACCGTTGTATCATGTATCCGCCTTTTAATGCTGCCGAGGAGTTATTAATATCCCGAAAATATAAGAAAATAATGATCGAACGATTTTATCAGCTATAAGTTTTGACCATATAGTGGCTAATTTTGTGCATTTAGCTCACGAAACAGATAGGATAGTTGTAAAATCCCGTTTTTGTGAAATTGTTGGTAATGGCTATTTTTTTATTTTTGTAGAAACATTTAACGATAGAGCATATTTATGAAGGGATTTTTAAACAGAAGAGTTTGGTTGGTGGCAGGTGGTCTTTTATTGGGTATGACGGTGCATGCCCAGTATTTGCGGACATCCTATTTTATGGAAGGTACTAGCTCAAGGTTGGAATTGAATCCAGGATTACAACCAATGAGAGGATATTTTAATATACCGGTTTTAGGGTCATTCAATGTCGGTACGTCTTCCAATGTGTTGGGCATCAACGATATTATCGATGTACTTGATTCGGGAGAAGATATATTTCTAAATGATGACTTGTACAGCCGGTTGAAATCAGACAACCGTCTGAATGTAAACCTCAAAACCGATGTCCTTTCTTTTGGTTGGTATGCGGGGAAGGGCTTCTGGAATGTAAATGTCGGTTTACGTGCTGATGTAGGAGCATCTATTCCCCAGTCTATGTTTGAATACTTGCGTAGGGTAAATAATACAGAAGATATCAATGGTAGCTTCTCGAATATGAACTTCAATTTGAATGCTTATGCCGAAATCGGCTTGGGATATTCCCGTCAGATAACCGAGAAACTTTCTGTGGGTGGACGTGTGAAAGTGCTGTTGGGGATAGCACGTGCCGAAATGGCTGTTGACAATTTCGATATTTATGTGGATGACGCACTGACAAACGGTGATTATACGGAACTGAATCCTTATCAGACGTATGGTAGTGCCACGGTTAATGCACGTGTCTCCACGACAATGAAAGGTGGAGGCTTGAGTTTTGATGAAACTACGGGGCAGATTGATGGGTTCGATATAGACGGAAGCAATTTTGGCATAGCGGGTGCAGGATTCGGTATTGACCTGGGAGCCAGTTACAAGGTATGGGATAACTTGACCGTATCAGCGGCTGTACTTGATTTAGGATTCATTAAATGGAAAGAAGGCGAAACTACAGTAGCTGCACCTGCTAACGGCTCTTTTGAAGTGACAGGCAGCAATTATCAGGATTTTCTGGATGGAGACTTCTTGAGTATGGATCGTTTCAATTTTGTGCAAGACAAAGAGGCTGCAGAAGATACCAAGACTACGTTGGCGTCTACTATCCTGTTGGCAGGTGAGTATGGTTTGCTGGATAATAAGTTGAGTGTTGGTGCTATATATACCGCACGCTTTGCTGAACCTAAGACCTTGAATGAACTGACATTCTCGGCCACCTACCGGCCGAAAAACTGGTTTAATATTGCTACCAGTTATTCTCCGATTCAGGCGGGAGGAAAGTCTTTTGGTCTTGCCTTGAAATTGGGAGCATTGTTCTTAGGTACTGACTATATGTATTTTGGGAATAGCTCGAAAGCGGTAAATGCCTTCATCGGGTTGTCTATTCCATTGGGAAAGAGCAGAGACTAGAAGATTCTTACGTAAGAATGTTTGTTCGTAATGTGTGTAGGGTGAAATGAATATACTTGCTTTGCTGTTGTAATATATATGCGTTGACAACTACAGATATATAAGCGTTATAAAATATATTAAAGAAAGACTCTCTTACAGAGAAGCAGCATATTTTGTCTTGTCTGTCTTTATTTTCAATGCTGCTCGGTAAGAGATGTCTTTCTTGTCTTTTTCAGATTTCCAGTGATTTTAGTTTTGTACCGTCAAGATGATAGAGAGTGATGACTCCATTTTCATAAGTGGCGAATGTGGGTTGATTCCCTCCTTTGGGGAAGGTTATAGAACCAGTATTGCATATTGTTATGCCATTTTGTTTTTCCAGTCGCCACAGATGGGTGTGCCCGTAGAACAAAGCATCATATTTCCCTTTAGGCAAACGGTTTTCATTGTATAGATGTCCGTGTGTCAGAAGCAGGAATTTTCCGTTGTCTGCTACTAAGGCATAGTCGGAAAGTATCGGAAAATCAAGTAGCATTTGGTCTACTTCCGAATCACAATTGCCTCGGACGGCAATGATTGACCCCGAAAAATGATTGAGGCATTCAGCAATGCCTTTAGGGTCCAGCCCTTCGGGAATCCTGTTGCGTGGACCATAGTTCAGTATGTCACCTAAGATGCAAAGTACGTCGCATTGGTTTGCGTCATAGAATTTCATTACTTGTTGCAGGCAGGGCAAAGAGCCGTGGATGTCGGATACGATTACATATTTCATAAAGTTGGTGTTAATAGTTTGTTATTCGCCTGCAAAAATAGAAAGAATTGGAGAATATTTCTCATTCTCTGGTGAATCCTTCATTCGATTCAAAAAAAATCAATCTGTCTCTCTGTCCGTCAACATACGCTCCTGGTGTTTTATTGGTAGACTGTTGTTACTTTTTTTTTACAGCATAAGTCTGCTTTTCGTCCGTTTGGACTTCTTTTTTGTGTATATAGTGATAAAAGCTGGAAATGAAGGTTTGTATAATATCTTGAATCTCTCTATATTTATAAAAATTATAAAAAGAGAAAGATATGATGAGCAGAAAATTTTTGTTTTTGGCAGTGTTTTCTATCCTAGGCTTATCGGCGTTTTCTCAAATGTCGGCCGATCGGATTTATTTCGGTGTAAAAGGAGGAATGGGGCTTTCGTGGGCTAAGTATTCCGAGTTGAAAAATCGTGACCCGAAAATGCTATTTGGTGGTGTAGGAGGGGTTTTTGCTGAATTTGAGTTCGGTGAGAACCGTTTGTTTTCTATCCGTCCAGAAGTGGACTGGCTTTCGCGAGGGACTAAAATCAGCGACAGTGATTTGGATTATAAATTGAAGGCGAAATATGTAGACGTGCGTCTGCCTTTGATTTTTAATTTTGGTGATTATCAAAGCGTACGTCCGTATGTGTATGTGGCTCCGGTTGTCGGCTTTGTGCGTGGCGGTGATATATCGCTCACCGAACATGGTATGGATTATAAAGTGGATGTTTCTGAAGCCAATATGGCAAACACTTATTTTGCCGGTGCAGTAGGAGCCGGAGTGAAAATACCCATTCATTTGAACGGAGGCAAACGTTTGCAGTTTGCTTTGGAAGCCAATTATCAGTATGGGTTTACCGATACCTACAGTGATATGGAAAAGAGTGGAGAGGCTATTGCTGTTAATCGTTTCTGGTATGACATCCGTGGTAACCGGAAATTGCAGGGACTTGAGATAACCGCTTCGCTTTCTGTGCCGTTGAGTATCTTTAAACGGACACCTAAAAAGAAAGTCGTAGAACCTGTATATGTACCCGAACCGGTAGTAGTGGAAGAAAAACCGGTGGTGGAAGAAAAGCCTTGCTATACATTGGAGGAAATTATGGAATTGCTGGGTAAGGGCGAGTCTATTACAGGTAAGACCATTTGTGCGATAGACATCATTAATTTTGAATTTGATAAGAGTACCATCAAGAAAGAGTCGTATCCGTATCTTGACAAAATTGTGCGCTTGATGAAGAATACGCCGATTCATGTGGTTGTAAGAGGGCATACGGACAATGTTGGTGATGCCGATTACAATATGGAACTTTCGAAAAAACGTGCGGAGGCCGTTTACAATTATTTGTTGAAAGCGGGTGTAGAACCCAGTCATTTGTCGTATGAATATTACGGAATGACGCGTCCTATTTCGACCAATGATACTCCGGAAGGTCGTTTGATGAACCGTCGTGTAGAATTTGAAATTACCGAATAATAAGTTAAGGAGGAAAGATTATGAAAAAGAAAAATGCAATAATAAATAGCTTTGCGTTTTTATTGCTGGCTGTATTGATGTCTGCGTGTAATAAAGACGGCATTGAAACCATTGTGATAGAAGACGGACAGCCGAGCGTGGCACAAATGCTGATTGGTCGTTGGAATCCCACAGGAGGTGAAATGGCAAATCCCAGTACGGGGGAAGTGACAGAAGATATAAATATAAGTGATGTTCCATGGCTGGATTTTGGAGAAAACGGAATAGGTTCATGGGGTAATGGAGGAAGCGGAACCGGTGGAAGTGCCGGAGAAAGCTTCGATTGGAATGCAGATGAGGGGAGTGGACCCATTATCGGCGGTGGAAGCGGTTATGACGGTGAAGGTCCTTCTGTTACTTTGGGAGGCGAACGTTGGTATATCTTCCAGCTTACCGAGCGTATCTTGATCATTTACCGATTTTATGGCGATTATATTATCATTTATTATTATTATCGTGTAGGTGATTATAATGAGCCGGAACCTGAACCGACACCGGAACCGGGAAACGATTGTCCATATCAGCCGCAGTTCTCTGACAATCAACGTATCGTACGGATAGAAGAAACAGGTAATGTCGCAGGGTATCGATTTGAAAATGTTTATCTTTATGAATATGATGATTTGGGACGCATATCTTCTTTTTCTTATGGAGTGAATGAAAATGAATTATATTGGACTTGGAATTATCAATATGATGCGGAGAAAGTTTCTGTAGCTCTTAATGATGCTTCGGATTGGTGTTTTGAAGGTTATTTCAATGAAGATGGTTATATTACACGGACACGTAATGTGTTGGATGATGAAGATTTCGTGTGGTATGATTATAACGATGAGGGTTATCTTATAGGTGGTAAAACGATGGATGATTATATAGATGTGGAATATGATAATAATTGGAATCCTCTTTCTATTCATTATCCTAATGGAATGATTTGGCAGTATACCTATACGCGTGATGATATAAATTCGTATAGTGTGGATTTGAATAAGGTCGTATGTTCTTCCGGCTTCCAATTGGATGCAACACAAACCGATTTCAATGGTTTTTTTGCACAATTTGATTTCTTGGGACATCGTGCTCCATGTTTAGTTGCAACAGAAAACACGTATGGAACTGCTTCAGGAATGGGGGATGTATCTGAATTTAACTATGAGATGGCAAATGGTCGTATAGACCAAATAACTCGTTATCGAGGAAATTATATTTATACGTATAAAATTATTTATGCGAATTAGTTCTCTCTTTCATACATAGATTGTAGTTAATCCAAGGGAAGCGAGGTTGTTTGATAAGCAGCCTCGCTTTAGCTTTCTTATTCATTCTCCTCTTTCAGATCTTGCAGCTGCTGTTTTATATCATCTACAAAATCATTTGCCTGTTCCATAATATCATCGAACTGCTTTTTCAGTTCCTCATGATTGAACTCGGCAGCTTTGTCCGACATCTCTTCTGAGAATTTTTCCAGTTCTTTCCGTTGGTCTTCGGTCATGTTTTCCAGTACTTTTTTGCCTTTTTCATTGATGCTGCGGTATTCTTCGCCTACCCGTTTCCAGTCTTCTTCCGTATAGGTAGATGCATTTTTGAGAGTTTCTTCGGTCAGGTTTTTCATGTCGTTCACGTAATCTTGGGCACTGTAGCTGGTGCATGCGGTGAGGCATATACCGGCAAAGCCGATGGCAAGGGCAAGGTGAGATAGTTTTTTCATAAATAGAAGTTTTTTGATGTGAGTAAATACAAAGGTAAACAAATTCTTGAAATCTGGCGGATATTTTCTTTATTTTTGCAACAGATTCAGAAACCAAAATTGATACCCATGAAAAAACAGATTCTTATGTATGCATTGCTGGTGCTGTGCCTTTCGGTGTCGGCATCTTCCGGAAAACAATTGTTCAATAATGGCTGGCGTTTCCGTTTAGGTGATATCGCAGAAGCAAAAAACGAAGTATTTGATGACGGAGTGTGGAGGGAACTGACGCTTCCGCACGACTGGAGCATCGAAGGACGTTTTGACAAGGATGCACCAGCCGGTAATGATGGAGGCTATTTACCTGCCGGCATCGGATGGTACCGCAAGACGTTTGAACTACCCAAGGCTATTGAGGGCAGGAAATACCAACTTTATTTCGAAGGAATCTATATGAACTCGGAGGTCTATGTCAACGGGCAGCGTGCAGGTGGGCATCCGTATGGCTATTCTTCGTTTTTTGTAGATATTACATCGTATGTGAAAACGGGAAAGAATACGGTGGCGGTCAGAGTTGATAATTCGCAGCAGAAGAATTGCCGTTGGTATACAGGTTCGGGAATTTACCGTAATGTGTGGCTGGTTGAAAGTGAACTGGTGCACATCGCAAATTGGGGTATCCAGGTAACAACTCCCGATTTGCATACAGCAGTCATTAAGACTGACATAGAGAACGAAACGGATGAAAAGAGGACAGTTGAAGTAAAAACAGAAGTATCCGGACAGCATCAGACTGAAACAATCGTGCTGGAGCCGGGTGAGCGGATTGGTGTAACGCATACCTTGGCATTATCCGATGCAAAGCCTTGGTCGCCCGATACCCCGAACTTGTATACCGCCCGCATCACCGTGACCGAAGAAGGGGAAACGGTAGATTGTAAAGAAGAACGCTTCGGTTTCCGTACTTTGGCCTATTCAGCCGAAAAAGGTTTTCTGTTGAATGGAAAGGCTGTCTTATTGAATGGCGGATGCCTGCATCACGACAACGGCATTTTGGGGGCGGCTGCCTACGACCGTGCCGAATGGAGGAAAGCAGAGCTGATGAAACAGGCTGGTTTCAATGCCGTACGTACTTCACACAACATTCCTTCGGAAATTTTTCTTCATGCTTGCGACGAGTTGGGGCTGTTGGTTATCGATGAAGCTTTCGACGGTTGGCGTGATGCCAAAAATACGTATGATTATCATACGTTGTTTGACGAATGGTGGAAACGTGATATTGAAGCGATGGTGCTCCGCGACCGCAATCATCCCAGCATCTTCTGCTGGAGCATCGGTAATGAGGTCATTGAGCGGAAGAAGATAGAGGTCGTGACTACGGCACGCAAACTGGCAGGCCTTTGCCGCAAACTGGATCCGACACGTCCGGTGACATCGGCGCTTGCCGCATGGGACAAAGACTGGGAGATATACGACCCGTTGGCTGAAGCACACGATATTGTAGGATATAATTATATGATTCATAAATCAGAAAGTGATCACCGGCGTGTTCCATCCCGTATCATGATGCAGACCGAATCGTATCCCAACGACGCTTGGAAGAATTTTCGTAAAGTAAAAGACCATGCATACATTATCGGTGATTTTGTATGGACGGCGGTAGACTATATCGGTGAGTCGGGCATTGGACGCTGGTATTACGAAGGCGATGTGCCGGGTGAGCATTACCACCGTCCGCTTTATCCGTGGCATGCTGCTTATTGTGGCGATATCGACCTGACGGGACTGCGCAAACCTATCAGCCATAACCGCTCTATGTTGTGGAATGATGCGGGAGACGAGCATTTGTACATCGCCGTAAAAGAGCCTGATGGCTACAAAGGAAAAATACAGACTACGCAGTGGGGGACGTGGCCTACTTTTGCTTCATGGAATTGGGAAGGGCATGAAGGTAAACCGATAGAAGTGGAAGTATATTCACATTATCCTATGGTACGGCTCTACTTGAATGACCAACTGATAGAGGAAAAGCCGGTAGCGGAAATGAAAGCTGTATTTTCCTTGGCATATACACCGGGTGTGCTGAAAGCTGAAGGCATCCGCAATGGAGAAACTATCGAAACACAGACCTTGCGAACAGCAGGAAAACCTGTTGCTCTGCGCCTTACAGCGGACCGAAGTAAGCTCAATGCCGACGGGCAGGACCTTTCGTTTATAGTAATAGAGGCAATCGATGCGGAAGGGCAGACCGTACCGGTGGCTGATAACCGGTTATCGGTATCTGTCGAGGGGGCGGCTACGTTGCTTGCTTTAGGCAATGCCGACATCAAAGACGAAGACCCGTATTTCGATTCTACGCATCGCTTATGGAAAGGACGTGCATTGCTGGTGGTGCGTTCCAATAAGAAGAGCGGTAAAGCAAGCATACAGGTATCTGTCGGGGATATCGGCGGAAAGGATATGAAGCAGCGTCTTTCTCTTTCGTTCAGGTGACGTTGAAGCATTGGGGGCAGCACACAGAGACTGGCATCATCCGTGTGCTGCCGGTTGGTATTGTTTATTATGAATGTCCACGGTTAGCCAATCCGGCAGAGTTGAAAACGCAGTATATATTCATAGACGTATGCAGTATATATTCAAATGCGTATGCAGTATATATTCATAGACGTATGCAGTATATATTCAAATGCGTATGCAGTATATATTCAACCGCGTATGCAGTATATATTCATTTTTCAGGACTATATATTGGCTGTGGGCGGACATTCATTTTGTCTTATTTGCATCAGAAGGGGTGGCAGGTTTGAACAATTGCTTTTTCAGCCATTCACGTACTGGCAGGTCGTAGAGGCGGTAAGCTCCGTATGCTATCAGAATAGCAAGCAGGAAAGTGCTGACTGCAACGAATATGTGTGTGCCTGTGGGGGCATCTTTGTGGCTGTTTGCCCATGCCATTTGCATATAAATAAGCGGGTAATGGGTGATGTATAGTGGAAAAGATATGTCGCCGAGGAACTTATTGATGCTTCCCGAGGTGCTTCCCTTTACGCTGCTTCCGGCGCCTATGGATACGATAAGCGGAAAGAAAACCAGGATACAGGTAGCTTCGTAAAGCCCGTTTGTCCAGCGTGCGTTTCCTTCCGGACCTAATCCCATCCAGGGCATGCACAGTAATACGACAATCATTGCCGAGCACCACCAGAATCCTCCTTTTACCTTGATAAGTTTTCCGGTGCGCGACAACAGCAGTCCACAGAAGAAAGGATAGAGCAGGCGTGTCAATCCTATCTGTAATTGGTCGGGAGAAAGACACCAGCCTCCTATTACCGTATAGGAAGCCGAAGAGCGTGCAGCCAGGAAACCGAAAATGTCAATGTTCAGGCAAAGCACGAGGGTCATGATACCGAAGAGTACCACACAGCACCCAATGCTTTTCGTGAAAAGTGC
Organism: Bacteroides sp. An51A; assembly: GCF_002161565.1. NCBI lineage: Bacteria > Pseudomonadati > Bacteroidota > Bacteroidia > Bacteroidales > Bacteroidaceae > Bacteroides > Bacteroides sp. An51A. Next base: position 196,638 of record NZ_NFIC01000003.1, read on the forward strand.
CTGAAAAGGACGGCATATAAGAAATTGGCAAGATATTCCCATTGCAATGACCATGCCGGACCGTTCAGGGGATTGGTTTCTCCCCATCCACGGATGTCCATCGATGTGGGTATGGGAATCATGGTAAATGCCCATAGCATAATCAGGGCTGTTTTATACCAAGGCTTGTCTCCGATAAGCGGAAAGCTGGAGCAATCACCGAAATAGAACAGGGCGGCTCCAAACAATGAACCGAATATCACCATCGGATGCAGGCGGATAAGCCGCCGTTTGACAAATCCCCATGTCGACATACGGTCCCATCGGTCATCGTAAGCATACCCTATGACAAATCCCGACAAGACAAAAAAGAAGTCTACAGCAAGATAGCCGTGATTGATGGGCTGGCTGGTACCGCCGTGGTAATAGGTTTCAAACAAATGGTAGGCTACGACAAGCACAGCGGCTACACCGCGTAGTCCGTCCAGTATTTCGTAGCGTGGCTTAGAGGCAAGATATACATTGCTTTTCATGCGTAAAATATTTTAATTTGTGAAACTTACAGGAGGTAAGAAGTCAAGTAGAAGCCAACACCTTTTAGGCTGATAGCATAAGCAGTGCCATTGCCCTTTATTCTTCATTCTTTACTTTCTCTACCTTCTTGTAGTATATGCAAAGATAATGGATAATGCTTGTTTTCGATATTCCGCTATAAAAGTAAAGTCTTCATTAAAAAACTGTTTTGAATTTCTACAAAAAGTTTTTTCTCGTCTTGATGTGTTCGTTTTCGTGTGTGCTTTGGCAGTTTTTGGGGTCTTCAAAACTCATCCTAAATCAGCATACGATAAATTCAAAACAGTTCCTAAAAAAATATTTTATTTTTTGATATAATCTGTGAGGAAAGCGGAATGCCTTTGCGGGAATTGTGCTAATTTTGTCAACGTATTAATAAAACGATAAGTATGAAACAAAGATTATGGATGCTGGCGGCGGGATGCCTGTTCGCACTCGCTGCCCAATCGCAAGAGACCGTTGCGGTAAACACAGGGAACATCGTTTCGCCGGAAGTGGATACGGCGGCGCAGACAGTCACATTCCGCCTGTTGGCACCGGCGGCAAAAGAAGTGACGGTAGAAGCCGACTATTTCGGCAAGGTGCAGAAACAAACTCCGCTGGGGGCGGTAGAGATGCCTCTCCGTCAGGCGATGACGCGCGACACAGCAGGCGTGTGGACGCTGGAGACTCCGATGCCTGCGCCCGAATTGCACACGTATTGTTTCTACGTAGACGGGTTGCGGATGGTGGATCCCAGCAACGTATATATGCTCCGCGACATAGCCACGTATACCAATTATTTTCTGGTCGACGGTGAGCTGTCTGCCAACTATTTTGTGCGCGAAGTGCCTCACGGCACGGTGTCGAAGGTGTGGTATCCCAGTCCGAAGCTGGGGATGGAGCGCCGCCGCATGACGGTTTATACTCCGGCAGGTTACGAGGACGGTACGGAGCGTTACCCTGTGCTCTACCTGCTTCACGGTGCCGGGGGCGACGAGAATGCGTGGAGCGAACTGGGGCGTGCCGTGCAGATACTCGACAACCTGATAGCGCAAGGCAAGGCGAAACCGATGATTGTGGTGATGCCGAACGGGAACGGCGGGCAGGAAGCTGCTCCGGGCGAGTACCCGAACAGCATGTACAAGCCTTCGTTTATGAATCCGAAGACGATGGAAGGTTCGTTCGAGGTGGCATTCCCCGATATCGTGTCGTATGTGGAGTCGCATTACCGCACGGTGGACGACAAGGCGCACCGTGCCATTGCGGGCCTGTCGATGGGCGGATTCCATTCGCTTTACATCTCTGCCAACTATCCCGACCTGTTCGATTATGTAGGTTTGTTTTCGGCAGCCGTCAACCGTGAGGCAAAGGGAGACAATGCTTTTGTCTATGCCGACCTTGACACGAAGCTTGCCCGCCAGTTTGCCGAGGCTCCGAAACTGTATTTCATCGCCATCGGAACTGCCGATTTCCTGTATCAGGACAATGTGGGGCTCCGCAAACGGTTCGATGCCCAGGGCTACCGTTATGAGTACATGGAAACGGATGGCGGGCATATCTGGAGCAACTGGCGCAAGTACCTGAATCATTTCTTGCCGGAGCTGTTCCGGTAGTTTTTCACCACAGATTACACAGATTTTCAATTAAAATTATTTGAATATCCGCAAACAGCCAATGTAGGGGCGTATCGCATACGCCCCTACAGGTTGATTGGCAAGATGCGGGCATTCATATAAAATTATTTTAATCTGTGTAATCTGTGGTGAAAGACAACCTACACGCGGTCGGCTTCCACGTATCCGTGCATCACGGCGTAGATGGCGAGGGCGGACACCGACTTGATGCCCAGCTTTTCGGTAATGTTCTTGCGGTGTGAGATGACCGTGGTGAGGCTGATGTTGAGCCGTTCGGCTATTTCCTTGTTGATGCAGCCTTTGGTAAGGAGCACCAGCACTTCGATTTCGCGGGGCGAAAGGTCGTGCGCGGTGGCGTGCAGGGGAGGTAAGGAGTGATGCCCGTACTGGCGCAGGCGCACGATGGCTTTCAGCAGTTCGTCTTGTGCAAGGGTGCAGTTCAGCGTGGGTACGCCGTTCAGCTGCGGATGTTCCCCGTTCGAAAGCACGATGGTTTTCGGTTGCCGTTCAAGGAAGAATGCGGTATGCATGAAGTAGATTTGTGCCGACACGAAGTAGTGGGCATACATGTCGGGCGTGTCGTCTATCAGTTGTCCGAAAGACGAGAACATACGGATTACGGCATTGGGTATCAGCTCTTCGAGGATGGTCCGCAATCCGAGTGCAGCCAGCGTGTTTTGTTCGAGGATGGCAATTTCAGGTGTATGTGGCATGGTTGATTGATTTTTGAAACGCAGATTAACGCAGATTTTCGCAGATTATTTTATTAGATGATTTACGATTTCATACCAAACCGTTATTGTCAATCGAAAAATTGCGAATAAAAACAATCTGCGAAAATCTGCGTTAATCTGCGTTTAAATTGATAATACATATTCAGCAGCAGCTTCGGCACACCGCTCTCCGTCGATGCCTGCCGAGACGATGCCGCCTGCATAGCCTGCCCCTTCTCCGCAGGGGAAAAGGCCCTTTACGGTTACGTGCTGGAGCGTTTCGGCATCACGCACGATGCGTACGGGGGCGGAAGTGCGGGTCTCTACGGCTATCATCACGGCATCGTTGGTAAGGAAGCCGCGCGAACTTTTCCCGAAAAGCTGGAAACCTTTGCTCAGGCGGTCTCCGATAAACCTCGGGAGCCAGAAGTGCAGGGGCGACGAAATCAGTCCGGGGCTGTACGACGTGGGGGGCAGGTCGAAGCTCAGTTTCTTGCGGGTAAAGTCTGCCATCCGTTGTGCGGGAGCCGTCTGCCGCATGTTTCCCTGTTGCCAGCAGATTTGTTCCAGCTTTTCCTGGAAACGCATCATCGCCAGCGGGTGTACTGTTCCTTCTTCCGTCTTTGCCTGTGCTATCAGGGTTTCGGTCTGTGCTTCCGCCGAGTTGGGGAAAGCTTCGCATGCCTGCAGTTGCAGGTCGGGATGGGCGAGGTCTTCCGTGCGGAGTTCCACCACCATCCCCGAGTTGCTCCATTTCGTACCCCGGTTGCTGGGGCTCATTCCGTTCACCACTATCTGGTGCGGACCGCTTGCCGCCGGCACCACGAATCCTCCGGGGCACATGCAGAAGCTGTATACGCCCCGTCCGTCTACCTGTTGCACGAAGCTGTATTCCGCCGCGGGCAGGTATTTTCCCCGTCCCGCCTTGTTGTGGTATTGGATTTGGTCGATGAGCATCGACGGGTGTTCCAACCTTACTCCTACAGCGATGCCTTTCGGCTCGATGTGTACGTCGTGGGTATAAAGCCAGCGGTACACGTCGCGTGCCGAATGTCCTGTGGCAAGGATGACGGGACCGCGGAACGTCTTGCCTGTATTCGTTTCGATGCCCGCCACTTCATTGTGTTCGATGATGAGCGCGTCCATGCGTGTCTGGAAGTGCACCTCCCCTCCGCAGGCAAGGATGGTGTTGCGCATGTTCTCGATGACGCGCGGCAGTTTGTCCGTCCCGATGTGCGGGTGTGCGTCAATGAGGATGGAGGTGTCCGCTCCGTGCTGGCAGAACACGTTCAGTATCTTTTCCACGTTTCCCCGCTTCTTGCTCCGGGTATAGAGCTTTCCGTCCGAGTAGGCACCTGCTCCGCCTTCGCCGAAGCTGTAGTTCGATTCGGCGTCCACTTTGTGCTCACGGCTGATGCGTGCCAGGTCTTCCTTGCGTTCTCGTACGTTTTTCCCTCGTTCTACCACGATGGGACGCAGTCCCAGTTCTATCAGTTTCAGTGCCGCGAACAGTCCTCCCGGTCCGGCTCCCACGACGATGACGGCAGGTTTCCCGTCCACGTTGCGGTATTCGGTATGTGTAAAAGCTTCTTCTTCGGGCATTTCGTTGATGAACACCCGTACTTTCAGGTTGACGAAGATGGTTCGTTGGCGTGCGTCGATGCTTCGTTTCAGTATGCGTATCGCCTTGATGGTCCGTGCGTCCAGCCCCTTCTCCCGGCTGATGTATTGCTTGATGTTGTCATCGCTTGCTGCCTGTTTGGGCAGTACTCGTAATTGAAGTTCTTGTATCATAGGTATCTTTTTTTCTCACCACAGATTACACAGATTAAACAATTTATTTTACATATCGTTTAATACCGTTCTGTAAGTTTGTGGTATTGAAATTTATTAATAATCCAACGTGTTTGTTCGCAAGTTTCAAGTAAGTGAGCAATTGAGCGGTATGGATAGGCAACAGGTTTTCTACCGATTTTAACTCTACAATGACTTGATTTTCTACGGAAATATCTATTTTGTAAGCATTGGGAATGATTATGCCATTGTAATTGATGTCAATTCCTTTTTGTCGTTCATAATGTAATCCTTTTTGTCCCAGTTCATAGCATAAACACGTTTCGTAAGTGCTTTCAAGAAGTCCGGGGCCCAATGCTTTATGTACTTGATAGGCACAGCCTATAATGTTATATGATAATTGGTTTAATTCTATCGTGTTCATCGGCATGAGAAATAATAAATTAAAATAATCTGTGTAATCTGTGGTGAAGAGAAACACATCATCCGAAGAGCTCCCGGAAGGCTTCTTCTACCTTCCTCACCGGTACCAGTTCGATTTTGATTTTCTTCCGGTCCAGACCTTGCAGATTATGTTTGGGGATGAGCATGCGCTTGAAGCCCAGTTTTTCCGCTTCGCCGATGCGCTGCTCGATGCGGTTCACCGGACGGATTTCACCGCTCAGGCCCACTTCGCCCGCCATGCACACGCCGGTTTCTATTTCCGTGTCCATATTGCTCGAAAGGATGGCGCTGATGACCGCCAGGTCGATGGCAGGGTCGTTCACTTTCAGTCCTCCGGCTATGTTGAGGAACACGTCCTTCTGCGCCAGCTTGAAGCCTACCCGTTTCTCCAGCACGGCGAGCAGCATGTTCATCCGCCGCAGGTCGAATCCCGTGGCGGAACGCTGGGGCATGCCATAGGCTGCCGTGCTCACCAGTGCCTGCACTTCGATGAGGAACGGGCGTATGCCTTCTACGGCGCAGGCGATAGCCACTCCGCTCATTCCCTCGTGGTCTTGCGTGAGCAACAGTTCCGACGGGTTGCTCACTTGCCTCAGCCCGTCCTGCCTCATCTCGTAGATGCCCAGCTCCGCCGTGCTCCCGAAGCGGTTCTTGATGCTCCGCAGGATGCGGTACATGTAGTGCTGGTCGCCCTCGAACTGCAGTACCGTGTCTACGATGTGTTCCAGCACCTTCGGTCCGGCGATGCTTCCTTCCTTGTTGATATGTCCGATGAGGATGACGGGCGTGCCTGTCTCTTTGGCGAACTTGAGGATGGCTGCCGAACATTCGCGCACTTGCACGATGCTTCCCGGCGAAGAATCGATGGTTTCGGTCGATATGGTCTGTATGGAGTCGATGATGACCAGGGCGGGGGCTGTGTTCTTGATGTGGGTGAAGATTTGTTCCAATGACGTTTCGCAGGCTATCAGCAGCTGCGTCGTTTCGGGATGCGGGATGCGGTCGGCACGCAGTTTCAGTTGGCGGGCACTCTCTTCGCCCGAGATGTAAAGCACTTTCAGGCCGGGCAGGCGCAATACCGTCTGAAGGATAAGCGTTGACTTGCCGATGCCCGGCTCGCCTCCTATCAGGGTGAGCGAGCCTTCTACCAGCCCGCCTCCCAGTACCCGGTTCAGCTCGTCATCTCCCATGTCGATGCGCAACTCTTCGCTCGAAGTGATTTCGTGCAGTTGTTGTGGTTTCGAGCGCACGCTTTCGATGCCGTGCGCCGCGTGTTTTGCCACCGGTGTTTCCTTGCGTACCACCTCTTCCGTAAATGTGTTCCATTGTCCGCACGAAGGGCATTTGCCTGCCCATTTGGGCGATTCGTATCCGCAATGGGTGCATACATACACCGTTTTTTCTTTAGCCATATCTTTCCCTTTTCAGTTTCTTTCGGCAAACTTAGGCAAAAATCTGCGAAATTCATGTGTTGAAGAGGTGAAAAAATATGTCGGGTAAGGAATGGGGGACTTCCTTACCCTCTTTGTCTTTATTCTTCCCGTGAGCGATAATCGAATTCAGTCGACTTCTCGCCGCTATATGATTGCCAGATCAGTTTCAGTTTGACGGTATTGCCTTGGGTGTCGGGCAGTGCATCGAGTCTGAATGCCACCATTCCGTCTCCTTGTTCTCCGTAAGTGTCCCCATATGCATTGTGGCGTAGTTCCACTTCATACGGGTTTTCTGGATTATTTGTTGGCAGGAGGCTGACCATGTGTTTGGTTCCAACGTTGCCGAATACCGTCCTGAAATGTAGTGTGAGGTATCCGTCTTCGGCTATGTTCACCCAATCGCGTACGATTTCGATAGGGTCGGTGCCGTACACCGAGTCATTTTTTTCTTCCAGATCGGTTGCCATTGGTTTGGTCAAGACACTGTCCATCCAATAGACTGTGACGGCTTGGTCGTATTTGCCGGCAGATTCTTCCGAAAAATCAAAGTTCATCAGTGCTCTTACTTCCTTGTCGCCGAATGGAGATGTAGCGATGTTGACCGGAAGTACGGTTGTGCTGTCGTCCAACTGCAGGTAGAATGTGCCGTCGGTATCTGTTTTGGCAGTAACGATTGCACCGTTGTAGGCTGTGTAGTAATTGTCATCATCGTCTAGGCACGATGAAAAAGCGAGTGTGCCGCCCATTGCTGTGGCTAGCAGTAACGTCCTGGTCCATTTGTTCATTGCATTCATATTCGTAGGTTCTAATGTGTTACTTTTGTCTATGAAATGCAAGGTAAGCATAAATCATGCATCTTTAGATGTTAAAAATATTGAAACAAATAATGGGCACTTATTTAATGAATATTCTCATTTTTCCCAATAGCCATGTAAGGGCTGACTCCGTCCCTACATAGTACATGGGATGTTTGTAGGATTCATAAAAACTTATCCTAAATCATCGTACGACAAATTCAAAACAGTTACTTATTCAAAAAAGTTCTTTCCATAAATGCACAAGTGCGGAAACAGGGTGATAAAGTAACATCCTTGGTCCGGCATAACGCATGACGGTTCGCATCTGCCCGCGCATCCGAGGGCTGTAACAATGGATGGGGCATTGCTTGCAGGTGGGTTTCTGTTCGCCGTAGCGGCAATGCGAGAGGCGGGCATGGGCATATTCCAAAAGTGCCTGGCAGGCGGGGCAAAGCGTGGCGTTTCCTTCTTTATGGCGGCAATAGAGCCTGATCATTTGCGTTACTACGCGCTTCTCTCGTTCAATGTGTGAGGGGGTGCGGCTCATGGTTTTGATGATGATTTCTTTGATTTGGTATCCGGAAAAGTGTGAATTTTGAAAAGCGAAGATAACGAAAAGCCCGGAAAGCTCAAAATGCTTTTGGGAAAGAGATGTGATTTTACGGCATTTTAAATATTTTATACTTACAGATTGCGCGTTTCGTTATGAATGTCTTACATTTGGGGTGCATTTCCGTAAGGGAAGGCATCAGATTTAACTAACTAACAGATAAGACGGTATGAAACAAATTAAATGTATTGGAATCTTGACTTCGGGAGGTGATGCTTCGGGCATGAATGCGGCTATCCGTGCGGTGACACGCAGCGCTATTTTCAACGGGTATACGGTGAAAGGCATTTACCGAGGTTATGAAGGTTTGATTCGGAATGAAATCAAGGAGTTTACCACGCAAGATGTGAGCAGCATTATCCAGCGTGGAGGTACGATATTGAAAACGGCACGTTCGAAGGACTTCATGACTCCGGAAGGCCGTAAGGTGGCGTATGATAACATGGTGGCGGCAGGCATTGATGCGTTGATTGTCATCGGCGGGAATGGTTCGTTGACGGGTGCGCTGACTTTTGCGCAAGAGTTTAATGTGCCGTGTATCGGTTTGCCCGGAACGATTGACAATGACTTGTACGGAACCGACTCGACCATCGGTTATGACACGGCACTGAATACCATCGTGGAATGTGTGGACAAGATACGTGACACCGCGACTTCGCACGACCGCATCTTCTTTGTGGAAGTAATGGGGCGTGACGCCGGATTCCTTGCCCAGAACAGTGCGATAGCTTCGGGAGCCGAAGCTGCCATTATCCCGGAAGACCAGACCGACGTAGACCAGCTGGAGCAGTTTATCGGGCGCGGCTTCCGCAAGTCGAAGAACAGCAGTATCGTGATTGTGTCCGAATCGCCCAAGGACGGAGGAGCCATGCACTATGCCGAGCGTGTGAAGAAAGAATATCCGCAATACGACGTGCGTGTCACCATTTTGGGGCACTTGCAGCGGGGAGGTTCTCCGAGCGCGTACGACCGTATTTTGGCAAGCCGCCTGGGGGTAGGCGCTATCGAGGCGCTGAAAGAAGACCAGCGGAACGTGATGATAGGTATCCGCAATGATAAGGTGGTGTATGTGCCTTTCTCGGAAGCCATCAAGAAAGACAAGCCGCTCGACAAGTCGCTTATCCAGGTGCTTGACGAGTTGTCTATTTAAGCTTTTAGGGACTAGGAACCAGTTGACTAGGTACTAGGTTTTAAATAGTTTTACTAAGGTATTCAGAACCTAGTCCCTAGCCAACTGGTTCCTAGTTACCTAAAAAAGACAGCAATTCTTCGGGTGTATCGGCGATGAATGCCGGATGGTAGGCTTCCAGTTCGGTGCGCGGACGGAACCCCCAACTTACACCAATGGTTTCTGTTCCGGCATTGATGCCCGTCTGCATGTCTACGCCTGAATCTCCGATGTAAGCTGTGTCTTGAGGAGATACTCCTGCAGCCTGCATGATTTCGAATACTACGGCAGGGTCGGGCTTGGCCGGCACGCCTTCCCGTTGTCCGAAAATACGGACAAAAGAGAGGGTAGGGAAGTATTGGGTGATAAGCTTGGTGGTGGCTTCCTGGTATTTGTTCGATGCTACGGCAAGCTGGCATCCTTTAGCCTGGAGAGTTTCCAATGCGTGTGTGATTCCTGCGTATGGCAGGCTCAGGTCGGCATTGTGCTTATTATAATAAGGTATAAAAACGGAACGGATTTTCATGATATTCGTTTCGTTTCGTTCTGTTTCGGGTAAAGCCCGTTCGAAAAGTTTGTTGATGCCGTTTCCTACGAAGAACCGGTAAGCGTCTGTCTCGTGAATGGGATAACCATAAGTGGCAAGTGCATGGTTAGTGGCTCCAGCCAGGTCGGCTATGGTGTCGAGTAAAGTGCCGTCAAGGTCGAATATAATCAGTTTTTTCATTTCCATGTCATTTTTTGTGTTTCTGCCTGCAAAGATACGATAATTGGCAGAAAAAATGGCATGTCTTCATCGGATAAACAGAAAAGTAACATCATATACATCATATTGTAATATGAAAAGGAGACTTTTGGGAAGTTTAAAAAAATGACGATTATGAATATAGGTACTCCTTTTTCTGAAAATTATGTGTTGGAATGCACAGCCGATGGCGGTTATTATGCTTATCTGTCAGACTATGACCAATGCTGTGCTTACGGCGAGACAGAAGATGACGCGCTTGAAAATCTGATGGAAGTGGCCGAAGAATATTTCCGGGAAATATCCTTGATATACACGCTGGAAGATGTAAGTTGATAAATTATTTTAGTTTTATCTTTTGGATTGTAATAAAAAAGTACTTTCTTTGTATTGATTTAAATCGGACTATATGATGAACATAAGACCTCATTACCGTACGGTAGTGCTTTCGGATATCCATTTGGGTACTTCTCATTCGAAAGTGAATCAGGTGAGTGATTTTTTGAGTGCGGTAGATTGCGACCGTCTTATCCTGAACGGCGATATTATCGATGGCTGGAGTCTGCAGAAGTCGGGTGTGCGGAAATGGAAAGCCGAACATACGCGTTTTTTCAAGATTCTGATGAAGATGATGGAGAATTGGGGGACGGAGATTGTATATGTGAGGGGCAATCACGATGATTTTCTGGAGAGTCTTATCCCTTTGCAGTTTGCCAACCTGACCCTTGTGAAAGACTATGTGCTGGAAAGCAACGGCAAGCATTATTTCGTAACCCATGGGGATGTGTTCGACAAAGTGACATCGGGGATGAAATGGCTGGCGAAGCTGGGTGACATCGGCTATACCTTGTTGCTGGAGATGAACAGTCTTTACAATAAGTACCGCATCAGGCGGGGTAAGCCTTATTACTCGTTGTCGCAGGCTATCAAGCAAAAAGTCAAGCAGGCCGTGAATTATATATCCGATTTCGAAACGGTGCTGGTGGATTTTGCACGCACCCGGAAATGCGATGGGGTGATTTGCGGGCATATTCACCATCCGGAGAACCGGATGATAGATGGCATCCATTACCTGAATTCGGGCGACTGGGTAGAGACGATGTCTGCCTTGACCGAAGACAAGGAAGGCAATTGGAATGTGGTTTATTACACGGAGATGGTTAAACAGAAGGAAATGGAAGAAAAAAAGTCCGTATTATCAATTATACCTGTAGCATCATGAGAGTATTATTCGTAGTCCAAGGAGAGGGAAGGGGACACTTGACCCAAGCGATTTCGCTGGAAAAACTGTTACGTGAGAACGGCCACGATGTGGTGGAAGTGCTGGTAGGCAAGAGTGAGTCACGCCGTTTGCCGGGGTTTTTCATTCGGAACATTCAGGCACCTATCAAACATATTATCAGCCCCAATTTTCTGCCTACGCGCGCCAACAGGCGTGCCAATCTGAGCCGGAGTTTTATGTACAGCTTGCTGAAATTGCCCGAATACTATGAAAGTATGTGCTACGTCAACCGGCGTATCCGTGAAACGGGAGCCGACCTGGTCATCAATTTTTACGAACTGATGACGGGGCTTACTTATTTCTTCTTCCGCCCGTCTGTTCCGATGGTATGTATCGGACATCAGTATCTGTTCCTGCATAAGGATTTCCGGATGCCTAGAAAGAACCGGTGCAGTTCGTTTCTGATGAACCTCTTCACCCGTCTCACTTCGTTAGGTGCATCGCGCAGGCTGGCACTTTCGTTTCGTGCGATGAAAGACGATGAGAAGCATCGTATCAGCATCATTCCTCCCCTGTTGCGTCAGGAAGTGTTCGAGCAGGAGCCGGTGAAAGGCGATTATATTCACGGGTATATGGTCAATTCTGGATTTTCTGATTATGTGCGCCGCTGGCACGAAGAACATCCTCAGGTACCTTTGCGCTTCTTTTGGGACCATTGGGAAGAAGAACCGGTGAAAAAGATAGACGAAACCTTGTCGTTTTATCAGTTGGACGACCGGGAGTTCCTGCGCCAGATGGCAGGTTGCAAGGCATACGCCAGTACGGCAGGTTTCGAGTCGATATGCGAGGCGATGTATCTGGGTAAGCCTATCCTGATGGTACCGGCACATATCGAGCAGGAGTGTAATGCGTACGATGCCACTTTGGACGGAAGTGGGATTGTAGACGAAGGATTCAACCTGGACAAACTGTTGGCATTTGCTGGGACTTACCAGCCTGACCCGACGTTCGGGACATGGGTGCGCTCTTCGCGTTACATCATCCTGAACGAATTGGAAAAACATATCTCGCACGATTACATGCAAGGAATGTATATGGTGGAGGAGTATGTGTGAGGACTTTGTGAGGACTTGTCGCCTTTTTTTTGAGCTGATTAGAATTATTTAGGGATTCTTTTTGGTTTTGCAATCGTAATGTAACAAGAATTGTCTTTCTTTGCAGAAAAATGTTTAGTTATGTTACAGAAGAAAAAGAAGTTCCCCTATTTGGATCGGGATATTAGTTGGATGTTCTTTAATCGGCGTATTCTGCAGGAAGCATGCCGTCCGCATGTGCCTTTGTTGGAGCGTATGTCTTTCTTAGGCATTTATTCGAATAATCTGGATGAGTTTTTCCGTGTGCGCATGGCTTCGCAGAGCCGGATAGCCGAATGTGCGGATAAGTCGGCGGCTTCGGAAAGCGAACATGCTAAGAAACTTATCAAGCAGATATCCCGCCTCAATTCGCGTTATGTGAAGGAGTATGGCGAAGCTGTGGTAGGCATTACCGAAGAGTTGCGCAAAGAAAATATCTTCCTGCTTTCCGATACCGAAATATCTCCCGAACAGAAGGCATTCATATATTCTTTTTATAAGTCGAAGTTGAGCGGCCAGGTTATTCCGATTTGGTTTTCGGAGGTGCGTTCACTCGATTTCGGAAACGATGAAAACATTTACCTCGCCGTAAAGGTGAGCAAAGAGGAAAGCACACGAGTGGCAGATTATGCATTCCTGGAACTGCCGGTAAGCGTATGCGGGCGGTTTGTCCGTCTTCCTAACGAAGGCGAGAAGCGATATCTGATGTATTTGGACGATGTGATCCGGTGCTGCCTCCCTCTGGTGTTCGAGGGATTGGGATATACTCATTTCGAGGCTTATACTTACAAGTTTACCCGTGATGCGGAAATGGAAATCGACAACGATGCCAATAGCGGTACCTTGCAGAAGATATTGAAAGGGGTGAAGAGCCGTAAGCACGGCGAGCCTTTGCGTGTGCTTTACGATAGCAGTATGCCGAAGGACCTGCTGAAACGCGTGCTGAAAAAACTGGATGTGGACAAGAACGATACGGTGATGGCAAGCGGACGTTATCAGAACCATAAGGATTTTATGCGTTTTCCCGATTGCGACCGTGCCGACCTGAAATATCCCGCATGGCCTTGTATCTTGCGTAAGAGCCTGGACGGTCCGGATAGCCTGCTTCAGAAAATACAGAAGAAAGACCGTTTTATCCATGTGCCTTATCATAGCTTTGATTCGTTTATCCGTGTGTTGCAGGAAGCTGCCGTAAGCAAGCAGGTGACCAGTGTAAAGATTACCCTTTACCGTCTGGCAAAAGAGTCGAAAGTGGTAAAGGCGTTGATAGCTGCCGCACGCAACGGAAAGAAGGTGACCGTAGTCATCGAGTTGCTGGCACGCTTTGACGAGGCTTCCAATGTCAACTGGTCGAAGAAGATGCAGGATGCGGGTATCCGCGTTATTTTTGGTGTGGAGGGCTTGAAAGTGCATTCCAAGATTACCCACATCGGGATGAAGACCGGTCCGGACATCGCTTGCATCAGCACCGGAAACTTCCACGAGGGTAACGCCCGTATGTACACCGATTGTATGTTGATGACGGCTTCGCCCAGGCTGGTGAAGGACGTGAATGCCGTATTCGACTTTATCGAGCGTCCGTATGTTCCAATTAAGTTCAAGGAATTGCTGGTTTCGCCCAATGAGATGAAAAACAAGTTCATCGCTTTGATTCGTGATGAAATCAAGAACAAGAAAGCGGGAAAGCCGGCTTATATCAAAATCAAGGTCAATCACATTACCGACCCTATGATGGTGGACAAACTGTATGAAGCTTCTCAAACCGGTGTAGATATCGATTTGGTGGTGCGGGGCAATTGCTCGCTGGTCACTGATGTGCCCGGAGTGAGTGATCATATACGAATTAACGCAATTATTGACCGTTATTTGGAACATTCTCGTATCTTTGTATTCGCTGCGGGCGGTACGGAGAAAGTGTTCATCGGCTCGGCCGACTGGATGCCCCGTAACCTGGATAATCGGGTAGAAGTGGTGACACCTGTTTACGACCCCGATATCAAAGAGGAAATGAAACGTATCGTGGAGTATGGACTGAAGGATACGCTTCAGGGACGTATTGTCGATGGTACGGGCGATAATGAGTTTCACGCCATTGTCGACGAACAACCTTTCCGTTCGCAAGAAGCATTGTATAATTACTATGTAGCTAAAAACGAGAAAGAAGAATGACAGAGATGAATTATGCGGCAATCGACATCGGTTCGAATGCCGCCCGTTTGCTGGTGAAACGGATTGAAGAAAATGAAGGACAGGCGAAGTTCACGAAGGAATTGCTGCTGCGTGTGCCTCTCCGCCTGGGTTTTGATGTGTTCGGCAAGGGAAAGATTTCGGAAAAGCGTGAAAAGAACATGATGCGCCTGATGAAATCGTATGCCTATCTGATGAAGATTTACGATGTACAGAAGTACCGCGCGTGTGCCACTTCGGCAATGCGCGATGCCAAGAACGGTATGGACATCATCAAGGAAATCGAGAAGAAAACCGGTATTCACATTGAGATTATCGGCGGACAGGAAGAGGCGCAAATCGTCTATAACAACCACATTGAATATATGAAAGACCGCACGGGCAATTACCTGTATGTGGATGTAGGGGGAGGTTCGACCGAAATCAACCTGCTTTCGCAAGGAGAATTGCAGTGCAGCCGTTCGTACAACATCGGTACCGTGCGTTTGCTGAACAAGGCGGTAAAGGAAAGCGAGTGGACGCGCCTGAAAGAGGATATGGCGGAACTTGCCCGCCAATATCCCGATACCAACATCATCGGTTCGGGAGGAAACATCAACAAGCTTTACCGGCTGGCGGAGAAGAAAGACAAGAAAGCCCAGCGGATGACGGTAGAAACCCTGCGTGGCTTGTACGACGAATTGAGTGTCTTGTCGGTGGAAGAGCGTATGGATAAGTTTAGCCTGAAGCCCGACCGTGCAGATGTTATCGTGCCTGCAGGCAACATCTTCCTGACTATAGCCGGCATTTTAGGTTCGAAATATGTCTATGTGCCAACCATTGGTCTTGCCGACGGTATCATCGATGGACTTTATGCCGGAAGCAAGGAAGAGCGCGAACACGGGAAATCATTGAAGTCGCTCGATGCGGAAAAATGAGGCTTTTTTTAATGAAGAATGAAGAATTAAGAATGAAGAATTTTCATCCAGCGTGATGAGTTCTTCATTCTTAATTCTTCATTCTTCATTTAATGCTTTTTAATCGTAATCAGCATTACGCCGTTCTTACCTTTTTCCCCGTAGGGAGCAATCTTTTCAGGGTCTTTTATGATTTCTACTTTTTCAACTGTATTCGGGTCAATCGTGAACAAGTCTTTTGTAGGGAATTCTTTCCCATCAACGAGAATCAATACACCTTGCGGTTCAAAAGAAATTATCGTGCTATCGCTTGCTGCACCTTCCTTATCCAGCTTGAACATTACCGGAACCGTATAGAGGGTCGCTACGGCTTTCCCGTTCTGCATGCCCGGTTCCCATTTGGGCATATCCGAAAGCACCCGCACGGCTTCGGCATCGAGGCTGGGGCTTACGCCACGTACGATATTCACGTCTCCGATGCTTCCGTCTTTTTTTACCGTAAAACGGGCGATGACCCTTCCTTCCGTCTTCTGCTGCTTGGCGTCTTCAGGATAGCGCAGGTTTGTGCTGATATACTCCATCAATGCTTTCATGCCGCCCGGGAATTGGGGCATCTGTTCTACCGCCGTATAAGGTTCTTCCTCATTGTCCGGATTGTTTTTGTCCCCCACGATGACTATCGTTTGGGGCTTTCCTTTAAGTGTATCGGCTTTTTCGATACTTTCACTTGTTACGGCATCGGATATTGCCGGAAATTCCGTAACTTTGACACGTGAAATCTCATTCAGCGGTTTCGAGATTTCGGGACGGGCAAAAGCGGCTACAGCTACTGCAGCCAGCGGAAGTACGTAGAGGTACTTGGCGCGTGCCCACGGGTTCGATTTTTTTCTCATCATCATAGTGATACGTTTTTTAAGTGAACTGTGATTTAAGCTGTTGGCGAGAGAGTAGAGCCTTGAGCCAACGGCTTTCTTTATTAATAACAATTGATATTCCTTGGCGTTGACACCGGATGCCAGTACGGCTTCGTCGGCTTCGTATTCGTGGATGTTCTGCAATTCTTGCTTCACCAGCCATGCCGCCGGATTGAACCATTGCACAACGATGCACGCTTGGGCAAGCAGCAGGTCCCACGAGTGCCGGAGGCGGATGTGGGCTTGCTCGTGTGCCACTATCGCCCTGTTGTCTTCTTGCAGGTCTGTGTCCGGCATCACGATGTAATGCATCCAGCTGAACGGGGCGATTTTCCCCGGATAACGTACCAGGATGCTCCCGTCTGCCAGCTTTTCTTTCCGGTTCCTGCGGATGACGGTACATATCCGCCCGATTCCGATAAGGCTCTTGATGCAGCAGCAGAAAGCTCCTATCAGGTAAATGCTTACCATTGTTTCTTGCCATCCGAACCGGGAAACCGTTTCCGCGGCTTCTGTTCCTGCACGAAGTTCAGCCAGCATCAGCAGGCTTTCCAAGTCCGATACGGTCTGGTTCAATGCCGTAGGTTCGCTGATGGCAATCTTCACCGCAGGCAGGAGGCACGACAAGACCAATATGCCCAGCAATGCCAGCCGGTTGAACCGATGAAACGTTTCCTTGCTCAGCAATACCTTATAAAAAAGGTAGAACAAAGCCAGGCAGACCGATGCTTTCAGTATATAGATAAAAAATAGTCCCATATCTTTTTGAGTTTTTAAGTTTTTGAGTTCTTAAGTTTTTAAGTATGTCCGCAGATAGCCAATGTAGGGGCGTATCGCATACGCCCTGAAAAACATCCACGTGGATTAGTTGATGCATTCGGGCGTATGCGATACGCCCCTACAGGCAATTTGGCAAAATGAGGACATTCATATTGAGTTTTTAAGTTTGTTGGTTTTTAAGTTCTTGAGTTTATCTTTTAGTAATTCAATAACTCCAAACTGACAAACTAAAAAACTCAAAAACTAAAAAACTCAAAAACTAACACAACCTTATTTCCCTTCCTCCACTTGCTTGATAAGCTCTTTCAGCTCCTCTATCGAAATCTCCTCTTCCTTTACCAGCGAAGAGACCACCCCTAAGTAGGAATTGTTGAAATACTTGCTGATGACGCTTTTCAGCGTCCCGCGCTTGAACTCGTCTTTCGACACGGCGGCACGGTATTGGTACGTATTGCCGAATGCCGTATGCGCCAGATAGCCTTTCTCTTCCAGTCCGCGCACAATGGTGGAAAGCGTATTGAAGTGCGGACGCGGCTCGGAATAGAACTCCAGCAGCTGCTTGACGAACAAAGGACCTTTCTCCCAGAAAAATCCCATTACTTCTTCTTCTTTTGCGGTCAGTCTTTTCATGCTATTTCCGTTTGTTTTCCGCAAAGTAACTAAAAGTTTTAGTTATTCAACTAATCTTTATAGTTAATAATAGTGAACAGTGGCGAAAGTCTGTGGAGGAAATAGAAAAAAGCATATTTGCGGAAAGCGTATGTTGTAATGCCAATGCTTTTGCGGTAATATAGCAATTTATATCAGTAAGTTTTATGGTTTCCAATTCAAAACCGTACGTTCTCGATATGGAAACCGTACGTTCTCGATATGGAAACCATACGGTTTTGATATGGAAACCATAAAATCTATTTATTTGACTGCATAAAAGAAGTAGTGCTTAAAAGCAAATACAGGCTTGTCTGTTTGATAAGTTACCGTTTCGTTTATTTTTAATGAATTCCGCATTTTGCCCAATTGCTGTAGGGGCGTATCGCATACGCCCTAAAGACATTCGCGTGGATAGGTAGACGTATACGCCCGGAAAACATCCGTATGGATAAGTGGACGCATTCGGGCGTATGCGATACGCCCCTACATGGGATGTTTGCGGAATTCAATTTATTTTTTATTTATTGGGTAGGCTTGGAATGATGTTTTATTTTTATCTTTGCAAAACGAACTTAATAGACTGGCTATGAAATATAAACTCATCTTTTTTGCGGCTTGTTTCTTGTATGCTTTATCGGGCATGGCAGGCGTTATGGAGCTTGACGTGACCCGTCATGGAGCCGTAGGCGACGGGAAGACATTGAACACCGGTAGCCTGCAAGGTGCCATTGACGGACTTCATGCCCGTGGAGGAGGGGTTTTGCGTTTCCCCGCAGGGCGTTATCTGACGGGAAGCTTGCGGCTGAAGTCGGGCGTGACGCTGTATCTGGAAGAGGGGGCTGTGCTGCTGGGGAGCACTTCGCCTTACGATTATCCGAAGTTCAGTACGGAAAAAGAACTGAAGGTGAACAATGACCATTTCGATCAGGCGCTGATTTATGCCGACGGGGCTGAAAATATCGGCATTACAGGAGGCGGATGCGTAGACGGGCAGGGCAGGGAACTGGCTCTGACCATTGATAGCCTGCACCATACGGGGGAGCTGGTCGACCCGCATTACAATACGTATCGCAAGCGTCCCAATACACGTCCCAAGCTGTTGTTCGTCAGGGGATGCCGGAATGTGCGCATACATCGTGCCAGCTTCAGGAGCAGTGCGGCATGGGGGCTTTCGTTCTCGTTGTGTACCGATGTGACGCTGGATAGCCTGCACATCGAAAACCGGGCGTATTGGAACAACGACGGCATAGACATCAGCGATTGCAAGGACGTGCGCATCGCCAATTGTGATGTAAATTCGGCGGACGACGGCATTTGCCTGAAGTCGCACAACCGGGATGCGTGCAACGACCGTGTGTCTATTGCCCATTGCCGGATTATCAGCAGTGCCAGCGCCATTAAGTTCGGGACTGAGTCGGGTGGAGGCTTCAAGAATGTGACGATAGACGATATCCGTGTCAAGGACACCTACCGTTCGGCTATCGCCATTGAATCTGTAGACGGAGCGGCGATAGAGAATATCCGGGTGAGCAACATACATGCTGTCAATACGGGCAATGCCATTTTCATTCGCTTGGGGCACCGGTCTGGCGAGGCGCCGGGCTATGTGCGGAATGTAAGCATCCGCAACCTGTATGCCGAGATTCCTTTCGGGCGTCCGGATATCGATTACGACCTGCGCGGTCCTGCCTTGCCTTTCTTCCACAATCCTTTTCCTGCTTCCATTTCGGGCATACCGGGACATGACGTTGAGAATGTGACGTTGGAGAATATCGAAATCGTTTATCCGGGACGCGCGTCGAAAGGCATGGCGTATATCTCGTTGAGCCGGCTGGCGGATGTGCCCGAAAACGTAGACGGCTATCCCGAGTTCAGCATGTTCGAGGAATTGCCGGCGTGGGGATTTTATGTGCGTCACGTGTCCGGTTTGACCATGAAAGACATTACGTTGCGTTTGCGCGAGGACGATTACCGTCCGGCATTTGTGTTCGACCGCGTAAGCAGGTTGAGCCTTTCGGATATCGTTTTGCCCGAAGGCAAGCAGGCGGGGCAGGTGGTGCTGAGGCAGACCGGCTTGCAACGGAAAGCGAGAGTGCCCGAAAGATGGATTTTTTCAATTGACAATTAACAATTGATAATTGGAAAAACTTTATTATCTTTGCGCCCGAAAAATCAGTTCATTATGGACAGGCAATCACGTTACAAAGACTTTTCGGCTTTTCTGGCAGCACATTTTCCGTTCAAAGTGCAGAAGTTGTCGGTAAATGCAGGATTTACGTGTCCTAATCGTGATGGCACGAAGGGATACGGTGGTTGTACGTACTGCAATAACCAGACATTCAATCCCGAATATTGCCGGACGGAAAAACCAATAGCAGTGCAGTTGGAAGAAGGGAAACAGTTCTTTTCCCGTAAATATCCACAGATGAAATATTTGGCTTATTTTCAGGCATATACCAACACTTATGCCGGATTGGAGCAGCTGGTGCAGATGTACGAGGAAGCTTTGGCTGTGCCGGATGTGGTGGGATTGGTAATCGGGACGCGTCCGGATTGTATGCCGGAGGAATTGTTGGACTATCTGTCTGAATTGAATGAACGGACATTTTTGTTGGTTGAGTATGGGATAGAAAGTACAAACGATGTAATTTTGCAGCGTATCAATCGTGGACATACCTTTGCTTGTACCCAAGAAACTGTACGGCGTACAGCGGAAAGGGGGATACGGACAGGAGGTCATGTCATAGTAGGTCTTCCGGGAGAAGATGGAAAACAAGCACTGCTGGAGCAGACCAAGGCTTTGTCGTTGTTGCCGCTGACTACCTTGAAACTGCACCAGTTGCAGTTGATAAAAGGAACACGGATGGCATACGAGTATGAAAGAAATCCCAGCGATTTTCATTTGTATTCGGTCGATGAATACATCGATGTGGTGATAGATTATGTGGAACATCTGCGTCCAGACCTGGTGTTGGAGCGTTTCATTTCCCAATCTCCCAAAGAGCTGTTGCTTGCTCCCGACTGGGGATTGAAAAATCACGAGTTTACCGCCCGCTTGCAGAAACGTATGTGCGAGCGTGATGCCTGGCAAGGAAAATATTACATATAATAATAGGTAAAAAGGTTAAAGTTTAAAAAGTCACTAATTTGAAACAATCATGAAACTGAAAGGGAATGTACATTATGTAGGTGTGAACGACCGCTCGAAAGCGTTGTTCGAAAATTTATGGCCATTACCATACGGAGTGTCTTATAACTCTTATTTGATAGCCGATGACGAGATGGTGGCATTGGTAGATACGGTTGATGTGGCTTTCTTCGAAGTATATCTGAAGAAAATCAAGTCGGTAATAGGTGACCGTAAAATCAATTACTTGATTATTAACCATATGGAGCCTGACCATTCTGGTTCTATCGCCTTGATCAAGCAATATTATCCCGATATCGTATTGGTGGGCAACAAGAAAACATTCGATATGGTGGAAGGTTTCTATGGTATTGGAGGCGACCGTTATGTAGTGGGTGAAGGTGATTTCCTGAAACTGGGACATCACAATTTGCGTTTCTACTTGATACCAATGGTACATTGGCCCGAGACGATGGTTACGTTCGATGAAACCGAAGGTATCTTGTTTTCGGGAGATGCGTTTGGTTGCTTTGGTGCATTGAACGGTGGCTGTATCGATAAGGATATCAATACCGAAATCTACGAAGGTGAGATGCGTCGGTATTACTCGAACATTGTCGGTAAATTCGGCAATCCGGTACAGAAGGCTTTGCAGAAATGCAAGGGACTTGATATTCAGATGATTTGTTCTACCCACGGACCGGTATGGACGGAGAAGATTCCGCAAGTAGTTGACTTGTATGACCGCCTGAGCCGGTACGAAGGAGAGGAAGGTGTGGTCATTGCATACGGAACGATGTATGGCAATACCGAAGAACTGGCGGAAACCATTGCCGAGGAACTGAGCGCACAGGGTATCAAGAACATCGTGATGCACAACGTATCGAAGACACCGCATTCGTATATTTTGGCAGATATTTTCCGCTACAAAGGTCTGATAGTGGGATGTACTACCTATAATATGCATCTTTATCCCGAAATGGAAGCTTTGCTCAGTAAGGTAGCTGCCCGCGAGATGAAGAACCGTGTGATGGGCTATTTCGGTTCGTATACCTGGGCAAGTGCAGCTGTAAAGAAACTTGCCGAATATGCCGAAAAGTTGAAGTTCGAAATTGTAGGCAATCCGGTTGAGATGAAGCAGAGCATGGGGCAGGACACCGCCCGTCAGGCGAAAGAACTGGCGAAGGCGATGGCAGAACGGCTGAAAGCTGACCGCAAGTGATGTTTTTTTCACCACAGATTACACAGATTAAAAATAAATAAAATAATCTGTGTAATCTGTGGTGAATTTTTAAGAAGCCTATGATACAGAAACTGTACGACAAGCACAATGATCCCGATGTGTTGCAGCATATCGTGGATATCTTGAATGACGGAGGAATTATCATTTATCCTACCGACACGATGTATGCGATGGGATGCCACGCTTTGAAAGAACGTCCTATCGAAAAGATTTGCCGACTGAAGAACCTGAATCCGAAGAAGAACAACCTTTCTATCATTTGCTACGATTTAAGCAATATCAGCGAATATGCGCAAGTAGGGAATGCCACTTTTAAGCTGATGAAACGTAATCTTCCCGGTCCCTTTACCTTTATCTTAAAAGCTGACAGCCGTCTGCCCAAGATATTTCGCAACCGAAAAGAAGTGGGTATCCGTGTGCCCGATAATACTATCATCCGTGAAATTTGCCGTTTGCTTGAAGCTCCGATTCTGACCACTACCTTGCCTTTGCGGGAAGGTGAGGATATAGAATATATAACCGATCCTGAGTTGATTGATGAAAAATTCGGCGAAGAAGTCGATTTGATTATTGACGGAGGTATAGGAGGCATCGAACCTTCTACCGTCATTAATTGTTGTGAAGATATACCCGAAATTGTCCGCCAGGGAAAAGGTGAACTGGAGGTATAAGAAAGAAAATTGAATTCCGCAAAACATCCTATGTAGGGGCAATTAGGTGAAATGCGGACATTCATTAAAAGAAATGTGCAAATAAACGAAGTAATTATGGTATTATCAACTTTATTGAATGTGGTTTTGCTGGCTGCAGAATCGGGAACGAAATTAGTTAATGTAGAAGATTTGCTTGACAAACTGTTGAATTGGAGTATTGATGCAGGAAAAAGTATTTTGGCTGCCTTGATAATCTTCATTATAGGGCGTTTTGTCATCAAGCAGATTAATCGTCTGTTCCGGAAAATACTGGAACGGAGGAAGTTGGAAGTGAGCGTACGGACTTTTTTGGAAAGTCTGGTCAGTTTGTTGCTAAATATTGTACTTGCTTTTGCTGTTATCAGCAAGTTAGGAGTGGAAACTACCAGTCTGGCTGCTTTGCTGGCTTCGGCAGGTGTGGCTATTGGTATGGCATTATCAGGTAATCTGTCTAATTTTGCCGGTGGTCTGATAATTCTGGTGTTCAAGCCTTTTAAGGTGGGAGACTATATTGATGGCCCTGACGATGAAAGCGGCACCGTGAAAGAAATTCAGATATTCCATACAGTGTTGACCACTGTGGATAATCGGATTATTTATGTACCGAATGGATTATTGAGCAGTAATGCCATCACCAATTACAGTAAGCAGGAGACACGTCGTGCCGAATGGGTTTTCGGTGTAGAATATGGTGAAGATTTTGAGCGGGTAAAAGAAGTGCTTCAACGCATTATTGATAATGATCCGCGTATCTTAAAGACTCCGGCACCGATGATTGCTTTAGGGGCTTTGTCTGCAAGTAGTGTGGACATTAAGGTACGTGCATGGGCAAAAACGGCAGACTATTGGGATGTTTATTTCGATATGAACAAGACGGTATATGAAACCTTTAATAAGGAAGGTATCGGTTTCCCATTCCCACAATTGACCGTACATCAGGCGAAAGACTGATAGAGGCGAAACGATGATAAGCCAAGGGGCGAGGCTGTTTTTATAATCTTATCACAGCCTCGCCTTGTTTTTTACATGGGATAAATTCCTGTGGCGTAATGTGTGATATCGGAAATGCAGCGCGTAGCCTGCGTACGGTCTGAGTTCAGGTCGTATATCAGGACATTAGACTGCGGAATGACATTTTCAAAGCATTCTGAATGTGTGGAGATGTAGAGTTTGCCGTTTTGTGCATCAATGGTCATACAGTCGAAACCATTGGCATTCGGGGCATCTTTCCGGATGTCGATGTACGGTTCTATTTTTCCGTTATCGGCTGACAGGCGTGAAATACGAGTTTCACTTTCCGGGAAGTAGATATTGTTTTTATACGAAAAAATACTTGACGAGGCGGTGTTGAAATAATCTGGTGAGATGGTTGTCCTGATTTCTGTTTCTTTTGCGATGTCCCATGATTCGAGGTCGATATAATAAAGGTAGGTTACGTTGTTTCCACGTGTGTATGTGGCTGCTACCAACGTACCGTCGTCTAACAGGCATAGTCCACAGATGAGATTCCCCTTTCCCAAAGCCAACGTGCGGTTAATCTGGTTGCTGTCTTTGCTGAATTCTACCAGTTTTGTCTCCGACCAAAATCCGCCGGCTCCTGCATAGATATGGCCGTCAATAGCCATCATACCGTTGGGAGAGATAATGGATTCGATGGTAACACCTTGATTGCCTAAGGCATAGCTTCCTTCTATCAAATGCAGTTCATCGGTTGTACTGTCGAAACGATATGCAGCTTGTGCGTCTGTGATAAATACATTGTGTTCGTCCAATACGATGATGTTCGATAAATTGGCTTCCACTTCAAGGCGTTCGTTTTCTTGCAAGCAACCCTCCGGTCTGGCAAATGTCATCATTTCACGGGGATAGGCTTTTTCTTTTCTCATGGTTTCTGCATCGGCGATAATCAGGAGTCCGTCTCCTTGTGGGACTTCGTCAAGGTCCAGATAGTCGTCACACAAAATATAAAGTTTGTTACCATGACGGTAGAGGGCATCTGCCTGGTTGCCCAGTTCGGTTCCATTTACTTTTTTGTATACATTTGTTTCTACAGTACCATCAGGAGCAATGTAGGATAAAGAGCCGTTCTCTAGCATGCGTGCCCCTCCGTTCAGTATTAATATGCCGTTTGGTGAAGCATATCCTTCAAGGGTAGGTTGGGATATGCTGTCGGTAGGCTCAGATTCAGGATGGAGAGTTTTGATGTTGTCCGAGCTGCAGGCTGTAAAGCATAAGTAGCCTGCCAATAGGAAGAACGTTGTTTTTCTCATAAAATGTAATTTCTTTTTTATTTCAGTTAGTAATGTCAATCAGGAGTTAAGAAGGAGTTGGAAGAAGTTATCGTCCGCCAGGCGGACTGGAAGTTAGATGCCAATACCTTTTTGTCTCTTTGTGAATGCTATCATAGAACACAGAATGCACAAATCTATACTGCGCATGGTATAAAGAAGAAACCTGCCGGGAAGCGGGTATAGTTTTCAAACTTGAACAGAGGAGTACCGGTGCTTCCTGCAAAGTCGAATACCCAAAGTTGATTGGTGGTATAGAACGGTCCCACTCCTTTCAGGGTATTGGCATATACATATCCTGTGGTGGGATTTACCCCTAGGCCATTGTACATTATTTGGGCTTTTTCATCCAGCAAAGACAAGTCTGTCAATATTTCATCTTGTGGTGTTTTGTTGCCTTGGTCTATGTCTGGACGGAAGTCAAGGCGATAAATAGTTGTTCCACTGGCATAATAAATTGTGTTGCCATGTGTGGCAAAGGCACATCCTGATGACCCGACTGACGGGACTTCGCTGATGTAATTTCGCTCCAGGTCTTCTTGAGTCGCAGGGTTGTACCGGTTCATGGAGATTTCACCTCCAAATTTAGTACTCATTATCCACAGGCAGTTGTCGGGAGCTGAAGCTATGCCTGTAATACCATATAACGAATAGAACGGTACTGAAATGTTTGTAATTTGGTCATTACCTGGAGTGATTTCGTAAAGTCCTGTCATGAAGTTTTGGTTGTAATAGGTGTACACCTTTCCATTGACAATGGCAAACGGTGCTTTGGGGGCTTCTTCCGAACCTTTGATAAAGGTCAGCGATGCATCGTTTTCGTTCATTCGCCATATACCGGCATTGTCACGGATATAAATGTGTTCTTCATCGATAACGGCAATGTGTGTAGGCCAGTCTAGCGGGCTGAGCGTCTCTTTCGGATAACTTTTCAGTTTCTTTAGTGTACGTGTGTCGGTTATGACCAACATGCCGTCATTATCCGATTCTGCTCCCATCGCATTGCCGTTCCCGTTTTGGGAAATGATGTAGGTTTTTCCGTTGTATTGACACATGTCTTGGGGTACATTGCCCAGTTCTGTACCATTTACTCGTTTGTATACATTGTCTACGATGTATCCTTCGGCGGTAATGTAAAGAAGTGAGCCGTTTTCGGAGGTCATATTTCCTTCGTTCAGAACAAATGTTCCTTTCGGGTCATCGAATGTGACAAGATAGAAGTTTATGCTGAGTGTAACGGTTTGTCTGTTTTCACCTTGTGCAGTCAATTGCAAGCTGAAGGTCTTGGAAACATTTTCCGAAGCCGATGGGGCAGTGATACCAATGCAGGTCGTTTCTTCGTTTATATTGACTTGCCATCCCTCGGGTACGTTGTCGGCTGTAATGCTGTTTATATGTTCGGCTAGGTATTTTATCTGGCAGGTCTCTCCCGGAACCACGATGACAGGTTGGTCTTGCCCTATGCTGTCGGTCAATTCGAATACCGGCGCTTGGAGTTCTACTGGAGTGTTGTCGTCTTTACATGCTGTGGTACCGATTAAAATCAGTATCAGCAGCCAATTGCATAAGTTCTTCATTTCCTTTTGGTTTTTTGTTTTGTATATCAATTTGTTATTTATGCGGATCAGGGGAGTTATACTATTATACTATGCGCGGTATGGATTTGTGTATTTTGTTAATGCCACAGTTCCGGCATGCTGTCTACGTTCTGTCCGCTTCGCATTACTGTACTTCATCATACCCAGATTAGTTAAAAAGGATAGCTTCGTCTGGTGTAAGATTAATAATCTTACAGCGAATGACCTATATTTTCACATTAGCATATTGTTTATTGACCTATTCTTCTGTGTATTCTTATGTAGTCTGTGTTCTATATAGCATCAACAAAAATGCACAATTGCATACCGCGATGGTATAACTTCTGATTAGCATTATCAGGCAGTTCTTAAGAAGCTGTTTTGAATTTATCGCCCAAAGCACACACGAAAACAGATACATCAAGCCAAGAAAAACTTTTTGGAGAAATTCAAAACAGCTTCTAAGTTAGCGTGTAGGAATTTCCTCACCCAGCATGTGCAGGTCTTCCACGCCACTCACTTCTGTAGAGCATTCGCCTATCCATCCGTTTTCCTGATTGATTCCGGTATATATTTTAATGAGGTCCACACCAGGTAAATCGACTTTATTACCGTCGCTGTCGGTTGCCCAGTCAATGTCAATAGCAGATTCATCGTTGGTATTCATGGCATTGTCGGCATATCCGTATGTAAACGGATAAAGGACAAAGTAGGTACCGTTTCCACTCTGGTCTATTCCATTTTGCGGAAGTCGTGAACCTTCGAAGCGTAACTCCTTGTCACTAATCCATTGTGGATAATAAGACTGGGTGTTATGGACGTTTTTCCGGATGTATCCTGTTTGTCCTTTGTTGTCTGTCCAGCAGATGTACGTTCGTTGTTCTTCTTCGGTGGCCGGTTCTTCTTCGGGAGCTTGGTAAACAATTTCATAATCGTTGTAAAAAGCCATGTCGCAACCGGCGTTCAGGGCTGTTTCATACCATGTTTCCTGTTGAGGGTCGTGATGGGCACTTCCGGCTATTTCATACCATTGTCCATCGTCTGGCTGTCCGTCTTGATTTTCGTCTAATGCAACTTGGATGATACCCGGTTCGTAACTGCCTCCGCTTGCAGCAGTAGAAGCTCCTTGAAAAGCATTGCCCAGAATACGGAAATCCCGTAGTCCTGCTTTGTTTTCAATCCGATGGTCGAAGCCTACGATGACATAACCTCCATATCCTCCTAGCGAAATCATGCCACGATTGTTATTCCCGATAGCTTCCAAGGCTTTCCGGTTCATGTCTTCCTGTGTGTCGCCTTCTTCGTATTCAGGCATAGCATTGACAAACTGGCCTGGAGCTGGCATGTATTCGATTACTTGGGTGATGTATGCCGAACTGGTTGTTTCTTCCGGAGCATCGTTGTAATAGAAAGGTTCTGTAGCAAAGGCGAAATGTGCCGGAATATCGCCTGTACGTACGCTCCATTGTTTTTTGCCTTCGGAGGTGAAGCAGTAAAGATACCCCGGTGTTACGTAGTCGGTAGCATCGCTTACATAGATTTCCTTGGTTTCAGGGTTGACTGCAATGCCGTATGGAAGTCGGATATCGGCTTCTGTGCCATCGGTAATGAATTTGTCGGAAATCATTTTGCCTTGTGCCGTATCGTAGATGCGGTAACCTACTTCGTTGTTTCCGGCTGTGTAGCTCCATTCGGAAGAGATGATGTAAAGCAGGTCGTCATCCATCCACATTTGGTTGGCAGAGATTCCCAGGTTTCCGGTTACGGTTTCGGTAGTAGGGTCTATGACGTAGATATCCGAGCTTTCTCCATAATAGTCTCCCCGTGAAATAACATACAGGTTTCCTTTCGAGTCTTTTTCCATCTGGTGCAGGTTGATGGCTACATCAATGGTGTTGACCACTTGAAAACTCTCTAAGTCGATGACCGAAATGGTACGGTCATAATTCGGGTAACGGTAACCGCCCGAGTTGGCTACATACAGTCTTCCGTTAACGATAGCCATATCTTCAGGCTGATAACCTACTACCACTTCGCGGGTTATCTGGAAAGTATTCGTATCAAATTCTACCACTTTGCCGGGGCGTGCTTCTGGATCTATCTGAACCGGTCCGGCATACGAACTGACATAGGCTTTGTCATCTTCGAAGGTTATGTAGCGGCAATTAGTAATGTTGACGCTTCCCAGATGTTTGGCTGTGCATGCGTCCATCACTTCTACAAAGTGTGAACAGTTGACCACTACATATAGTTTTCCGTCGTGTATCTGAATGTCGTTGCCTACATCTCCCAGTTCTTTTACGATGTCGGGGTTGCTTTCCGGATAAATGTTGCGAAGGTAATATCCTCCCCGTGCATTGAAAAAGTCAATTGTACATTTGTTGCTTCCCATGTTTCCTTCGTTGAGAAGAAAAAAGCCTTCAATGTCCTTAGGGTCGGTAGGGTAGGTAATGATTTCCTGCTCCGAGTCGAGCACAGGCAGTTCTTCCCTGCATCCCGACAGCAATGCCAGCAGGAGCAGGACAAGCGGATATCTTCTGATTTTCATAAGAGGTATATTTTAAAACATATATTGCACGATGAATTTGAAATTGATGCCGGGCATCGGGTAGCACGATACTACTTCGTATTGTTGGTTCAGCAGATTGTTCACTTCCAAAGTCAGTTTCAACTCTTGCGAACGGATGCGTTGCCGTTTCGAAAGAGAACAGTCGCTGGTGTACCACGACGGTTGATAGTTGACGGGCAGGTTGGCTTGTGAAGAATACCGTTCGCCGGTATAGATAAAACTGTAACTGGCTTCCCACGAACGCCAATTGAAGTTAACCGCTGCCGATCCGCTGTGCCAGGGTATGTAGGGTATTTGTCCGCCATAAAATTCATTATCGGGATCGGTAAAGTCTTGTGCTTTCTGATAAGTGTAATTCAGGCGTCCGCTTAGCAAGGCTTCTTTACCCACTTGCCAGTCGGTTTGTACAGCTACATCTATGCCCCGGATTTCCACTTCACCCAGATTGACCATGGTCCAGCGGAAGAAGTTGGAAGTAGGGGTTGCTACTATCTTGTTCTTTACTTCGTTGTAATATACATCAGCTTGTAGCTCGATGTGTTTCATCCACAGGTTTTTGAAGTCTTTTCTGTAAGTTACACCTATATTATATTGGTGAGTATATTCAGGGTCAAGGTAAGCATTGCCTACGAATGTGTAGTACAGGTCATTCAGGGTAGGCATGCGAAATATCTGTTTGTAGAAGGCACGGAAATTCAGGTCTATCTTTTTAAACGGTCGGTAGCTCAGTATAACCGATGGTGTCCATTCCAGCTTGTCGGATGCCGGTTGTCCGTTTTCTTTCAGACGGTCGGATACAAACGTGCCCAGTACACTTGCCTGCAATTGTATACAGTCGAAATGAAAGGCTGTGGCTGCAGCAAAAAGTCCTGTGTTCCGCCGTGGATAGACAAAGTCTTTCAAGTTTGCATTCAGCAGGTTGAATTGCCAGTCTGCCGACAGGTTCAGGCTCCAGTACGGTGTCAGGTCAAAGCAATTGGCAGTCGAAACATAAAGTTCCTGCTGCCGGTAACGGTTGTTGATGTACATCAACGATTCATCTTTGTTCGGGTCGGCAAGGTAATGCAGGTAATCGTAGGCATACTTGGCACTGGCAAGAAAATGGTAACGTTCCGAGAAATCTTTCCGGAACAGTGCTTGGGCAAAGAAATTGGCATCGTTCTGGCGGTCTTCGTGTGTAAACTTGTTACGCACAATGGCTCCTGGATAACCTCTGTCGGAAAAGTAAGCATACAGTTTGGTACGCCAGTAGCCGTTTTTGATGTTACCGTATAACCCATGCTCGATGCGCAGGGCGTTTACGTCACCATTCTGGCGCACAGCAGTGGTGTCATAGCCTCCTTCAGTGGCATAGCGGAATTTATATTTACCTGTGGTGTACAAATACTCGGCACTGAAGGAACTGCTTAACTTTTCGTTGATTTGCTGTTCCCAAAGGATGGCAGGGTTTACTACTCCGAACGAACCGGTCTTGAATGTAGCCTTGACATTATATTTCTTGTTGTCTTCAAACTTGGGAATACGCGTCTGGAGATAGATGGTACCTGCCGAACCAAAGTCCTTAGCCGACTGGAAAATGGCACTTTTCTGTCCGTTGTAGAGTGTGACGCTTTCCATATTGTCGAGCGAGAAACGCCCCAGGTCTACAGTCCCGTTTTGTGCATTTCCCAGTTCGATGCCATCGTAGAATACCCCTACGTGGTTGGTACCCATACTTCGGATATTGACCGTTTTCAATCCTCCGATGCCTCCATAATCTTTCAGTTGTACACCAGAGAAATAGCGTAACGCGTCAGCAACGTTGTGCGAACCTAGCCTTTGGAGTTGTTCTCCCGACAAGCTCTGTACGGGAATGATGTCTTTCTGCAAGGCACGTGCGGTGACCAGCACTTCATTCAAGTGTTGCAGGCTGTCGGTCGAGTTCTGGGCATACAAAATGCAGGCATGGTTCCATACAGCCCAAAACGATAACAGCCAGACAAGCCGGCTTTTTTGTTTAACCATAAATAAAAAGTGTATTCAATAAACCAATTAACCGTGTTGTCCTCGCACACGGATAACATAAACTCTTGGCAGGTCTTCTGACTGACTTCTCTTCCGGAACCTTCCCAATACGTTTTTCAGATACAACGCATCAGTGGTAATAGCCTTTACCGGAAGATTATTGAAGCTTCACAGCAGCGGGACTGTCCGGGATTTTCACCCGATTCCCTTTTAATCCGCTTGTCTGAACAGACAGGCAGAACCAATTACGATGCAAAAGTAAGGTTTTTATTTTAAATGTGCAATAGGTCTGCAATAAAGCCATCGTGCCTAAATGCTTTCGGAATCAGATTCGCAATGAGAATAAAGAATACTTTTTCTGTCAAAATTACCATAGGCATTTCTTTCGTTTATTTTTTCTTGTTCATCTTGAATTTGTTCTCATTTCATTAAACAGAATTATGGGCATTTTCTTAACATCATTAAACAGATATATTTTCACGACACCCTTCTGTCATTATAAGGAAATCAAACTGATAGGGATCCTTGGTCATTTCTTGCGCCAGTTCGCTTAGCGGAGAAGGAAGTGAAGCCTTGAAGTTACTGATAGCTTTTCCCTGTCGCTCGTACAGGTTTGTATCCATGAAATTCAGCAGAACATTCCTGCTCCACCCGTTCTCCAATGTCTTTTGCACAAAGAACATTGCCTTCTCCGGTTCGTTAAAGAATCTGTCGATGATGTATTTGTGATGTCCCCAAGGGATGTCCCAAATCGCATTCTCCTGAAATTCACCCCCAACTTGGGGTGAATTGTAAAATACTCATTATAAAGCAGATAAAATCTCTTGGCATACCCAATGCTGGTTTCGGATAACCCTTTGATGCCGGGAAGCTTTGCTTTTAAGTCTGCACTTAAATTAGAGATGAACTTATCTCCCCAACGGCTTTCCGCATGGAGCGTTACAATATCACGTCCCAGCGACCAATAGAATTGCAGTATCTCACTGTTTACATGAGTTGTCGCCTTAATCTGGCTCTTTCTATATCTCTGGCTAAGCTCTTCAATCCATGAGGCGTAGTTTTCAACTTCATATTTTAGCCATTGTATTTCTTGAAATTCTCCGCTTGTTCCAAAATCTCCTTAAACACCTCGTCATTCGTTACCGGTGGATAGCCATATTCAGCTAAAACCAAAATCAAATCCATTTTCAGTTCTGCCTTTATGTCATCACGGGTGGACCAGTCTGTGTACTTGGACTTGTCTGCTACAATCTTCTTGATTTCAGCAGCGAGTTTAAGTAGCTTATCTTCAGGATATTCAAAGCCAAACTGTTTGGCGATTGATTTCAGAATATCGTAAAAGGCTTTTTCTTCGTAGCTAATGCCTAAATCAAGGAAAGATTTCTTCTCCTTGTTTAGCTCTTTCAACAAATTAGCCATCTGATTAGCCACTTCCGTCAAGACCTCATCCGCAAAGATAGCACTATCTCTGCGTTCGTTGTATTTGTCAACCAAAGTGCTCAAGCGTTTGGAGAAGTCTACGCCTTTCGCCTTGTTCACCTTCTTGAACTCTGTGATGACGGTTTTCAGCAGGCGTTCCATGAGTTTTACTTTCGTATTGGGCAGTTTCAGTTTGCCAAGGCGTTCCATGTATTCTTCGCTCAGCACATCCAAGTTTTCTTTGTCATTGCCTATCTGGATGATTTCTTCCACGCCTTCTGATTGGATGGCTTCTTCTATCATTTCACTGACACGACGGTTCATCTGAGAGATGTCCGGAGTATCACCTATTGTCAATTTATAAATAATGGAACGTACGCCACAGAAATAATGAATTTCTTCACGCTCGTCGTCGCTTATCTCTTCACTATTGCTGCACAAGTTAAATGCCGATTTTAGTTTCTTGGCGTGTCCCATGAATAAGTTTTCCTGTTCCTTGGTGCGTTGCATAAACTCGGCACCCTTGTTCAGGCAGTCTAATTGTTCCAATGGCGTACCCGTAGAAAATTTTGTATAGTCAAACTCGCCGAACATCCGCCGGATAATATCCAGTTCGTCTTTCACCATCGCAACGGACTGCTCAATGCTTTCCACCGAGTCCAAGTTGGCATCACCTTGCGCATAACGCTTCAATGCCACATTCATGTTGCTTTTGATGCCGATATAATCCACGACCAAGCCTTTCTCCTTTCCCGGATAAACACGGTTCACCCGTGAAATGGTCTGCACCAACGTGTGTTGCTGCAAAGGTTTGTCAATGTACATCGTGTCTAGACAGTCCACATCGAAACCGGTTGTCCACATATCGACCACAATGGCAATCTTGAAGTTTGATTTCGGCTTTTTAAACTCTTCTGCCCAAGCACGGCGGTCTTCATCCGTTCCCAGCAAGTTGTAAAGTTCTGGTTCATCGTCCTTGCTTCGGGTCATTATCAGTTTTATCTTCTCGATAGGTAGTTCCTGATTCCCATATGGGACACGTGGCTCCGCTGCCATCATATAATGGTCCTCATGCGCTTCTTCGCCGGGTATTTTTGCCCATTCGGGACGCAAGGCGATAATCTTTTTATAAAGGTTGAAAGCAATGGTTCGGTTGGAACAAACGAACATTGCCTTGCCCTCTACCGTACTCCCTTCTTCCACCCGTTTCTCATAGTGGGTAATGAAGTCTTCGGCTACAGCTTGCAAGCGGTCGGAGTCTCCCAAAATGCGCTCCATTTTGGTAACGGCTTTCTTGCTTTCCTCTATCTGGTATTCATTGGCACCTTCTTCTGCACATTGCTTATAATAATTTTCTATTTCTTGCAATTTCTTATTGTCAAGCAAAACCTTGGCAGCACGTCCTTCGTACACAATACGCCGTGTGATGCCATCTTCCACCGATTCGGTCATCGTATAGGCATCCACCACCTCACCGAATACGTCAATCGTGGCATCAATCGGAGTACCCGTAAAACCAACATACGTGGCATTGGGCAATGAATCATGCAGGTATTTGGCAAAGCCGTAGTTGCGTTTCACTCCCTTGTCGGTCTGCTTGACTTGCAAAGCTAAGTTCGTTTGGGAGCGGTGTGCCTCGTCGGATATGCAGATGATGTTTGCCCGTTCAGACAATAGCCGTGTGTCTTCGGTAAACTTATGTATGGTGGTCAGGAACACGCCGCCGCTGGTTCGCCCTGCCAAATGTTCCCGAAGTTTATCCCTGCTTTCCACCTCTACTACACATTCATCGCCGATGAACTTCTTAGCCGTTCCAAAAAGTTTGGAAAGTTGGTCATCCAAATCGGTACGGTCAGTTATCAGGACAATCGTAGGGCTGGCAAACTCCCGGCTTCGCATCAACATACGAGTAAGGAACAGCATCGTGATACTTTTGCCACAACCTGTCGCCCCGAAGTAAGTACCTCCTTTTCCATCGCCACCTGCTTGGAGTTTGGAGTGCAGACGGATATTCTTGAACAGCTTATGCGTGGCAAAGAATTGCGGATAGCGGCAAACCACTTTCTTCTCGTTCTTCGACGAATCGGGGAAGAACACGAAATCCTTTATCACGCTCAGCAGCTTCTCTTTCCGGAACAAACCTTTGACCATTGTCAGGAGGGAATTGATACCGTCTGTAGCCTTATCGTTCGCCTCTACTTTCCGCCACGCATAAAAGAAATCGTAAGGCGAAAACAGAGAGCCATACTTGTTGTTCACCCCATCGCTAATCACCACAAAAGCGTTGTATTTGAACAGGTCGGGAATATCACGGCGGTAACGTACGGTGAGTTGGGTATAAGCATCCATGATGGTAGTCTCTTCCTTTACGGCACTCTTGAACTCCAACACCACTACGGGCAGACCATTCACATAAACAATGCCATCGGGAATACGTCGCTCCGCACCTTGTATCTCCAACTGATTGACAATGCGAAACAGATTGTTTTTTATGCCTTCTTTGCTGAAATCTATCGGTTCGATAAACAAATCTGGCAAAGCCGCATCCTCACGCTTCAATGAAAAGCCTTCTGTTATCAGTCGATAGGTATGACGGTTCTCTTCATACAAAGAGAAGCCTGCATTGGCGGTCAGTGTGGCAAGAATTCGCTCTATTTCTAACGGCGTAATGCTTTCGATTTTGTATCGGTTGCGCAGGTATAGGCGCATATCGTCCCGAAGCAAGACGTCGCTTACTTCCTTGTGGATTTCTTCTCCGCTTGTGTATGTGTAACCCTCTTGTTGAAACAGTTCCATGATGGATAGTTCGAGGGCGTGTTCGTTGAAGTGTGGCATAACTATTTCCTTTTTCTCATTCGTTGATTTTTTTCTTTCGTTTCTCTTATGTACTTTTTGTATTTTTCCGTACATTCATTAAGAAATGCCTCTTTTCCGCGTTGCTCCATGAGTTTTTGCACTACAGAAACAACAGATTTTGAATATTTGTGTATGCCATTAGATTTTTCTCCTTGCATTATCAACGTATGCCTTTTGGGTTTGCTCTTTAAGTCCAATGAATATATTACAGCTTGCATTTCATATTGATTTAATCCTAATTCTTTCTGAAGTAATCCTGTTGTTAATGGATATGCAACATTCTGGTCAATAATTGCATTATCAACATCTACTAATCCATCTATTGTTCCAACTAATTTTAATGTAGGCAAGCCTTCACCTTCTTTTTCTGTAAAGTGTCCTTCCTTAATGAACTTAAGTTGGTCAATTAAAGACTTGTCCAATAGTATTTTGCTATCGCCATAAGTGATTTCTCCATTGTATCTATCAAGAAGGTGTATATTTTGCGGACCAACCATTGCTATTTTTTCAATATGCTTAATCCATAATATACGTTCTTTTTCTCGTTCTTTGTCCAAGATCTTTTTTAATTCTGGATATTCAATTTCTTTTGTCTCTCCTCGATAGCGATAATAAATAGCCCCTTCTCGCAATATATCATCTTTGTTTTTCTTACATACCACAGGCTTTTCTTCTGCTTCTTCAACAGATAGTACACCAAACTTTTTACCTTCAAATTCTTGAATTGCAGATTGCCATCTAATATCAGGAGAAAAGTATTCTCTAACCTTAATATCAATAACTTTGGGGTCTGTTTCGGATAATTTGTTGTTAGACATACCTAATAGTATATGAGGAGAATCTTTTATTCCAAATACTATTTGTCCTCCTTTGTTGTTAGCCATTCCAACTAAAGTCTTAATGTATTTGAGCAAATTATCTCCCAACTGGAAATTTTGTTTGTATTCCAGATTGAAACTTTCTCGTTTCTTTATATATCCTTTACTATCTGTTTCAAAAGAAAAAGCCATATATTTTTGTTTTATCTCCCCATCCTCGCTAAAAGCAAAGACTGTAATTCTTTTAATTTATATATTTCTTTAAAATGCAATTCTAGTAGTTTATTAACTGGAGATACTTTTTTGTCAAAACCCACCGTCAAGTTAGAAGTGCAACTCCGCCACCGCCTTCCTCCGTCCTTGGAGCGTAGCGGAAAGGGCGGAGGAAGGCGGTGGAAGCCCGGAATCAGGGTCATCCGGCAATACAAAATAAAAAAGGGAGACCTCTGTCTCCCACGGATTAATTACTTTTGTATTGTCTATGAAGTATAAGCACTTAACCCGTGAGCAAAGGTACGCAATTTACCTGGGACGACAAAAGGGTGAGACTCTGGAAATGATTGCTCGTTCCATAGGAGTCCACAAATCGACGGTAAGCCGTGAGATAAAGCGTAACTCCACGCCGAGCGGCAAGTATGTATGGAACAAGGCGCATGACATGGCAGAATCCCGCCGGTGTCATACGCCCGGCAACAGGGGGCTGGATGATGTGCTGCAATGGCGCATCATTGAGTTCATAAAAAACGAGCAGTGGTCTCCCCGGCAGATATCCGGACGTTTGAAGCTGGAGGGTATAAACGTCTCCCATGAAGCCATTTACGCCCTCATCCGCAAGGACGAAAGCGGGGAACTGGCTTCCCATTGCCGGCATAAGATGAAATACAAGCGCAAGGCCTCACACCGTCATGAGACTAAGGCCACGAACATCCGTAACCGTGTGAGCATACACGAGCGTCCGGCGGAAGCCGACGGCAAACGTTTCGGGGACTGGGAGATGGACCTCATCGTGGACAAGGACAGCAACGCCATCCTCACGCTGACGGAAAGGAGCACGAACTTCCTGTTGATGGAAAGGCTCAAGCACGGGAAGAAAGCGAAGCCTGTGGCAAGAACCGTGTGGAGGTTGCTGCTGCCATACAAGGGAGAGGCCTTGAAGTCCATCACCACGGACAACGGCAGTGAGTTCGCCGAGCATGAATGGATAACCAAGAAGCTCAACGTGCCCGTGTATTTTGCCGATTCCTATTGCGCATGGCAGAAAGGAGCCATAGAAAACGGCAACAAGCTGATACGGCAATATATCCCGAAAGGAACCGACATCAGTACGGTTACAGAAGGAAAAATAACCAAGATCAGGAAGAAAATTAATGCCAGACCGAGAGAAAAACTCAATTTCTTGACTCCGGCTGAGGTCTTTTTCAAAAATATTTCGTAATGTTGCACTCGCTGGTTGACTCTGCCCTTTTTTGTCAAAATCATAAAGACTGTCATTTGCAGGTATTACAATCGCAATTTTCTCAAAATCACTTTTATTTAATAGAGGCATCGTAGAACTACCTAATGCCATTCCTTTTAATTCCTCTTTCATATTTGACAAATAGTAGTACAAATAATTAGAGTAAAACTTTTCTTTAACTACAATTGAGTTCATCTGTTGGTTGGTAACACATTGTTCTGATGCAATAACGACTTTTCCCATATCAGAACCTATACACGTAACAATCACACTTCCATTGGGAAGTATTTTATTCTTTAGACGTTCATATCCAATCGTAGACAACTTCCTTTCTGAACCAATAGCAAATTTATTATAATATTGAAAATCTCCAGGTGTTATAAAAGGCATATCATTCCCAAAATCTTCAGGAGCTTCACTTGATGGAGTTTTTCCCGTAATGACATTACCGAAATCAGAAATTATTCCCATTCTCCACCCTTCCGGCAAATTCTCCTTATCAATCCCATCCACAAACATCTTGCGATAGAGGGTTTGCGCCGTTTCTTCCAGCTTGGCAATGATTTGCTCATTAAGGCGAATGCGACGAGTAACCGTTTCATATTCAGACACAATCTTTTGTTGCAGTTCTATGGGAGGTAAGTATATTGGTGTATCACAAAGTTCTTCCCAATTATAACCACCCCTAACGGCTGCATCTGATTTAAAATCCGCATATCGATCAAATTCGTCACGTGAGAACCACATCATCAAATAGTTAGGATTTAAAATATTTGAATCCTTGCATTCAAACGTAATATAAGCAGGAGAAACTATTATTGGACTCTTTGATAAATTTATTGCAATAGGTACTTTATGAACACGAATAACAGACATTGTATCAAAAGCAAAAACATCTTTATGTACTATCTTGTATTTGCTTAAATCGACACCAACAATATTAGAAGTTGATGGACGGAATTGTTTTGTCATGCTTAGACCTAACAAATTCGTCACCTCCAAATCCCGATTCCTTACATCCACCTCGCAGATATAATCGCCCAATCGTTTCATTTCTCCCTTATTCATAGTTGTTCTTGTTTATCAGGTTCACAACTACTTTTACCATCACATCTTTTTCTTCTGTACGGCTTTCGGCTATCATCAGTGTAAGGGCAACAAGAGTGTTGTCGGCTATACGTTTCGAGCCGTCTGTATTATAAAGGATACCGTTGCCTGCCATAAACCATAAGAATAGCGTGGCGGCTATGCGCTTGTTGCCATCGCTGAACGAATGATTCTTGGTTACGAGATAAAGCAACATGGTAGCTTTTTCTTCTACTGACGGATAGAGGTCTTGTCCGCCGAATGTCTGGTATATCTGCCCGATGGAACTCTTGAATGAATCGTCTTTCTCATGGGCAAACCATTGGCTTCCACCGAACTTGGCTTTCAGTTCATCAATAGCTTGCATGGCTCCTTCGTAGGTGGCATGAAACTTTGCTTCGTTCGTAGTCTGATCTACCGTCAGTTGTTGATAATCGTACTTATCCAATGTATCGAGGGCATAAGCATAATCGGAAACCACTTCTACCAGATTGAGGGCATCATCGGAAGTTAATGCCTCTTGTGCCTTGACAGTCCTGCCCAAGACGGCGACTAACTGTTTCAGTTCCGTGTAGCGTTGTTCTGTCAAAGCCTTATTGACGGCATAACCTTTCACCAGATATTCTTTCAGCACTTTGTTAGCCCACCGACGGAATTCAACACCATTTTTAGACTTCACACGATACCCCACGGATATAATTACATCCAGATTATAGAAGTTCACATCATGAGTTTGGCTTTTTCCAGCTATAGCACCGTGTTGAGTGGTTGTCGCAAATTTTGCGACAACCACTTCGTCAGCCAATTCTTCACGAATAGCGTTGTCGATATGTTTTCGAATGGTCTTAGAATCCCTTCCGAATAACTCCGCCATTTGGCTAACATTCAACCAAACCGTTTCTTTGTCTACCTTAACATCTAATCGCGTTTCTCCATCGGCAGAACGATAGATGGCTATTTTATTCTTCAAGTCCATATCCCAACTCTTTAAAGAGGTTCAACAGTTCCTTTTTGCTTTCATCTTCCTTACGAAGCAGTTCTTGCATCTCACTTTGCAGTTGCGTCATCTTCGTATCGAAGTCGATGCCCTCATCCCGGTTCTTGAACTCGATGTATTTGCTGGGCACGAGCGACCAACCTTTTGCTTCGATTTCTTCAAGCGTAGCGGAATAGCAGTATTCGGGTACGTTGCGATAAGTCTGTTCATGACCTTCGCGTTGCCAGTTATGAAAGTTTTCGGCTATTTGCGTAATCTGTTCCCCAGAGAATTGGATGTATTTCTTCTCGAACGGTTCACCCCATTGACGCAGGTCAATAAACAAAACCTCATTTTCCCGGTTACGGTAGTTCACCAATTCACCGTTCTGTTCTACAGTACGGGCTTTGCGGTTGCCAGCCAATATCCAAAGTGTAACGCTGATATCCGTAGAGTAGAACATATTACGAGGGAGGATTACAATGGCTTCCACCAAATGGTTCTTCAATAGTTGGCGACGTATGTTCAACTCTGTACCATCGCCGCTCAACGCACCGTTGGCAAGCAGAAAGCCTGCCATGCCATTGGCAGACAATTTGGAAACGATGTTCAGAATCCATCCATAGTTGGCGTTACTTGTAGGCGGAACTTCATATCCGTGCCAACGCGGGTCGTTGGTCAGTTCGTTTTCTGCCCGCCATGCCTTCTGATTGAAAGGCGGATTTGCCATGATGAAGTCCGCTTTCAAGTCCTTGTGTTGGTCGTCATGGAACGTATCGGCAGCCTTTTCGCCTAAATTGCAGGCAATGCCACGGATGGCAAGGTTCATCTTCGCTAACTTATACGTGGTGTTGGTATATTCTTGTCCATATACGGAAATGTCTTTCTTGTTGCCGTGGTGTGCTTCAATGAATTTTATGCTTTGCACGAACATGCCGCCGGAACCGCAACAAGGGTCGTAAATCTTGCCCCGGTAAGGCTGTATCATTTCCGCTATCAGGTTGACAATCGTTTTGGGCGTATAATACTCCCCTTTACCTTTTCCTTCGGCTATGGCAAACTTGCCCAAGAAATATTCGTAGACACGTCCAATTAAGTCGTGTTCCTTGTCTTTCTGTGTATCAATCTTGCCGATGACGTCCAGCAGGCTTGCCAATTTGGTGCGGTCAAGCCCCAAGCCGGAATAATAATTGCTTGGCAAAGCTCCTTTCAGTGTCGGGTTGTCTTTCTCCACCTGAGCCAAAGCCGCATCTATCTTGATGGCAATGTCGTTCTGTTTGGCATTTTCTATCAGATAGCCCCAGCGGCTTATTTCGTTTAAATAGAAAACATTCTTGGCGTTATAGAATACAGCCTGTTCGACAAATGCTTCTTTGCCGTCTGCTATCAGCTCGTTGCGGCGTTCCACAAAGCGGTCGTAGGCATATTTCAGGAATATCAGACTCAATACCACATGCTTGTATTCCGAAGGTTCAACCGACCCTCGTAATTTATTCGCCGAATCCCAAAGGGTTTCTTCTATGCTCTTTTCTTTCAGCTGTTTCTTTACCATGTTATTATGTCATTATAAATCATTTTTTTATTTGTTTCTTAAATCTACACTTGACACTTAGCTGTGTTCAACAAAAATAAGCATAATAAACGGAAAAATACAACCTTCTTGAAAGAGAAATGCAGTTAATTGTTTTTGGTCATTAAGTTCATCACTGCTTTCATGTCTTTTATATCGTGCGTTGTATCATGTGTTCCATTAAAATGCACAATTTCATACTGTTCAACGTATCGAGGGCATAGGTATAGTCGGAAACCACTTTCACCAGATACTCTTTCAAAATTCGATTCACTCATATACGAAACTGCGTGCCGCGCTGGCTTTTTACACGATAGCCTACGGAAATGATAACATCAAGAGAATAAAAAGCGACCGGCTGCTTCACTCCATCAACACGCAAAAAATGCGTGTTGTTCTTTTTCTCCAACTCATTTTCAGAAAATGCATTATTGATATGCTTTCTTATGGTCTTTTCATCCCTATCGAATAATGCTGCCATTTGATTGGCAGATAACCATACGGTATCATTTTCTAATTTCACATCAATGGATGTCTTTCCATCTTTCGTCTGGTAGATTACAATCTTATCACTCAAGTTCATAGCTTGATCTTTTTATAGGGGTTAACAATTTTATTTCTTCTTCTTTTTCCGTATTTCTTCCGCCAGCCGGTAATGTATCGCCGCTTCTATCTCTTTGCCGGCTTGCGAAAGGGCATCGGCGAAACATTCTTGGGCACCGGCGTGCTGGGGTTTTAGCGAGGTTGCTTTGTCCAGGTCGGTCATGGCACCCTCGATGTCGCCTGTGTGCAGGCGCAGTTTGCCCCGATTGTATATGGCTTTGAACTCGTTGGGGCGTAGCTTGACGGCTTGGTTCAGGCATTCGCGTGCTTCACTTATCCGGTTGGCATTGAAAAGCGTGACGCCTTTGCGCACCCAGGCATCGACGTATTCGGGGTACAGTTCGATGGCTTTGTCGTAGTTTGCCAGGGCGGCACGTGTGTCGTGGGCTTGGGTGATGCATTCGTTTCCCATCAGGTAATATTCTTCGGCATATTTCTGCAGGCTTTTCTTCGATTTCCGCATTTCTTCTTTCAGGCGGAGATTTTCTGCCTTTAGCCGGTTGATGATGCCTAACTTTTTACGGATAAAGCGTTGTTGCAAGGGCTTTTCGATGTCGTATCGGGCATGGATGGCCTTGAAGAAATGGTCGAGGCAAGTTTCGAAGTCACCTTTGTCGAATGCCTTGACGGCAGCGGTATATTCGATGTCGGCTTGCGCCTGCTTCATGGCACGCTCGATAGCCTGCTGGTCGTTGAAATGGTGGGCGAAGGAAACGATTTCGGGACGTACGAAGATGTCGGCACGACTTATCTCCCGCTTCAGGCAGATGCCGTCCAGTGAGGTGCACCGGCTTAATGCCACGTAGGTTTGTCCTCCGGCAAATACTCCTCCGGTAAAGTCTATGATGGCGCGGCTGAAGGTCAGTCCCTGGCTTTTGTGTACCGTTATTGCCCAGGCAAGCCGGATGGGATATTGCGTGAAGGTGCCCAGTTCTTCCTCTTCTATCTTATTCTCTTCTTCATTATACCGGTAGCGGATGTTGCTCCAGCTTTCGCGGCGCACGTCGAGTTCTTTTCCTTCTTCGGTGGTTACGTAAAGGATACCTTCGGCATCGATGCCTGAAAGGATGCCGATGGTGCCGTTTACCCATCGTTTCTCCGGGTCGTTCTTGATGAAGATGATTTGTGCACCGGGTTTCACGGTCAGTTCCATCAGTGTGGGGAGGCTGCTTTCGGGAAATTCGCCATGGATTTCACCTTTCAGCGTGACAGCATCGCCGGGCAGAGCGGCAAGGCGTTGTTCGTTGATGAAGTCTACGTTGTCGCGCCGGGTAGCCAATGTGATGTAAAGGTCGTTCTCGCCCGAGCCCAGTGGTGCCTGATAACGGGTGTTGAGCAGTTGTAAGTCGGCAGAGCCGACGGTATTGGTGCGGATGTGGTCGAGCACGTTGACAAATACGCGGTCGGTCTGCCTGTAGACCTTGGTCAGCTCTACCGATACCAGTTCCATTTGCTGGAACACCCGTGCCGAGAAGAAATAGGGGTTGGGGTAGAAACGGTTGATGATTTCGCGCTCGTCGTTTTTCACTACCGGTTCCAGCTGGTACACATCGCCTACCAGCAGCAGCTGTTTGCCTCCGAAAGGTTCGCGCATGTTTTGTGAG
Organism: Bacteroides sp. An51A; assembly: GCF_002161565.1. Taxonomy (NCBI): domain Bacteria; kingdom Pseudomonadati; phylum Bacteroidota; class Bacteroidia; order Bacteroidales; family Bacteroidaceae; genus Bacteroides; species Bacteroides sp. An51A. The sequence goes on from NZ_NFIC01000003.1 coordinate 240,181, forward strand.
TATACACGCAATACCTTGTCGATGAAGTCGATGATGTCGGCTCGCACCATCGAAATCTCGTCGATGATGACCAGTTCGATGTTCTTTATCAGCTTGCGCCGGTTGGCGGTATATTTCAGGAAGCTTTGCAGTTTGTTTCCTCTTAGGCTGAAGTTGGGGTCATCGGGCAGCAACGGATGAAAAGGCAGCTTGAAGAAACTGTGCAGGGTGCTGCCTCCGGCGTTGATGGCGGCGATGCCCGTAGGAGCCAGTACCACGTATTTCTTCTTCGTGGTCTGGCAGATGTATTTCAGGAAGGTAGACTTACCTGTTCCTGCTTTTCCCGTAAGGAATACGGATTGGCGGGTATACTGGATGAGTTTCAATGCATTTTGGAACTCGGCGTTGGCGGTATCTATTGTGATATGTCCGGTCATGGCAGCATTTTCTTGTTCGGGTTTCCTTTTCTGGCAAAGGTACGAAAAGCGGAAGAAATATAAAAGTATACTTGGGAAAGACCTCTTCAGGATGAATCATTTTTGTCAGTCAATAGGATTGTAAAACGAATATAACTTCGATGGCAGTTTCATATATACTGAAACTGCTGATGAATATATACTTCATCGGCAAAGTAAGTATATATTCGTTTCTCCAGATGCTATATGACTTTTTGTTGACCCTATATTGGCAAGTGGAAGAATATGATTTTTTTGCCGGAGGGCTTGCATGTTTCACGATAAATACATACTTTTGTAGTGTATTAGTTAAGTAGTACACTATGATACACTGATTATCAGGCAAAGATTTCTGTTGAGGGCCCTGACGGGAAATTTGGCTGAAGATAAAAACACTGATAGATTATGTTGGAAATAAAGAATCTTTCGTTTAATTATGGCAGGCGCAAAAAAGAGGTGCTGAGCCATTTTTCTCTTTCGCTTCGGCAAGGGGGAATCTACGGGTTATTAGGGAAGAACGGAACCGGAAAATCTACTTTACTTGCTTTGATAAGCGGACTGCTTACCCCTTGTCAGGGAGAGATAATATATAAAGGTAAGGATGTGCGCCGCCGTTTGCCCGATACGTTGTGCGACTTGTTTTTAGTGCCCGAAGAGTTTGAATTGCCTTCGCTCACATTGGCACGTTACATAAAGTTGAACAGCTGCTTTTATCCCCGGTTCAGTACAGAAGACATGAGGCGCTATCTCGACCTTTTCGAACTGGATGCCGACCTTAACTTGGGAACCCTTTCGATGGGGCAGAAGAAGAAGGTGTTTATGAGTTTTGCACTGGCGGCAAATACTTCTTTGCTATTGATGGACGAACCTACGAATGGGTTGGATATTCCCGGCAAGAGTCAGTTCCGTAAACTGATAGCTTCGGGAATGAGCGATGAGAAGTGTGTGCTAATTTCTACGCACCAGGTGCGTGATATAGACCGTATGCTCGATCATGTGGTGATTATTGACGGAAGTCGTGTGTTGCTCGACCAGTCGGTGGCGGATATCTGCCGTACTTTGGTTTTCCGGGAGAGCAGTAGCCGCGAACTGGTGGGGCAGGCACTTTATGCTTTGCCTTCGGTAGAGGGGAACAGTCTGATACTGCCTAATGCTGGTGGTGAAGAGACTGAAATCAATTTGGAACTTTTGTTTGGAGCCGTGCTTGCCGAACCCGACAAAATAGCGGCGATGTTTCATGCTTAAAAAGAAAAAGATGAGGACAAATCAGTTTTTTGATGTGCGGCGGTTTGGGATGATGTGCCGCAGGGAGTTACTGGAACCGTGGAAAACACATTTGCTCCGGTTTGTAGCTTGTTATGCCGTATTGGCAGTTATACTGGTAGGATATGGAATGGAGACGTACAACCATTTGTCGCCTGGCACCCCCTTGGAATACAGTCATGCTTTGATGCAGTTTTTTATGGTGATTTTTTATGCGATGGGGATGCTGTTTGCTTCTTCTTTTATGGAGCGGATGAAGACAAAGACAGGCCGTATTGCTTTTTTGATAACTCCGGCTTCGGCTTTCGAGAAGTATCTTTCGCGCTGGTTGCTGGTGACGGTGGTTTTTATCGTTGCATTTGCAATAGCGTTCGGGCTTGCCGACCTGACGAAAGTGTTGGTTTGCAGGATGTTGTACAGCAATGTGGCAGAGCAGATAACCTTTGTTCCCTGGAGTGAAGTGTTTACTCATCCTTATGCTGGCTGGAGGCTGGGCGTAGTGGCAAGTAGTTTCTGCTTTTTACAGTCGTTGTTCGTGTTGGGCAGTGTGATTTGGCCCAAGAATGCGTGGATCAAGACATGTGCTGCCTTGATTGTCATCTTGTTGTTGCATGTGCAGGCAGTTATGGTAGTTTATCAGGTAAGAGGCAGTTTTCACCGCGGATTTTATCTGACGGACGAGGATATGAATCGTCTGGTTATCGGAGTAGGGATTGTCTGGGCAGTGTTCAACTGGACGTTGGCTTATTTTCGGTTTAAAGAGTCGGAAATCATTAATCGCTGGTAACTTATGGATTTTAAGGAAAGTAAAGCCATTTATCTGCAGATTGCCGACCGTATTTGTGATGAAATTCTTCTCGGCGTATATCCCGAAGAAGGGCGTATCCCTTCTGTGCGCGAATATGCGGGCATGGTGGAAGTGAATGCCAATACGGTGGTGCGCTCGTTCGATTACCTGCAGCAGCAGGGCATTATCTACAACAAGCGGGGCATCGGTTATTTTGTGGCTGCAGGTGCCCATCGGGTGATATACGACCTGCGCAAAGAACATTTCTTGCAAGAGGAGTGTGGATATTTTTTCAAACAATGTGTCATGTTGCATATTTCGGCGGATGAACTTGCCGGAATGTACCAGGACTTTATAACTGAATCAGAAAAAAACAAAAGTATATGAAACGTACTACCTATATCATGATAGCCTTGTTGGTAGCTGGATTGCTGCTGACAAGTGGGTTTGCCTTTTATTTGACTCTTGAAACTCCTTCTCCCGAACGGACGGAATTGGGCGAATCGGGTATGGAACAAGTCCGTCCTTTGCCGGTTTGTAAATCGGTTAGGCTGGTGCTGGAGGAAATCGGAGAGCGTCCTGTTGTTATGCCGTTGGAAATATGTCCGGCCGATTCGGCAGGCGGCAGTCTTTCGTATGTTTCAGGTATGGAAAACTGTATGAAGGTTGAAGCACTGGAAGACAGTACATTGTTGCTCAGTTTCAACTTTTCTGAGGATAGCTTTCCGGCTGCGCTTGCATCTGCGTCTGATGGAAGGGTGTATACGCTTTCTTCCATGCGTCTGAAGCTTCCCGATGCGGTAAAGGCTGTAAGTATCGATATGCCATGTGCAGACGTTTCATTCAGAGGTATCGGGCGGGACACTTTTTCCATCCGGACGCAAAGTCCGACGAAACTGGAAGAGTGTACGTTTGATATGCTTTCGGTATCGGGTAATGGACTGGAACTGAGAAGCGGCCGCGCCGAGCATCTGCATGTAGATTTGGATGAAACTTACAACTGGCAGGTTCATGTAGGGTCATTTCATATCGGTACAGAGCATCTCTTTGGTAGTAACAGTCATACTTGTGTGTGGCAAAAGGGTGAAAGCAAGGAGCTGTTATGGGAACCGAAGACAGACTATGCCAAGCTGAATGTGATGCTGGAAGAGGCAAGCCGGATAGTGAAAGAGGAATGAAAGATATTGTCCTCCTTACACTTCCTTGTTTTCCCCTTCCTGCTGGATGCACCAGAACTTAACGCCTTTGGCATCTGCAAATTCTTTCATCCGTCCTGCCGACTGGAATCCGCTGGCTACGAAATGCATAGGTACGAGCAAGCCTACCTGGAAGCGGTCGATGAACTGGCGGGCTCCGCGTGTATAGCCGTTCCCGATACGTCCGTCTATGGGAAACATTACGAGGTCGAAGCCGGCGGTAAGCTTGCGGATGTCTTTCAGTTCGCCCAAGTATTGTTTTTCTTCTTTCTCCGGGTTGATTTCCATACCAAATTCGGGGCTGTATATGGTTCCGCCTGTATAGTCATCGGTCAGGAAGCGGGCGTACCAGTTATTCAGATCGCCTGCGTGGAAGAGGGTTTTGCCTTCGGTGCGCACTATCCACGACACACCGCTATCGTTGCTTCCGGTAGCGGTGACATGGATATGTCTGTCTTGCCAGCTTCCTCCTTTGGCAAGCCAGGCATCGGCTTCGTCACGTCTGGCTCTACGGTGTTTCAAGATGTCTTTCGAAAGGAGATAAGTGATGTCCGCTTTTATTGATTTCCAAGTGAAGATGTCGCGGTTGAAATGGTCTTCGTGGAAATGGCTGGCAAACACGTACATTGGTTTGTTGCATTTCAGCAATCCGTCGATAACATGTGCCGGATCCAGCCAATAGTCGAAGACCAGCATGCAATTTTCGGTTTCTAAGGCAAATCCGCTATGGAAAATGTAGGTTAGTTTCATATATCTTTTGTTATCTTCTATATTTGTTTCGATACTCGGCAGGCGTGATGCCGTATTCTTTCTTGAAACAGCGGTTGAAATAGGGGATGTCGGCAAACCCTACTGAATAAGCTATTTCGGAGATGTTTTGGTCAGTACGGTTGAGCAATGTGGTTGCCATCTGCAGACGGAAATGGTTGAGATATACCGTAAACGGTTCGTTGGTGGACTTTTTGAAGAACAGGCAAAAGGCGTTTTTGTTCATGGCAATGTAGTCTGCTATTTCGTCCAGTGTAATTTTCCGGTGGTAGTTTTCGATGATATATCTGTAGACGGTCTGCAGGCGCTGTTTGTTTTTATGAATGGGCATGCCATTGAAGGCATGATGGCCGATGTATCTGCTGTAGCCTGGGCGGAAAGCAAGTGCAAGGATTTGCAACAATCCTAAAAGTCGTTGTTGTTCGTTGTAATTGTCGAAATCCAGCAGGATGTGACGTATTTCTTTCGCTCCTTCCCCTTGTATCGACAAACATTGTTTCAGATTGGTGTAGAACGAGGCGATATCTTGAAATTCTTTGGCAAAGCTGGCAAGTCGGTTCAGAAAAGCTTGTGGAAACTGGATGAATGCCTCTTCTATCCTTTCGTCTGCCGGACACGCCAGTTTGTCGTATATCCAGCAATGGGGGATGTTGGCAGGTACGATGATGATGTCACCTTCCCGAAAGTTTTCGATGAAATCGTCCGTAATGCGTTGTCCTCCGCCTTTGATGACGAATCCGATTTCCAGTTCCGGATGCTGGTGATAGCCTATCGCACTTTTGTACCACGATGTACAACGGCGGTAGAAGAATGAGTTTTCTGTATTTTGCGCTACTTGTTCGTAAATGACATTGTTCATGGTTTTCTCCCGTTAGCTTTGCGAATATATACAATATTATGGGCAGGTGTATGCTAAAGGGGGAAAAATTTAGATACTTTTGTGAATATACGACAATAGTGCGTGTGTTTTGTTCAATTTTTTTGTAAAAATATCCATTACCTTTGCTATCATAAATTAATAGTTAAGGTTACATTGTCGGTCGGGATGTAGAGAGTACATGTACCGGCCGTTTTTTACCGCTTTAAAACGGAAAAAAGCGATTGCACAATGGTGTAACCGCTTTTTCGATTATTTACAAAAAGCCTTTCGGCATTTATCAGATTCTTTACTAAAAGCTTCTGCTTTTCGGGCTTTAGCTTAATTTGTTTTTTACTTGCTGAGTTTGTCATTCAGCATTACATAACCCCAGATCATCGGATCTGCATTGGCAATCTTGTGAAAAATGTTTTTTACCTTTTTCATAATTGTTATCCTTTCTTTGTTTAGTTAATAATACCTGAAAACTTAATTACTTGTAATACCTAAATCTTGTTATCCTTTCAATCTCGGGCGAACCTCACGGCTGGCCTTTGATGTTTTTTTCTTTTCCAATCTTTACCTTAAAATTACTAGTTAGTTAAGTTCTAGAACTTGTTGTTCTTTAATTACACTGCAAAGATACGACCTTTTTTGATACAAAATATGTTTTATAGCATATATTTTTAGGTTTTGCTTGTTTTGTTGACCTATATCAAAAAAACGGTATGCCTGTAATATCTTTGTCATGCGATGTGAACAATTGTCAGTCGGAGGCTGACAACACGTCATGCCGTTCATTCTGCAACCGAATACTTGAGAAACTGTTTTGAGAAGCTGTTTTGAATTTCTCCAAAAAGTTTTTCTTGGTTTGATGTGTTCGTTTTCAAAACAGTTTCTTCTTGATGTATTGCATGATTTCTTCTTGTTGGTCGGGATGAAACCATTTGATGTCGGTGTCACGTTTGAACCACGTCATTTGCTTGCGTGAGTAGATACGCGAGTTTTGCTTGATTTTTTCAATAGCAAAAGGCAGTTCCCACTCTCCATCGAAGTATTTGAAGAGTTCTTTATAGCCTACGGTATTGAGTGAGTTGAGGTGACGGTAAGGATAGACTTTGCGTGCTTCTTCCAATAATCCTTCTTCCATCATCTGGTCTACACGGTGGTTGATGCGTTCGTAAAGTTCTTCCCGGTCACGTGTTAAACCTATTTTCACGATGTTGAAGGGGCGTTTCTTGCACGTCCGGGTGCGAAAAGATGTGTAGGTCTTTCCTGTCATATAGCAGATTTCGAGAGCATGGATGACCCGTTTGGGGTTTTTGCGGTCTACTATTGCATAATATTCGGGGTCTAAGACTTTCAGTTCGGCACACAATTGCTCCAATCCTTCTTGTTCGTATCTTTCTATCATCAGTTGGCGTGTTTCGGCATCTATCGTGGGGATGTCATCGATACCTTTGCATACGGCATCGACGTACATCATCGAGCCTCCGGTCAGTACTACCACATCGTGTGCTTTAAAAAGTTCGTCCAGTTTTTTGAGCGCATCTGCTTCGTACTGTGCCGCACTGTAATAATCGGTGAGTTGTAATGTGCCTACAAAATAATGAGGAACCCGTGCCAGTTGGTTGGGGGTAGGAGCTGCCGTACCTATTTTCAAATCGGCATAAAGTTGGCGGGAGTCTGCAGAGAGAATAGAAGTATGATAGGTTTCGGCGATGGACAGGCTTAATTCGGTTTTGCCTACGCCGGTAGGACCAATGAGGACGATAAGGGTCATAAAAATGAAGAATTAAAGAATGAAGAATGAAGAATGAAGAATGAGTAAGGTGTTCAACCGATTCTTCATTCTTATTTCTTCATTCTTCATTAAAAAATTAGTATTTATCTTCGTCGTATGGATTTCCTCCGCTTCCTATGTCATAGCCGTCGGGGTCGAAATCCTCCATGTCGTATTCCTGATCACCATAAAAGTTTTCGTCAAGGTCGAGCGATGAATCTGCTTTCATCTGTTCGTCGAAGTCTACGGTTTGTTTGGGTGGATTTCCTTCCTTGCGCGAACAAACTGCATGTTCCAAGTCCTTGCCGGTGATGATTTCCGACAGTTCGATAAAGAATACTCGTTCGGTCAGCGGGTCAAACACGTAAATCAGTTTTTGTTTTTCGTCTTCCAGCAATTCGCTCAGACGGGTATCTTTCATGACGAAAGTGTCTTCTTCCGAACTTCCTGTTCCCATATCTTCGAGGGTGATTTCGATTTCTTTTTCCCAGTCATCATCGCAGATAAAAAAGGAAGTCATCTGGTCGTTCTTGTAGTTTGTACATTTTAATATCGCTTCATGCAGGTCGTAGAATGAAGCATCTGAGTCAATTTTGATTTCTCTTAAGAAATCATCCACTTCATCTGATATGATTCTAAATTTGTATACCATAATTCTGTCGTTAATCTTAGATTGATGCGGTAAAGGTACAAAAATTTTTTATCGGATGATGCCTCTTTCCGAATTTTCGATAAAAGAAACGATGTATTCAATTTCGGGACTCATCGGGACTTCCTCTCTTACCTGTTGCAAGGCATCGGTCACGTTCTTTCCGTTATTGTAGATGATGCGGTAGGCGTTGTGGATATTTTCTATCAGTTCGTTCGAGAATCCGCGCCGGCGCAGGCCTACGATGTTGATGCCACTGTAGGCAATGGGTTCGCGTCCTGCGATAATATAAGGAGGGATGTCTTTGCTGAACCGGCATCCGCCCTGTATCATGACGTATCCTCCCACCCGGCAGAACTGGTGCATCAGTACGTTGGCGCTTACAATGGCATTGTCGTCGATGATGACTTCACCTGCCATTTTCGTGGAGTTTCCGATGATGCATCCGCTTCCGACATGGGTGTCGTGTGCCACATGTACGCCTTCCATGAGGAGGTTGTTGTTTCCTACGATGGTTTTCCCTTTGGCTGCGGTGCCCCGGTTGATAGTCACATTCTCGCGTATGGTGTTGTTGTCGCCTATTTCGGCTGTGGTCTCTTCTCCCCGGAATTTCAGGTCTTGCGGAATAGCTCCGATGACGGCTCCCGGAAAGATACGGTTGTTGTTGCCTATGCGTGAACCGTATAAGATGTTCGCATTAGGCATAATGGTATTGTTGTCGCCAATGACCACGTTCTTGTCGATGTAGACAAAGGGGCCGATTTCTACGTTCTCTCCGATGATTGCTTCGGGGTGTATGTATGCTAATGGACTGATCATGTTATTTGTTTTTTACTATTTGTGCCATAAATTCGGCTTCGCAAACGATTTTTTCTCCTACGAAGATATATCCTTTCATGGTAGAGATGCCGCGCCGAATCGGTGCCAGTAGTTCTACACGGAAGACAAGGGTATCGCCTGGCACTACTTTTTGGCGGAACTTCACATTGTCTATCTTCAGGAAGTAAGTGGAATATCTTTCCGGCTCTGCCAATGAATTGAGCACTAACAAGCCTCCCACTTGTGCCATGGCTTCTACTTGAAGCACGCCCGGCATGACCGGCTCTTGCGGGAAATGCCCTTGGAAGAAAGGTTCGTTCGATGTGACATTCTTCACGCCTACGATGTGGTTGGCTCCGATAGCGATGACCTTATCCACCAATTGGAACGGATAGCGGTGAGGAAGGAGCTCGCGGATGCGGTTCACGTCCATCAAAGGCGGTTCGTTGCAATTATAGATAGGAGCCTGAATCTCGTGCAGGCGGATTTCCTTGCGCAATTGGCGTGCGAATTTATTGTTGATGGTATGTCCCGGACGGGTGGCGATGATGCGTCCTTTGATGGGTTTCCCAATCAGGGCAAGGTCGCCGATGATATCGAGCAACTTATGGCGTGCTGGCTCGTTGGGCCATACCAAAGGGATGTGATTGATATATCCTAAATGGCTTGCGTCCATGTGCGGGACTCCCATGACATCCGCTAATTTATCGAAGTTTTCTTGGGTCATCTGCTTTTCGTAGATAACGATGGCATTGTCCAAATCTCCTCCCTTGATAAGCCCGGCATTCAGCAGAGGTTCGATTTCCCTCACGAATACGAAGGTGCGTGCCGATGCGATTTCGGTAGGAAAGTCTTCCATGTTCTCCAATGTGGCGTATTGGTTGGTCAGAATCTTGGAATCGTAAGAGATTAATACGTTTAAGCTGAATTTATCATCCGGCAAGACGATGATGGAAGACCCTGTTTCTTCATCGCGCACTTCGATTTTCGATTTGATGATGTAATAATCTTTCGGAGCGGTTTGTTCCTCAATGCCTACCCGCTGGATGCATTCTACGTATGCTTTCGAGCTTCCGTCTAAAATCGGAAGTTCGGGACCGTTTACCTGAATCAGGCAATTATCGATACCGGCTGCATAGAGGGCAGCCATGGCGTGCTCTACGGTACTTACTTTTACCCCGTTCTTAGCCAAAACAGTACCACGTGTGGTGTCTACCACATTATCCGCTATGGCATCGATGATGGGCTGGTCATCCAGGTCGATGCGTTGGATTTTATATCCGTGGTGTTCGGGGGCAGGATTGAATGTCACGGTCAGCTTGACTCCGGTATGGAGACCCTTACCGTTCAGTGTAAAACTGCCTTTTAATGTTTTTTGTTTCAACATGGGCTTTATTTATTAAGTTGTTTCTTCAATTCTTCCAGTTCTTTTTGCATGCGTCTCATGTCTTCGTACATGTCGGGCAACTTCTTGTATATAACAGCTGAACGCGCAAAAAGTTTCGGGTCGATGGCGGGATATCCCATCAGGGTGCTGCCCGACTTGGTATTGCCCGGTATGCCCGATTGGGCTCCGATAGTCACGCGGTCGCCCACTTTGATATGTCCGGCTACACCTACTTGTCCGGCAAATACGCACCATTCGCCTATCTTGGCGGAACCCGCCACGCCTCCTTGCGAAGCCATCACCGTGTGGCTTCCTATCTCTACATTGTGGGCAATCTGAATCAGGTTGTCCAGCTTTACGCCCTTATGGATGATGGTGGCGCCCATCGTGGCACGGTCTACGCACGTATTGGCACCGATTTCCACATTGTCCTCAATAACGACGATACCGATTTGGGGAATCTTGTCATAGCCTTCGGCGGAGGGGGCAAACCCGAATCCGTCCGCACCGATGACACATCCGGCATGCAGGATGCAATTGTTTCCCACCCGGCAATCCTGATAAATCGTGACATGGGGATAGAGCGTTGTGTTATTTCCTATTTTGGCATGGCTTCCTACGGTCGCATGCGGGTGGATGCAAGCGTTATCGCCTATCTCCACACCTTCTTCGATGCAGGCAAAGGGACCGATATAGACATCTTTCCCGATTTTAGCGGTCGGAGCAATGGATGCTAACGGGTCGATGCCCGTCTTTTTCGGCTTGCTTTGTTCGTATAAAGTCAGGAGTTGAGCCAGGCTTTCGTATGCGTTGTCTACTTTAATCAAGGTTGCACTTACCGGTTGTTCCGGTTCGAAATCTTTATTGACCAGTACAATCGTTGATTGGGTTGTATATATGTAATGTGTATATTTCGGGTTTGAAAGAAAAGAAATGGCACCCGGCACGCCTTCTTCTATCTTGGCGAATGTATGTACGGTTGCATTCTCATTCCCTACTATTTCTCCGTGGATATATTCCGCAATTTGTTTAGCTGAAAACTCCATAACTTATCGTATCTTTTGGTTTTTCTATTAGTGTCTTTTAGTACGCTCCTTGTTTAATTATGCAAATTACGTATTTTTTTTTTATATAACCGTGCAAAATGTCAATTATTTATCTTTTTAGTGGTCTAAAACTGGTTAACCGATGTTTTTTTTGCTTTAGTCCTGCGGAACACGGCAGGTCTCGGAGGCGTATGCAACCGCTTGCGCATGCCGGTGCAAACGCTTGAGTCGGGGGATGCAGACGCTTGAGTGAGCCGATGCAAGTACATGCGTTTCGAGATGCATAAGCCCTCTCATTGTACCGCACGGGGCAGGTGCAATGAGAGGATGCGTGAGCCGGTTTACTCCTTATTATATTATATGGGCGGCTTTCAATTGTTCCGCCATTTGTTTCTGAACCTTTTCGGCTTCATTCTTGGCGGCTTGGGCGAAGGCTTCGCTCTTGTCGGCATAGATGATGGCACGGCTGGAGTTGACGATAAGTCCGCATTCGGGAGTCATGCCGTAGCGGCACACTTCTTCCAGCGAGCCTCCTTGTGCACCGATGCCCGGAACAAGCAGGAAATGGTTGGGTACAATCTTTCGGATGTCTTCGAACATTTTACCTTGGGTAGCACCCACCACATACATCATGTTCTGGTCGTTTGCCCATTCTTGTGACTTACGCAAGACTTTCTCGAAAAGCCGTTCACCTTCCTTGTCCTCCGTCAGCTGAAAATCGTGCGAACCTTTGTTCGAGGTCAGCGCCAGCAGGATGACCCATTTCTTTTCATAAGTAAGGAAGGGGGTCACACTGTCCTCACCCATGTAAGGAGCCACGGTCACGGCATCAATATCCAGTTCTTCGAAGAAGGTGCGGGCATACATGGCGGAGGTGTTTCCGATGTCACCACGTTTGGCATCGGCGATGATGAACTGGTCGGGATAGTTCTTCTTGATGTATTCCACGGTCTTTTCGAAGGCTATCCAGCCTTTTACGCCCATGCTTTCGTAGAAAGCCAGGTTGGGTTTATAGGCGATGCAATAGGGGGCTGTAGCGTCTATGATGGCTTTGTTGAACGCGAAAATCGGGTCTTCTTCCTTCAACAGGTGTTCAGGGATTTTCTTGATGTCGGTGTCCAGTCCTACGCAGAGGAAGGATTGTTTGCGTTTGATGTTCTCTAAAAGTTGTTGTTTGTTCATGTTGTGATTAAGTTTAGAGTTATTTTATTTTATAAATAAATATCCGTTGAAACTTAGATACGTATCATCAGGCTCTTGCTCGCTGTAGTTCAATGAGAAACGGGTCAGAATGAATGATTTCTCTGGTGAACTGCATCGGAGGACGGTTGGAGGCATTGGCTCTGTTTCGTACTGATTCAGCTCTTTTAGGATACTGAGGTCGAAGTAGAGGGTGTCGTTTGTCCCTTCTATCAATACGGGCAATGTTCCGTTTTTCCACCATGTTTCGGGCAATGCGTTGTCTGTGCCGGAGAATTGTTGTTCGATAGCCGTCAGTTTGTTGTATCCTTGCGGTATATTGACAGAAACTGGCGAAGACGTTTGTCCTCGGTAGGAATGGGATTCCGGTTCGGTTTCGGGTAATGTATAGAGTGAAACGTTTGAGGCAACCAGGTCCTGCAAGCTTTCCCATCCGAACCAGTCGCGCATGTAGCGGATACGGTCGTTCAGGTTTGCTGCCTGCGCATGGGGCATTTCTTTCAGGCAGGTTTCGTAGATGTCTTTCGATAAGGGAAGCGGGTGTGTGGTGGCCTGTTTCAGACTGGTTTCGATGTCCTTGTGTATTTTGTTGCGGGTGATGCTGGCATAATTGACCGGAAGTATCGATACCAGCAAGAAAATGCATGCAAACGATATTGGAATCCAACTGATACGCCGAGCCCGGTTGGTTAGCAGGCCGATGCATACCAGATAGCACCAGAGGTTGAATGTGAGCAGGTAAAGGCGGTTGATGGTGATGCCATAATCCTGCAGGCGGCGTCCGATGCTGACCGTCATCAGTATCAGCAGTGGCAGTGCCAATATGGGTAACCAGCGTGCAATCAGCCGGTCTGCCCGTTTCTCTTTTTCCATGCGTGCAGGATAAAGTCCGAACTCGATGATGATGCATCCTCCCATCATGATGGTCACGAGCCACGACACCCATCCGATAGGCAATTCCCAATTTGCGAGTATGTTGCCTGCATAGATGTACAATACAATCATGTAACCTATTTCCAATGGAAGAAACAGGTAATGGATGATGCTATTGAGGAATGCGTTGGGCAACGGGCGGTCGTTATGTTTTTCTTTCCCTTGGGGTAAAAGTCCCAGGAAGAGGAATAAGGCAAGGCATACGTTGCACAAGGTGAGAATGTAAAGGTAACATTTGTAGCTTACGTCTATGCCGAACAATGTATGAAGGGATAATATCAGCAAGCTGATGCCTCCACTCATGATGCTCCCGATAACCAGCGAAGTGGCTAGTGCGCCAATGCTGGATGTGGCAAAGTTCCAACTGGGAATGTCATTTTTTGCTTGGGTGAATGAGAGAAAAAATACCGATAGTCCCAATGCAAAAAGAGCCGCTGCATGGGCAATGCCGATTTCTGTAAGCGAACGTTCGGGCGAGAGGGAATACAAGAACCATGTGTCAGCAATGAGTAATGCATGCATGGTTATTTGTATCATCCATTTGCGTGAGTTTCGCTTGACCTCTTCACACCACAGATGCAAGGTGAGTGATAAAAGGGTGCCTGTAGAGAGATAATATCCTGTTACCCAAAATAATTTTTCATCACCTTTTGCTTCAATCGAAATAAGATGAAAGAGGTATAAGGTCAAGGCAAGAACAAACACTACCGTGACGGGGAAACGCTTCAAGGTCGTTTGAAACGTTCCGCCCATAGTTTGTAGTGCTTGTCGGAGCCATTGTCGGTTCATTGTTCTGGATAAATATAGATAAAGTTATAGTTCGCTTTCTTTCAATCTTTCGGCGTTTTCCGCCACTATCAGGTGGTCGATACAATCTTGGATGTCACCGTCCATAAAGGCGGCAAGGTTGTAGATGGTATAATTGATGCGGTGGTCGGTGATGCGTCCCTGCGGGTAATTGTAGGTACGGATTTTTGCCGAACGGTCTCCGGTGCTCACCATGGTTTTCCGCTTCGAGGCGATATCGTCGATGTACTTCTGGTGTTCCTTGTCATATATAAAGGTACGCAGGCGCGCGAGAGCCCGTTCCTTGTTTTTCGGCTGGTCGCGCGTTTCGGTACATTCTATCAGGATTTCTTCTACCACGCCCGTATTGGGGTTTTTCCAGTTATAGCGCAGGCGTACGCCCGATTCCACTTTGTTCACATTCTGACCTCCGGCACCAGAGCTTCGGAACGTATCCCATTTGATTTCTCCTTCGTTGATTTCCACATCGAAGGGTTCGGCTTCGGGCAATACGGCGACAGATGCCGCCGAGGTATGTACGCGTCCTTGTGTTTCGGTTGCAGGTACACGCTGTACGCGGTGTACGCCCGATTCGTATTTCAGTGTTCCGTAGACTTTTTCTCCCGTGACGGAGCAGATGATTTCCTTGAATCCGCCCGATGCGCCTTCGCTGGCACTCGATACTTCCAGCTTCCAACCTTTGCGCTCGCAATATTTCGAATACATGCGGAAAAGGTCTCCGGCGAAGATGGCGGCTTCGTCCCCTCCGGTTCCTCCTCGGATTTCGAGGATGGCATTACGGTCGTCCTGCGGGTCGGCAGGGATGAGCAGAAGCTTGATTTCCTCTTCCAGTTCCGGTATGCGTGCCTCGCATGCGGCGGCTTCCTCACGTGCCATTTCCTTCATTTCGGGGTCGCTTTCGTTCATCATCGCTTTGGCTTCCTCCAGCCCGGCAAGGCATTGCATGTATTCCTTGCGTGCCTTCATCAGGTCGCCCAGCTCTTTGTATTCCTTGGTGAGCTTCACGTAGCGTTTCTGGTCGGCAATGACGGACGGGTCGGTTATCAGGGTCGATACTTCTTCAAACCGTGCCACCAGTCCGTCCAGTTTTTCTAATAATGTATTGTTATTCTCTGACATATAAATTAACCTTCAATCAAATTGATGTATGTTTGTAAAGCTTCTATCTCTTTTTCTTCTACCAGTTGGCGGAAAAGAGCCGGATTCTTGTCTACATGCGATGCTTCAAGCGCCTGATAATATGCCAGTTTGCTTTCGGCATCTCCTTTTAGTAACACAAATACATAGCCGTGGCGCAACAGGTAAAGGTTCATCAGCAAACGCGAAGTCCGTCCGTTTCCGTCTATAAAAGGATGGATGCGTACCAACTCGTCATGCAGATAGGCGGCAATGTCTACCGGATGCACGCCTTGGGCTTCCATTTCATGGAAACGGAGCAGGAAGTCTTCCATTTGCTTTTCTATCAAATAAGGTTGGGGAGGAACGTGCCGGCTTCCTGAAATCAGTACAGGCACTGTGCGGTAACGTCCTGCGTTTTGCCGGTCGATACCTCGCAAGATAAGTGCATGAATCTGGAGGATGATACGTTCGGTCAGAGGTTCTTCTTTTTGCGCCAGTTCTTTGATAAATGCGATGGCTTCTTGATGGTTGATGGCTTCCAAGTGTTCGCGCATACTTTTTCCGCTTATCGTGAGCCCTTCTTCTACCACAAGTGCGGTTTCCTGCAAGGTCAACGTATTGCCTTCTATCCGGTTGCTTTCGTAGGTATATTCTATGTCGAGGGCTTCCCTTATTTTTTCCAATGCTTCTTTGGGAAGGGGGCGCAACGAGCCTAAACGCGATTTCATCGCATCCAGTTTCGCTAATAATGTATTGTTCTCTGACATCATAATAGGATTTTATCTCTGTTTCTTTTTTCGGGTTGGCACGTGTCGTGCATTATTCCCAAAGCTTTCTTGAAAAGTCTATTTGCCGGAAGACGATACCCCAACAGATGAGCCACCATACTATGCAGAACAGCAGCTCTTGGAACATTTTTTCCGAGAACGTGTGGTTCATGATGAGGGCAATGCAGGTCAGGGTAGAATCTATGGCTACGATGACACACGCCACGCTGATTAAAATAAAATATCCTCTCCGCACACATTGGTTTACACTGGCTAAACCTTTCCAACGGCTGACAAGGAATGCGGAGAGTATGATAATCAAACAGACTAACCGGATGTATGCCATATCAATACTTGAACTCCCCGAACTCACTCCGGATAATCAGTTCCTTATGGTCGCTTTCCTCGATGCGTCCTACTACTTGCGCGTCGATGTTGAACGATTTCGAGATGGCGATGACTTCTTCGGCATGTTCGGGCGAGAGGTAAACCTCCAGACGGTGTCCCATGTTGAATACCTTGTACATTTCGTCCCAATCTGTTCCGCTCTGTTCCTTGATGGTGCGGAAGAGGGGAGGAACGGGGAAGAGGTTGTCTTTGATTACCCGGCAATTGTCGCCTACGAAGTGGAGCACCTTCGTCTGTGCGCCTCCCGAGCAATGCACCATGCCGTGTATTTCCGGACGGAGTGCATCGAGCAGCTTCTTGACCACCGGCGCATACGTGCGGGTAGGAGAGAGCACCAGCTTGCCAGCATCGATGGGCGAGCCTTCTACCGGGTCGGTCAGCTTCAGGTTTCCGCTGTATACCAGGTCTTCGGGCACGGCGTGGTCGTAGCTTTCAGGATATTTCTCCGCCAGGTATTTGGCGAACACATCGTGGCGTGCCGAGGTCAGCCCGTTGCTTCCCATGCCGCCGTTGTATTCTTTTTCATACGTGGCTTGTCCGTAGGAGGCAAGTCCTACGATGACATCGCCCGGACGGATATTGGCATTGTCTATCACGTCGGCACGCTTCATGCGGCAGGTCACGGTAGAGTCTACGATGATGGTGCGCACCAGGTCGCCCACATCGGCGGTTTCGCCTCCTGTGGCATATACGCCTACACCCATGCCGCGCAGTTCGGCAAGCAGTTCATCCGTACCGTTGATGATGGCGGAGATAACCTCGCCCGGTACCAGCAGTTTGTTGCGTCCGATGGTGGAGGATACCAGTATGTTGTCTACCGCTCCCACACAGAGCAGGTCGTCGATGTTCATAATCAGCGCGTCTTGCGCGATGCCTTTCCATACCGACAAGTCGCCGGTCTCTTTCCAGTACAGGTATGCCAATGACGATTTGGTGCCTGCCCCATCGGCGTGCATGATGTTGCAATATTCAGGGTCACCGCCCAAGATGTCGGGTATGATTTTGCAGAATGCTTTCGGGAAAATACCTTTGTCGATGTTCTTGATGGCGTTGTGTACATCTTCTTTCGATGCCGACACGCCGCGTTGCATATATCGTTGGTTGCTCATAAGAATTTATGTTATGAATTTTGATTTACAAATGCTATAATATTGATTTGCAAAAATAGTGAATATTTCGGAGAATAGGAAACGCAAAGGCGTAAAAACGATGCCGGTAAGCAACTATTCATAATTTGGGCTATTCATAATTTGTCAATTGGAAAAATTCCAGCGGTTCGCTTTCGTTCCCGCACCGGTCTACGGCGGTCACCGCCCAATAGAGGTATTCTTGCCAAGGCACTTCGGGCACATAGGTGTAGCGGGTGTCCTCGATGCGTGGGGCAATCAGGTTGAGGGGGTTCCGCGTGTCTACCGGATAAGTGTCCGACGCATAGAGGCGGTAATATACCGGCGAGAGGTTATCGGTAGAGGCTTCCCAGCGGAAACGGATGCCTCGGTCTAAAAGCGTGAAAGACGGCTCTTGGGGCTTGGCAGGTGCGATGCTGTCCGTCCATGTCATGGGCGGGACGAGTGCTGGAAGCGGGTAGAAATGTTGCCTCAGCTCGTCGAATACGCTTTTGGTATTGTCGAGCAGGAAGCGGGTACGGAAGTAAGCCTGTCCGTCCAGCCCGATGGAACGGATGAAATAGATTTGCCGGATGACTTCGTCCAGTTGCCAGTCCTGTTCTTTGGGGTGCAGGAAGTAGATGCCCAGTCCGGGCACAATCCACCGCCCGTATGCATTCTCTTTCCAGTCGAGGGCAAACGGGTAAAAGTGGTTTCCTTGGAAATACATCATGGGGAAAAGTGCGTCGTGGATGCCTTCTTTCAGCCATTGCTGGGCGTCCTGATACACCTCTTCATAGGCGTTCCAGCCGTGCGAAGAATAGCGTTCCGTATCGCGGTATTTGCCGATGGGCGAGCTGCTTACCTTTACCCACGGTTTCATTGACTTGACTTCGGTATATATCCGGCGCACGATGCGTGTGATGTTGTCCCGCCGCCATTGTGTCAGGCCTTGCCGTTTCCCATACTTGCGGTATGTGTTTTGGTCGGGGAAGCGTTCCCCCTGCTCGGGGTACCGGATGTAATCGAGATGGATGCCGTCCACATCGTATCCGGATACGATTTCGCGCACGATGTTTGCCAGATATTCATCTGTTCCGGGATTGCCCGGGTCCAGGTACCAGCTTCCCTTGAATTGCCTGCAGAGCGAGGGGTGTTTGCGGGTCAGGGCGTTTTTCCCAAGCATCCGTATCTGGCGGGTGTTCCCGATGGGGATAGCCACGAGCCAGGCATGCAGTTCCATGCCCCGCCGGTGGCATTCTTCTATGGCAAATTTCAATGGGTCGTAGCCGGGATGCTTGCCTTCGGTACCCGTCAGCGATTCGGCGAAAGGCTCGAATGCCGAGGGGTAGATTACGTCTCCCCGCAGGCGGGTTTGGAAAAGTACCGTATTGAAGTTGGCTTGTTTCAGCTGGTCAAGGATATGGCATAGTTCGGCCTTCTGGCGTTCGATGCCTTGGGGAGAGACGGCTTTATGGCTAGGCCAGTCCATACCGCCCAGCGTAGTGAGCCACGTGGCGCGTATCTCGTATTTCGGGGCTGTTTGCGCGAAAGCGGTGAGGAAGGGGAAGAGCAGCAGGGCGAGAATCGTATATCGTAGCTTTTGTCTCATGTCGTGATGTTTTTAGGCGGGCAAAGATACAAACATTTTTCTTTTTTATTACTTTTGCGGGCGATGTTTATAAATGTGTTTTTGTTTGAAACGCGGATTAACGCAGATTATTTGATGTATTCTGTAGTCCCAGTGGGGTCGTGGATATTTATTAAATATAATTTGTGTTAATCTGCGCTAATCTGCGTTTCAAAAACGATAAGGATAAGTATGAAAAAGCAAGTTGTATTATTGGCAGCTCTGCTGGGAGGTACACTGGCAGGCAATGCGCAGAAGAAAGGATTCGACTATAAATTTTATGGTCAGGTGCGTACCGATTTGTTCTATAACAGCCGGTCGAATTCGGAAACGGTGGACGGACTGTTCTATATGTATCCGCTGGATAAAGTGGAAGACCCTAACGGAAAAGACCTGAACGACAACGGGAACAGCGATTTCTATACCCTTTATACCCGTTTGGGCGTGGACGTGACGGGACCGATGCTGGGCAAGGCAAAGACTTCGGCAAAGGTGGAAGTGGACTTCCGCGGTTCGGGCACAACGTATTCGCTCTTCCGCATCCGCCACGTGTATTTCAATCTTGACTGGGGCAAGTCGGCGTTGCTGGTGGGGCAGACCTGGCATCCGCTCTATGGCGATGTGGCTCCCGAAATACTGAACCTCAACATGGGTGCTCCTTACCAGCCCTTCAGCCGCGCTCCGCAAATCCGGTACCGCTTCACTTCGGAAAACTTCCGCCTGACCGCCGCCGCTATCTGGCAATCGCAATACCTCTCGGTAGGTCCCAGTTCCAACGAGCCGGGCGCTACCGCTACCCGCAAGCACCAGGATTTCATCAAGTGGAGCAGCATCCCCGAGGTGTATGTGGGCGTGGATTACAAGCGGCCGGGCTTGATAGCCGGTGCCGGCGTACATGTCAGCTCCATTACGCCCCGTACCCAGTCGGAAACCGGGAGCGGCACGTATAAGGTGGACGAACGCATCACCGGCATTTCGGGCGAGGCGCATGTGAAATACACGCGTAACAATTGGCTGGTAGCCGCCAAAACCGTATTGGGCACCAACCTGACGCAAGCCAGCACCGTAGGCGGATACGGCATCCGGAGCATCGACCCCGTGACCGGCGAGCAGGAGTATGCGCCGCTCCGCACTTCTACTACGTGGGTGAACGTGGCATACGGCAAGACGTGGCGTCCGGCATTGTTCTTCGGTTACCTGAAAGGCTTGGGGGCTACGGAAGAAGTGCCCTACGGCACGTTAGGCACAGGAACCACCCTCGACCAGCTTTTCACCGGCACCGCCGAACTGACTTATAACCGCCCGCACTGGAAGTTCGGTGCCGAATATTCGGTGTGCAACGCCTGGTACGGTGATGAATTCGATGCGAAAGCCAAGGCGCTTTCTTCGCATACCGTCTTGAACCACCGCTTGGTAGTGACGGCTATTTTCCAGTTTTAAGGGGAAAAGTGTACCCGATTCCATGGCATCCCCGAAATGCCTATCGGTGACATTACGCCGAAGCATGTCTGTATCCGTGCATGCGAGGACGCTGAGTTCCGCTATTGCAAGAACGTACACCAGGAGGATGTGGAAGTTCAGGTAGTGAAGTAATCGGTTGGTTTCCATAGCGTTTTGTGATTTTGGTTCGAAGGCAAAGGTACGTCTTTTTTCCCGTCCGGCAATGGATTTGAAACGGGTGGGTGTGAAAATCTGTTAACGCTATGCGGCGATTGTTTGTATGATGCTGTAAATGAGTTGTATATGAATTATAAAAAATGAATATCCGCAAACATCCCATGTAGGGGCGTATCGCATACGCCCGAATGCGTCCACTTATCCACGTGGATGTCTTCAGGGCGTATGCGATACGCCCCTACAGCTTGTTTGGCGAAATGCGGTATTCACATAGGGTAATTTGAAATCACGTTATCCTACATTTTTCGCAAGCACAACAAACAATCTAACAGTTCTAACAGATAACAGTTATCTAAATTGAAAATTGAATCGCAGAAAGTGCGCATATAAATATAATATATTATATATATTTATTAACATTCTCTCTACTCGTCGCTCGCTTGCCGTTTTCAAAAAAAAAGAACTGTTATCTGTTAGAACTGTTAGATTTATTGACGGATTGCAAATTCGGCGTAGCAAATTTATATGTTATGCGCATATATATGCATAAGCTATTCCAGTTAAGTGCAGGAGGGGTAGCATATAGCTGCGCCGCGCCCCGGAAAAACTTGCATGATTCAAAACTTTTTCGTAACTTTGTAGCGTAACCAAAACCTGATGCTATGCCGTTTCTACCTTTGTTTTTGCCCTTGTATTTTGCCTCTTGTGTATGTTTTTCCATGTTGATTTTGAGTAAGAAGCCTTATCTTCGCAGCATCAAGATAATCAACGGAAACATTTATTTTAAAAAAGAAAAACGATACATGAAGAAACAGTTACTTTATTCGTTGGCTGCCCTTACGCTGGCAGCATGTGGCGCGGAGAAGCAGGAACCCATCGACCGCCGGGCGTTGGTGGAGCGCAACAATCCGCAAGTGGCGGCGATGGATTCGCTATCGTCGCTCTCGGTGGGGAACGGCGAGTTTGCCTATACCGTAGACGCGACCGGGCTTCAGACTTTCCCCGAAGTGTATAAGAACGGAGTGCCTCTGGGCACACAGAGCCAATGGGGCTGGCACAGCTTTGCCAATACGGGCAACTACAAGCCCGAAGACGCCCAGAAGGAATACGATTTCGGGCGCGGGCACAAGGAGGTGTATGCGTGCCAGTTCAAGGAAGAAGGCCGTCAGAAAGACGCTTCCAACTGGCTTCGCGTCAATCCGCACCGCCTGCATCTGGGCATTGTGGGCCTGGAGCTGGACGAGTCGGTTACGCCCGGCCAGGTGAAGGATATCCGTCAGACGCTGGATATGTGGGACGGAGAAATCACCAGCAGCTTTTCGCTGGACGGAACCCCTTACCGGGTACAGACCGTTTGCCATCCTGAACGCGACATGATAGCCGCACGGGTGTCTTCCACTGCTCCTGCGGGCATCAAGCTCCGTTTCCCTTACCCTACGGGCAAGCATTGCGACGATGCGTGCGACTGGGAAGCGAACGACAAGCATTCGACTACGGTGGTGGAACAAGACGGGCAGAGCGCCGTGCTGAAACGCCAGCTGGACGCCACGACCTATTATGTGACGGTGCGTTGGGAAGGCGATGCTACCCTGAAGGAGAAAGAAAAGAACTATTTCGTCCTGACTCCGGCAGACACGGCTTTTGCCTTTACCTGCCAGTTTACGCCCGAGCCGTCTGACGCGCCTGCCGTGACGTTTGCCCAGTCGGAACAGGCTGCATCGGCGTATTGGAACACGTATTGGACGAAAGGCGGGGCGGTGGACTTCTCGCTTTGCACCGACCCGCGCGCCAAGGAACTGGAACGCCGCGTGGTGCTGAGCCAGTACCTGATGGCTATCCAGTGCGCAGGCTCTACGCCTCCGCAGGAAACGGGCCTGACGTATAACTCGTGGTTCGGAAAGTTCCATTTGGAAATGATTTGGTGGCATCAGGCGCATTTCGCCTTGTGGGGACACCCCGAAATGATGGGACGCACCTTGGGCTGGTATGAAAAGGCGGAACCCGTAGCCCGCCAGATTGCCGAACGTCAGGGATTCGAAGGCGTGCGCTGGATGAAGATGACCGACCCGAGCGGCATCGAGGCACCGTCGAACGTGGGAAGCTTCCTCATCTGGCAGCAGCCCCACCTGATTTACCTTGCCGAACTGCTTTACCGTGCCGAGCCGTCGGACTCGATTATTCAGAAATATAACAAGCTGGTACAGGAAACCGCCGAGTTTATGTACTCGTTCGCTACCTACGACAAGGAAAACGACCGCTATATCCTGAAGGGCGCCATTCCGGCTCAGGAAACCTTGCGTGCCGCCGATACGGTAAATCCTCCTTTCGAGCTTTCTTACTGGCATTATGCCATGGGCGTGGCTCAGGAGTGGCGCGAACGTGCCGGCATGGAGCGTGTGCCCGAATGGGACGTGCTGATAGAGAAACTCTCTCCGCTGGCATACAACGAAGACCACCTGTATCTTGCCGCCGAGACCGCTACGGATACGTATAAGGACATCCGTTTCACCTCCGACCACATGGCGGTGCTGGGTGCCGTGGGCATTCTTCCGATGAACAAGCTCATCCATGCCGACTATATGCGCAACACTCTCGACTGGGTATGGGACAACTGGAACTGGAACAAGACCTGGGGCTGGGATTACCCGATGACCGCCATGGACGCGGCACGCCTGGGCGAGCCTGAAAAGGCGGTGGGAGCCTTGCTGATGGACAAGCGCACCAACACGTATCTGGTGAACGGGCACAACTATCAGGACGGACGCCTGCGCGTGTACCTGCCGGGTAATGGCGGCTTGCTTACCGCCGTGGCGATGATGTGTGCAGGCTGGGACGGTTCGGAAGGCGTGAACCCCGGATTCCCGAAAGACGGTACGTGGAACGTGCGTTGGAAAGGCTTGAAGCCGATGCCGTGAGTGTGATTTACGATTTGGCGATTTACTATTTTACTATTTTGGTAGAGACGTCACATTTATGAGGGGGTATCAAAATAAAAACACTATCAAAAAAGTAATGTCATCCTAGACAAAGTGCAGGATCTCGTATGCATAGTTTTCTGTTTCCGGGATCCTGCGCTCATGCTAGGATGACAAAATGAGGGTTGATTTCAATTTCAATTTCAATACACCCTCAGGTTATTTCTTTATTGGAAATTTAAACGGCTCTAAATATTCCTATTCGCTCAGGCTCAATGTGAGTGCTTCCTGCTGGGGTACATAGTCGTTCTGGAAGAAACGGCTTGCACGGAGCAAGTGGCGCCAGATGCTTACTAACTCTTGTGTTTCCTGTAAGATATTCAGGTACACCATGGCAGCTTTCAGGTTTGTGTTGTCTGTCTCCTGCAGGCGGTTCATCTGTGCCTTACGCAGAGCTGAAATCTTGTTTTTCAAGGCATCACCTTTCACCAGAATTTCATCAGTGTCGGCGTAGTTGTTATTCTCGATATCGGCCCGGGTACTTTCCATCAGTTTGCAGAGTTCTTCCCGGATGGGCAGGAAGTCGGCTATGCTTTCTTTCGAGATGGGGTTGAAGTTGTTGTCAACGTGTTCCTTGCAAGGCTCGCAGATACGCTTCAGGCAGTAAAGCATCTGTTCGCAGCTGTTGCTTCCAAGGTGGAACCATGTGTTTTTTTCGATGGCAATGGCGATGGGGATGCGGCGCAGGCCGAGGATTTCCTTGCGGCGGCGTTTTTTCAGCATCTTGCGTTTTTCTTCTGCCGAGTTCATTCCCTTCTTCAAGCTCTTCAGGTCTTCGTTGATGAAACCATCGGTTACCTGTACGTAGGTTTTCTCTGTATAGTCGATGTATTCCGACAACGTTTCTCTGACGTGCTGGCGCAGGAGGGTAAAGGTTTCGTTTTTATCTTTGGTAGACATCATGCGCTTGAAGATGTCATCTTGTTTTTCTGCTTTTTGCTTTTCGCTGAACTTGATGTTGCTTCTTACCAGCAGGAATACAGCCACGCAGATGAAAATGAACATGCCCACAAAGCTGGTGTAATACATCAAGACGGTGACGATGGCACAGATAGTAAATGCCACAAACGCGGTGATGAACCATCCGCCGATGACGGAGAACATTCCGGTGATGCGATAGACTGCACTTTCGCGTCCCCAAGCGCGGTCGGCTAATGATGAGCCCATGGCTACAATGAAAGTGACGTAAGTGGTAGAAAGGGGTAATTTCATCGTAGTACCGATGATGATGAGCAATCCCGAGAGAACAAGGTTGACCGAAGCACGCACCATATCAAATGCTGCGCCGTTTGCCAGAATTACTTCATCTTTGTTGAAACGGCTGTCAATCCACTTGCGTACGTTGGCAGGGATGACACGTACAAGGAACTCATTGGTAGCGGTAGCACGGCGTACGATGGTTCTCGCTATGGCCGATGAGCCGAACATTTCGTCGCCTTCTTCCTGACGCGAGAGGTCGACCGAAGTCTTGATAACGTTTTGTGCTTTCTTCGAAGTGGCAAGTGCGTAAACCATTACCAATCCCGATAGAAAAAGGAAGATCATTGGTGTTTTGGCGGATGACATCAGCGAGTTCATCATGAAATCGTGTATGCCCGCTCCGTTGGCATTTGCCACATAGTCCATATAGGAAGAATAACCTGCGAGTGGCACACCGATGAAGTTCACCAGGTCATTGCCTGCAAAGGCGAGTGCCAGTGAGAAAGTACCTAACAAGACAATGATGCGGAACACATTCACCTTGCACCAGTGCAGGATTTGCATCAGCAGGGTGAAGAAGACGAAACATCCTAAAATCAGCATGGAATTATGGTTGTTGATCCACTCAAGCGTTTCGGGAGAAATATAAGGTGAACTTTTCAGTCCTTGAATAAGGATGAAGTAGGCAAGTGCCGTAGTAGAGAGGCCACCGAAAATGCCGATGGTCCACGAGAGGTTTTTCTTGTAGTTGAAGCTGAAAATGAGTCGGGAGATGTATTGCACCACCGTACCGGCTATGAAGGCGATGGCAACGGAGAGGAAGATTGCCATGATGACCGAGAATGCTTTTTCGGTGTTCATCATGTCTCCTAATGAATACATGCCTGTTTCATCGCCTATGATTTTCAGTATTGCCAGAATGAACGTACCTCCCAGCAGTTCGAACACCATGGAAACTGTGGTGGAAGTGGGAAGCCCTAACGTGTTGAACACATCGAGCAGCACCACGTCGGTGACCATTACCGCCAGCAAGATGCACATGATTTCGTAAAAACTGAAATTGGAAGGTTGGAAGATACCGTGTCGGGCGATATCCATCATGCCATTACTCATAATGGCTCCTAAGAAGACTCCTGCGGCTGCTACGATAATGATAGTGCGAAACTTGGCGACTTTTGCGCCTACAGCCGAATTCATAAAGTTCACGGCGTCGTTGCTGACACCCACCAGCAAGTCAAATACCGCCAGCATGAAAAGGAATATTACAATTCCTAGATAAACAGTTTCCATATTGTTGTTAGCTTGTTTTTCGGGTACAAAATTAGGTAAAATTCGCTTAATACATATTACAAAACTGTTACAAAATAAAAGAAAGATAATTTCATGCCCGGTTATTATGTTTATAAACAGATATTTCGTACCTTTGTACCCAAATACAGAAATATTCACTTTTTAAAAAGTAGTAGTATGTCAGAAGTAAAGAAGATAAAAAGAGCTTTGGTGTCCGTTTACCATAAAGACGGACTGGACGAGATAATCCGCCTGTTGGCGAATGACGGTGTGGAATTCCTTTCTACGGGCGGTACGCGCCATTTTATCGAAGGATTGGGATATAAGTGTGAAGCTGTGGAAGATGTGACGGGATATCCTTCCATTTTAGGCGGCCGTGTGAAGACTTTGCATCCGAAAGTATTCGGAGGTATCTTATGCCGTCGTAGCCTGGAAGACGACCAGAAGCAGGTACAGCAATATGAAATACCGGAAATCGACCTTGTGATTGTTGATTTGTATCCATTCGAGGATACCGTGGCATCGGGTGCCGGTGAACAAGATATTATTGAGAAAATCGATATAGGCGGCATCTCGTTGATTCGTGCTGCAGCAAAAAATTTCAATGATGTGGTTATCGTGGCGAGCAAGGCACAATACGCGACCTTACTGGATATTTTGAAGCAGAGAGGTGCGGAGACCACGCGTGAGGAACGCCGTCAGTTGGCTTGTGAAGCGTTTGGGGTGTCTTCTTCGTATGATACTGCTATCCATAATTGGTTTGAGGGTAAATAATCGGAAGCGGTTCCGGCTTGGAGTGTCCGACATTTCAATCTTGAATTTTTAATTTTGAATTTTAACCATGGGACTGTTCTCTTTTACACAGGAAATAGCGATGGATTTGGGTACGGCGAACACCATCATCCTGAGCAATGATAAAATAGTAGTAGACGAGCCGTCGGTAGTGGCGCTGGACCGCCGTACGGACAAGATGATAGCTGTGGGCGAGCGTGCGAAGCTGATGTACGAGAAAGAAAACCCGAATATCCGCACTGTGCGTCCGCTACGCGATGGAGTGATAGCCGACTTTAATGCATGTGAGCAAATGATGCGCGGGCTGATAAAGAAGGTGAATCCGGGACGCCGTCTGTTTACCCCCTCGTTGCGGATGGTGATTGGAGTTCCTTCAGGTTCTACCGAGGTGGAACTGCGTGCTGTGCGTGATAGTGCCGAACATGCAGGAGGGCGCGATGTTTATTTGATTTTTGAACCGATGGCGGCTGCTATCGGCATCGGGCTGGACGTGGAGGCACCCGAAGGCAATATGATTGTGGATATAGGTGGTGGCTCAACCGAAATTGCCGTTATTTCATTGGGAGGTATCGTATCGAATAATTCCATTCGTATTGCAGGCGATGACCTGACAGCAGACATTCAGGAGTATATGAGCCGTCAGCATAACGTGAAAGTGAGCGAGCGTATGGCTGAACGTATCAAGATACACGTGGGAGCGGCATTGACCGACTTGGGTGACGATGCTCCGGAGGATTACGTTGTACGGGGTCCTAATCGCATTACGGCTTTGCCGATGGAGGTACCGGTCTGCTATCAGGAAATAGCCCATTGTCTGGAAAAGAGCATTGCCAAGATAGAAACCGCCGTGCTGAATGCACTGGAGAACACTCCGCCGGAATTGTATGCCGATATCGTGAGCAACGGCATTTATTTGGCGGGTGGAGGAGCTTTGTTGCGTGGGCTTGACAAGCGTCTGACCGACAAGATAAACATTCCGTTCCACATTGCCGAGGATCCTTTACTGAGTGTGGCAAAGGGTACGGGCATCGCATTGAAGAATGTAGATCGCTTTTCGTTCCTGATGCGATGACGGGGGTATGCGGAACCTGCTGAATTTTTTGCTGAAATATGATTACTGGCTGCTTTTCATTGTATTGGAAGTAGTCAGTTTCACTTTGTTGTTCCGTTTTAACAATTACCAGGGAAGCGTGTATTTCACATCTGCTAACGGGATTGTGACATGGGTAGACAAGGCGGTGAGCAGCATCACGTCTTATTTTGGTCTGCGGGAAACGAATCAGGATCTGACTCGCCGCAACGTGGAACTGGAATTGGAGGTGGAACGTTTGAGCCGTGAGCTGGATGCCTATATGAAAGACAGTATGGCGGTGGTGCGGATGCGGCAAAGTGCTCCGGATGCTTATTGGGTAACCTCGGCACGTGTAGTGAACAACAGTTTGACGCGTAGTGACAATTATGTTACGATTGATAAAGGTACGGCGGACAGTGTGTATGCTGAGATGGGAGTGCTGAGCGGGAATAGTGTAGTGGGGGTGGTGTACCGTGCTTCGGCGCATTACGCGCTGGTGCTTCCGGTGTTGAATTCGAAAAGTAACATCAGTTGCAAGATACGTCGTACCGATTATTTTGGCGTGCTGAAATGGGAAGGTGGTTCATCGCAATATGCATGGCTGCAGGATATTCCCCGTCATGCCGAGTTTTCATTGGGCGATACAGTGGTGACCAGTGGGCATAGTGCCATTTTTCCGGAAGGTGTGCCGGTGGGGATGGTGGATGACCGCAAGGATAGCCATGACGGGCTTTCGTATTTGTTGAAAGTGCGTTTGTTCACCGATTTTGCACGGTTGACGGATGTTAGTGTGATTTGTTACGACGGACGTGCCGAACAGGTATCATTAGAGGATAGTATTAAATAAGGTATAAAGGATAATTTATGGTTCAGGCGTTGCATCGTGTTGTGTGGTTCGTGGTTTTGGTATTGGTTCAGACCCAGATTCTGAACCATGTACATATCATGGGTTATGCTACGCCGATGGTATTCATATATTATATCTTGGTGCTTAACTCGGAAATCTCGCGTAAGACCATTTTATTGCAAGCTTTCGTATTGGGATTGTGTGTGGATATATTCAGTAACACGCCGGGGGTGAATGCAGCATCTGCTACTTTACTGGCATTTGCCCGGCGTTTTTTGTTACAGATGCAGATGCTTCGCGAAACTACCGATGACTATGAACCTGGAATACGTAGTATGGGAGTGGGAGCCTTCTTGCGCTATGTGTCGAGTGCAACGCTATTGTTTATCATTGCCGTGCGCCTGACAGATGTGTTTAATTTTCAGCATGCAACAGGGCTGGCATTGCGCATCGTGACGGATACCGTAATGACAGTCATTTGCATCATGTGTGTAGATGCGATGAGGAGGAAAAGGTAGTGGACCGGATTTATCGTTTGGCAAGAAGGAGGTATGTGATAGGCGGTGTGGTGCTGGTTGTGGTCATACTTTTTATCTTGCGTCTGTTCGTCTTGCAAATCTTGAGTGACGATTATAAAAAGAATGCCGAAAGCAATGCTCTGCTCAGAAGGGTGCAGTATCCAAGTCGGGGAGTGATGTACGACCGTACAGGAAAATTGTTGGTATACAATCAGCCTGCCTACGACATTACGGTCATTATGAAAGAAATCACTCAGCTTGATACAATGGACTTGTGCCGTACGCTGAAAGTTACACCCGAATTTGTGCGCCGCCGTTTCCAGGACTTGAAGAACCGTCGCCTTAATCCGGGTTATTCGCCCTATACGCATCAGGTGTTTCTTACGCAACTTTCGGCAGAGGATTGTGGTGTGTTTCAGGAAAAGATGTTTATGTTCCCTGGTTTTTACATCCAACGCCGTACCATCCGCCAATATACGTATCCAGCAGGAGCACATATCTTGGGAGACATTTCTGAAGTGTCTAAAAGCGATATTGAAAAGGATGAGTATTATGCTCCGGGTGACTTTATCGGAAGTCTGGGTGTCGAGCGTTCGTACGAAAAACAGTTGCGGGGAGAAAAGGGAGTAGAAATCTTGTTGCGTGATGCTCACGGACGTATACAAGGCAACTACATGGACCGGAAATTCGATAAGTCTCCGGTTCCTGGTAAAAATCTGACATTGAGCCTTGATATCGAACTCCAGATGTTGGGTGAACGGTTGTTGGAAGGAAAAATCGGGAGCATCGTGGCGATAGAGCCTTCTACGGGTGAAGTGTTATGTTTGGTATCGTCTCCTACTTATGATCCTAGTTTGATGATTGGGCGTAACCGTGGAAAAAATCACCTGAAAATGGCCCGTGACCCTTGGAAACCCTTGTTGAACCGTGCTATTATGGGAACGTATCCGCCTGGTTCTACTTTCAAGACTACTCAAGCTCTGACTTTTTTGCAGGAAGGTATCATTGTTCCGGGTACGATGTATCCGTGTGTGAAAGGATTTTCGTTCCGTGGGCTTCATGTAGGTTGCCATGCCCATCCTTCGCCTTTATCCTTGGTGCCGGCGATAGCTACTTCGTGCAACGGTTATTTTTGCTGGGGCTTGTATCACATGATTGGGGCACGGCAGAAGTACGGCACTGTACAGAAGGCGATGAACACGTGGCGCGACTATATGGTTTCGATGGGATTCGGATATACACTGGGTATAGATTTACCGGGCGAGAAACGCGGTATGATTCCCAATGCTCAGTTTTACGACAAGGCATACCGTGGTTCGTGGAATGGTCTGACCGTTATCAGTATTGCCATCGGCCAGGGGGAAGTTACGGCTACTCCGTTGCAAATAGCAAATCTGGGGGCTACGATAGCCAACCGTGGATATTTTGTTACGCCTCATGTGGTGAAAGGCATTGAAGGGGAGCAGCTTGATTCTTTGTATCGCGAACGCCGGTACACGAAGGTGTCAGAAATGCATTACGAAGAAGTAGTGCAAGGTATGCGTTCGGCGGTGTTGGGAGGTACATGCCGGATGGCAAATCTGCCGGATATCGAAGTATGTGGAAAGACAGGTACGGCACAGAACCATGGAAAAGACCATTCAGCCTTTATGGGGTTTGCTCCGATGGACAATCCGAAGATAGCGATAGCTGTTTATGTAGAAAACGGTGGATGGGGTGCAACTTATGGTGTGCCCATTGGCCGTTTGATGATAGAACAATACCTTACGGGAAAACTGACGGAAGCTGATGAGGCTTTGGCTTCCGACATTCAACACAGAAGGATAGATTATGGCATACAGGAAAGATAGTTGGTGGAAATCGGTGGACTGGTGGACCGTGTCGCTTTATTTGATTCTGGTGACGTGTGGATGGTTCAGCGTATGTGGGGCAAGCTATGATTATGGTGAGCCCAATTTTTTCGATTTGACTACGCGGGCAGGTAAACAATTGATGTGGATAGGGTGTTCACTGGTCTTAGGCTTTGTATTGCTGATGTTGGAAGATCGGCTTTATGATACGTATGCTTATCTGATATATGGGATTCTGTTGCTTTTACTGTTTGGCACCATTTTTAATCCACACGAGATAAAGGGTTCACGTTCATGGATTGTGCTGGGACCGGTCAGTCTTCAGCCGGCTGAGTTTGCCAAATTTGCCACAGCACTTGCTCTTGCCAAGTTTATGGGCGAATATACTTTTTCTATCGACCGGTGGAAGGACATGGTAGTGGCACTAGCCATTATCTTGGTACCGATGATATTGATTGTATGCCAGAAAGAAACGGGGTCTGCACTTGTTTATTTGTCTTTTTTCCTTGTGTTGTATCGCGAAGGCATGACTGGGTCTATATTATTTGCCGGCGTTTGTGCTGTAATTTATTTCATTGTGGGGATACGTTTCAGTGGCGACTTGATGGGGGATGAATTGACTTCATGGGGGGAGTTTTCCGTGATGGCTTTGATTATAGCATTCTCCGCTTTGCTTGTAAGTTCGTATTGTCGTGAAAGTCGTAAGCCGGTAATTTTTATATTGTCATTCGGCTTGGGACTCATGTTGCTCAGTCTGTTGTTTTCGCTTTATGTCATTCCGTTTAATGTGGCATACGTCCAGCGTATTGTATGTGTGTGTTTGTGTTTATACCTGCTTTATTTGGGCTTGCATGAGCGGATTCGGAATTATTTTTATATTTTTTTATTCACCATCGGTTCGGTAGGCTTTTTCTTTTCCACAGAATATGTATTCAACAATGTGCTTGAAGCGCATCAACAGATTCGTATAAAAGTGTTGTTAGGAATGGAAGATGATCCTACAGGGGCTGGTTATAATGTGAATCAAAGCAAGATTGCCATTGGTTCGGGAGGATTTTTAGGAAAAGGATTCCTGAACGGTACGCAGACAAAATTGAAATATGTACCCGAACAAGATACCGATTTCATCTTCTGTACGGTAGGTGAAGAACAGGGTTTTGTCGGTTCGGTTACAGTCATTCTTTTGTTTGCTGTTTTTATTTGGCGTTTGATTCATCTGGCTGAGCGGCAAAGTACCCGGTTCGGCAGAGTGTATGGTTATAGTGTCTTGAGCATCTTTTTCTTCCATCTCTTTGTTAATGTAGGAATGGTATTAGGGCTGACTCCCGTTATTGGCATACCGTTGCCTTTTTTCAGTTATGGAGGTTCATCGCTTTGGGGATTTACTATCCTGTTGTTTGTCTTTTTGCGTATTGATGCGGCTCGTGAACGATAGGCGGATACCTGCATCGGTAATTCCTTGCAGGCAGGAGTCTTTCATTACCTGGACCAGTTGAAGCAAGGTGTCGGCAGAAGTTAGCGTAATATTTCCTACGCTTAAAGCATACTGATATAGGCTACCCGCATTTCCTTTTCCTTTCCAGTCGCCTTTTGATGAGGCAAGTTCAACATGGAATGTATCTGGCGGAAAGGAATCAAGCGGGTGGATTAAAGCAATCCAAAGATCCCGGTAGGGGTACATTTCGGTATGTCGCAATCCGATTTCCAATTCGTACCGGTTCCCGGTAAGTGTGTCGGGGATGGTGAACGAAAGGGTGTCTTTTCGTTTCCAACCTTGTATAGGAATCGCTTGGTAGCGGTGGAATACTGTAGGATTGTTTTCGCATCCTGTAAGTAAAACGGTTATGATAGACAGGGAAAACAATTTAAGTAGTTTCATATTTTGAGTTCGGTTTAGACACAGAGACACGGGGTAATGCCTGCGTCTCTGTGTGGAAAATCACGGATGATTTGTATCGTTTGTTTACATTTGCGGCTGCTGGGGGGCGTTTCCTCCTTCATCAGCGTTTCCTTTGTTCTTAGGGCGACGGTTGTTGTTCCGGTTTGGTTTTCCTCCATTATTGTTGGCAGAAGCAGGGTGATTCGTGTTTTCTGCTTTTGCTCCTTCTTTGGTTTGGGCGGTTACAGCGGGCAGTTTTTTAGTATTTTGTTTGACAGGTCCTGCCGGCAATTGTTTGTTTACACCTGCTTCTCCTTGCTGTTCATTATTTTTGTTTTTGGGGCGTTCAACTTTATTTTTTTGTTTTTTGCTATGTGGCGCAGAGTTTTTTGTTTCTGTTGCATTGCCTCCATTCGGTTTAGTGTTATTTTGCATTTCCTGTGCGTTGGCGTTGCGTTGTTTCTCCGGATTCTTTTTCTTCTTTTTGTTTTTGCCACTCTTGTTTTTATCAAATCTGGTAACACTTTCTTGTTCCAGCAAATCTTTTGATTTCGGGTCTTCGGCATCATTGTCTGCCGCAAGTTTGACCGGTTTTTCCCCTTGCTTGTTCATGTTAATGATTTCGAATGCGCGTTTGGGTGAAATGGTCACTTCGTTGGCAAGGAAATTCTTATCGGTAGAGTAAGTGATGGCTCCTCTTAATATATCTGCTTTGAAATAATAATAGGTGGAATCAGCGGTTTCCAGGGTAATTTCTTTGCTGGGCAGCCTTTTCTGACATTCCACGTAAGCATCCACTTCGTAATTGAGACAACATTTCAATTTGGCGCACTGACCGGCAAGCTTTTGTGGGTTGAGTGAAATATCTTGATAGCGTGCGGCACTGGTGGAGACAGAGACAAAGTTGGTCATCCACGTAGCGCAGCATAATTCGCGTCCGCAAGGTCCGATACCACCGATACGTCCAGCTTCCTGACGGGCTCCGATTTGTTTCATTTCGATACGCACGCGGAACACTTCAGCCAGTACTTTGATAAGTTGGCGGAAATCTACACGTTCATCGGCGATGTAATAAAATATAGCCTTGTTTCCATCTCCTTGGTATTCTACGTCACCGATTTTCATTTGTAGTCCTAATTGCAAGGCTATTTGCCTTGAGCGAATCATAGTGTCATGTTCGCGGCTTTTGGCTTCACGGTATTTTTCCAGGTCCACAGGTTTGGCTTTGCGGTAGATACGGCGTATTTCAGCATCAGGTTTAATGTTTGCCTTGCGCATCTGTAACGGTACCAGACGTCCTGTCAAGGTCACTACACCAATGTCGTGTCCAGGACTGGCTTCTACGGCTACGGTGTCCCCTTTTTCCAGTTTCAGGCGGTTACTGTTTTTGTAATATCCTTTTCGTGTATTCTTGAATTGGATTTCCACCATGTCTTCCAGTTCGGCATTGCCTGGAATATCGGCAAGCCAGTCGTACGTATTCAGTTTGTTATCTTGT
This sequence comes from Bacteroides sp. An51A, assembly GCF_002161565.1. Lineage (NCBI taxonomy): Bacteria > Pseudomonadati > Bacteroidota > Bacteroidia > Bacteroidales > Bacteroidaceae > Bacteroides > Bacteroides sp. An51A. The sequence goes on from NZ_NFIC01000003.1 coordinate 274,677, forward strand.
TTTCCGCAGCCCTTGCAGCACAAGGAGCCGCTTCCGTTTTTTAATATAAATTTATTCTCCATATAAGTATTCTGTTCTTGAGTTTTTAAGTTCTTAAGTTCTTGAGTTTTTAAGTTCTTGAGTTCTTGAGTTTTTAACTAATCAACTGATTAACTTAAGAACTTACAAACTAACCGTTTATTTTTTCACTAACCATACAATTATTTTCAGCACGAAATCAAAGAACACGAATTTCGGATTCGCGTTTTGTTCGATATGCCGGGCTGCTTCTTGCAATTCACCAAAAATGCCCATAACGTTTCGTTCATTGATATACGGGGCAAAACGAGTGGCAAACTGTTTTTCTTCACGCGCCATGTAGTTCATTTCCGGATGATGGAAGTTGTAGATAAAATTTTCGCGTAGCATCCGTTCGCTATAGTCTAAAAAGCTTTTTTGCCGTTCACGTCCCAGTGCAGCTACTTGTTCGCTCCATGCTTTCAGTTCTTTTAATCGCCGGGCGTATGCAAGGCGCATCAATGAAGTGAACAGGTCGAAAAACAAACGTCGTTCTTCACTTAGCCGGATGTTTCCTATCGCTGCAATGATACTTCCTTCCGATAAGTGGGCTATTTCGTAGCTGTCTTCAGGGGTGAGCATATAGCGTGAAGCCAGCATCGAGGCAATTTCTTCTTCGGGCAAGGGGGGGAGTCGAAAACGCTGCATACGACTGACTAGCGTAGGCATAAGGGCATCGGGCATTTCACTTACCATCAGGAATACCGTGTGAGCCGGCGGCTCTTCCAATAGTTTGAGTAGCTTGTTGCCGCATTCGGCATTCATCTTTTCAGGCAGCCAGATAATCATTATTTTGTATTTGCTGCGAGAGGGTTTGAGTGCAAGACTTCGTTGGATTTCGTCACTTTCGCTCACAAATATTTGTGCTTGTTGGTTTTCGGTTCCCATTCGTTCCAGCCACATTTGCAGGTTAAAGTAAGGAGTGTCAAGCAATTGTTGACGCCATGCATCCAGATAATCTGCTGATACAGTGTCACGTCCGCTTTTTTTCTTTACTACCGGAAAAGCAAAATGCACGTCAGGGTGTGCCAGTTTGTTCATCATCAGACATGAAGGACAGTGTCCGCATGCGTCGTCTGACCCCGGATTATCACAGGTCAGGTATCGGGCAAAAGCTATGGCAAGGGGGAGTTTTCCACTTCCCGGCGGACCGTAAAGCAACATGGCATGAGGCACACGTGTTTCATGCACCAATGTCAGAAGGTGTTGTTTGGCTTCGGTTTGTCCTATGATGTCTTTCAGATACATGTCAGTATATGGCTTTGGCTACACGGCTCACACTTTGTGCGGCGCCTACGGTATAAAAATGGATACTTGGAACTCCATGTCTCATTAATTCCCGGCATTGATTGATGCACCATTCCACACCCAGTTCGGCAGCTTCTGCATCGGTATGGCATTTCATAGCTTCTGCTACCAGTGTCTGTGGCAGGTCTACTTTAAAGGTTTTCGGAATGACAGACAGTTGCGAAAGTTTTCCGAAAGGCTTGATGCCTGGAATGATGGGGACGTTTATCCCTTCGGCACGGAGGCGGTCGACAAATGCAAAGTATTTTGCATTGTCATAGAATAGTTGCGTTACAGCATATTGTGCACCTGATTCTATTTTTTGTTTCAGCCAGTAGATGTCCTGTTCCATATTGGGGGCTTCTTCGTGCTTTTCGGGATAACATGCTACTCCGTAACCGAACGGATGTACCGGTTCCTTAATGGGTGAACCATCGATGAAAATTCCACGGTTGAAGTCATTTATCTGATTTTCCAGTTCGATGGCATGGCTATATCCGCCAGGTTCGGGGGTAAATACAGATTGGTGTTTTGCCTTGTCACCTCGTAGCACCAGCAGGTCAGTGATACCTAAGAATTGCAGGTCAAGCAGCATGTATTCGATATCTTCGCGTGTGAACCCACTGCATAATACGTGAGGAACTACCGGGATGCCATATTTGTTCTGGATAGCGGCTGCAACGGCTACGGTTCCCGGACGGCGCCGCACACGTTTTCGCTCGAACAATCCATTACCCAGTTCGGTGTAGACGTATTCGCTTCGGTGAGTAGTTATGTTGATGTATTTCGGGTCGAACTCGCGGAGAAGGTCGATGGTTTCATATACTTTTTCAATGCCTGTCCCTTTAAGCGGAGGCAGAATCTCGAACGAAAATGCGGTCTTTTCCGAGGATTTTATCAAATTGATTACTTTCATTCTTTTGTCTGTTATAATGCTATATAATGACAAAAATAAGAAAAATCTTGCATTCGCACCATAGATTTCATTAAATTTTATACTTTTTCGAGGCTGTTCTTGCATTTGCCGGAACCTGCTTGGCATTCCGGATTTCAAAGTACCGGTGTAAACAGATGGGCAAACCAGCCTATGAAGCGTTTCCAGGGTGTACGGTCTTTATAGACATCTTTGGTCATCACTGTGCTGTTCCGTTTGTCCTGATTGAAAATTTGCACCAATTGGTCGGTAATGGGCAGATCGAATAGGAAAGCATTGATTTCATAGTCGTAGCGCAGGCTCCGGCTGTTCAGGTTGGTGCTTCCTATCGTGCAGAAACGGTCGTCTACCATCATTACTTTCGAATGGTGAAACCCTCCGTTGTAAATATAAATGCGTGCACCTTTCTTGCGTAACTTGTTGGCAAAATAAAATCCGGCATCGGGGGTAAATGAGATGTCCGATTTACCTGGAATCATAATTTCCACTTTTACTCCTCGTTCTAAAGCCCGTTCGATGGCACGTCTTACACTTATCGTGGGGGTAAAATAAGGATTGATGAGTTGTATCTTATATTGGGCGGCATCAATGGCGGCAATATAAGCGTGCCGCATAGCTTCGGGATGAGTCTTGGGGATGCGTTGCACGATTGCCACTTGTCCTCCGGCGTGTCGGGGTGGGGCATTAAGTGAGTCGGTATTGAAAGGGAAATAGGTTTGTCCTTTGATTTCTTGTCCGGTTTCTTTTTCCCATGTGTCTACAAATGCATGTTGTAATTCGTTTACGGCAGGGCCTTTGATGCAGAGGTGCATGTCTCGCCACGCTCCGATTTTAGGTAGTCCGTTGATGTAATAGTCGGCAATGTTCATTCCGCCGGTATAACCGGTTTTGCCGTCGATGACCACGATTTTTTGGTGGTCACGGCTGGCGATATGGTTGAAGTAGGGGAAGGTAATGGGGTCAAACGTGACGATATCGATACCTTTTTCCCTCAATGCATTCAAATGGCGTTTGCGTAATGGCCGGTTGTTCGACATATTTCCGAAAGCATCAAACATGGCACGTACCTCGACTCCCTCTTTTGTTTTTAGGGCAAGCAAGTCGAATAGGGCATTGGCTATGGAATCATTCCGGAAATTGAAATACTCTAAATGGATATGTTGTTTTGCTTTGCGTATTTCGGCAAATAAATGGTCAAACTTTTCCCGTCCACTGGGTAAAAGGGTAAATTGGTTGTTGTTGATAATTTTATATCCTTTGTTTTGCAGGTAATGTGCGAAAAGTGAATCGGATGGAAGCCATTTTTGAGCTTGCATATACAAAGTGCCGGCAGCTATAAAGGTAAGCAGCAACCACAGATTGAGGTATGGGAAACAATAACAGGCTCTTTTCATCTTCATTTAGTTTTTGGGCGACAAAAATAACCAATAAAACAATAGGGTGTGATTTTTTGTACTTCGTTTTTCTTAAAAGGTGAAGTATCGACCGTAAATAGTGTGAATCGGACAAGAAACAGTGACGTTATATAGGGGTGTCTTTTCCTTGAATATTTTGTATTGTCTCTACCATGTGGCATAAAAAGGCTGCCACAAGAATAAAAACGATTTATGAATATCCTTTAGCCAATATCTGCTCCTAAAATGACTGCATCGGCAAATCTAAAGGACATTCATAAAACGATTTGTATGCTTGCGGCAGTTTAGAGTCTGTTTTAAATTAATCTGGTAGAATCTTGCTTTATTGGGATTTTTAAACAGGCTCTTAGAGACAGATGACTTCGTCTGGTGTAAGATTAATAATCTTCCGCTTGTAAGATTAATAATCTTGCAGCCTGAAGATTATTAATCTTACAGCGATAGACCTATATTTTGTAGAAATCCAAAACAGTTCCTTATTCTTTCGTAATGTGGAACCAGTCTATGTCTGCCCATCCTCCGTCATTGGTGACGATAGCAGGACGGGTGCAGAAAGTACCCACCTTGGCACCTATCCATTTGCCTTCTTTTACTTGGAAAGGTTTGCCTAATTTTTGGAATTTCTTTCCATTCGTGCTATAACTCATCTGGCACATTACGACAAGGTCGTGTCCGCCTTCGCTTTTGCTTATCTTTTCACCGGTAGAAATGATTTCGGCACGCAGGTAGATTTCGTTTTCTTTCAGAGGCACACTGGCATTGACGGTTTCTGTTCCTCCACGGTCTGCCTTCTTGCATTCCACTTGCGAGAGCACCAGTCCGCTTTCCGTGTTCTCGAGAATGATTCCGGCATAGTCCATACCCATCACCACCAGTCCGGTGCGTTCGCCCTTGTATTTAGCGATAGGAGCGAACTTCAGTTTCATGGTTGCCTTGAAACTCGGTGCAGGGAACTTCTGGAGCAGCATATTGGGCACATCCCACAAGCTCTTGTAGTTTTCTGTTACTGGGTAAGAATAGAGGCGCAGGCACCCGTGTTCCTCATCGCAAAAGTGCCACTTATCGTTGATATTTGCGTTCCATTGCCATTGCAAGCCAAGAATATTGGTGTTGAATTCATCACTTTCCTGCGGAGTGCAAATCGGATACGTTTTGCCCACATCCGGTTTTTTCCAAGTCAATACAGGGTCACCGCATCCGTCTCCGTCTTTATCTTCACCGATAACGGGCCAATCGTTCACCCATTTCATCGGCTGGAGGTGTACAAGGCGTCCGGCTGCGCCTACATCCTGAAAATGCATGAACCAGTCTTCGCCTGTAGGTGTGTCTACCCATCCGCCTTGGTGAGGACCGTTGACAGGGCTGTCGCCTTGTGCCATCACGGTACGCCATTCGTAAGGGCCATATACGTTTTTCGAGCGTGCTACTACCTGCCAGCCCGTCGGTACTCCACCGGCAGGGAAAAACATGTAATAATATCCATTGCGTTTGTAGAACTTGGGACCTTCGCAGGTTTCGTGCGCTTCGTGTCCGTCGAATACGATTCGTGAGGGTCCGATGGTACGGGTGGCATCGGCGCTCAATTCGCATACGGCAATGACGCTCTTCAGTCCGGCACGGCTTCCGGCGTAAGCGTGAGCAAGATACACACGTCCGTCTTCGTCCCAAAGCGGAGTGGTGTCAATAATTCCCTTGGCTGCTTTCACCAATACCGGTTCGCACCACGGTCCTTTCACATCCTTGGCTTTCACCATAAAGATACCTTGATCGGGGTCTCCCCAAAAGATATAAAACTCTCCGTTATGATGACGGATGCAGGGAGCCCATACACGGTTTCCGTGCTGAGGGGCAGTATCGGTTACAGGAGGCAAGGCATGAGGCACTGCAACACCTGCGAAACTCCAGTTCACCAAGTCTTTGGAATGAAGCACCTGAAGTCCGGGCAAACATCCGAAACTGGATGAAGTGAGGTAATAATCTTCGCCCACACGGATAACATCGGGGTCGGAATAGTCGGCATAAAGAACCGGATTTTTATACGTTCCGTCACCTTGGTCGGCCACCCATACTTCCGAAACATAGTTATCTTGGGCGTGTAGCGCAGGAAGCGCACAGCCTCCCAGCAGGATTGAGAGTAGAAGTTGTTTCATCTTGTACATTTACAATTTACGGTTTACAATTTAGATTTCACTTTTTGCCTATTACGATTGAGATATGCGGTTTACCTGCCCTGCCGGTCATATTTTATGATTTTTTATACTTTAGGTCAAATGCCGGAGTATGGGCAGCACACCGCAACTTTGCTTACTCAATGACTTGTATCTTAACAGGCTGTTCCAAATACTTCTTCCATTCTTGCACGTAGGCAAACCATTTTTCTTTGGTCGGATATCCAAAAGTTTCCTTGCACGATGTAAACGACGTGTAATAACGGAATGAACTTTCGCCGGGAGCGCTCACGGTATAAAGGAAGTTCTCCTTGTCGGCGGTTTCTTTTACGACCAGTTTTTTAGGGATATACGTAGCAAGACCTACCGTTTCCTTTTTATACTTCACCGTATCGTTTACGGGCCAATCGGTTCCCCAGCTTGCTACGAGTCCTTCATGGTCGGAATACATTGCGGCATGTCCGGTTATGTTTTGCACACCGGTAGCAAACACTTCATCGGTCAGCGGAGCATCAAAAATCACATCCACCTGTGCATCACGGTGTCCGGCATAGAGGGTGTAACGGTTTATCATATTCAGTTCTTTACCCTGATATTGCCAGCCTTTCACTTCGGCATCTACTACGGTACGTACCGGACCGTCGGCAAGAATCCGCTGGCCACGGATGTCAACGGGCTGAATCATGGTAGTCTGCGTGCCGTCCCATCCCCGGAGCGTTCCGGCTCCGCAACTATTGTTCACCTTGATGATGTCATCCCCGAATCCCCGCTTCAATTGCTCATCGGTAGGATAAAACTGGCTTTCCTCGATTTCCAGTCCTTTGCGGAATTTGCCATAAAGGTCTGTGGTCTGCTTTTCGTTGAAATAAATGCGGTATGCTACCAGCTCGCTTTCGAAAGCGATGCCGTGATGTTGCTGAATGGTATACGTATAAGCGTTTCCATCGGCATAAATGGCATACCCTTTGGCATATTGGTTTTTCTTGGAAGTACGGAACAACATTTCGGCAAAAACACGTGCGGGATATACCTTATCGCTCTTTTTCGGAGAAAGCGTGACGGTCAGTGTCTTTTTGCCTTGTGCAGGTACGTCGATGACAAATGCCAGCTCGTCGGCACGGGTATCGCCATTCATATCGTCCAACTGGGAGGGTATTTCAGAAGTTCCGTCGGATACAACTGCTGATTTTACTGTAAACCCTGTTTTCAACGTATGAAGGTCTATCACGACAGGTTCATCGGTTTTTTCTGTTTGCCAAGGGTTCTCCACAACCACTTGAAATGTTTTCTCTGAGTCTTGTGCGGAAGCAGAGATACTTCCTGCCAGCAATGCTAAGCCAATGATAGCAAATGTTTTCATAAATATGTATACAAAATTAATCGATATCTCACTACAGAGACCACAGAGGTATACAGAGACTTTAAATTTATTTCCTCTGTGCTACTCTGTGCCCTCTATGGTGTATAAGCTAATTATGAAAGTTATTTAAGAATCAAACAATCAGAATTTATAAGACTCGGCTTTATTTCCGATTTTTTCGTACTTCTTATCTCCTACGGTAATGTTGGTTACCCCCATCATCTTCAGGTTATCGCCACCTTTTGTCGTAATAACTTTCACATTCTTCAGGGTCGCGTTTTCGGCACGGTTCAATGTCACGCCGTCCTTTGCATCGGAAATGGTTACATTCTCCAGGAAAATGTTCTTGATAGGCATTTCGGGAAGTCCGTTGAACAGTACAGCACGTCCTACATTCTTTGCGGTGACATTCTTGATGAAGATATCACGGAATGCCGGAGTCTCCTCGGTTACCGGAGGCACAACTTCCTCTTTCGGAGCACCCGAAGCATTTCCTTCACCCGGTGCATTACCACCATAGAACAAGTCGAAGATAAGTGCCTCGTTCGGGATATTAATCATGTTGATGTTATTGATGTGGATGTTTTCCACTACCCCGCCACGGCCGCGTGTACTCTTGAAACGCAAGCCAACATCGGTACCAAGGAAAGAGCAGTTGTCTACATAAATGTTTTTTACTCCTCCAGACATTTCACTACCTACTACAAATCCGCCGTGTCCGTGCAGTACCACGTTGTTGCGGATAATTACGTTTTGACAAGGTTCGCCGCGCAGGCGTCCGCTTTCGTCCTTACCCGACTTGATGCAGATACCGTCGTCTCCCGCGTCAAAGCTGCTGCCGAGTACCAGTACACGATTGCACGATTCAATGTCGAGTGCATCTCCGTTTTGTGAGTACCAGGGATTGGATACGCTGATTCCTGTAATGGTCAGGTCTTCGCATGAGAGGGGATGCAGACACCAGCTGGGTGAGTTTTTGAAGGTTACTCCTTCGAGCATTACTTTCTTGCACTTGATGAGGCTCAGCAGCACGGGGCGTAACCAGTCGCGGATACTGGCCCATTCCTCATCGGATTCGATACCTTCGGGCACATTGAAGTCTTTACACGCATTGGCTCCTTTAATAGAACCTTCGCTTGGGTACCATATATCTCCTTTTTCATTGAGTACGCCTCCCGAAGCGACCAGTTTATTCCATTGTGATGAAGTCATTTTGCTTTTCTTTACGGGGCGCCAAGTGTCTCCGTTCCCGTCTATTACACCTTTGCCTGTGATGGCTATGTTTTCAGCACCGTTGGCAGATATGGGCGATTGGCACCGTCGTGTCTCCAGTCCTTCGAATGAAGTTTTGATAATGGGATATTGTGTGTGGTCGGCTGTAAAGAGCACCAGAGCATTTTCTTCCAAGTGCAGGTTGATATTGCTTTTCAGTACGATAGGTCCGGTAAGCCACAAACCTGCCGGTACTATCACGGTACCTCCTCCTTGTCGGGATACGGCTTCGATGGTTTGAGCAAATGCTTCCGTGTTGAGCGTGGTCCCGTCGGCAGTAGCACCGAACTCAGTTATCGAACGGGAATAGGCGGGAAACACGGGTTGTTGCACTTTGGTCATTTGGAATGGCAGGTTGCTATACACATCATCCGGGATAATGGGCGTATTTGCCTGTGCCTTTGTGGTTCCAGTACCAATAAAAGTTGCTATTCCTACAGAAAGCAAGTAATGTCGTAACGTGTTAAATTTAATCATATTCTTATGTTTTTTTGAGTTTTGCATCAAGGTATGATAATATTCACAAATGTAGTGCTTTTCGTTTAGACTCATGTGAATATTTTGACTGAATAGGTAAAAAAAATGGGCGGATGTGGAACTTTTATGCGCAAAAATTGGTAGGAGAATGGATAATTTAATCACTTGGCAGGTAAAATTGTTCATATTTGCTATTTCGTTTGTTGAAAATAGTTCGATTAATGGAAATGTTTGTATCTTTGTCCCGAATTTATAGTTTAAGACGTATGAGTTATAATTTATTAAAAGGAAAAAGAGGTATTGTATTCGGTGCCTTGAACGAGCAGTCTATCGCATGGAAAGTAGCAGAAAAGGCTGTAGAGGAAGGGGCTGTGATAACATTGTCCAATACTCCGGTAGCAGTCCGTATGGGAGAAATATCAGCTTTGGCTGAAAAACTGAATTGTGAGGTAATACCGGCTGATGCAACGAGTGTGGAAGATTTGGAAAACGTGTTCAAACGTTCGATGGAAATATTGGGCGGTAAAATAGACTTTGTATTGCACTCTATCGGCATGTCGCCCAACGTGCGTAAGAAACGTACATACGATGATCTGGATTACGACATGTTGAACAAGACGCTGGATATTTCAGCTATTTCGTTCCACAAGATGATTCAGAGCGCGAAAAAACTGAATGCCATCAACGAGTACGGTTCGATTGTAGCCTTGAGTTATGTAGCTGCACAACGCACATTCTACGGCTATAACGACATGGCAGACGCAAAGGCATTGCTGGAATCTATCGCACGCAGCTTCGGATACATTTACGGACGCGAGCACAACGTACGTATCAATACGATTTCCCAGTCGCCGACGATGACTACCGCAGGTTCGGGAGTGAAAGGCATGGACAAACTGTTCGACTTTGCCAACCGCATGTCTCCGCTGGGCAACGCTTCGGCAGACGAATGTGCAGACTATTGCATCGTGATGTTCTCTGACCTGACCCGTAAGGTGACCATGCAGAACCTGTATCACGACGGAGGTTTTTCAAGTGTAGGCATGAGTTTGCGTGCAATGGCAACTTATGAAAAAGGCCTCGATGAATATAAGGACGAAAATGGAAATATCATTTACGGATAAATAATCATTTCTGAATGAAAAAACTTTTATTCATATTATTAAGCGTCATTGCCTTTGCATCCTGTCAGTCAGATATGCAAAGCGGTGACGCTTTGTCTGACAGAAGGATAAAAGTTTTTCGTTATGACCGTTTACAATATGAGGCGACCGTCATGAATAGCATCTCAGCTATTCAGAAAATGAATATGGATTATCCGCAGGCTACGCGCATCCTTATTGAAGATGTGCTGATGTTGGGCAGCGTGGATGCACCAGACATTAACGAACGTTTGTGTACTTATTATTCCGATTCGGTCTTGCTTCGTTTGATGGAAGAGGCGGAAGAGAAGTTCAGTGATATGACACCGATAGAGGAGCGGCTGACCGAGGGGTTCAAGCGTTTGAAGAAAGAAATTCCTTCGCTCCCGGTTCCGCAGGTGTATGCTCAAATTTCTGCTTTGAACCAGTCGGTGGTAGTAGGGGACAGTTTGTTGGGAATCAGTCTGGATAAGTATATGGGCGAGGATTATCCTTTGTACAAACGTTATTATTATGCATACCAGCGCCGCTCGATGACCCCCGAACGTATACTTCCCGATTGTTTTACTTTTTATTTGGTAAGTCTGTATCCGTTTGGATGGGAAACAGGTCATCGTACTCTTTTCGATGTGATGATGCATCAAGGAAAAATCAATTGGCTGGTGCGAAAAATCCTGGGGTATTCTTCGGATGCAGAAATGCTGGGTTATACCAAGGCTGAAACAGACTGGTGTAAGAAGAATGGGAAGAAACTGTGGGACTGGATGGTACGCCGGGGACATTTGTCGAGTACCGACCCGATGGTAATTCGTGCTTACACGCATCCTGACCCTAATATTATTTTAAAAGGAGAGCCTATACCTCCTATTGTAGGAGTATGGTTGGGGATGCAATTGACGGATAAGTACATGAAAGAGCATCCGGATGTATCTGTCGAAGCTTTGCTGGAGTGTGAAGATTTCAGAGAGCTGACACTCGAATAAGGGACGGATTTACCTAATTAGTTTTTTAAAGTATGGATACAGCATTATATTTATTGCCGGTTACATTGGGTGACACGGCTATCGAACGTGTTCTTCCTTCCTATAACAAAGAAATCATTTTACAAATCAAGCATTTTATTGTAGAAGACGTGCGCTCGGCACGGCGTTTCCTGAAGAAAGTAGACCGGGACATCGATATCGACGGGCTGGCTTTTTATCCACTGAACAAGCACACCGCTCCGGAAGTGGTGTCGGGCTATCTCCGCCCTTTGGAAGAAGGACATCCGATGGGGGTAATTTCAGAAGCAGGATGCCCTGCCGTAGCCGACCCGGGAGCCGATGTCGTGGCTATTGCCCAGCGCAAGAACCTAAAGGTCGTTCCGCTGGTAGGCCCTTCTTCTATCATCCTGTCGGTAATGGGCTCGGGATTCAACGGACAAAGTTTTGCTTTCCACGGTTATTTACCCATCGACCCTTCCGAGCGCATAAAACGTATAAAAGAACTGGAACAGCGCATTTACGGCGAATCCCAGACCCAATTGTTCATCGAGACTCCGTACCGGAACAATAAAATGGCAGAGGATATCTTAAAGACCTGCCGCCCGCAAACCAAGCTTTGCATAGCCGCCAACATCACGTGTGAAGGCGAATACATCAAGACAAAGACCATCCGGGAATGGAAGGGGCATTTGCCCGATTTGTCTAAAATCCCCTGCATCTTCTTAATTTATAAATGAGGCTTTTCGCCTCGGATGACGGAACGGATAAACGCATGCGGAACGCATCCGTATGTATTGCCCTACGCAAGCGGCTGCATCGGACATCCCAACCGCTTGCATCAGCCATCGCAGGCGGTTGCGTTTATCAAGTGAACCGGATGTGTTTTTCCGCATGATACGAGGAGCGGACCAACGGACCGCTCTCTACGGTAGAGAATCCTTTTTCTTCGCCTATCTCTTTATACTTCTGGAATTGCCCGGGAGTGATGTATGCCGCTACGGGATAATGCTTCCGGCTTGGCTGGAGATATTGACCGATAGTCAGAATCTTGCATCCGCATGCAAGCAGGTCATCCATCGTCTGTTCTACTTCTTCCGGTGTCTCTCCTAAACCGACCATTATGCCCGACTTTGCCGTAATTCCGCTTTCGGCTATCATCCGTATCACTTGCAGGCTCCGTTCGTATGTAGCTACACTCCGCACCAGTGGGGTGATGCGCCTTACGGTTTCCAGATTGTGTGAAATGATATCGGGACACGCATGGATGACAAGCCGGATAAGTTCGGCACGCCCCTGAAAATCCGGAATAAGTGTTTCAAGGGTGGTATCAGGGTTCATTTCCTTAATGCATCGGATGGTCTCTGCCCAATGTGCGGCTCCCAAGTCGGGCAAATCGTCTCTGTCTACCGAGGTTATGACTGCATGGTCCAGCTTCATCAGACGGATAGACTCCGCTACGTGCCGGGGTTCTTCCGGGTCGAGCGGAAGTGGCTTTCCGCTTTGGGTATTGCAGAACTTGCACGAACGGGTACAGATGGCTCCGCCAATCATGAAGGTAGCGGTTCCTTTTCCCCAACATTCACCCAGATTCGGGCAGCGTCCGCTGGAGCAAATGGTGTGCAGCTTGTGTGTATCTACGATGCGTTTGGTATCGGCATAACGGGCATTGGCACCGATTTGTATCTTGAGCCATTCAGGCTTTCTTACGTGTTCCATAGTATATGTTATTTCACCACAGATTACACAGATTAAGAAGCTGTTTTGAATTTCTCCAAAAAGTTTTTCTTGGCTTGATGTGTTCGTTTTCGTGTGTGCTTTGGGCGATTTTTTGGTCCTTTTCGCTCCTGTTCTTCGTCAGATAGCCCGCTATCTTCCTCATCACAGAAGCGAAAATGCCTCAAAAACTCATCCCAAATCAGCGCACGATAAATTCAAAACAGCTTCTAAAAAATATTTTTCTCTGTATTCTCTCTGTGGCAAGTTCTTAATCCTTTTTTATCTGTGTAATCTGTGGTGAAAATCACATTACAGGTTTTCAATAAAGAAATTCGCTACGCGGTTCATCAGGTGTGTCCGGGTGTTTCCTCCTGATATGCCGTGGTTGCGGTTGGTATAGATTTGCATATCAAACTGGATGCCCGCCTGTACCAGCGCCTCGCTGTATTCGGCACAATTCTGATAATGCACGTTATCGTCTGCCGTACCGTGTATCAGAAGCAGGTTTCCGTGAAGCTTCGGTGCCCGGAGAATGGCAGAACCGGCACGGTATCCGTCGCCGTTCTCTTTCGGAGTGCGCATAAAGCGTTCGGTATATACCGTATCGTAAAAATGCCAGTCGCTGGGAGCGGCTATTGCCACACCAGCCTTGAAGACCGGCGTACCTTCGCTCATTGACATCAATGTCGTATATCCTCCGTAGCTCCAGCCCCAGATTCCGATACGGTTGGCGTCTACATAAGGCAAGGTGCCGAGATAACGAGCCGTTTCTACTTGGTCGTGCGATTCCTTTACACCGAGGAAAAGATACGTGCATTTCTCGAATGCAGCCCCTCGTCCGCCTGTACCGCGTCCGTCCACGCATACGCTGATGTAACCGTGGTCTGCCATGTAGGCTTCGAACATGCCTCCGTCACTAAAGCTTCCGATGCCCCATTCGTCTAACACCTGTTGCGAGCCGGGACCGCTGTACTGGTGCATGATGACCGGATACTTCTTGTTCGGGTCGAAGCCGGCAGGTTTCATCATCCAGCCGTTCAGCTCTACGCCTTCCGTAGTGCGGAAGGTGAAGAATTCTTTCTGGGGCATATTCAGGGTAGCAAGCTGCCCCTTCAGTTTACTATTATCAAGCAAGGTGGTCAGTTCCCGTCCCCGGTTGTCATTGATTGTGATGAGGGTCGGGGTATCCTTGCTGGAATATTTGTTGATGTAATAGGTCAAGTTTGTATTGAAAATAGCGGTATTGGTTCCCGTCCGCGTGGAAAGCTTCGTTTTCTTTCCTTTGCGGTCTATTTTGTAAACGGCACTCCGGAGCGGGCTTTCCTCGTTGCTGGTGTAATAGAACACATCGTTCTTCTGGTCCCAGCCCAAGAAGTCTTTTACTTCAAACTCGCCTTTGGTCACCTGACGCACCAGGTTTCCGCCGATTGTATATAAATAGAGGTGATTGTATCCGTCGCGCTCACTCATCAGCACGATGTTTTCGGGATAGAAACGGATGTTGCTGTATGCCTGTTCCTTAACGTACTGCTCCGATTCGTCGCGGATGATGCTCTTGCAGATGGCACTCCGCGGATTTGCCATGTACACGTTGAACCGGTTCTGGTGGCGGTTTAAGGTCATAATGGCAAGTTTCTCAGGGTCTGACGTGAATTTGATGCGGGGAATATAGCCGTCCGCATCAAGCGGAAGGTCCATTTTACGGGTCACATGGCTCTTGATATCGAAAGTATGTACGCTCACTTTCGAATTCACTTCGCCGGCTTTGGGGTATTTATACGTATAAGCGCCGGGATATGTGGCATACTCCGTGCGTTCGGGTGCCATACCTTTGTACCACGGGAAGCTGAACATCGGCACTTGGCTTTCATCAAAGCGGATGTAAGCAATCATCTTGCTATCGGCACTGAAGTCGAAAGCACGGTTAAAGCCGAACTCTTCCTCGTATACCCAATCGGGAATACCATTTAATACCTTATTATATTCTCCGTCCTTTGTCACTTGCGACTCGCTATTGCCGAAGAGCAATTTGACAAGGAAGATGTTATTGTCGCGTACAAAAGCGATTTGGAATCCGTCGGGCGAGAAGAGCGGTACTTGTTGTGGCCCGTTCTTCGAAAGCGGTTCTATGGTATTGTTCCTTATATTATAAATGTAATATTCTGCCGTGAACGAACGGCGGTAGATAGGCTTTGTCTCGGTCTGGATGAGAATCAGCTTTTCATCGGGCGACATGATGTAATCATCAAACGACTTGATGGGGCAATCGCGCGCGGTTTCCACATCGAATATGCTTTCCACTTCTTTTCCGGTTTTAAACGAATACTTCACAATCCGTTTCCGGTCGGCACTGATTTGTGTGTAATGCTCACCGTCCAGCATCGGCTTGATGCCATAAATGTTTTGGGGGCGGTATGTTCCGTTAGCCACGTCTTGCAGCGTTACCTTCTGCTGTGCGAATGCACATACGAACGCCACGAGCAGGCAGCTTAATGCAAGTAGTCTTTTCATTGTAGTTGATAGTTTATATGGTTGTAATATCGGCAAAGGTATGAAAAAATACTTATATTTGCATAACCCGTTGTCAATGTTTGTATCGGAGCATGGAAATGCATGCTATTTATTTTACATTTTTAGAAACAGTTTTGAATTTATCGTGTGCAGATTTAGACCGATAAATTTAAAACAGTTTTTTATGGTTTGATGGGCTTGTATTCAGGAACGAGTGCTTTCATGATAATCCATCCGATGAGGTATGCCACCGAGCAGATGCAGAAGATGATAAAATATCCTGCCGGCTTTCCTGTAAAGCCCATAAAGGCGAGCTGGGTGTTGGCGGCATAGTCGAACAGGACTCCCGAACCCATATTGATGAGCGAGGAGCCGATGCCTCCCGCCATGCCTCCGAAGCCGATGATAGTGGCGATGGCGTTTTGCGGGAACATGTCGCTCACGGTACAATAAATATTGGAGGACCATGCCTGGTGGGCTGCTCCGGCTATACCTATAATAATTATCGGGTACCAATATGAATAGGCTCCCAGCGGTTGGGCTAGCAAGGTGATGATTGGGAAAAAGGCAAAGATAAGCATGGCGCGCATACGTCCCTTATAAGGGTTCATTCCTTTCTTTTCCACGAAATAGGTAGGAAGCCAGCCTCCGATGATGGAGAGCATCGTGATGGCATAGAGGACGAAGATGAGCAATTGTGCCATCGGGTCGTTAGAGGGCAGATGGTAGACATCGCTCAAATAAGCGGGAGTCCAGAACAGGAAGAACCACCAGATGCCGTCGGTCAGGAATTTGCCTACGGCGAATGCCCATGCCTGTTTGTAGCGGATGCATTGCAGGAAAGACATCTTGGGTAGGTTTTCTCCCTCTGAGGAGGCTTGTGGCTCTTCTTCTTCTTCATTTTGTTCGATGTATGCCAGTTCGGCTTCGTTCACCCAACGGCTTTCGCGTGGGCGTTTGTAGAGGAACACCCAGAATCCCATCCATACGAAGCCTAACGCACCGATGATGACGAATGCCATTTCCCAACCGTTTCCTACGCCTAAATCGCGGAAATAGCTTGCCAGGGTAGGGATGCTGACCGGAGCGACAAGTGCACCGATTGCAGCTCCACTATTGTAGATACTGGTTGGGAAAGCACGGTCTTTCTTTGGAAAATACTCGGCGGCGACCTTGGTGGCCACAGGAAAATTGCCTGCTTCGCCGATGGCTAAAATACATCGTGCGGCAATGAAGAAATAAACGCTCACTGTGGCGATGCTTAGTGCCAATGCCGAACCGGTTTCGGCTTGTTTCAGGGCTTCTACATTATCTACGCCTACCCACCATTCGGTAGCGATGCCGCAAAAGGCATGGAGGCAGGCACCTAATGACCAGATTCCGATTGTCCAAAGATATCCTTTGCGTGTGCCCATCCAGTCGATGACCCGTCCGGCAAAAAGCATTCCAAGGGCATAGACGATGGCGAACACGCCGGCTATGAATCCGTAGTCGGTGTCAGTCCAATGGAATTCGGGTGCGATAAAGTCTTTCCATGTGAGCGAAAGAACTTGCCGGTCCATGTAGTTGATGGTGGTTGCCATAAAAAGCATAAAGCAGATGGTCCAGCGGAAGTTGGTCATCTTGTTTGGTCGTGTTTTCATAAGGGTTTATAGAAATTAATATGCAGAGCGGTATTTGCCTTCTTCACGGTCTTCCAGTATATTCAGGTAAGAGGCATAACGTGACTCACTGATGTAATGGTTCTCTACGGCTTCGCGTACGGCGCAGCCCGGTTCGTGCCGGTGGGTGCAGTTCCCGTACTTGCAATGCGCGGAGAATTCGAAAATCTCTTTGAAGTAATGGCTAACTTCTTCGTCTTTCATGTCGAAGGTGCCGAATCCTTTGATGCCCGGTGTGTCGATGATATATCCTTCGCCTTCTACGGGGAACATTTCAGAAAAAGTTGTGGTGTGCATGCCTTTGTTATGGGCTGTGGATATTTCTCCGGTTTTCAGGTGTGCTTCGGGCAGGATGGCATTGATAAGCGTTGATTTCCCTACGCCCGAATGTCCTGAAAAGAGGGTGATTTTCCCTTTCAGTTCTTCCTTTATTTCATTGATGCCTTCATTATTGAGGGCAGAAATGCGGAAGCAAGGATATCCGATATGGGTGTAAAGGTGAATAAGCCCTTCCAAATAGCGCAATTCGTCTTCCGAATAGAGGTCGGTCTTGTTGAATACCAGTGCTACCGGTACCCGATAGGCTTCGGCAGAGGCAAGGAAGCGGTCGATGAAGATGGTGGATGTCTCGGGATAATTGACGGTTACTACCAACATGCACAAGTCGAGGTTGGCTGCAATGATATGCGATTGCTTGGAGAGGTTCGAAGCCCGGCGGATGATGTAGTTCTTGCGGTCTTCTATTTCGGTGATGAAGGCGGTCCCTTCGGGGTTCAAGGCGATTTGTACACGGTCGCCTACCGCAATGGGATTGGTGCTGCGTATTCCCTTCAGGCGGAAGTTCCCTTTTATCTTGCATTCAATCTGCCTTCCGTCTTCGGTCTTTACCACATACCAGCTTCCGGTGTTCTTGATGACTAATCCTTTTTCCAATGTTTTATTTAGTTGACTAGTTGACCAGGTACCAGGCACTAGGTCTTAGATACTCAAGTCGTATCAAGTAACCTGGTCAACTAGTATCTACAACCTAGTCAACTAGTACCTTGTAACCTAGTCAGCTATAAAATTATACAGTCATGATTTCTTTGTCTTTAGCCGCCAGCATGTCATCTATTTGCTTGATGTACTTGTCATGCGATTTCTGGAGCTTGGCTTCCGAATTCTTCTGCTCGTCTTCGGGCATACCGTCTTTTACGGCTTTCTTCAAGGAGTCGATGGCATCGCGGCGTGCATTTCGTACGCTTACTTTTGCCGTTTCACCTTCTGCCTTGCATTGCTTGGCGAGTTGTTTACGGCGCTCTTCTGTCAGTGGAGGGATGCCGATGCGGATGATTTCGCCGTTGTTTTCGGGCATGATACCCAGGTCGGAGTCGATAATCGCTTTTTCGATGATGCGGAACATGCTCTTGTCCCACGGTTTGATGGCGATGCTCCGTGCATCGGGGGTAGTGACCGCCGCTACATTATTAATAGGAACCATGCTTCCATATGAATCTACACGGATGCCGTCAAGCAGACGTACATCGGCTTTTCCGGCGCGGATATGTGCCAAAGCATCTTCCAGATACATGATTGCCATATCCATTTTTTCTTCAGCGCTGCTGAGGATAGTTTTAGAATCTGCCATATTCTTGTTGCTTTAAATATTTTGTCGATAAGTTTATGTGAACAAAAATAGGGGATTTTTTATTCTCTTGCAATAGTTTGTGAAGATTTTCGCTGGAAAGTGTGCAATCATCCGTCCTTTGACGCTTGTTTTCGGCTTCGCGGGCATGAACTTTGACGGATTATTCCAAAAAAAACGCCGAATATGTTTGTTTATGGAAAAATGTTACTATATTTGCGAACGATAAAACAATTATACATGAACCGGAACAATCTACATATCATTCTGATGTGTGCCACGGGGCGTATGTCCCTCTATACATCTGCCACTGGGATGACCCCTCGGGGTTGAGCGGTTGTATAATGGTGTTTCTACGTGATACACGCCTGTGGACGCAGGCATTTCTTCATTTTTATGATTCAATAATAAGTGTTTATAATTCATCGCACACAGATGAAACGGATTTTTTAAGGGTTCATCGTGTGCCATCAATTAGTTTTATCGAACAATCGTATGAAAGTATTGAAATTCGGCGGAACGTCGGTAGGTTCCGTCAACAGTATGTTGAATGTAAAGAAAATAGTTGAGGCGATAGATGATAAGGTAATCGTAGTGGTTTCGGCGTTGGGAGGCATCACCGACAAGTTGATAAAGACTTCGAACATGGCGGCATCGGGCGATTCGGGATACGAGAAAGAGATGAAGGAAATCGTGAACCGCCACATCGAAATGGTTTATACGGTGATTCCTGCGGGCGAGAAACGGGAGTTGCTCCTCGATTGTGTGAATGAGCTGCTGAGCGAATTGAAGGATATCTTTCAAGGCATTTACCTGATACGCGACCTTTCGCCCAAGACCTCGTCGACCATCGTGAGCTATGGCGAGCGTTTGTCTTCCATCATCGTGGCTACGCTTATCGAGGGGGCGCAATGGTTCGATTCGCGCCAGTTCATCAAGACCGAGAAGAAACATAACAAGCATATTCTCGACTCGGAACTGACCAATCGCTTGGTACGTGAAACGTTCCGCGAAATTCCGCGTGTGTCTTTGGTGCCGGGATTTATCTCGACTGATAAGGAGACGGGTGAGGTGACCAATTTGGGACGGGGCGGTTCTGATTATACCGCTTCTATCATTGCCGCGGCACTGGATGCCGATGTGTTGGAAATCTGGACCGATGTGGACGGATTTATGACCGCCGACCCACGTGTCATCAGCACCGCTTATCCCATTACCGAACTGAGTTATGTAGAGGCGATGGAGCTTTGCAACTTCGGCGCGAAGGTGGTTTATCCGCCTACTATCTATCCGGTGTGCCATAAGAATATACCTATATTAATAAAGAATACATTCAATCCCGACGCTCCGGGCACTATCGTGAAGCAGGAGGCAGACCATTCTTCGAAAGCCATCAAGGGCATTTCCTCTATCAACGACACGTGCCTCATTACGATGACCGGACTGGGTATGGTAGGCGTTATCGGCGTGAACTACCGCATCTTCAAGACCCTGGCGGAGAACGGCATCAGTGTGTTCCTCGTATCGCAGGCTTCTTCGGAAAACTCTACTTCTATCGGCGTGCGCAATGAAGATGCGGCACTTGCCTGCAAGGTGCTCGATGAAGAGTTCGCCAAGGAAATCGAAATGGGCGAAATCAGCCCGATGAAAGCCGAGGGAGGGCTTGCTACGGTAGCTATTGTGGGTGAAAACATGAAGCATACGCCGGGCATTGCCGGAAAGCTTTTCGGTACACTGGGACGGAACGGCATCAATGTGATAGCCTGTGCGCAAGGCGCATCGGAAACGAATATCTCCTTTGTGGTAGAAGGCGGTTCGTTGCGTAAGACCTTGAACGTGATACACGACTCGTTTTTTCTTTCCGAATACCAGGTGTTGAACCTTTTCATTTGCGGCATCGGTACGGTAGGACATAGCCTGATAGACCAGATACACAGCCAGCAGGAACGCTTGAAACAGGAGCGGGGGCTGAACCTGAAAGTGGTGGGAATCGCCAACGGGCACAAGGCAATGTTCACCCGTGCGGGAATCGACCTTGCCCATTACCGTGAGGAACTGGAAGAAAAGGGCATGCCTTCATCGGTGCAGGTATTGCACGATGAGATTATCGGGATGAATATCTTCAACTCGGTGTTTGTGGATTGTACAGCCAGCCCCGAAATCGCTTCCTTGTATAAGGATTTCCTGGGGCATAACATTTCGGTGGTGGCGGCGAACAAGATTGCGGCTTCTTCGGATTATGAGATTTATGCCGAACTGAAGCGCATAGCCCGCCATCGTGGCGTGAAGTTCCTCTTCGAGACCAATGTGGGAGCAGGGCTTCCGGTCATCAATACCATCAATGACTTGATTAACAGTGGAGACAAGATATTGAAAATCGAAGCCGTGTTGAGCGGTACGCTGAATTACATTTTCAATGAAATCAGTGCCGACGTGCCTTTGAGCCAGACCATCCGGAACGCGAAGGAGCAGGGGTATTCCGAACCCGACCCGCGCATCGACCTGAGCGGGACCGATGTGGTGCGCAAGCTGGTCATCCTGGCACGCGAGGCGGGATATTGCCTGAATCAGGAAGATGTGGAGAAACACTTGTTCATTCCCGACAGCTTCTTCGAAGGGTCGCTGGATGACTTCTGGCGCAAGATACCTTCGCTGGATGCCGATTTCGAGGCACGCCGCAAGGTGTTGGAGCGTGAAGGCAAGCGCTGGCGGTTCGTGGCACGCTTCGAAGGCGGAAAGGGAGTGGTAGAACTGGTAGAGGTAGACCGCCATCATCCGTTCTACGAACTGGCGGGAAGCAATAATATCATCTTGCTTACCACCGAGCGCTATAACGAATATCCGATGCTTATCCAAGGCTATGGAGCCGGTGCGAGCGTGACCGCCGCCGGAGTGTTTGCGGATATTATGAGCATTGCGAATATTTAAGTTTAGGTACCAGGTGACTAGGTACTAGGGACTAGGTTTTGAATAGTCCGATTCTTAAAGTACCTAAAACCTAGTACCTAGTCAACTAGTACCTAGTTACCCGGTCAACTAAAAAGAAAACGAAATGAAACATCTGATTATATTAGGAGACGGGATGGCGGATTGGGCTGTCCCCTCTCTGGGAAACAAGACTTTATTGCAATATGCCCATACGCCCTGCATGGATATGCTGGCACGCATGGGACGCACCGGAATGCTGAAGACCGTAGCCGACGGGTTTCATCCGGGAAGCGAGGTGGCGAACATGTCGGTAATGGGGTATGACCTGCCTACGGTATACGAGGGACGCGGGGTGCTGGAAGCCGCCAGCATCGGAGTCGATTTGGAGCCGGATGACATGGCGATGCGCTGCAACCTGGTATGCATAGAGGGCGATATCCTGAAGAACCATTCGGCAGGGCACATCACCACCGAAGAAGCCGACGAGCTGATTCGTGCCTTGGAAGAACGCTTAGGCTCCGACCGTATCCATTTCTATACCGGCGTGCAATACCGGCATTTGCTGGTGGTGAAAGGCGGAAACAAACACGTGGCTTGCGTGCCTCCGCACGACATCCCGTTGCAGCCCTTCCGCCCGAATCTGGTGAAGGCGTTGGTTCCCGAAGCGCAAGAAACCGCCGATTTGCTGAACGGGCTGATTATGGCTTCGCAAGACTTGCTGGCTTCGCATCCGCTTAACCTGAAACGGATGAGCGAGGGCAAAGACCCGGCGAACAGCATCTGGCCCTGGAGCCCGGGCTATCGTCCGAAGATGGAGCCGTTGGCGAATAAATACCCCTCCATCCGCAAGGGCTCGGTGATTACGGCGGTCGACCTCATCCGGGGCATCGGACGCTATGCCGGACTCCGGTGCATCGATGTGGAAGGTGCTACGGGACTTTATACCACCAATTACGAAGGCAAGGCACAAGCCGCCATCGATGCCCTGAAGACCGATGATTTCGTTTACCTGCACATCGAAGCAAGCGATGAGGCAGGACATGAGGGCGATGTGGACTTGAAGTTGAAGACCATCGAATATCTGGACCAGCGTGCCGTTAAACCCATTTGGGAAGCGGTAAAAGACTGGGACGAACCGGTGGCGATAGCCGTGCTTCCCGACCATCCGACCCCGTGCGAATTGCGCACGCATACCGCCGAGCCGATACCTTTCTTGATTTATTATCCGGGCATTGAGCCGGATGCGGTGCAGGCATACGATGAGGTGTCGTGCCGGGAAGGCGGATACGGCATGTTGGAAAAAGACGAGTTTATGAATTTATTTATGAATAGCTGAAACTTTCACCACAGATTATGAAATATTACAGTACCAATAAGCAGGCTTCCGACGCTACACTGGAAGAAGCCGTAGTGCGCGGACTGGCAGGTGACAAAGGGCTTTACATGCCCCGTGAAATCAAGCCTTTGCCCGCATCGTTTTACGATGAGATAGAAAACCTTTCGTTTCAGGAAATCGCTTACCGCGTGGCGGACGCTTTCTTCGGAGAAGATGTGCCGGCGGATGTCTTGAAGCAGATTGTATATGACACCTTGAGCTTTGATGCGCCGGTGGTGAAGGTGAAAGACAATATCTATTCGCTGGAGCTCTTCCACGGGCCTACGCTGGCGTTCAAGGACGTGGGCGGACGCTTTATGGCACGCCTCTTGGGCTATTTCATCCGCAAGGAAGGAAAGAAGCAGGTCAATGTACTGGTAGCTACGTCGGGCGATACGGGAAGTGCCGTGGCAAACGGTTTCCTGGGTGTGGAAGGCATTCATGTGTATGTGCTTTACCCGAAAGGGAAGGTGAGCGAGATACAGGAAAAGCAGTTCACCACGCTGGGGCAGAACATCACCGCCATTGAGGTGGACGGCACGTTCGACGATTGCCAGGCACTGGTGAAAAACGCATTTATGGACGAAGAGCTGAAGGCGCACATGCAGCTGACCTCTGCCAATTCCATCAATGTGGCGCGCTTCTTGCCTCAGGCTTTCTATTATTTTTACGCTTATGCCCAGATGAAGAAGCAGGGCAAGGCGGACAATCTGGTCATCTGCGTGCCCAGCGGGAACTTCGGAAACATTACGGCAGGGCTTTTCGGCAAGCGGATGGGGCTTCCGGTAAAACGCTTTATCGCCGCCAATAACCGCAATGATATTTTCTATCAATACTTGAAGACGGGTGTCTATACGCCGCGTCCTTCGGTAGCGACCATTGCCAATGCCATGGATGTGGGCGACCCCAGCAACTTCGCCCGTATCCTCGACTTATACGGAGGAAGCCACGAGGCTATCTCCGGCGAAATCAGTGGCGAGACTTATACCGATGAGCAGATTCGCGAAACCGTGCAGAAGGCTTACGAGGAAACCGGATACCTGCTCGACCCTCACGGGGCGTGCGGCTATCGTGCGCTGGCGGAAGGCTTGAAGCCGGGCGAAACGGGAGTGTTCCTCGAAACAGCCCATCCGGCAAAGTTCTTGCAGACGGTGGAAGCCATTATCGGAACCAAGGTGGATATCCCCGAAAAGCTTCAGGCGTTTATGCGCGGTACGAAGCAAAGCGTCCCGATGCCGAAAGACTTCGCTTCGTTCAAGGCATACTTGATGAATGAAAAATGAAGAATTAAGGATGAAGAATGAGGTGAAACATCACTCATTCTTCATCCTTAGAAGCTGTTTTGAATTTATCGTGCGATGATTTGGGATGAGTTTTTGAAGCATTTTCGCTTTTGTGATGAGGAAGATAGCGGGCTATCTGACGAAGAACAGGAGCGGAAAGGACCAAAAAATCGCCCAAAGCACGCACGAAAACGGATACATCAAGCCAAGAAAAACTTTTTGGAGAAATTCAAAACAGCTTCTTAATACAGTCAATTTGTAGAAAATGGATAAATGTCCGCCAACAGCCAATGCATATCCTTAAAAAATGCATATATACTGCATTCGCGGTTGAATATATACTTCATCGGCTTACGAATATATCTTCATCGGCAGATGCAGTACTACTGCGTTTTCAACTCAGACGGATTGGCTAATGGCGGACATTTATTTGTAGAATCCCCCGGTTTGAAAATTCTATTTATTTTTGTACATATTTTCGTAATAGTTCTGGTAATCTCCGCTTGTTACGTTTTTTACCCATTCCTGATTGTCCAGATACCATTTCACGGTTTTGACAATGCCGTCTTCAAATTTGGTTTCGGGCACCCACCCCAAGTCATGAGTTATTTTTGATGGATCGATGGCGTAACGTTGGTCATGCCCCAGACGGTCTTTGACAAAAGTAATCAGTGATTCGTTTATCCAATCAATTTTGATTTGTCCGTTTTCGTTCGTTTCTTTTTTCTTCAGCATCTTCCGGTAGTCGGGTTCTTTTTCCATTATCTGGTAAATAGTGCCAATGATTAATCGGACAATTTCGATGTTTTGTTTTTCATTGTGTCCTCCTACGTTGTATATTTCTCCGTTTTTCCCGTGACATACTACGAGGTCAATGGCTTTGCAATGGTCTTCTACATACAGCCAGTCACGTACATTCGTACCTTTTCCATATACCGGCAGTCTCTTGCCTTCGAGTATGTTCTTTATTACCAATGGAATCAGTTTTTCTGGAAATTGGTAAGGACCGTAGTTGTTCGAGCATCGTGTAATGGTTACAGGCATTTTGTAAGTGTCACGATAGGCAAGGACGATGAAGTCTGCACTGGCTTTTGATGCACTATACGGGCTGTGCGGACATAATGGGGTATCTTCGGTAAAGAAGCCTTCATCTCCCAATGAACCATATACTTCATCGGTGGACACCTGATGGAAACGTACATCGCGCCTCCACGTCGGATAGCCTTGTTCGTCTTTACCGGTCACCCATGCACAGCGGGCTGCATCCAGTAGGTTTTGTGTTCCTAAAATGTTGGTCTGTAGAAAAAGTTGTGGGTTTTCGATGCTTCGGTCCACGTGGCTCTCTGCTGCAAAATTGATGATATAGTCAAATTTGTATTCAGAAAACAACTGGTCGGCAAGATTGCGGTCGCAGATATTTCCTTTGATGAAATAGCAACGATCGTCGTCTATATCTTTGGCAATAGTGCCTAAGTTGCCGGCGTATGTCAGAGCATCCAATACGACTACCCGTATATCTTCATGTTTAGCAAGAATGTATTTTATATAATTAGCACCGATAAATCCGGCTGCTCCTGTAACTAAATAGGTTTTCATAATGTTACTTTGTTTAAGCGGTGCAAATTTCGGAAAGATTTTTCAATCAAGCAAGCATTATTCGTTTAATTCTATTACTTCCAGGTCAGAAAAATTACCTTTATCGATACGGAAGCGTACCAAAGTGCGTACTGTATGGAAGCCATACTTGCCGGCAGCACCCGGATTGATGTGCAGCAGTCCCAGCTTGGAATCATATTTCACTTTCAGGATGTGCGAGTGGCCGCTGATGAACAACCGGGGAGGATGGGTTGATAAAATATTCCGTACCGACGGGTCATATTTCCCGGGATATCCTCCGATGTGCTTGATGAGTACATCTGTTTCATCTATGGTAAACCGGTTGATTTCGGGGAAGCGCAGACGGATGTCTTGTCCGTCGATGTTGCCATACACGGCACGTAACGGACGGAAAGCTTCCAGTTTTTGTATGATTTCCAGAGAACCGATGTCTCCTGCATGCCATATTTCGTCACACGGTTCGAAATATTTCAGGTAACGTCCGTCCCAATAGCCGTGTGTGTCTGATAAGAGTCCGATGGTGGTCATTGTTATTTATGGGAGTTGCAGTTTCAGCTTGACGAATTGCCTGATGAAATCGACTGTTCCGTCGATTCCCAGTACTGACGAGTCGATGCAAAGGTGGTATGTCGCGGCGGCTCCCCATGTGTTGTAGCTATAATAATTATAGTAGGAAGAGCGTTTTTTGTCGGCTTTTTCCATAATTTCTTCTGCTTTTTCTTCGCTGATGTTCAGTCGTTTGGTCAGGCGCTCGATGCGTGCTTGGGGGGAGGCTGATACAAAGACGTTGGCACATCGCGGATGGTCACGCAATACATAGTCGGCACATCGTCCTACAAAGAGGCATGATTGTTTTTCAGCAAGGTGGCGGATGACATCGCTTTGGATTTTGAACAGAGAGTCATTGCTCAAGTACGAATTATAAGGATAAGCTCCTTCGGTAATGAAGGGGAACCGTGTTCCGAACAGTCCTCCTAACAGGCTTTGCGAAGCCTTTTCGTCGGCTTTCTCGAAAAACTCTTTACATAATCCGCTTTCTTTTGATGCGAGGTTTATCAGTTCTTTGTCGTAAAAGGCGATGCCAAGGTCTTTTGCCAGTTTTTCTCCGATTTCTTTTCCGCCGCTCCCTAATTGTCGACCAAGATTGATTACAAAATGCTCGTTCATAACGCTTTTGTTTGAATTATTGTTAATGTATAGAGCAAATGTAAATAAAAAAAAGGAAATAAGGAAATAAAACCGTAAGAGAATCGGGGCAAATGTATCTAAATTATGCAGATTATCTTCAATGACGGAGAGGATTATCTTCTAATCGGGGCATTTGTGTGATTGTAATCAGATGCATCCTTTTATTGACAGAAAGAAAAATATTCCCGTAGCTATCATTAACAGGCCGATAGCGGCATAAAACAAGCGTGCCCGCTTCCTTCCGGCATTGGCCACGATGAAACGGGTATTGTGTGCGGTGAAGAACCAATCCCAGTTGAACAATGCTGCCAGCAGGGCGAGCATACCCACCAGCACAAACAAGGCTTGTATGATATAATGTACGGCCATTGTGATGTCGATATTATGCTTCGGCGTCGATGCTGACCGTTCGGCTTCCGTCTTCCAATTCGTCGATTCGGACTTTCACTGCATCACCCGGGAGCAAGTCGTCTATCAGTTCAGGCCATTCGATGAAACACAAGGCACCGCTGTAGAAATAGTCTTCATAACCCATATCGTATACTTCTTCCAGCTTTTTGATACGGTAGAAGTCGAAGTGGTAAATCAGTTCGCCTGTGGTGTCCGAACGGTATTCGTTTACGATGGCGAA
Organism: Bacteroides sp. An51A; assembly: GCF_002161565.1. Lineage (NCBI taxonomy): Bacteria > Pseudomonadati > Bacteroidota > Bacteroidia > Bacteroidales > Bacteroidaceae > Bacteroides > Bacteroides sp. An51A. The sequence continues at coordinate 302,306 of NZ_NFIC01000003.1, forward strand.
TGTGGGTGAGTTGATGACATCAGTCACGCCCAGTTCTTCGCAAACAGCTTTGATAAATGTGGTCTTTCCGGCTCCCATTTTGCCGTAGAAAGCAAACACAGTGTTGTCACCCATAGCGGCGATGAAAGCTTTTGCCGCTTCATGGATATGCTCGAGGTCTGTAATCGTTATTTTCATATACTTGTTGGATAAATTTTTTGCAAAGTTAATGATTTTTTCGTAGCTTGTATCTCATACGGCTCAACTTTGCGAGTGCATAGAATAAGATGGACACAAAAATGATGGATGCTCCTGATGGTATCTGATAGTGGTAGGAGAGGATTAGCCCTCCCAGGCAACTGATATATCCTATGCCGATGGAAAGCCAAATGATGTGCTTGAATCTGTATGTGAACAGGTTAGCGGTCATCTGGGGTAAGGTGAGGAGTGAGATTGCCAGCACGATGCCCACCATACGCAAGCAAGATACGATGGTAAGGGCGATGAACATCATCAGAATGTATTCGAAGCATGTGACGGGCATCCGCTGTGAACGGGCAAATTCAGGATCGAACGCAATGGCTACGATGGGGCGCAGGAAAAGGGCGAAAAATAGGGTAAGCACACAGCTTAGTATGCCTAGCAAAAGGATATCTCCTTGTGTGATGGTCAGGATGTTCCCGAAAAGAAACGATGAAAGGTCGGGCGTGAATCCTGGGGCAAGGAAGCTGAAAATGATGCCGATAGCCATTCCGAATGTCCAGAATACGGCAATGGCAGAATCTTCGCGCATATCGCTTCGCTTGCTGAGCCATTCTACTCCGAATGCAGAGAGTACTGAGAAAATGGCGGCGGCAAGTATGGGCGGGATACCGGTGTAAAGTCCGATGCCGATGCCTCCGAACGAAGCGTGAGTGATACCTCCGCTGATGAATACCAGCCGGCGTGTGACAATGTAGGTGCCGATGATACCGCAGGCAATGCTGGCAAACAGGCTTCCCAACAAGGCATGTTGGAAAAAAGTGTATTGTAGTAAATCCATCATAAGCAAATGAGTTTGTTCGTCCGTAAGTCTTTGAGTCTTTAGGCGAAGCATACCTGTAGCTTATAAACTTACCAACTCAAAAACAAAAGAACCCGGTACTTGATTTTAGTTGTTTATTGCATTGTTTCTTCTTTCTCCCACAATGAGAAACAATTCATCTTTCAGTTCGTCGGGTAGATTGATACCCCTTAATTGCAAGCTACGGCTCCATCCCGCTACATCTTCTTCCTGCATTGAGTAAAGAATATCGCGAAACTCGTCCGTTTCGTCTGCCGTGTATTGGTCTGCCGGACGTCCTTTGAAGCGGTCCAGCTCTTCGTCATCGTAATATTCTATTTGTCGGCTTACGGCGGCCAGGAGGCTTTCTTTTTCACATACGGCGTGTTGTCCGCAGCATTCGCTATCCATCGTAACCACAGGTGGGGCTTCTTTCAGTTCTCCTCGTGCAATTTTCCGGTGTAGATTCCGGTTATAGAAATATCCGGCTACCAGTCCAAACAGGATGACGCCTGCCAATATAATAAGGAGTATTCCCATAGTCAGTTTTTCCCGTTGATGGTGAATCCAGTCGCCTGCAGGTCGTCCCAGAAGTGAGGATATGATTTACTCACTACCTGCGGGTTGTTGATGGATAATTTCCCTAGTGGAATGCAGGCAGGAGCAAAAGCCATTGCCATCCGGTGGTCCTCGTATGTATCGATGCAGGGGGATGTGTCGGAAGGGCACCGTTCTCCGTTCCATTCCAAGATACAGCCGTCAGTTTCGGTCAGCTCATAGCCCAGTTTCTTCATTTCTTTCATCAGGGCGGCTATACGGTCGGTTTCTTTGATTTTCAAGCTTTGCAGTCCACTGAACCGGAAAGGGATATTCAGTAAAGCGCAGGTCACCACAAACGTCTGTGCCAAGTCAGGCTGGTTGATGAAATTGTATGTCATCTGCGATACCGGTTTGCCTTCTTTTTGTAGCACTACTTTGTGGTCAAGGTATTGTGTCTTGACACCCAGCGACGAGAAAAGGTGTGCTACGTATGCATCCCCTTGCGGGCTTTGCCGGAACAGCCCCGGAAGTTCTATTTGTGCTTCGGGCGCGAGGGCACAGATTTCATACCAATATGATGCAGCGCTCCAGTCGCTTTCCACGTAATACGATGAGGGTGCTTCGTAAGGATGAGGTTCGACATAGAGTTGTTTTTCATTTGCCCATCCGGCTTTTGCACCGAAACTTTTCATCAAGTGCAGGGTAAGGTCAATATACGGACGGGAAATGATTTCTCCTGTCAGGTTGAGTGTGAGTCCGTTTTTCAGGGCAGGGCCAATCATCAGTAGGGCAGAAATGTATTGCGAACTGACGTTGCCCGGTAGCGTAACATCATGGTTTATCAGTTGGCGTCCCGTAATGCGCAAAGGTGGATAGCCTTCGTTCCCGCTATATTCCACGTCTGCTCCCAGTGTACGTAAGGCATTGACCAGTAAGCCGATGGGCCGTTGCTGCATACGTTGGGTTCCGGTCAGTATGTGTGTGCCCGGATGTACAGACAGGAAAGCGGTCAGGAAGCGCATGGCAGTGCCTGCAGCCCCGATATCGATAACCGGAGGCATTTCTTGCAGGGCATGTATCATCACGCGTGTGTCATCGCAATCAGAAAGGTTTTCCGGTTTCGAAAAAGCTTGTGCCAGTGCATTGATAATGAGTGCACGGTTGCAGATGCTTTTCGAGGAAGGCAACGTGATGTTGCCGTATATCTTGTCGGGGGAAGTTAAAATGATTCGCTTCATACGATGTGTGTTGTTGTTCCGGCGACAAAGATAAGATAAAAAAATGAGATACCGGATACATCTTGGAAATATGATTCGGTCTGCGATGTTAATCTCTGCGGATTTGGGATTTTTCTCGCCGGCGTGTCCGTTTCCACCATAAATAATATCCGCTTAAAGGGAGGATACCTCCAAAGAGCGCGGCAAGAAAATAAAGTATTTTGGTGGTTATTCCTCCCCAGCTTCCGGTATGGAAGGCATAAAACCATCCTTTCAGGCTTTGTGGGGCGGAGGCGTTTGCATCTTTCCAAGTGATTTTCACTTCGTCTTTGCGGGACCTGTCTTTGCCTTTGTCTGTGTGACGTACTTGTGTGGAAGAGGGCGTTTCGCCGAAGAGCGAATAAGCAGCCGTGCGGTACCAGCCGAAAGACCACGTGAGTCCGGTGAGTGCCATTACAAGCAGGAAAAGAGTGCTATAAAATCCTATTGCTACATGACTATCGTACCAGAAACGGCGCCAACCTTTGGTGCACGACACGCTGAGGCGGTTTTTCAGTGCCTTGCGTGTGCGAGGTATCCAGATGATGAGTCCGCTTATCAGGATAAATACCATCACTAGTGTGGTGATTCCTACAATGATTTTTCCTACCGACTTTTCGCCTTTCGAGGCAGGTGGGTCCAGCAGCCAACGGTGTAGTTTACGCATGGTCTGGAAGAAGGGATACGATTGGGTCCAGCCCAGTACTTCCCCTGTATAGGGATTGACACTAAGCTGTTTCCGGCCTGTTTCGCGGAATGAGGCAAAAGCTGTTTCGTGCGGATTGGCTGAAAGCAGAAGTGAAGAAAGGTGGAGCGAGTCGGACACTTGTGCTTGGATGTGCGTTGCCAGTTGGGAAGGAGAGAGAGGCTGGGTATCTTCTGAAGGAGGAACAACGGTATAAAGCGAACGTTGAAGTGCCTGGGTAATATCCCGTTCGAATACCAAGGCTGCTCCCGATAAACAAATGATACTGATGATGATGCCTAAAGGGAGCGAGAGCCAAAGGTGGAGTTTTGCAAAAAGTTTTCTCATTGTGTACAGATGTTTAGATCGCTACAGGGATGAATTACAATGTGCCTATTGTAGATGTCATCATAATAGAATAGAGAGTTGATTCAAGCATGCGTTTTGATGAACATAAGTGCGTTGGCCGTTTCACATAAGTGACTCGGGCGTTTCACATAAGTAAGTCAGTCGTATCACTTATCTTAATCACAGAGGCGCACAGAGCTTTTCATTTTTTTGTGTTACTCTGTGTCTCCTCTGTGGTGAAAAGGTTTATTCCGTTATTTTGAGAGCTTTCCTAATGCCGATACAGATATGACATCATTTACTTGCAGGCCGGTTGTAGCCACGCCTGTAGTGGGGTCGATGCGGTAAATGGTCTGGCTGTTTTCGGAACTGGTCGTTACGATGGGGATATAGGCGTATCCATTGTCGCTACACGGGGTGCCGATGCTGGAAAGTGTATTGGCATCGGGTAAGCCGGTTACTACGGTCAGTGTGCCTTCTTCGCCTTTGAATACAGCCAATTCATTGCGTGGAGCACTGGTTCCACTCATATTTTCGGCTCCTTCGCTATACATTTGAAGCAGGAAATAATCGTCTGTGATGTGCCAGCAACGGAACATTGGGTTTTTGTTTCCCAGCATTTCCAGATTTACGTAATAGTTATCATCGAATACGGTTTCGCCTGCTTTGATACGCACTACTCCCGAAGGCAGCTGACCTTGCACGCGGTTGAACTGGGTACCGTCGTTATTGGTTACCGGTGTGGTGGTAGTACGTCCGTAACCCGGTGAGAATACATAAAGGTCGCCATTGTCTGCTGCCCAAATTGTCTGGTAGTATTGAGAGCGCATACGTCCGCTGGCAAAACCGATTTTACCGGTACGGGCAATGACAGGAGTCTCGTTGAAATCGTCTCCACTATAAATGGCGACGAAAGCACTGTCCGGATACTGGGTTGTGGGAATCATTCCAGCGGTATATTGTCCCGAACCGCTTCCTCCGCTTCCATTTGCCACATACGATGGGTCTACGATATATTCGGGATAGGTATTTACGCCATAGTGGCTCATCCCCATGGGAACTACTGATGTGTAAAGGCGGTTGTTTGCTTCTACAAAGCCAGCAAAACTTACCCGTTCACCATTACCCAGGAAGTTTTCGGCAATACGGCTTCCGGTAACGGTACTTCCGTCCAATACGCTCAGGTAATTGAATTGCAGATAATAGGCATAATTGCCTTCGTTGTCTTGTTCGGCGGTGCCGGCATTGGTAGAGGCGGTTATTACATTGTCTCCCCACGTGCCGTATGTTGTCGTACGGTTGAATGTGTACTGGCGGTCTTCCACTACATTGCCGGCATCGTTCAGCTTAAAGGAGAAACCGGTTCCGTTATTTCCATCGTTGTATTGGAAGCTGAACAGGTAGTTTTCGCGATAGAATATCCAGTTGGAGGCTGTTTCGGTCTCGTATCCGTTGCCCAAAGCCGTCACTTGACCTTCGTCCAGCGATTCGGACGTTACGAGGTAAGTTGCTGTGTTGGAGCCTTGACCTGCTTCTGCCACAATTACGAAACGGCTAAGGGTTTCGTCTGTAGGGGTATCGGGATTAGGGTCGGGCGTAGGATCCGGTTCTTCGGTTTGTACGGTTTCGTCATCACTGCAAGCTGTAGTACAGATACAGCCGAAAGAGAGGGCAGCCATCAGTGCCCATGAGAAATGTTTTTTCTTCATCCTTGTTTGTATTTAAGTTTAATAATTTCTGTTCCAGTCATTATCCTCCGAAGTATACGCGGAATTTGCCGTAAAAGGCACGGCCGGCTTTTTGGAGGCTGAAGTTATCGTAAAGTTTTTCGTCCGTCAGGTTCCGGCATTCCAGTGAGAGGTTGTACCGTCCGTTTTTTATCGAATAGCCGATGCTCAGGTTATGTGAGAGCTGTTCGGGTACTCGACTCTTGGTAGAAGGGTCGCCAAAGCGTTCCCAATATAAAGGGAATTCGTGTTGGTAGTATCCATCGTACGATATGGTAAGTACATTGCCTTCGGCGAAAAGGTCGTGCCATGTGAAGGTGGCATCGAAGTTGGCAAAAACATATGGGAGGTTCGGCATACGTTGGCCGTACGTGGCACTTTGCTGCTGGGTATTTTCCGCAGTGTAACGTTCATCATCACGTACGTTGATGTTGTTGTATGTGCCTCCCAATGAGAACCAGCGGGAGTAATTGTAACGTGCCGATATGTTGAAACCTTTCGTCTTCACCCGTCCGTGATTTTCGTAGATGCCGTAACTCATTCCACTTACGGTGCTCAGTCCGCGTTGGATATAATCTTTCGTGTCGCGGTAAATCAGCGTACCTTCCACATAGATGCCGTGCTTGCCGAACTGGCGGTTATAGCTGAGGTTGAAGTTCACGTTGTCACTTTTTTCGGGACGCAGATCGGTTTTACCGGCTTCCAGGTCTTCATCGCCGAATAGCTCATCGGTGGTAGGCAGACGGTATGCTTTTTCATACGAAAGCTTTGCCTGGAGTCCTTTGATGATGAAGTATGTGCCGGCGGCTCCGTATCCGAATGCGCTGGTATGCCTGTGCATGTCGATGTAATTGCCTACACCGTCTTCGCTTTGCGATACCGGGCCTTGGTTATACTGGTTGTAATATTTCCCGAAAGCTGAGAAGTTCCATTTTTCTGTAGGCATCAGGCGGTATGAGAGGCCCGTGATATTCTTGCGTGTGATTTTAGGTATGCTGAAGTCGGAAATCTTCGAACTCCCGTCTACATACGAACGGGTGGTGCGCCGGAAGGTGCTCAAGACGTGATTCAACGTAAATGTATGTGCCGTTCCGATGCGGTAGTTGGCGGTAAAGGTTCCGTTCCAGTTGGTATTCTTTGATTCGTTGTCTTGATACGACTGTTCGCCATGACTTCCGGTAAACTTGCGCTCTCCCAGCCAGTTGTATTTATATGTGGCGGTGTCGATGTTATTTGTAATGTTATGATTATAGTTGGCGGTCAGCATCACATCCAGTCCTTTGGTGAAGAGATTGCGTTTGCTGTATTCCAGTGAAGGAACGAACGAGTGTCCCTTGCGGTGTTTCTCACCAAAGACGATATACTGGTATACACCTGTCTGTATTTCTTTGTAGAAATTAGAGAAGGTGAAACCCAGCATCAGGCGGTCTGCCCATTTTTTGTCTACAAGACCCACTTTCCCGATGATGGCTTCGTTATGAAACTGGTCGTTGAAGCGGCGTATGTGATAGATTTTATTGCGGTCGGTATTTTCTGTTATGCCATCATCGCCGAATTCGGTAATATAGTTGTCGATGTAGTAATCGTTGTCCGAGAAGTTTTGGAAAGCGTTTATTTCATACATCAGTCCGTTGCGGAAGGTTTGTCCGAAGTTGATGTATGATTTGTGCGTATTGAATGATCCATACGAGTACGAAGCGTCCAGATGCCAGCTACGGCGACGCTTGTTGGTCACAATATTGATGACTCCTCCCAAAGCATCGGTACCGAAGCCTACGGGGACCACACCTTTATATACTTCAATACGTTCGGCAAAGTTTACCGGTATGTTGTTGATGTCGAATGCTGTACCAGCACCCTCCTGAGGTACTCCGTCGATGAATATTTTTACATGCTTGCCCGAGAAACCGTCCAGCATCAGTTGCATGTCTGAGCCTACGCCTCCCGATTCGCGCAGTTTCAGTCCGGGCAGTTGGGTCAGTGCATCGCTCAGGCTTTTGGTGGAGTTGTGTAGCTCCCGTGTGTCCAGTGCTACGGCGTTGAATGCCGATTTCTGCACACGGCTCACCCCGTTGGATACTACTACCACTTCATCCAGTTGGTGTGTAGCAGTCTTTAGCACGATGGTCTGCCGGGTACGCTCTTCATTTTTCAAGGTGATTTGTTCTTCGAATGTCTCAAATCCGATGGCGGAAACTACCAATGTATAGGTACCTGCGGGAGCTTTCAGATGATAGATGCCCCGTTCGTTGGTGGTACATCCATAACTGGTGCCTTTCAGATAAACGGTGGCGAAGTCGATGATGCTTTTATCTTCTGCCGAAATGATTTTTCCCGACAGCATGGCTCGTTTTTGTGCCGAAACAGTGAGAGAACACATTAATAAGCAAATTAATGTGAGGACGCAGTGTTTTGTCATTTTTTTATTGTTATTTTTAATGATTCTAATTACGATGCAAAGGTACGGAGTCTGCTTTTGTGCTGCAATCCCCAAAAGTAGGTATTCCGCCTTTGTAATTTGCGTTTGTTTTTACCTATTTTGGGGGATATTGGTTTTATGAATTTGTTTTTTGTGGGCGAATTTTGGGTCATCTTCGCTTCTGCTTTTCGTCAGATAATCCGCTATTTTCTTCACCATACCAGCTAAAACGCCTCAAAAGCTCATTCTAAATCAGCACACGATAAATTCAAAGTAGTTTTCAGGATAGGAGTTTGTATTTGTTGGTGCTTTTGTTAAAACTATTTAATACTTTGGTTTCTCTTTCTCTATCATTGAACATTCCACTATATTTGCCGCCCGGAAACACTTTTATATTTTTATGGACGAAATTCTTATAATTGTCGGGTTGATAGTACTTAACGGTATTTTTTCCATGTCCGAGGTGGCATTAATATCAGCCCGAAAAACTCGGCTTTCTACAGATGCGAAAAAGGGAAGCAAGGCTGCCGGTGTAGCGCTCAAGCTGGCAAACGACCCCGACCGTTTCCTTTCGACGGTACAAATCGGCATCACCCTCATCGGTATTCTTACTGGTATTTATTCGGGTAATAAAATAGCGAGCGATTTTTCGGATATTTTGGTTTCGTGGGGTATACCTGTGAACTATTCTGCTACTTTGGCGCAGGGAATCATTGTAGTGATTGTCACGTATCTGACCATTATTTTTGGTGAGCTGGTTCCTAAGCGCATCGGGTTAAGCATTGCCGAACAGGCTGCAAAGACTGTTTCGCGTCCGATGAATTTGCTTTCTACGCTGGCATTGCCTTTTGTATGGCTTCTTTCGAAAAGTACGGAACTGATATTTAACCTGTCGGGTATTAAGGAAGCAGACAACAAGGTGACCGAGGAAGAGATAAAATCCATCATTCAGGAGGGAACTGAAGATGGTGAGGTGCAGCCGGTGGAACAGGATATCATGCAACGTGTGTTCTTGTTGGGCGACCTGAAAGTAAGTTCGATTATGACGCACAAGAGTGATATCGTATGGTTGGATACTGATATGGGAGCCGATGAGGTGAAGAAGTTGCTGAGCCAGAAGCTGTACGAATTTTATCCGATAGCCGAAGGCGACCTGGATCACGTGAAAGGCATAGTAAACCTGAAGGACTTGGTATTGCACCTTTACGAGCCTGATTTTAAGTTGGAAGCGCTTATTCACGAGGCTGTTTTTTTCCACGAAAGTATGAATGTATACAAGGCACTTGAGCAGATGAAAGCACGGAAAATCAGCCGTGCGCTGGTGTGTGACGAGTTCGGTGTGTGCACAGGTATCATTACCTTGCGCGATATTCTGGAAGGTCTGGTAGGGACGATGGATGCTCCAGGTGAGGAACCGGATATTATAAAACGTGTATCAGGTGATGGATGGCTGGTTGACGGACAATGTGCATTGTATGACTTTTTGTGTTATTTCGACCGTCAGGACTTGTTTGAGAATGCCGAATATCATACGCTGGGCGGATTGATTCTCCAGCAGTTGCAACATATTCCTACCAGTGGCGAAACGTTGCAATGGAACGGCTTCCATCTTGAAATTGTGGATATGGACGGTGCACGCATTGACAAAGTGCTGGTTACGGTCTCACCACAGGGTACACAAAATAAATAATCATAATCGGGGCAGAGAAGAAATACAAGAAAAATATTTTCCAGTTGTATATTATCTGTGGTGAAAAAGAAGATGAAAAGGAAACGGAAATACATAACACATTGGTTTTTGTTAGTCTGCATGGTGATGCAGATAGCTTCCGTTTTCCCTCATCATCACCATTCGGAGCTTTTTTGCTTGCATGCCGACCTGGCTACTTGTGCGGGTGAGGATTGTAATACGGCTGGCATGCACCACGAAGGCGATGGTGACCGCCATACATGTACGGTGGGATGTGTTACGCATTTCCAGTGTGCCACGACCGGACATCATCAGGATACAGTGGCTCCCGACTATACATTTTATTCTATTCTTTATACTTTCACGTATCTGTTGCACTTGGTGTACATGCCCGAAGCGGCTTTGCTTTCCGACGGGATGTACATCGAGAACCTGCACACGCAGGATGTAGCCTGCAATACGGGCTTGCGTGCTCCCCCTGTTTGCTGATTTTATTATAGTAGAACAAATGCAACTTAGTTGCCTTAGGGATGCGGTATCTTTGCCGCGTAAAAACAAACGGATAAAATCAGAAACAGATATGAACAGAACAAAAAGTTTATGGATGGGAGCCTTTGCCTTGCTGGCACTGGCTTCGTGTGGGGGAGGAGAGAAGCACGCCCACGGACACGAGGAAGAAACACATCAGGAAGAAGCCGCACACGGAGCTTCGGGAGAGATTGTATTGGCTCCGGAGAAAGCGAAGGCGGCAGGAGTGAAAGTAGAAACCGTAAAGGCAGGCACGTTCCGCCAAGTTATCCCTGCCAGCGGACAGATACTTGCCGTGCAGGGCGATGAGGCGGCGGTAGTGGCAAGTACGGCGGGAGTCGTCTCGTTTGTGCGCCCGCTTACGGAAGGCATGCGTGTAGCAGCCGGAAATGCCGTGCTGAACGTGTCGGGAAGTCGTATTCAGGACGGGGATGCCGTCAACCGTGCACGCATCGCTTACGAAACCGCCAAGGACGAATACGAACGTGCCTCTAAACTGGTAGATAGCCAGATAGTTTCGAGAAAAGACTTTAATGTGCTGAAAGAAGCTTATGAAAATGCCCGTGTTGCTTACGAAGCTCTTTCGCCCAGCCATGACGGAAAGGGCGTATCGGTGCAGGCACCCATTTCGGGCTATGTGAAGTCTTGCCTGGTGAAAGAGGGGGATTATGTGACCGTAGGCCAGCCCTTGCTGACGATTACCCAGACACGCCGGTTGAGGTTGCGTGCCGATGTATCGGAGCGTTATTATCCGGCATTGCGCAAGGTGTCTTCCGCCAATTTCCGTACTTCGTATGATGAGCGTGTCTATCGGCTCGATTCGCTGGGCGGACGTCTGCTTTCGTATGGCAAGTCCACCGGCGACACTTCTTATTATATCCCCGTCACGTTCGAGTTTGACAACCGTGGCGAGATGCTTCCCGGAGCCTTTGTCGAAGTCTGGCTATTGTCGGACGGGCGTGAAGGGGTGATCAGTGTCCCTCTTTCGGCACTTACCGAAGAACAGGGCGTAAAGTTCGTTTACGTGCAGATGGATGACGAGTGCTATCGGAAACAGGAGGTAAAGACGGGGCTGGACGACGGCACGCATGTAGAAATCCTTTCGGGGCTGAAAGAAGGCGACCGGCTGGTGACTGAAGGTGCCATTCATGTGAAACTGGCTTCGGCAAGCAATGCCATCCCCGCACATACGCACAATCATTGATTTTATTTTTACTACCACAGATTACACAGATTTTAATTAACAATTAATAGTGAATCTGTGTAATCTGTGGTGAGGCTAAAAACATAACAAATTTTTTTATGCTGAACAAAATCATTCATTTTTCATTGCAGAACCGCTTGCTGGTGCTGGTGGCATCGGTGCTTCTGCTCATAGGAGGAACCTACACCGCTTTCCATACCGAGGTGGATGTGTTCCCCGACCTGAACGCGCCCACGGTGGTGGTGATGACCGAAGCCGGGGGAATGGCGGCGGAAGAAGTGGAACAACTCGTCACCTTCCCCATCGAGACCGCGGTGAACGGTGCTACGGGTGTACGCCGGGTGCGCTCTTCTTCTACCACCGGTTTCTCGGTGGTATGGGTAGAGTTCGACTGGGATACCGATATCTACCTTGCCCGCCAGATTGTATCCGAAAAACTTGCTACGGTGGGCGAGAGCCTGCCTGAGAATGTGGGCAATCCTACACTGGGTCCCCAGTCGTCCATTCTGGGTGAACTGCTGATTGTAGGGCTTACTGCCGACAGCACTTCGATGCTCGACCTGCGTACGCTTGCCGACTGGACCATCCGCCCGCGCCTGCTCTCTACCGGAGGCGTGGCACAGGTGGCGGTATTGGGAGGCGATATCAAAGAATACCAGATTCTGCTTCATCCCGAGCGGATGAGACATTACGGCGTTACGCTGGGCGAGGTGATGGAAGTGACCCGCGGGATGAACCAGAATACCAACGGAGGTGTCATTTATGAATATGGCAACGAGTATATTGTGCGCGGAGTGGTGTCTACCGAAGATGTACAGGAAATGGCACGTGCGGTGATTAAGACCGCAGGAGGTGTTCCCATTGTGCTGGAAGATGTGGCGGATGTGCGCATCGGTGCCCAGCAGCCCAAGCTGGGACTGGCATCGGAGAAAGGGAAACCTGCCGTACTGATTACCGTGACCAAGCAACCCAATACGGGTACCATCGAACTGACCGAAAAGCTGGAAGCCGCCCTGAAAGACCTGCAAAAGAACCTTCCGCCCGATGTGCGTGTGTCTACCGATACGTTCCGCCAGTCACGCTTTATCGAGAGTTCCATCAGCAACGTGCAGCATTCGCTCTACGAAGGGGCGATATTCGTAGTTATCGTGCTCTTCCTTTTCCTTGCCAATGTGCGCACCACGGTGATTTCGCTCGTCACGCTTCCCTTGTCTTTGGTGGTAGCTGTTTTGGTGTTGCATTACATGGGGCTGAGCATCAACACCATGAGTCTGGGCGGTATGGCGATAGCCATCGGTTCGCTGGTAGACGATGCCATCGTAGACGTGGAGAATGTATGGAAGCATTTGCGCCAGAACCGGATGCTCCCGGCAGGCGAACGCCGCCCGGTGCGGGAAGTGGTGTTCAACGCCTCGCGCGAGGTGCGTATGCCCATTCTCAACTCTACGTTGATTATCATTGTGAGCTTTGTTCCTCTGTTCTTCCTGAGTGGCATGGAGGGGCGGATGCTGGTGCCGTTGGGCATCGCTTTCATCGTAGCCTTGTTTGCTTCTACGGTGGTGGCACTTACCCTTACGCCGGTACTTTGCAGTTATTTGCTGGGAGGCGGAAAGAAGGAAGGATTGCCTCGCGAAGCTTTCCTTGCCGTGTGGCTCCGTACGTATTACGCACGGGCACTGGAGTGGGCATTGGCTCACAAGCGGAGCGTACTGACGGGTACCGTTGCTCTTTTTGTGGTGGCACTGGGCTTGTTCTTTACCTTGGGGCACAGCTTTCTGCCCTCGTTCAACGAAGGTTCGTTCACCATCAATGTCAGTTCCTTGCCGGGCATTTCGTTGGAAGAGTCCGACAAGATAGGGCGGCAGGCGGAAGAAATCCTGCTTTCCATTCCCGAAATACAGACCGTGGCACGCAAGACGGGGCGTGCCGAGCTGGACGAACATGCGCTGGGCGTGAACGTGTCCGAGCTGGAAGCTCCCTTCGAGTTGAAAGACCGCTCGCACCGGGAATTGCTCGACGAGGTACGCCGCAAGCTTTCGGTCATTACCGGAGCCAACATCGAGATAGGCCAGCCCATCAGCCACCGCATCGATGCCATGCTGAGCGGCACGCAGGCGAGCATCGCCATCAAGCTCTTCGGGGATGACCTGAACCGTATGTTCGCTTTGGGAAATCAGATTAAAGATGCCGTGAAAGACGTAGAGGGCATTGCCGACCTGAACGTGGAGCAACAGATTGAGCGTCCGGAGCTGAAAATCGTCCCCCGGCGTGAAATGTTGGCGAAGTACGGCATCTCGCTGGCACAGTTCAATGAGTTTGTCACGGTGAATATGGCGGGCGAGACCGTGTCGCAAGTGTACGATAACGGCAAGGCATTCAACCTTGTGGTGCGTGCCAGCGAAGACAACCGTGGCTCTATCGAACGCATCCGTGACCTGATGATAGACGATGCCGAAGGACGGAAAGTGCCCTTGAGCTATGTGGCGGATGTGGTGTCGTCAATGGGTCCCAACACCATCAACCGGGAGAACGTGAAACGTAAAATCGTCATCTCCGCCAATACCAGCGGGCGCGACCTGCGTAGTGTGGTAGACGATATCCGCAAGCGGGTAGACGATGAAATCCGCCTGCCCGAAGGGTATCATATCGAGTATGGCGGGCAGTTCGAAAGCGAGCAAGCCGCCAGCCGTACCTTATTGCTTGCTTCGTTGATGAGCATTGTGGTGATATTCCTGCTGCTCTATGTCCAGTTCAAGAACGGGGTGCAGAGTGCCATTATCCTGCTCAACCTGCCGCTGGCATTGATAGGAGGCGTGTTTGTGCTGCTTTGCACCACGGGCGAGCTGAGCATCCCTGCCATCATCGGGTTCATCTCGCTCTTCGGCATTGCCACCCGCAACGGTATGTTGCTTATCAGCCATTACAACTTGTTGCGCGAAGAGCAGGGCATGGGCTTGCGCGAGTGCATTGTCCACGGTTCACTGGACCGTTTGAATCCGATTCTGATGACCGCCCTGTCATCGGCATTGGCATTGATTCCGCTTGCCTTGCGCGGCGATTTGCCGGGCAACGAAATACAGAGTCCGATGGCGAAAGTCATCTTGGGAGGCTTGCTCACATCGACCTTCCTCAATGCCTTCATCGTCCCCATCGTGTACGAACTGATGCACCGGTCTTCCACCACAGATTACACGGATTAAAAAAGATAAACAATCAACCACAGAAAGCATAGAAAAAATAATTTTATGAATCTGTGTAATCTGTGGTGAAAAAAAGCATACAGCAATGAAATACATTACATTAGCCATAGCCTGCCTTGCGATAGCGCCGATGCAGGCACAAACCATAGACGAAGTGCTCCGGCAGGTGGAGCAGAACAACAAGGAGCTTCAGGCACAACGGCAAAGCACGCTCGCCTCGAAACTCGAAGTGCAGGCGGAAAACAACCTCGAAGACCCTTCGGTGGAATACAGCCCGTTCTACACCCGGGGCATCACCGGCATGTCCAGCTCCGAACTGGTCGTGACACAAGGCTTCGATTTCCCTACGCTTTACGGTGCACGCCGCCAGTCGGGCAAGTGGAAGCAGGCGGCTCTCGACCGCAGGCAACAGGCGGCACGCCGCGATATCCTGCTCAGTGCCAAGAACCTTTGCCTCGACCTGATAATGCTCAACCAGCAACACGCCTTGCTGGAGGAGCGGGCGAAGAATGCCGGCGAGCTGCTTGCCCTCTTCGAGAAACGCCTGGAGGAAGGCGATGCGGGCATCCTCGAAGTGAACAAAATCAAAATGGAACGGATGAGCGTGCAGACCGAAGTGGCGCAAAACAATGCCGCCCACCGCACCGCGCTCCAGCAGTTGCTGGCAATGAACGGAAACATGCCCTTGGAATTTACAGCAGACACCTATCCCCACGTGGAGGAACTGAAAGACTGCAATGCCTTTTACGATGAGGTGATGGCTACCGATGCCGGTTTATTGGCGGCAGATGCCGATGTGCGTGCCGCCGAGAAGGAGCTGAAGGTGAACCGCCAGAGCTGGTTGCCCAAAATAGAGGTCGGCTACAGGCGCAACACGTCGCTTGACGAGAAAAGCAACGGTTTCCTGATAGGTGGAAGCCTGCCCTTGTTTTCCAACCGGAAAAAAGGGAAAATAGCCCGCCTGCAAGTGGAGAGTACCCGCCTGGCGCTGGACAATGCCCGCCTGCAAGCGGCGGCAGACGTGCATGCCCGTTTCAACGAAATGCAGCAGTTGCGCGAGGCGATGCAGGCGTACGATGTCGTCCTGATGCACCGCACCCTGGCTTTGCTCAACGAAGCCGTAAAGGCGGGTCAGCTCTCCATCATCGAATTTTATACCGAGGCAGACAACATCTACCGCAACCTTCAGGCATACATCGAGCTGGAGAACCGGTACCAGAAGCTGATGGCGGAGATTTACAAGAACTGGCTTTGAGAATGAAGAATCTTTTTTGAATGAAGAATGAAGAAACAACGTTCGGCGTAAGCCAATTCCATGCGGGCGAAGCGATTCTTCATTCTTCATTCTTAATTCTTCATTTTTACGCCTTGAACTTCAGTTTTTGATAATTGTTATTTGTAACAATTGTAACGTAACGGCGGAATACCCATTGCCTCAGCATGCTGCTGGTGCCCTTCTCGCTCATGCCTGCTGTCCGGCGCGCACGTACCGCATCGGCATGCGTAAACTCATCGGGAAGCAGCTCCAGCAGGTTGCGCCTGCCCGGACGGTGCCTGCCGTACAGTGGGCGCTTGTCTTCGTCCATCGCTTCCTTTATCGCTTCCCCGAAAAACTCCAGCTTGCACCACATGTCGTAGTGGAACGACCAGCGCACGAAGTCTTCTATCGACTTTTCCCATTTCTCCCCGTTCGCCACGTAGAGCACGCATGCCTTCAAGTAGGCTATCACGTTGGCTCGGAACGAAAGGTTCTCGTACACACGGTCTTGCGAGAGCACGGCCCATTCCGCGTTTTCGGCGCTCATCTCCTGGGCGAGCTTGTACGCCTGCGGGCAATCAATCAGTCCCGTGGCACGGTTCAGGTTCTCGATGTACGGGCGAAGCTCCTCGTCGAAAGCCGCGTCATACTTGCCATACACCGGCATGTCCGCCCCGATTTCGCGTTCGGGAATGGTGCAGAAGTTGATGCGCGAGATAGGTCCGTCGGTCAGTACCCGTGCGAAGTATTTCTTCCCTTTCTGGATGGTGGTCGAAGCGTTCCAGTTGAAACGGATGGTGACCTTTTCCGTCACGGCCTGTGCGCTGGCGCGTGTCTGCCCGTAGCGGTTTCCGGGGTCGAACGCAAGGCACATGATTTGGAACTGCTGGCGTCCCCTTACCGACCCTTTCAGGGCATCGAACTGGTCTATCTCGTTCATTTTCGTGTAGAGGAAATGTCCTTCCGCCTCGGCGGTGCGCATCACGAATGCCGGATTGGTCATGTCTGCATCAATCTCCTGGATGATAAGCCCTTCGGGGCGCTGGCGTTTGTCCTTGTTCGCTCCTTTCGAGTTCACCTCTTCCTTCCATTCGCGCTCTCTGCGCAGGTTCACCTCATCCCTGCGCCGGATGTCTGCCATGATGCGGTTTATCGGCTCCGAAATGCAGTCTTTTCCGGCACCCGTCCCCGCCATGAGCACGTTCATAAGGGTCGCCTCATGCTCCACATTGTCAATATACTTGAAGCGCACTTGATGCAAATGGGTTGCCAACGAAGGGAATACCGCATGCGCCACGGCAGGCCTGTACACTTCGGGTGTGCGGCTCACAAGAAGGCGGATAAGCTTGGGAAGACGTTTGGGCATCGGAGGCACTGTAGGGGCGTATTGCATACGCCCGGAAACATCCGCACACACATCCTCATTGGTGCCCTCGTTGGCGCATTCGGGCGTATGCGATACGCCCCTACAAGCCTCTTGCATCAGCTTCGGCACCGAATACCATTTCGCCGAGCACGCCGAATGAATCAGCCCCTTCATTTCCTTTTCCGGAAGCCCGTAACGCGGCATAATCTGCAAAAGGGTTTCTTCGTTGTTGTCCGTGATGTAGCGCAGGTGCGAAGCCAGGCGGTGCAGCTTGTCGTTGCGTTCTCCTTCTACAGGTTCGCCTCCGGCGAGCGAAAACCAGCGGTTGATAATGTCAGAATAGGGGATGCCCTTGAAACTCAGCGGGCAAGGTGTGATTGATTGGTCGGTCATAGCTATTACATTTAAAGTTTTATAATGCAAAGATATGCATTTTTTGTGAATAATCGGCAGAATAAAAAACGGTATGTGTAAAAATCTGTTAATAAAAAATAGATATTTTGTGTTTTCTATTGAAAATCAAATAGTTGCAGTGATAGAAATCTTTCTCTTTTATGCAAGGAATCTTATAGGTGCTGTCTGTACTACCCGTTACAATTGTTACAATTACAGTTAATTGAAATCGCTTTTTCAATCCCGTTGTCCGGAAGAGAGAAAAATCATTTAGAATATTATATTATATATATTATATAATAATATATATAATATAAATTTTTAATTCACTTTTTTTTTCGTCTAAAAAGTCATTTCAAATTACTGTAATTGTAACAATTGTAACGCCATAGCCTCTCTCTTTTCACCCGTAAGGCAATTATATTGCATAATTCATTGATATATATGCAAAGCTTCCTGCAAGCGTATGCATATGCCTGTGCATATAATAATGTGAACCTGTGTAATCTGCGGTGAAAATATTCATCACTCGTTCAGCGCGCCGCAATGGGGGCAGATGCCCTTGGTACGCAGCTTGGCACCGCATGCGCCGCATACGTAGGGGTAGCGTTCTGGCTTGCACAGCCAGCGGATGCAGCCGGCGGCATACGCCACGAGGCATACATAGGCGATATAAACATTGACGTAGGTGAAAAACACATAGATGAAGATGCAGCATGATACCAGCCCCACGAGGTAGAAGAACGCTACTTCCGCTTTGGTCTGGTGAAAAAGGTCGTCGAGCATCGCCACACCCACCAGCAATGCCAGGGCAACGCACACGATGAAAAAGCCGAGAATAAAGGGCACATCAAAGGGGTTGAGCGTGGGGGCATAATAGTAGCGTTCCCACGTCTCGGGCACGAAGTGCTGGATGCTGTTGTAGGTAGTGGCGGCTATTGCCATCAGCAAGGACAAGAGGATGGGGAAGCCGCTATCGATATCGTTCAGCCAGATGAGCTTGATTTGCTTGCGCCGCACCGCCCGGTAGACGAACCACAGGAAAAACACCGCCAGTACAAGGAAGAAAGGCAGGGTGTGGGCGTTGCTGAAGAAATGGATGAAGCGCGAGATAGGGTCGACCGGCACGATATTGTCCAGCAGGCGGTGTTCCTGAATCCACCCGATGGTCTCCTGGTCGCGTGCCACTTTCACCCACACCGAGTCGACGGAATCTTGCGGATGTACATCAAACTCCGCCACCACCACTTCATCGCCCCGGAGCAGCGGTACCGTATCCATAAACGGAAGCACATGCAGCCATAGTGTGTCTGCCTCTATCTGAAAATTGCTGTTCAGGGCATACATCCGCGAATAGAAACGGACGGAGTCGCCTCCCTCTGCTGCGGAAGAAGGCACCAAAGGCTGATAGCGGCAAGCCGTAGCAAGCACCAGCAGCAACAGGAACGGTACGAAATACTTACTCTTCAACATTTTTCACCACAGATTACACAGATTATAAAGTTCATTAGCAAATAAGTTCATCATCGGATTACACAGAAAAAAATCTATTTATTCAATCTGTGTAATCTGTGGTGAAAAAACTTTCATCTGGCACGCCTTGCAATCGAATTCCAGCCGGAAACGCTTGCCATCGCTGCTCACCAGGTAATAAGGCTCGCGGTAGGGCGAACGCTTTTTCTGATACACCGGACACCAGCCCAGGCTATATCGGATGCAATGCTTGCAAAACATCAGCGCCACTCCTGCCGGCGCTTCCCGCTCGAAAGCAGGAGCTATCTGCTCTACACCGTGGCGGCGGTAGAAAGCCTCGGCAAGCGTATTCATCACATTGCCGCGATAATCCAACTCTTTTTCGGGATAAGGATGCGCGGTCTGCTCCCATAGCCTGCGCTCTTGCGGATAGGTGATGCGGCGTGCCTGAAGCAGGAGTTCCACCGCCCGGCGGCGCAAGTCCGAAAGTCCGGATGCGGGGATAAACCAGTCTTCGGCAAAACCGATGGCAATCTCACGGGCTTCGAAAGGCGTGGTGCCCAACTTGCCCAGCTGCGCCTTCAGGTTCTCGGCTTGCGGGGTACGTGCCCGTTCTTTTTCCCGTTCCAGCACCACGCTCACCCTTGTCCCGTCTTCATCGGAAAGGTCGAGGGTGAAGCCGGAAGGATTTGCTTCCAGACGCATGTCCACCGCTATCTTCCTTATGGCGGATTTCTTCTGCATCACGCGCTCGAACTCTTGGTCGAAATTGCGGTACAGCATTGTTTTCGGACGTATGCCGCGAGGCATTTCCAACGGGAACAGCTTATTGCCTTCCACACGGTTCACCCGGAAACCGTGCAACTTGCCTTGTCCGTCGAGGTAACACAATCCGTCTCCATTGGCGAAGGACTTCACGCCCGCCACGGTCAGGCAGTTGCCCCGTACTTCTTTCACCGTGCCTACCTCTTCGCCCAACGATTTCGGAGTATTCAGGTTGAAGATGCCCGGATTGCGTCCGTGGGCGAAATAGTCGGTAAACCCGCGGCTGAAACTCTTGTCCAATTGGGGACGGAAAGCCAGATGCACCGTGCCCGATGATGCCCGCATGTATTCTTTCCGGTGGCGGAAAATGGCATCCAGTTGCTGGCGGTAATATGCCGTGACGTTTTTCACATACGACACGTCTTTCAGCCTTCCTTCTATCTTGAGCGATGAAGCCCCCGCATCGAGCAGGGCTTCGAGGTTCGCACTTTGGTTCATATCCTTGAGCGAGAGCAGGTGCCTGTCGTTTACGATGGTCTTCCCGTCGGCATCCACAAGGTCGAATCCCAGGCGGCAAAACTGGGCGCATTCGCCGCGGTTGGCGCTCCGCCCATAACACGCCTGACTGACGTAACACTGCCCGCTATAACTCACGCACAACGCCCCGTGGACGAAGACCTCGAGCAACGTGCCGGGGCACCGGCGGTGGATACGGCCGATTTCGTCAAGGCTCAACTCACGGGCGAGCACCACCTGGCGGAATCCGGCTTCGGCAAGAAACTGCACCTTCTCCGGCGTGCGGTTGTCCATCTGCGTGCTGGCATGCAGGGGGATAGGCGGCAGGTCCAGTTGTGTGATGCCCATATCCTGTACGATAAGCGCATCCACCCCGATGCGGTACAAGTCCCATATCATCGCCTCGGTGGCTTTCAGTTCGTCTTCTTTCAGGATGGTATTCACCGTAACGTAAATGCGCACACGGTACAGATGGGCATAACGCACCAGTGCCGCGATGTCGTCCAACGAGTTTCCGGCAGCAGCACGTGCTCCGAAACGGGGTGCCCCGATATACACGGCATCCGCTCCGTGGTTGATGGCTTCGATTCCACACTCCAGGTTCTTGGCAGGGGCCAGCAGTTCGATAGCCCTCACCGGGGAGACGGAAAGGGGGTTACTTGATTTCATTGATATCATACGGTGTTTCCTGATATACGTAATAGTTCAGCCAGTTGGAGAACAAGAGGTTGGCAGTACTGCGCCAGCGCACCAGCGGTCCCTTTTCCGGGTCATCTCCGCGATAATAATTCTTCGGCATATCGATGGGCAAGCCTTTCGCCAAGTCGCGCCGGTATTCAGTATCCAGTGTATAAGGGGCATATTCCGAATGGCCCGTCACATAAAACTCGCGTCCTCCGCGCGCCATCACGATATGTACGCCCGAGTCTTCCGATTCCGAAATAATCTGTAGCTCGGGGCAGCGTTCGATGTCCTTGCGGCGCACTTCCGTATGCCTGCTGTGCGGCACGAAGAACACATCGTCGAACCCGCGGAAGATAGGCAGCTTCCCGAACCCCTCGCACACATGATGCTCGAAGATGCCGAACATCTTTTTCTCCAGCGGATACTTGGGCACCCCATAGAAATGATACAGCCCAGCCTGTGCCGCCCAGCAGATGTAAAGGGTAGAAGTGACGTGCGTACGCGTCCAATTGAATATATCCTGTATCTCGCTCCAGTAGTTCACGTCTTCGAAATCGAGATGCTCCACCGGTGCGCCGGTGATAATCATCCCGTCGAACTTCTCGTCGCGCATCAGGTCGAAGTCACGGTAAAACGCCTTCATGTGCTCGATGGGCGTGTTCTTCGAGGTATGGCTCTTCAGTTTCATAAAGCTCACCTCTATCTGGAGGGGCGAGTTCGAGAGCAACCGTATCAGGTCGGTCTCGGTAGTAATCTTTATCGGCATCAGGTTGAGGATGACGATTTTCAACGGACGTATGTCTTGTGTACTTGCCCGCGATGTATCGATAACGAAGATATTCTCTTCCTTCAGCAAGTCGATGGCAGGCAATTTATCAGGTAAATTCAGTGGCATAGAAACATTTGTTTTTTTTCAGCCACAAAGATAAGTTTTTTTAATGAAGAATGATGAATGAAGAATGAAGAATTCCATGCGGGCGAAGCGATTCTTCATTCATCATTCATGCTTTTTAATTTTGAATCAGGAAGTCTGTTCCTGATTCGCATTATTGAATAAAAAGCTTTGTGCTATCTGTGGTGAAACCCAATCAGAAGTTACACCGCAGGTCGATTCCTACTTGCAGGGGGCGTCCTTGTTGCTCGAAACCACGGTTCATCGATTCGAAGTAGAACGCCTGGTAACGCTTGTTGAGGGCGTTTGTTATCCAGAGTGCCACCTGCCCGTTCCCTTTGTTGAAGCTGAGGCGCCCGTCCAGTGTGCCGTAGAAGGGCTGGCTGGCATTGTTCTGTTCGGTCCAGTAGATGCGCCCTGCCGCACGATAGTTGGCATCTACGGTGATGTTGTCGAGGATGGCGTTCTTTCGCAAGACGAAACGGTATTGCCCGCCGATGTGGAACGTGTGTTTGGGCACGAAGGGCACGTAGCGTCCGTTGTAGTTCTCCGTATCGCTCACCACATAGTCGGTGAAGGTAGCGTAGGTGTAGCCATAGCTTCCGTTCAGGAGGAAATTATCGGTCAGGCGGGCACGCAACGATGCTTCCGCTCCGATGCTTCGGCTTTTCCCGGCATTGACGGTGATGCGCCCCAATCCTGTTTCGGCGAAGCGCGAAATCTGCTGGTCGCGCGTGTCCATGTAGAAGAAGGCAAGGTCGGTCTGCAGCTTTCCACCTGCCGCGGTGAGGTGTGCGCCCGCCTCGTAGTTCCATGCATATTCGGGCTTGTAGAGGGTGGCATCTGTTACGTCCACGTCCGAAGAGGGGAAGTCGGGAATCATTCCGGCGAAGTTGCCGAACACTTCATCTTGCTTCACGGCATCAATCATCGCGGTGCGCAAGTCGGCTTGTATCAGGTCGGAGAACATCTGGATGTTGTATCCGCCCGAACGGTATCCTCGGCTCACGGTGGCGTAGACGTTGTTTTCGGGGTTCCACGCATATTGCAGGGTGAACTTGGGGAGGAGTTGCAGGTAGTCGGTGTGCTCTTTGCCGGCGAAGCGCACCGATGCCGCCAGCGAGCGGGAGATGGGCTGGGGCAGGAAAGGGGCTGATACGCCGAAGTCGAAGCCCATGTCGCAGCGGGAGTCATAGTCCAGCCAGAGTTTTTCATAGTCCAGCCGTAGTCCTACGGTAAGCGAGAGTCCCTCGGTGAAAAGGTCGTTCAATGTCGACTGGTGGTAAATGGCACCGTTCAGTACAGGTGTCTTGAAGTGTCCGGGTACAAGGAGAGGCCGGGTGGTGACGCTTGCCGAGAGGGTAGGGGCACCTGCGGGGAGTTGTGCCAGTCCGGCATTGATGTTGTCTTCTATCAGGCTGCTGATGCCCTCATCGTGGAAGGTGACGGGTGCGCCGGTGTCCAGCCATTGGTAGAATCCGCTCACGCCGGTGGTCCATTGCCAGCGCGTGCCGGGGTTCGACTTCAGTACGATTTCCTGGCTCAGGGTTTTTGCGTCTTGTTTCTGCACCAGGGTATAGATGTCGGCTTCGGTGAAGTCCTGGTCCAAGGTCATCCGGTCGTGCAGGTACTGGAATCCGGTGACGCTGCTCAGGATGAAGTTCCTTGCGTGGTGTTCGATGCTCAGTCCGCCGTTTGCCAGGTTGCGCCTGTATCCGCTGGGGCGGTTGTACGAGATGGTGCCGATGTATTCGGCGCGGTCTTCCTCTTCGCCGTCGGTGCGTCCGGTATAGGCGTAGGGGTATCCGCCTTGGTTGGTGTACTCGTAATTGGCGGTGAAGTCCAGTTTCAGGTTGGCATTGGGAAGCCAGATGGCACGGATGCGTCCTCCTGCCTCGTCATCGGTGTCGATGCGCTTGCCGTCGAAAGCGTTCTTGAAGAATCCTCCTTTGTGTTCGTAGAAGGTTCCTACCGAGAAGGCGAATTGTTCGGATATACGGTGGTAGTGCTTCAGCATCACCTTGTAATCGTTGTAGGTGGCGGCACTGAGTTGCACGTCCGTCCCCTGATAGGTGAAGGGCGACTTGGTGAACACACGTATCAGCCCGCCCATCGTGTTGCGCCCGTACAGCGTGCCCTGCGGTCCGCGCATCACGTCGATGCGTTCGATGTCGGAGTAGTTGAAGTCGAACGCCGACTTGTCGATGAAGGGCACGTTGTCAACATACAACCCTACGGCAGGCGTGTTGATGCGCGACCCGATGCCCCGTACGTAGACCGAGGTGGTGAGCTTCGACCCATAGTCGGGGATGAACAGGTTGGGCACCAACCCAGAGAGCGATTTTACCGATGCGATTTGCCGGCTCCGTATGTCCGCTTGCGAGAGCGAGGTGGCGGAGAGTGCCTGTTGGCGCAGGCGGGTGTTTTCCTTAGGGGTGGCGATGACCACTACCTCTTCGATGTCGATCACCCGTGTGGTGTCGCGCAAGGTGTCGTGTGTTGTGGCGGATGCCGCGGCGGTGGCGGCAAGTGCCAGCGTTGTAAAGATAAGTCTTGTTTTCATATATGTGCTTTGTTTTTTTTGAAACGCAGATTTTCGCAGATTAACACAGATTATTTTATTTACAATTTTTCGATTGACAACGTACGGTTTAGGGCAAAATAGTAAATCTAAATAGTCCAATAGTCAATAAAAATAATCCGCGGAAATCTGCGTTAATCTGCGTTTTTTCCAATCGCCTGCAAAGTAACGCCAAATCTCCGACACATGCAATCCTCATAAATGAGGAAATTTTTGTATATGGAATATCGAAAACGATGAATGTACGTTCTATCTCTTTGCCATTTCTGACCACTTATGATGGCAGGTAGAATCCGATAGCATGGTTATACCTTAATTAGGATTGAACTTCATGCACAATATTGGGAAAGGGTTTCCTTGGCTGTCGGTTTCATTGCGGCGGAAGACTTCGAAACCGAGGTGGCGGTAAATGTCTGTAGCTTGTGTATTCTGCTCGTTTACGTCGATGTAGAAAGCTTTGTATCGATTGATAGCCAACCGGATGAGCCGTTTTCCGATTCCTTTTCCGATATGTCCGGGAGCAAGGAATAGGGCTTCTATTTTCTGGTCTTGGATGCACATAAAGCCAACAGGTTTGTTGGCGGAAAACGCTATAATCAAGGTATCGATGGTGCGCAATGCTTCTTTGGTCATGGGACGAAGGTTGCAGATGTCTTGTTCGCTCAGAAAGTGATGGGTGGCGCGGACGGATGATTCCCATACCTGCGTCAGTTGGCTGATGAGTTCCGTTGACCGGGCATCTTTGTTTATTTCTCGAATTTGTTGAAGCGCCTTCCACTCTTCTGCCGTAATCCGCATGAAATGTTCCGTGCGTATATCGCCCAAAGGAGATGTGTTGCCGCTCTCCGTGTGATGATAGGTAAGTCCGCATTTCTCCATTACGCGGCGCGATTGGGTATTCCCATCGTAATATCCACACCACACCGCCGACACGCCTAAGTCGGTAAAGCACCGCTGCAATAGGCATCTTACAGCTTCGGGTATCAATCCCTGCCCCCAGTATGGCACACCTATCCAATAACCGATTTCAGCTTCATCAGCCTGCATGGCAGCACTGTGCATGCCGTCGCCAAACATAATGCCGGCACTTCCTACTGGTTCATTTGTTTCTTTCAGTACCACGGCGTAGGTCTCGGGAGCAGTAAAGACGGTGCGGATGATTTCCAGGCTGTGTGCTATGGAGGTGTGGGGTGGCCATCCGGCTATAGGCCCGATAGCAGGGTCTTTCGCATACTTGTACAAGGCTTCCGCATCAGCTTCTTGCCAAGGGCGGAGAATAAGTCGGGAGGTTTCTAAAAATGTATTCATAGGTTGAGGGAAAATATATTATGCATAAATAAAAATTTGAATCTCCGCATTTCACCCAATTGCCATGTAGGGGCGTATCGCATACGCCCGAATACGTCAACTAATCCACGTGGATGTCTTCAAGGCGTATGCGATACGCCCCTACATGGGATGTTTGGTAAAAGTATTGGCTTCTAACTCCCTTTGACTCCTTGAAATAACTCCTTATTGGTGAAATGCGGACATTCATATAAATAAATGTCGCGGGAAGTATAAAAAACAGCCGGTCCGAATGTTCAGACCGGCTGTTCTTAATATTTGTCAGCGATTGATTATTCAGCTTTTTCTTCGCTCCAGTCCATTGCTGCCATACGTTTGTAAGAATCGTAACGTTTCTTCGCCATCTTTTCGCAAGCTGCGAACAAGTCGGCTGCTTCTGTCGGATATTGTTTCATTACAGAAGCGAAACGTACTTCACCTTTCAGGTAATCCTGGAAGTTAGCCCAGTTCGGTTCTTTCGAGTCGAGCGAGAACGGATTCTTGCCTTCGTCTTCCAAAGCCGGGTTGAAACGCCACAAGTGCCAGTAACCGCATTCTACGGCCTTAGCCTCTTCTGCCTGGCTCTTACCCATACCTGCTTTCAATCCGTGGTTGATACACGGAGCGTATGCGATAACCAATGACGGACCAGGATATGCTTCTGCTTCGCGGATGGCTTTCAATGTCTGAGCCTGGTCGGCACCCATCGCAATCTGAGCTACATATACATAACCGTAAGTAGTGGCAATCAGACCAAGGTCTTTCTTGCGTACACGCTTACCGGAAGCGGCAAACTTGGCGATAGCGCCCAGCGGAGTAGCCTTAGATGACTGGCCACCGGTATTCGAGTAAACTTCGGTATCCAATACGAGGATGTTTACGTCTTCGCCCGAAGCGATTACATGGTCGAGACCTCCGTAACCGATATCGTAAGAAGCACCGTCACCGCCGATAATCCATTGAGAACGTTTGATGAGGTAATCTCTGAACTCGTAGATTGTAGCGCAGTTTGCACACTTGTCTTTAGCGGCTTCTACCATCGGGATAATCTTTTCGGCAGCAGCTTTGCTCTTGTCTGCATCGTTGCGTCCGTCAATCCATTCCTGGAATGCTTCCTTGTATTCAGCCGGAGTTTCATCCGAAGCGATAGCTGCCTTCATGGCATCTTCGATACGGTTGCGCAGCTTCTTGTTAGCCAATTCCATACCCAGACCGAATTCGCAGAAGTCTTCGAACAAAGAGTTTGCCCATGCCGGACCCTGGCCTTTTTCGTTCGTAGTGTACGGAGTAGAAGGAACAGAACCTGAGTAGATTGAAGAACATCCGGTAGCGTTAGAAACCATTTCGCGGTCGCCGAACAACTGAGAAATCAGTTTCACATACGGAGTTTCACCACAGCCTGAGCAAGCACCCGAGAACTCAAAGAGCGGAGTAGCGAACTGAGAGTTCTTCACGTTCGACTTGATGTCTACCAAGTGCTGTTTGCTTGATACGTGTTCCGTGCAGTAAGTCCAGTTGTCTGCTTCTGCCAATTGGCTTTCCAGGTGTTTCATGGTCAGCGCCTTGCCACCCTTCTTCGGATTGCCCGGACAAACATCGGCACAGTTGCCGCAACCCAAGCAGTCGAGTACGTCTACCTGCATGCGGAAGGTCATGCCGTCGAATTGCTTGCCCACAGCCTTCAGGGTAGTGAAGTTTGCACCCTTCTGTTCTTCTGCATCGAGTACGAACGGACGGATGGCAGCGTGAGGACAAACGTATGCACACTTGTTACACTGGATACAGTTTTCAGGATTCCATTCCGGAACGAAAGCAGCCACACCACGTTTTTCGTATTTGGCTGTTCCCTGATACCAAGTACCGTCTTCGATGCCCTTGAATGCAGATACCGGCAGCAAGTCGCCGTCTTGTGCGTTGATCGGACGAACTACTTCGTTGATGAATGCCGGGTCGTTGTTTGCTGCGGCAGGTTCAACTTCCAGGTTAGCCCAAGCCGGGTCAACGGTCAGTTGCTTGTATTCGCCGCCGCGGTCAACGGCTGCATAGTTCTTGTTGACAACGTCTTCACCCTTCTTGCCGTAAGATTTCACGATGAACTTCTTCATCTGTTCTACCGCCAAGTCTACAGGGATAACGCCTGTGATGCGGAAGAATGCAGACTGCAGGATGGTATTGGTACGGTTGCCCAAACCGATTTCCTGTGCAATCTGGGTCGCGTTGATGTAGTAAACGGTGATGTTGTTTTCAGCAAAGTATTTCTTTACCTTGTTCGGCAGGTTCTTAGCCAGTTCATCGCCTTCCCAGATGGTGTTCAGCAGGAACGTACCGTTCTTGCGCAGACCGCGGGTTACATCGTACATGTGCAGGTAAGCCTGAACGTGGCAAGCCACGAAGTTCGGGGTAGTTACCAGATAGGTAGAGTGAATCGGGTGGTCGCCGAAACGCAGGTGAGAGCAGGTGAAACCTCCCGACTTCTTCGAGTCGTAAGAGAAGTAAGCCTGGCAATACTTGTCGGTATTGTCACCGATAATCTTTACAGAGTTCTTGTTGGCACCTACCGTACCGTCTGCACCCAAACCGTAGAATTTAGCTTCGAATACGCCTTCTGCACCGAGAGCGATTTCTTCTTTCTGAGGCAGAGAAGTAAAGGTAACGTCATCCACAATACCGATAGTGAAGTGGTCTTTCGGCATCGGGAGTTCCAGATTTTCGTATACCGACAAGATTTGAGCCGGAGTAGTGTCTTTTGAACCCAGGCCATAGCGTCCGCCTACGATAAGCGGGGCATTTTCCTGTCCGTAGAATACGTCCTTGATGTCCAGATACAACGGTTCGCCGTTTGAGCCCGGTTCTTTGGTACGGTCGAGCACTGCGATACGTTTCACCGTCTTAGGCATCTTTGCCAGGAAGTGTTTAGCCGAGAACGGACGATACAAGTGAACGGCAATCATACCTACCTTCTTGCCTTGAGCGGTCAGGTAGTCGATTGCTTCACGCGTAGCTTCTGTTACCGAGCCCATGGCGATGATGATGTTTTCCGCATCTTCCGCACCATAGTAATCGAACAGGCCGTAGTTGCGTCCCGTAATCTTGTTGATTTCGTTCATGTATTCTTCTACGATAGCCGGAACTGCTTCATAGTAAGGATTGCATGATTCTCTGTGTTGGAAGAAGTGGTCGGGGTTTTCAGCCATACCGCGTGCAACCGGTTTGTTCGGGGTCAGTGCGCGTTCACGGAACTCTGCCAAAGCTTTCTGGTCGATAAGCGGAGCGAGGTCTTCGTTATCCAGCTTTTCGATTTTCTGGATTTCGTGAGAGGTACGGAAGCCATCGAAGAAGTTCACGAACGGAACGCGAGACTTGATGGTAGCCAAGTGAGCCACACCTGCCAAGTCCATAACTTCCTGTACAGAACCTTCGCACAACATCGCGAAACCGGTCTGGCGGGTAGACATTACATCTTGGTGGTCGCCGAAGATACACAATGCGTGAGAAGCCAGCGTACGTGCCGATACATGGAATACGCAAGGAAGCAATTCACCTGCGATTTTGTACATGTTCGGAATCATCAGCAACAGACCCTGAGATGCAGTATAAGTAGTAGTCAATGCACCAGCCTGAAGCGAGCCGTGTACTGCACCGGCAGCACCGCCTTCAGATTGCATTTCCTGTACCAAAACAGTTTCGCCGAAGATGTTTTTACGACCTGCGGCAGCCCATTCGTCTACGTGCTCAGCCATGGTAGACGACGGAGTGATGGGGTAGATGGCAGCTACTTCCGTAAACATATACGAAATGTGAGCAGCAGCTTCATTACCATCACATGTGATAAATTTTTTTTGTTTAGTCATACAATTACTAATTATATTGTTAGGTAAATATATCGTTTCTTTTCTCTTTGTTGTCTAATACAGGAAACCGAACAACCACAGCGGAATCTGGTTGCCGTGTCCCAGTTCAGTCCTGTGCATGGCATAATAAACTCCAGGGTTGCTTTTTATCTTGTAGCCTTCTCCGCAGATACGGAAGTTCAAATTGCCGTCTACCAGAAAAGAAGTGCCTTTTTCTCCTTTGTTCACCTTGTGGTCTTTCCACAATGAGTTGACAAAGAAAGTCTCCAGCACGTCTTGTTCCTCCACCTTTACCGGATAGATGCTGTACATCAGGTTGGTGTTGTGCATCATGATTTTAGCCGGTTTTTTCGGGAAGACTTCTCCCTTCGGATATACCATGTTTATCAGCCGTGCGTCGGCAAGGTATTTGATGTAATTCATTACCGTAGCACGTGACGTCTGTATATCGGAAGCAAGCTGGCTGATGTTGGGCGCAACCGGTCCGTCTACCGCCAACAAATATAATAATTTTTTTATTCTTGAGAGATATTTCAGTTCAATTTGTTTGATAAGAAGAATATCCACTTCTATCATCATGTTCATGGTCTTCAGCAAATTCTCCGAAAAGTTACGTTTTTCAAGGAAGAATGGATAAAACCCATGGTGGATATAGTCTTGAAAATAATTGAGCGGATTGATGTGCGGAAGGATGGTTTTCGCAATATGTTCGTGTCCTGTCAGGATTTCGTCCAGAGTGTATGCAGAAAAGTGGTTACCCGTCTGCAAGTTCAGAAATTCACGGAATGAAAAGCCACGCAGGTTATACGATTGTACGATGCCGTTCAGTTCGGGGTTTTCTTCTTTCAGGCGCATTACAGAAGAGCCTGTAAATACGATCTTCAAGTTTGGGTAGCGCTCATAGCACGTGCGCAGGTCGTGGCTCCATTGCGGAAGTTTGAACACTTGGTCAATGAGAAGCACTTTGCCGCCACGCTTCACAAACTCACCTGCAAAATTAACCAGACTATATTGCGAAAAATAGAAATTGTTCATGTTTACAAACAGACACGAACGGTCATAGCCGAATTTTTCCTTCGCATATTGTAGTAGGAATGTGGTTTTCCCTACCCCGCGTGTGCCTTTGATGCCGATAAGGCGGGCGTTCCAGTCTATTTCGTCCATCAAGTCGCGTCGCACGGGGGCGTTGGTATGCTCAACCAGGTAATTATGTGTTCTGTAGAATGCTTCCATGAATTTCGATTTCTTCGGTGCAAATATACTAATAGTTCATTAATTTGCAAACTGGGGTTATCAAAATAATTAATTTTTTCATGTAACTTTGTGTATTATTTACCGTAGAGGGCACAGAAATACACGGAGGTTCTTTGTAATGTCTTGGGTTCTCTGTAAAGAATCGGATTAGGTCATGAAGAAAACGGTTTTTTTATTCAATCCGGAGAATGATATGGCACTTGCCAATTTTACTCCTTATTATAAGGTGCCAGCCGAAATACAGCGTATGGCTGCCGATTTGTCGGTGCTTCCTGCCTGGTATGCTCCTGCAGGCAGTATAGTAAAACTTCCTTCTATCGGGCGAATGCCTCATTGGGAAGAAGATGGTAATGGGGGGATGTTTTTTCCAGAAGTGGAATGGACGGCTGCATATCCTTCTGTAGCTTGGTCGCCTTGGGGCTGGAGTCCGGCATTGGTGCATACATTGAGGCAGGAGGAAGTAGACGAAGTGTATCTTCCTTCCGCCGGAATCTTGGCAGATATACGTGCCTTGTCGGGCAGGACAAGTGCTGTCCCAATCTTGCAGAGTTTTGCTGGTATGAAAGGAATATGTGGAGAGGCGTGTGCCTGTTTCACGTTGGAAGAGGTGCGTACGATAGTGGCAGGCTGGGGAAGATGTGTCTTGAAAGCTCCATGGTCGGGGAGTGGACGCGGATTGGCTTTTGTTTCCAACGAAACTTGGACAGCTTCAGTAGAAGGTTGGACTGCCCGTATCCTTCGTACACAAGGGGCGGTTATGGCAGAACCTATATATAATAAGGTGTGTGATTTCGCTATGGAGTTCCGTGCTGATGAGGATGGAAAGGTGTCGTTTGCCGGTTATTCGTTGTTCGAGACCGATGCTTTCGGCAATTACAAAGGCAATCTGCTGGCTTCTGATGGGACGATAGAGCATTGGCTTGAAGCATACATTTCACTTGAGACTTTATACGAAGTGC
The DNA here is from genome assembly GCF_002161565.1 of Bacteroides sp. An51A. Classification (NCBI taxonomy): domain Bacteria; kingdom Pseudomonadati; phylum Bacteroidota; class Bacteroidia; order Bacteroidales; family Bacteroidaceae; genus Bacteroides; species Bacteroides sp. An51A. Next base: position 334,242 of record NZ_NFIC01000003.1, read on the forward strand.
GGCAGCATCTGCTTGTAGTCTTGCCCCAATGGTTGGGTAGACGATATACTGGCTATTTAGGTATCGACATGATGGTTTGTCATGAAAAGGACTATATGCTCCATCCGTGTGTCGAAATCAACTTGCGGATGAATATGGGTGTACTTTCACGCCTTTTCTTCGACCGTTATGTATGTCCCACCGCCTGTGGGCGTTTCGTTATCGAGCATTATCCTGCTTCGGGCGAAGCCTTGAGGTTTCACGCATATATGCAAGATGCATATCCTGTCAGGTTGGTTGGGGGAAGGTTGGAAAGTGGTTATGTATCACTTACTCCCGTAGGCGAAGACACACGTTATCAGGCATACGTCCTGTTCCCTATTACCGAAATCGTATAGTCGGTCAGATATGAAATGCATCCAATTCTGATATACCCCCTGTGTTACAGGCGATACGCTTAAAATAAAATTAGAATCCGGTTGATTCTTAGAAACTGTTTTGGAATTTATTGTGCGATGATTTGGGATGACTAAAAAACTAAAGCACATACGAAAACGGATGCATTAAGCCGAGAAAGCTTTTTGGAGAATCTATATCCGTAATACTCATCGATGGCACCGGTAAATACAATCTTGTCTGCCAGTGCTCACAATATAAGTTTCCTCCCAAATGCGGTCGGCGGTCGATGACCAGACATTTCTTTCCTTCTTGTGTAGCTTTATAGGCAAATACGGAGCCGAATAATTCGGCACCTACTATCAAGTAATCGTAACGTTGCATGGATAATATCTAAAGTGTCTTGTATTTAATTTTGTTGACTTATGAGTATTTATAACTTTTCGATTTCGTCTTGGGTAAATCCTGTATATTTCATGATGATTTCCATTGGCATACCATCCATTTTCATTTGTTTAGCTATGTCGGCTTTCGTTTTTCTCGCGTCAATATTTATTCCTTCAGTACGCCCCTCTGCGCGTCCCTCTAAACGTTCCTCGTCTCTTGCTGTTACAATGTTATCACGTAAGATGACCACATTGTCTAAATGGCGGTAATACGCATTCGGTTCTGCCTTGCTCATGCGTTCAAGCCGCAGTTTCTCACGGGCTTCTTTTAATCCGGGCGCAGTGGCATCGAAAGGGATATCTCCTGTGTTGAGGAAATATATGAATTTTGTGGAACAGATTTTTCTTCTGGTTTCTTTATCTCCATTGGATTCGCCATTGTAACAAAATTGGTTTGCGAAGAATATCAAGAATATACAGAAAGTAGAGACTTTAATTTGCTTAGCAGTGTCTCTGTTTGTGGAAACAAAGGAGCAACTTCTTCTTCTGTCCAGTCAAATAAATCATCGTAATCACCAGCTTGTCTCATATTCAATAAGCGGGAGGCCAAACGGGCATCTTCTTTACTAAGTAGTCCTTTCATCACAAATTCTTGTCCTAAAATGCAGATTACACCACTATGGGTTTTAGAAGAAAAGCCTTTATCTATCAACAATGCGGTAGCTGCATGAAAAACCGCATAATATAAACGGTTTGCAACAAGATTCCAGTGCTTTAATTGCGCATTGTCCCGTGCTTCCACCATTGCTTGTTCCGATTTTTGCAGGCGATAGGCTATGATTGCCCTTTTTTCTTCCAACGTCAGTGCCATAATACGATTCCCTCTTGTTCTACATTTTTATAAAAAGGAGTGAAATGCCTTTTTCCCCATTCGGCATATGTATATACCAAAGGATTAATCTCTGCATTGATTTTCCATCCCAACTCCACCAACGGAAAAGCGATGTTGTTGTAATCATCATGGCTCACTTTGTCTTGTTCTAGCAAGATAAGAAGATCCCAGTCCGAATCTTCTCGCGCATCTCCACGTGCCCGTGACCCGAACAAAATCATTTGTGCTCCAATAGGCAATACCTTCGAAGCTGTTTCTTGTATAGAATGCATTATTTTAGATGGCACTTCCATAGTGTTCCTAAGTTTTCTACAAAGAAACGAATTAATTTCGAGAAAGGCAAACGGGAGATGTTTTTATTTGCTTATAACACATGCTTCTTCATAAACGGAATTTTCATCAGAATATATGTGCTGGCTAATGACAAAAGTGTGAATAGCAGGAAGAAGCCGATAAAATTGTAAATAGGTACAACCACTTCTTCATCTACATTCAAAAGCTTATAGGCGAAATTGATGAATACAGGATGCACCAGATAAATGCCAAAGCAGTAAGGTGCCAGTTGGTTTGCCAACTTCCAATTCACATTCAGCGACCTGAATAGCAGAAACAAGGCTGAAGCCAAGCAGATTACAACAGGGGTAGCATAGCCGTAAACGTCAAAACCATAATAACATTTTGTGACGATAATCCCGATACATAGGATAATGATTGCAGTCAAAAGTATTTTGTTTCCATAAATTTTTTGCGGTGCTTTCCAACATAGCCAGTACCCCAACAAATAAATAGAGTTTATGTAAATTAGTTATGATAGTTCCAAGGGTTGATTTTAATTCTGAGATTATGCAGTGCCATACATGTGGAAAAGATGTTTTCTACAAAGTTGTTTGCCCTGAGCCTGCACTCGTCTTTGACGATGCGCATGACTTTCGCGCTTCCTATGACATGTTCTATACGCACCCTGATGGCGGAAACTTTCTTGTTGTATTCCTTGTCCTGCCTGGAAAGCTCTTTCCCTTTGGGCTTCTTGACCGGCTGTATGATTTCCACCCCCTCAGGCTCATAGCCTTGGTATCCCGTATCTTGATACAAGGTGCAAGGCACAGGAAAAGAATACATTGTGTCAGCCATCTTCTTGTCGTGGGTCTTGCCCGAAACGGTCTGACTGACAAATATGACCAGACAAGCCATCGTTACAATGACGGCGTTCTTGACCGTGTGCCGTTTTTTCTTGCCGCTGTAACGCTCCTTTTGCATGTCCCGGTCTGCCGGACGGGGAATCTCCCGTTCCGTCCCGTCATGAAGAAGCACCGGCTTGTCCCCCTCCTTGGAAAGTTCCGCCAGCCGTTCGGCAAGCTCCTTGTCGGTTTCTGCGGGGACAAGACCTTTCGCTTTAAGGGACAGACGAAGGATTTTAGTCAGGCAATGGATGAATATGTTGCAGTGCTTCTGGTTCATTCCGAAACAGGCCGCATGATATTCCTGCAACGGGTTGTTTTTCAAATAAACCAAAATGAAGAACAGGCGGTCGGATATGCTGGGAAGGGGGCTGTTCTTGTAGATGGAAGGACTGCGGCGTTTTCCGCTACGGCGTTCCCCGGTCATTTCATACTCGGACAAATAGTCCTCATGCGCAGCCTCGAAATAAGGGAGAAGCGCACAAAACTGTTCATGGCTAACTCCCGTCAAGGCACGGAAACTTTTGCTGTTGTCTTTATGGTTGTGGTAATTCATGTTGCAAAGGTACGCGTATGCGCGATATATAACAAATCTAAATTACATAAACTCTAATAATCTTTTTCATTTTATCAATTGTTTTTACTCATAAAACTTAGAGAAACTGATATAATAATCTATCTTGGAATTTGGCAATGTAAAATGCAGATAATTACCGAAATATACATCAGGGCATCCTGTTTCTCCTTTCACTCTCGCGATACCTAACCTCTTCATCGTATGGGCCAAAGTGGATGCACCAGAGTAAGTCTTGTTATTCACAAGAATAGTTGTTTTACCATGATATAGATTAGCTTCTTTCAAATTACTCTTGACGGGAGTAGCTTCTATAACAAAAAGTCCTCCATCCGGCAAATTGCAGATTTGACTGTATATTTCCGGATGCCTGTCTTTATTATAGGCTTTGGAATATGCACTGACCTTCAACTGACTCTTAGAATATAGCGAATAGTCCGGATGTGGAAAATAGGAAATAAGCCTATCCACACACTTGCTTGAACCCCCTGTGTTATTTCGTAAGTCAATAATTATATCCTTTATTTTTCTCCGGTTTATTTCCTTAAAGACTGAATCACAAAATACCTTTAGTTCAGTTTCCTGAAATACATTGCGAATGGTGAGAGTTGCCTTTGTGAAATCGGAAGAGAAACAACAACTGAAACTTTCAGGCTTTTTCTGGGATTGTCTTTCTTTGATGACCTTTATAGCCACACTTTGCGGAACTCCTTCCAAACGTATCTCTTCCATTTTATCACCACGTTTTATCGTAAACTCATACGACTCGCCCCATCTGTACATGTACCACAACAATGGAGACCAATAGGCGTTTACACTGCCTTCCTTAATGCCATTACCTTTCTCCGAACCCCAAAGGCTATACATCCGTCCAAGTATATCTTTTGAATGGATTCCGTTAATTCCGAGAATCGTATCACCTTCACAAACCATGGAATTATCAATCACCGGATAATCTACAATAAAGAAATCTCCGGATACTTTTATTCTCAATGGCATTGTCTTGCCATCTTTCTTTGCATTCGCAATCAGGTCGTTGGTAATAGGCGGCAGCATCATACTATGACCATCCTTTATATTAGCCATAAAAGGGGCTATTTTCAGATAGAAGTCGGATATGCTGATAGAATCAGTCATGGAGGACTTAATCTTGATTTTGTTGTTTTCATACTCTTCTCTTGACTGATAGAGATAAAGGTCGGGGTGTACATATTCTAATTTTGTACATAAAGTGTCAAAATCGGCCATTTGCTGGGCAGGACTTAATTTTTGCCCAAAAGAAACACTACAAAACAAAAGAAGTGAGCAATTTATTATAATTCTTTTATTCATTCTATGATTTGTTTGGTTGATACTAATTTTAACTTGCTAATATTATAATAGTCTACCCTTAAAAATCACTTTATAGGTTGATATTCAATCAATTTTATCCCACGGATGCGAAGCTGCATAACTGGTAGAGGTCATATACCTCCTGGTAGTTTACTTTTTCTTTTGCCATAATCATTGTTGTTAAAGGTTACGGCGCAAAGATAGGTTAGGCTATGATGTGTGTCAAGGCGGAAAATAGAATGCTTACAAGATAAATCAAGGAAGCGCATGTACGGCATCTTCCTTACTGCATATTGTATGTGTCTCGAGGTCGAACCATAGGATGCAAACTCACCGATTTTTGATTCGATAGTTTGGTTACCTATATAAATATGCTTGGTGTAGCGTTCAAATAGTCAACCTTTTTAAAGTTAAGACAATCTTTAATTTCTAGGAGGAAGGCGTATTGGTAACATTTTATTTTGTTGTTTATTATCTTTTATACTTCTTACAATTTCGTATAATATACCTCCAATATCAATTCCTAAATCAAACTTTTCAAATTTATAATAGGGTATGAAAATTGGGACTGTTTTCCAACCGTTCTGAGCATCGTAATATCTTTGTACTCCAACTTCTATACCGACTCGCTCTGAAAATTCATAACCTATTGTAGTACCATAATATGAATTATTAAAATTGTATATATTGTTAGGAGTATAACAACCAAAAATACTGATGTGTAGTTTTTCTGTAGGTAAATATGTAGCAGAACCCAATAGGCCAAAAGATTGTCCGCTTTGTTTTAAGTTGGGTAAATGGTATTTTATAGCATTAATTCCTATCTTAATATTAAAATACGAATTAAAATTTTTCTGATATATTAATGATGCTTGATTAATAATGCCAATACCAGGAAGTGTATTTTGAGAACTTTGACCATACATATAAGATGCAATTTTTCCCCATCTATTATAATCATAGGAAAAAGTATTGGAATGATTTATGAAATTTGGAAAGGCATCATACTTATAGCATTTCATATCAAATATTTTATTCATGTATGTATTCTTTCTTATTCCAAAATCTGTATGATTATTATAATGAATTAGGGAAATAGGACGTTTATAATAATTTTCAAAATAGTGAACATTATTATTTATCCTTAATTTAATAATACTATCATTTTGTGAATAGATATTTAATGTAAGTAAACATAAAATCAGTAATGTGATATTTTTATACATGTCACGATTGTTTTAATTTATGTGTCTAAAAATGTATTCTTTTATAAGAAACTGTTTTTGAATTGATTCAAGAATAATGTTATAAGCATCTTCAGATCTCAAATCAGCCGGTCAATTGGAAAAATGTTATATCTTTAAAGGTACCAAACAATAAAGTTATGACACAGTATCCAACCGACCTGACTGAAAAACAGTGGCAAGTTATAAAAAATATTTTAGAGCCGCAAGCGAGGAACCGAAAACATCCGCTTAAAGAGATAATGAATGCCATCCTTTATATCAACAAGACCGGCTGCCAGTGGCGTATGCTTCCTTCTGACTTCGCCCCTTGGCAAACCGTCTATTACTACTTCCGCAAGTGGAAGCTTGAAGGTGTGTTTGAAGAGGTGATGGATGCCTTGCACTCCCTTATCCGTAAACAGGCGGGACGGGAGGAAAGTCCCAGTCTTGGCATCATGGATTCCAGAAGCGTAAAGACTTCCCATCATGTTGATTCTGACCGTGGTATAGACGGGAACAAGAAAATCAAGGGACGGAAAGAGCACATCATAGTCGATACGCTTGGCCTTCCGTTAGCCGTCACAATCCATGAAGCCAACCTGCATGACAGCAAGGGCGCCCCACAAGCCATAGAAAAACTCGCTTATAAATTTCCGCGCTTGGTTAAAATATTGGCGGATGGAGGCTACAGGGGAGATTTGGCTGATTGGGTCAAGAAGAAATTCGGATGGATATTGGAGGTCGTACTCAGACCGGACGAATGTCCATCCAAATTTCAAGTACTGCCCAAACGCTGGATTGTGGAACGCTCTTTCTCATGGCTGGAAAACTTCAGAAGGCTGACCATCGATTATGAATTCCTTGCTGAAACCGCAGAAGCTATGGTACAGATTGCATTCATACAAATCATGCTTAACAAATTTATCGAATGAAATCAAAACAGCTTCTTAAACCATTTCTGGAAAATGTTATAAGGGACTTTGTTCTTGACACAAAACGACTGGAGAGATTCTCCATGAGGCAAAGCCTCGGTCTGGTACTGAAAGTAAAACCTTTCAAGATCTTCACTGCTATACATAATTCTATAAATTTGGTTGGCAGCGAAGTTACCCATTTCAATCAATAGCCATTTTTTGACTACTTACAGAAATATCTTGCTAAAAAATCATCTGGTGTCATAACCGGAAGTTTAGACAAGGAAAAGTCTTTAACATTTCGGGTAACAATGACACTTACGTTTTCTTTTATAGCTGAACAATACTGCAACGCATCCTCAAAATCATCAAAACCGGAAGACAGCGCATTGTCAACAGTTTGTTCATCAGCTAAAGTTACATGCGAAAGTTTACGCAAATTAGATAAGAGTATACGTAATTCTTCAATAGGATGTTTTCGAAGGACATAAGCTGCTGTGGCATAAGTCAAAGGAGAGATATATAAAGACAATTCCCTTTTATAGACCAACGTAAACAATTTTACAGCAGCAGGATAGAACCTTTCACGCTTATCCAGCAAATCTATTACAACATTTGTATCAAGAAATGCCCTTTTCATTGATGCTTCTGTTCTAAATGACCATAATAGGCTTTCCGTCCGTTGATGTCGTCATCATCTACCGGAGCCCCAGCTCCTAACAGACTCAATACAATATCCGGAATTTCTTCCGTCTCTTCTCTTGAAGAGGTGAGACGCGAAAGAAAATCTTCAATAATGGAAGAAAGGCTTTTCCCTTCTGCTGTAGCGTATGCTTGCGCCTTGTCTACCAATTCCTTGTTCAGTCTGATTGCTGTCGTTGCCATAGCTTTATCCCTTTTCTGCAAAAATAAAAATTATTTTTGTTATAAGCAAGGAGTATATTTCAAAATCAGTCTCTTCCAAACAAATCCCTCGTATAAACCTTTTCCTGTACATCATCCAGACAAGCGTCATAGCGGTTGGCGATAATCGCCTGGCTCTGCGCCTTGAAAACATCCAGGTCATTCACCACCTTGCTGCCGAAAAACGTACTGCCATTCTCCAGCGTAGGCTCGTAGATTATCACTTCCGCACCTTTGGCTTTCACCCGTTTCATTACACCTTGGATGCTTGACTGACGGAAGTTGTCCGAGTTTGATTTCATTGTCAAGCGGTAAACACCGATGACGCACTTTTTTTCTTCTGATGGATTGAAATCGCCACGGTTATAATAATTATAGTAACCAGCTTTGTGAAGTACACGGTCAGCAATAAAATCTTTTCTTGTTCGGTTGCTTTCCACGATAGCTTGAATCAGGTTTTCGGGCACATCGGCATAGTTGGCAAGTAGCTGTTTCGTGTCCTTAGGAAGACAATAACCACCATAACCGAAACTCGGATTGTTGTAATGAGTGCCGATTCGTGGGTCAAGACAAACACCGTTGATTATAGCCTGTGTATTGAGTCCTTTCATTTCTGCGTAGGTATCCAGTTCGTTGAAATAGCTTACACGCAAGGCAAGATAGGTATTGGCAAAAAGTTTCACCGCTTCGGCTTCCGTTGTACCCATGAACAAGGTGTCAATGTTTTCCTTTATTGCTCCTTCCTGCAATAATTCCGCGAATGTGTGGGCTGCTTCATCCAGCCGTTTATCCCCTTCGGGTCTGCCTACGATGATGCGGCTGGGATAGAGGTTGTCATACAATGCCTTGCTTTCGCGCAGGAATTCGGGTGAAAAAATGATGTTGTCGCACTGCATTTTCTTGCGGATGCTTTCGGTATAGCCTACGGGAATGGTGCTCTTAATCACCATGATGGTGTGCGGATTGACACTCTTTACCAGTTCAATGACTTCTTCTACATGGCTGGTATCGAAATAATTCTTTACCGGGTCGTAATTAGTAGGTGCTGCAATCACCACAAAATCTGCATCACTGTATGCCTTTGCTCCGTCCAAGGTTGCGGTCAGGTTCAAATCTTTCCCGGCAAGATACTTTTCAATGTATTCGTCCTGGATGGGTGACTTGCGTTGGTTGATCAAGTCTACCTTTTCGGGTATCACGTCTACAGCCGTTACCTGATGGTGTTGTGCCAAGAGCGTGGCAATGGAAAGTCCTACGTAACCTGTTCCGGCTACGGCTATTTTTATATTCTTCATATCGGTAAGTTTATGTTGTTCTATTGTGGTTGTAGGCAATCGCTCATGCTTTTTAGGGATATATACTGCATCGGCAGTTGCAGTATATATTCATCAGCAGTTGCAGTATATATTCATCAGCAGTTGCAGTATATATTCATTTTTCGTGGATACTATCCTGTATGGTCTGTTCTGCCTGCCGCGCGTTCGGGGCGATGAGGTTCTTGCCGCCGTTGATGATGCAGGCAGACTTGGAGTCTTCCTACCCGTGTAGCTTGTCTGGCTCATCGTGATACTCCTTGAGCATTATCCGACGGTTTCAGCCATTCCAGGAAATCGAAGATGTTGGGTTCGTCCAGGTAGATGCCCATGCCGGCATAGCTGGCTTCATCAGGGTCTTCCGGGATGGTATACAGGTCTTCGTAAAGGCTGATCCGTCTGCCGAACGGTGTGGTGAAGTAGACCTGCCTTGCTGCCTCATGCTCCTTTTTAAAGATGTCGCTCCAGATGGTCTCCCCGTTCCAGCCGGCTGCGGCGTCATCCGTAAGCCGGACAGCAGGGCCGCTGATGTATGCCTTGTCCTTATAAAAGACGAGCTGGGCGGCGAGACAGCCGGTCCGGACATCCTCTGGGACAGGGCTACGGGACGTTACGTCCTTGAACAGCCTGCCGTCCCTGTGGCGCAAAGTGAATGTACGTCCGTCTTTTACGCCAATGACCGTATAGGTATCCAGCCGTTCGGAACGGACGGTATCGAGAAGGCCTGCCGCTTCCTGCAGCGGGAGCCTTTCCCACTCCTCCATTAAAGGAGCCGTCAGACGGCACTGCCTTGCCAAAGTAGCCGGCAGGGAATTGCCGTGTTTGTCCTGCCAGTTGAAGGCAAGGTCCGCCCATAACATCTGCCGGGCTGCCTGCTTTTCTCCGGCGAGCCGCAGGAACATCGGCTTGCGGCAGCGCAAGTCCGGATAGACATGCCGCAGGACCCTGTCTTCCCGTGCAAAATAGGTCAGCACATCGCTCAGACGCTGGAAGTCGCATGACAGCACGCTTTCCGTTATCCATTGCCTGAGGGCGCTGCAGGGGGCATCCGCCACAGCCTGTGACACAAGGTCGTGGACCTGTGAGGTGGCATTGGCACTCATGCCGGATCCGTCGCACCACCGGAACACCACATTGCCCAGGCTGCGGTACATGTCTTCGTAAACGCCGTCAAGCCCGATGGCGACGGTATTTTCCGTATAAAGCAGCAGGGAAAGGATAAGCCGCCCATCGAATGCCCGTGCATCCTGTTCCGCCAGATGGTGCAGCCTGACATAGATCCCATAAAAGAAAGTCACGTCGCCGTCCACGTTCATGGACGGATGGTGAAGGCGTTTCCATCGGGACTTGAACTGGTCTATCGTATGCATTTTATTTCAGGTGACAAGTTAACGGGTTGACAAGTTGACGAGGTTTTAGATGCCATTAGTGTAATCAGAACCTTGTTGCCTTGTCAACTGATACCTTGTCAACTATAAAAACAGGATGTATTCCGGCTGTACCTCAACGGAAGCGGTCAGGAGGTTGGGGAGTCCGACGAACAGACGCCTGATGCGTGAACCCTGCAGTTTTTGCAGATATCCTTCATAACCGTCCAGGAAACCGCCGATAATACGTACTTTCCTGCCTATCATGTCGGAGGATATTTCATCCGGCGTGTAATAACGTGGACTCTCGGAGGACTCTACGGCGTGGATGAAACGCTGCATGTCGGCATCCCTTACCGTCATGGGGATCCTGTAGCCGCCACGCACATAGCGGTACTGGATGGTGTTGTACGATTCAACGACTGAGTCGATGGAATGCCGGGTGTCATGCACGAAAAGCAGGTCCTGCATGAAAGGGACTTTCTCACGGCACCGTTTGCCATGCCTTACCGAAAGTTTCCACACCATCGGTGTAAAAGCCTCTATCCCCAGCTCCTTGAACAGCCTGTATGCCGGTAGCCTGGCGTTGCATCTTTTAAGGTCGCGCATGACGAACCATTTCAAACGGCCGTGTTCATCGGGCAAAGCGGCGTCTGCCGCCGGGATACCGTCCTGTATGTTAGGGTAAGATTCATTCATGGTTCAGGCAGGGACATTTCTTCTAATCCTGCAAGCTATTGTGAAATACTCAATAACAAGCAGTTATACGCGCCGGACTGTTGGCTTCTCTTTATTTTCATAAGATTGTTCCAGCTCCGTCACTGCTCCCAACAACGCCTGCATCGGTGTTGGTTTCCATGACGGATTCCATCCGTCTCATAATAGGAGATGTTCATTTTTCCCCTGGTTGAATTGTTATATATTATGCGTGATACAGATTTGTGCATTTCTCACCACTGACACTAAAGGAGGTACACAGAGTCTTTTAAATTTTTCCTCTGTGGTACTCTGTGGCCTCTGTGGTGAATAGTTATGTTTCATTAAAATACATAGTCTATACCGCATATAGTATAAACTATTGTCCGTGCTAATCTGGGTTAATCCGCGTTTCAAAACAAATTCTGAATGGATAAAAAACAAGGAAGGTGTGCCGAAAAGTTAGTTTTCATTTCGGCACACCTTCCTTGTTTGAATGGGGTAGTTGTCGTTAGAAGTATAAATAACGCTGGTCGGTTACTTTACCTTTTTCACGCAGTTCGGAGATGCATTGATTTGCATAGGCTGAACTCATGGATGAGAGTGCAGATTCTTCTTTTTTAGCATCAAATTCTTCGCTGCCTTTGTTTTTGGCGTATACTTGAATCATATAGACACCTGCGTTGCCTTTGATAGGTGCCGATACCTTTTCTACGTCGGTTTTCGAAGCGTAAGCACTGATGGCAGGTTCGCTGGCATGTGTAACAGAAATGTATGCCGGGGCATTGAACGTTACGTGTTTTACGCTGTCGCTTACGGCATCTTTCATTTCTTTTATTTGTGCCAGGCTGTTGAAGTCCTTCATTTGTCCCATCAATTGTTCGGCTTTCTTGTTGCGGATGATTTCGTTACGCAGCATGTTTGCTACTTTGTTGATGTTGACGTAACCTTTTTTGTTGATGGCTTCTACGCCTACCATAATCATGTGATCATTGTCTCCACATTCGTAAAGCGGAGAAACTTCGCCAGCTTTAGCGTTGAAAATCCATCTCAAGGCTTCCTGGGTAGAGTGGATGTTGCCTACGTAGTGTGCATCGCTGGTGAAATCGGAACGTGGAATTACTGTGTAACCGGCTTCTTCTGCGTTCTTTTTCATGTCTTCCAGCGTTGTGTTCTGTGCTACGAACTGGCTGAATTTGTTATAAGCATCATTGTATGTTTCTTTGCTGAATTCAACCGGGCATTTGATAACGGCTACATCATATTTCGGTTTCATAGCCTTTTTGCTCATTACCTGAAGAATCAGGTTGGCTTGTCCTACTTTCAGGTTCTTCAGTTCGTTTACCGGCTGGTTGATAAGTGTCTGGATGTACTTCAAGTTGTCAGCATCCAATGCAGCACCTTCCCAGCTCATGGCATTCACCCATGTAGCTTCGCCTGTCTGTCCGTATGCTTTTGCCACTTCTGCAAAGTCGGCACCTCCCTTGATAGCATTGAAAATGCTGTCTGCCAGTTCGGTACGTCTTGTTTCTGTGTCTGCCATTACCTGAATCTGACGGAATTGGATAGAGTCGGGAGCCGTAGTCTTGGCAAGAATCTTGAACGTGTTGTACGAGTCATCGCCCGCATTGTAATAAGGACCGTATACTTCGTTGACTGACGCAGAGTCAAGACGGGCTGCTACATCTTGTGGCAGTGAAGTCTTGTTGATGGCTACGCCTGTATAGTTGACGGTAGAACCGGTAGAGCGGACAAATGAAGCATAGTCTGTAGTGGTTTTGTCCAGTTGGTCTGTAAATTCGGTTACTTCCTTCAATACGGCACCGCGGTCTTCGGCAGAAGGTACTACATGTACATCGATGTACTGGATGTCACGGGTCTCGACCGGTTGTTTGTAAGATTCCTTCCGTTCGTTGTATAAGTTCTTGATTTCTTCATCGGATACGGTGATGGTAGAATCGCTGATGCTGGCATAAGGAACCCCAGCCAGAAGCAGGTCGCTTTGTTCGGTGCGTCCCTTGAAAGCATCTTCTGCTGCCACCGGGTTCGAAATCAAGGATTTTGCAATCAGATTCTGGTATTTGGATGCCAGCAAAGATTGTCTCAATGTCTTTTCTACAAATGTCCAGAAGTTACCCAGTTTTTGGTAATACTCTACATATTGTGCAGGCATTTGTGATGAGCCCAGGTTGGCATATTCTACCAGGAATTTTTTCAGCATATCCTTGTCGAATGCTCCTGTCTGTGGGTTACGGAACGGAGTCTGCATCAGCAGCGGGTTCGTACCTTCATCGATGACTGCCTGAAGTTCTTTATCGGTAACAGTCAGTCCCAGTTTCTCTGCTTCTCCTGCTATCAGCTGGTTGGTGACATAAGTGTTCCATACCTGGTCTTTGACGTTTGTCAGCTGGTCTTCGTTCAACGAGTTCAGCCCGTTGGTCAGCTTGATGACTTCGCTGAATTCATCTACCATTTTTTGATACTCTTGTGCGGAGAGTTTTTCTCCATTGACTTCTCCGACGTCTTGTCTTCCCTGATGCGGCTGGAGAACTTTCCATGCATCACCCGCAATGAAAGCGAATAAGGCAAGACCGATTACGATGACCAAAAGTGGTCCTTTGCTTCTAATTGATTGTAAAGTTGCCATTTAAAGTTATTATTTTGTTTATTGTTTTTCCTTTTAGCGCACGAAGATACAAAAAATGTACGTAGCAGTGTCGTTTTTCCTCAAAAAAAATGATGTTTTCCTTATGTTTGAGGCATAACTTTCAGTTTGACCAGCTCTATTTTCGTAGCTGTGACCTTGATTATCTTGAAATGAAAATGGTTGATGTTTACTATTTCATGAGGTTTGGGAAAGCTTTGGAATTCGTGGAGAATCAGCCCTCCGATGGTTTGGTATTCGTCGCTTTCGGGCAGGTTGAGTCCGAATTCCTCGTTTGCCTTTTCAATTTCAAGCCGTCCGGAGAAAATGTATTCGTTGTCACCGATGGCTTTGGCTATGGTAGATTTGGTATCATGTTCATCTTCAATGTCACCCAGGATTTCTTCTACCAGATCTTCCATGGATACAATACCTGATGTACCTCCGAACTCATCGACTACTACGGCAAGTGACCGTTTTTGCTGCATCAACAGTTTCATCAGTTTATGGGTACTCATCGATTCGGGTACGATAGGGATGCGGCGTATGTTTTTGTGCCAGTCGGTGAGAGGCTTGAACATTTCAGAGGAATGGATATAGCCTACGATATTGTCAATGCTTTCTTTATAGACGATGATTTTACTGATGCCATGCTCGATAAATGTTTCTTTTAGTTTTTCGAGTGGAGTATCGAGTTCTACAGCTATGATTTCGGTACGGGGAATCATGCAGTCGCGTACCTTGATATTCGTAAAGTCGAGGGCATTGCGGAACAGTTCGATTTCGGTGTTGATGTTCTCCGGGTCATTCGTGTCTTTCAAGCTGTTTTCAATAAATGTGTCGAGGTCGACTTTGGTGAATGCCTTTTCTTTTACTTTTTTATCGACTTTATGTCCGGATATGCGTAAAATGCCGGTGGAGAGTGATGCCACAAGCCAGCTGATGGGATACAGGATTATATAGAAGATGAAGGCGGGTACGGCAAAAAGTCGCAACATGTGTCCTGGAAACATCTTGAACAATGTTTTGGGGATAAATTCGATGGTGAGAATCATGATTGCCGTAGAGGTCAGGATTTCGATGATTATTATCCAGGCAGCAGGCAGGGATGTACGGGGGAATGCATATTGCCCGAACAATTGTGTCATCCCGATGCAGAACATTACCAACGAGAGGTTGTTTCCTACCAGCATGGTAGACACGAAGTGATTGGCATCGTGGTAAAATTTGGAAAGAATCTGTGCCGACAAGCTATTGTCTTTCCTCATCTCGAAGCGTAACTTGCTGGAGGAGAGGAAAGCTATTTCCGTCCCTGCGAAAAAGACGGAAAGTGTCATGCATATGATTAGGTTAATGATAAGGCTCGTCATGTCACTTAATTGGTTTTCGGTTGTTGGACGGTATCTGCCGGTGCTGTATCTTCTACGGTAAAGATACCGGTATTATTGAATATTTGGTATTCGGTCATTTGCTGATTCGATTCGAATCCGTATCCGGTTAGTATTTTGTCGGGCTGTTCGATCCGGATATAGCGGTCGGAATAGATTCGTTCTTTGCCTTGGTCCCAATACATCAGTTGGGTGTCGAATTTGTCGCCCCGTTGGCTACGTATATGTACATTGCCGCGAAGTTCCCATAATTTCTTGGGTTCGTAATAAAAAGCCGTATCTGCTTTGATGCTGGCGTCTATGTGGAACAGGGTATCGAACTTTTCCAGGTAAATGCCTTTCTGGAATGCCCAATACGGGGTGTCTATCCGGCTGTAAACAAGCCATTCGGCTGTAATGATTTTATAGCGTATCATTCCAGAGTCGGAGATGTAGGTGGTTACTCCGGTGGTGCGCATGTCTGGGATGGAGTCTCCTTTTCCTACAGCTTCTGCCAGATTTTCTTTTTTCCCGCATGAAGGCAGTAAGACAACCATTAAAATTGCCCATACGGCAATCGTCAGGCACAGCGGTATCATGTATTTCTTTTGGTTCGGTTTATGTTGTATCATGTCGGTTTATCTTAAGATTATGGTTTCGTTTATCCATCCGCCCAAAATGACGGCGTTGCCTTTCTTCAGTCCCAAGCCGGCAAGTGCTTTTTCGGTAGGGATATGTTTCTGGTAGGTATTGATGAGCTGGGTTGCTTCATCGGCTGTGCTTGTATCGACTGATTGGGCTTTTTGCAGCTTGTCGATTACGGCAAAGTAAGTGCATTGGTTCAGGGTAGCTTCTTTGCACCAGTTGGGGTTCGAAGCATACATTTGCGCAATCAATATGTACGGTTTACCTTCGTCTTTATCAAGGGATATGGATTTGAGTGCATATTGTTTTGCCCGTTTCCATTGTTTGTCTTGAAACAAGACTCTTGCCGCGCGATAGCAATATTCGGCTTTGTCCGCAGGATTGGGGGCCAGCATTGCCGCCTCGTCAAAGTAGGTTATGCTTTCTTCTATTTTGCCCCTTTGATAGCATAAGCGTCCACATTCTGCTGCAAGTCCAGCTGTAGGCGTTAAGGTATAGGCGGCTTCTGAAGCCGTCAGATATACTTCTTCACCCGTGCACTTCAGTTGTCTCAGGGTAGAAAGAACCAGATTGATATATGCCAGGTCGGTTCTATGCTGTTCTATTTTGGGGGCATATAGTTTTTGTAAGTCCTCACAGGTTACACATCTGCTCTCGATAAAGCGGGTGTCTATGTAGTCTTTTGTTATCGACCATAGATGTTGCTTCTGTGGGTCGTTTATGGTGCTTTCCAAACGGAAGCGGATGTAGCGGGATGCCTTCAGGTAGTCTTGGATAAACTGTTCGATGTGTCCGGCATTTGTTTTCAACTTTTGCAGCGACAGGTCCATGAGGTCTTCCAGCATATAATAAGTGGACTTCTCTTTTTCCATGCCGATGGCTTCTTGTTCTTTTCTGTATGCCTTGTCTATATTGATGTCGGTACCCGAGAACATGACATAGTCGTGTATCTTCATCCCCAAGACGAATCCGGGGGTAACCGGTGTATGGGTCAATGTGTTCAATGAATCCAGATATTGTATGTGCTGGTCATGTATATTCATCAATTCTGTCAAGTAATCCTCTTCCTTTGTTTCGTTATCCGAATCGGCAATCAGTGCACGCAGGATTTGGGTGCCATCGGTGTAGATATTGGGAGATGCCCAGGGGGCTTCGGTAAATACTGATTTCCATGGGCTGTAGGCTTGGGCAAAATCATTTTTTTGCAGATATGTTTTATACAGGGCAATATGCTGTATGCACCGGACACTATCTTCACCGTGTCCGAAGCGTGAACCATCTTCTATTCCTTTTTGTGCATTG
This sequence comes from Bacteroides sp. An51A, assembly GCF_002161565.1. NCBI lineage: Bacteria > Pseudomonadati > Bacteroidota > Bacteroidia > Bacteroidales > Bacteroidaceae > Bacteroides > Bacteroides sp. An51A. The sequence continues at coordinate 351,356 of NZ_NFIC01000003.1, forward strand.
GCTGAAAGGGAACAGAGGAGCCATATTACCAATAAACCTGCATACTTCATGGCATTGCGGATAACCGCTTCCTTAGTTGACTTTCCATTTCATGAACCAGCGTTCGTTGAAGGTCAGGCCCAACTTGATGACAAAGCGGTTCTCTGATAATACATTGGCAACTGAAGGCTGCACGCGTACATATTCTCCTGTCAGGCTTAAGACAGTCTTGTATTGAAATACATTGAGAGGGAATCCGAATCCGGCACTGACACTGTATTCGGAAGGACCTTCGAATTGGGGAAGCTTCAGGTAAGGAGTGGCATAATTGAAGCCTACGCGGTAACGTACCCGTGCCAAGTAGTTTCTTCCGATGGGGTTGGGCAGGTATTCGGCTCCTATCGCGATTTTGCTGCGGTCTTTATACATATCGGTCTGGTTGTTGTATTTTACCGAACCCCATTTTTGCAGGGTATAGTCGGCACCGATGGTCAGCCTGTTTTTATGCATATATGCCACACCGGCACCGAATGTGTGCGGAATGCCATACGAATCGTATATGTTCGTTTCGTTTGTTGTAGAATAATTCGAATTGTCGGTAACTTGAATGCCTCGCGTGTCGGTCGAGTTCAGGGTATGTCCCAGTTCGTACACCAAGCCCAGTGTCAGGTTGTCAGTCTTGTTGATCTTCTGGGTGTATTGCAAGCCAAAATTGGCCACATAGCTTTTTACCCTGACTTCGTTGTAGACAATGGTCTGGTCGCTGGTAGTGTTGAATCCTACACTGGACTGGTAATTGAGCGAGCCGTACATGTATCCGGCACTTGCTCCGATAGAAAGGTTATCCAGTATCTTGAATCCCAGCCCTGCGGTAATCTGTTGCAGACCTCCGTCGCCATAAAATGTATTGGTAGCCGTATAGCTTTCGCTTCCTTCTACAGGGGTAGTGGTCGAAAAGTTATATCCTACGTTCGAAAACGGAGTGAATCCGACGGCAATACCCAAGCGCTTGTGCAGGCGGAACTGCATGGCGATATAGTCAAAGCTGGAGTTCTTGGCATTGGAACTGATGCCGTTTTCCTTGTAGTTCGAACTTTTCAGGCTCATTCCCATATCGAACATGAACGAAAGAGAGTCGACCGAAGATATGGATGCCGGATTGGTCAGGTTGATGTGTTCGCTGTAACGCAGGCCGTAACCGATGCCTCCCATGGCTGCATTGTTGGCAAAACCGCGGTCGGACAAGTCGCCCAGGCCATATCGTGTATAAGGAGAGTTCGTGCTTGACTGGGCAGAGGCCGTCAACCAGCTTCCTATCATCAAGACGCTGAGTAGAAGTGCTTTATTTCTTAACATTATAATTCAATATTCTGTTTAAACCTTTCAATACTAAAAATCTGTCTGCAAAGATGATACTTTTTAAGTTTGTATCAAAAGAAAATTTATCTCCTCCGGTTAAAAAAACCAAAAGGTCAGGGTATTTTTTTTGCATCAGACGGATATAGCCCATGATTTCGAACTCGATGCCTTTGATGACACCTGCGCGGATTGCGGTTTCGGTACTGTAGCCGAACTCGGGCAGGTCGCCTCCTTTTTCTATCAGAGGAAGCTTGTCGCAACAAGCGTTCAAGGCTTTGAAGCGGGTATAGATGCCTGGCGAGATGTTTCCTCCCCAGTAGCATCCTTGTGCATCGATGAACTCATAGGTGAGTGCCGTACCCGCATCGACGACCAGCAGGTTCTTGTCCGGACATAGGTAATTGGCTCCTACTACCGCTGCCAGCCGGTCCATGCCCAGTGTTTTCGGGGTTTTATACATATTCCGGATAGGTACAGGGGTTTCGTACGTCAATTCCAGAATGGGCAGGTCTATCTTCTTCAGCTGCCTGCGTATCGTATTGCTGAGCGAGATGACAGATGCAATGATGATGTGTCCGATGGGGTATTTGTGGCATAGCATGGGAAGATAGTCCAGCGAATGGTTTGACCCGCGGAGCACTTCTACCATCTCTTCTTTGTCGAATACGGCAAGTTTGGCAACAGTGTTGCCTATGTCGATAACTAAGTTCACTTCTTTTCGTTTTTTGCGGTGCAAAGTAAATTAAAAAATGAATAGGTCACGCAATAAAACTCATAATTTCTTTCGAACATCTGAATTATTCCTTGTATTTTTGCATCCGGATTGAGACAGAAACGAATATAGAATGAAGAGGAAACTCATATACTTGCTCTTGGCGTTGCTTATAGTCGGGTTTGCCCGCGCAGCCAGCTTCAAGTCGGACAGCATACGGTTCAGCTTGCTTACCTGTGCGCCGGGAAGCGAAATTTATGCGCACTTCGGGCATACGGCTATCCGGTACGAGAACTACACGAGGAAGATTGACCTGGTATTCAATTACGGGATGTTCAATTTCCGTGAGCCGCATTTCGTGTGGCGTTTCGTGAAAGGAGAGACCGATTATCAGCTAGGTATTACACCTTATATATATTTTAGGGCTGAATATGCCATGCGTGGCTCTTCGGTGTATCAGCAAGTGCTGAACCTGACACAGGAGGAAAAGTTGAGGCTTCTGGGATTGCTCGAAGAGAATTACCGTCCTGAGAATCGGGTGTACCGGTATAATTATTTTTATGATAACTGTACCACCCGTGCCCGCGACCAGATAGAGAAAGCTATCGAAGGAAAAGTGGTGTATGCCGATTCCATCGTCGGAAAGACATTCCGTAGCATCATTCACGAGTTTACCTCCGAAGCTCTGTGGGACGAATTCGGTATCGACCTTTGCTTGGGTGTGGAGGCGGACCGGGAGATAGGAAAACGCCTGCAGATGTTTGCTCCTTTCTATATGTTGCATTATGCGGATAGTGCTTATATTGTGTCGTCCGCCGGAGTGAAGCGTCCGTTGGTGTCCGAAAAGACAACTATCGTCAATGTCGATCCTGAACCAGTGGAACCAGGTTTTCCTTTATCTCCGGTGGCGTGTGGTATCTTGTTCCTCATTGTTTGCATCGTGATGGGATGGGTACAATGGAAGCATCGGTGTGTGTGGTGGGGATGGGACGTAGTGTTGCTCTTGCTGCAGGGGCTGGCAGGGTGTATCGTCGCTTTCCTGTTTTTCTTCTCTACCCACCCCACGGTAGGCTCGAACTGGTTGCTCTGGTTGTTCAATCCGGTGCCGTTGTTCTACCTTCCATTCCTCGTTTTTCATGAGAAAAAAGGGCTGAAAGACCCTTATCATGTCATAAATATCGTGTATTTAACATTATTTATGGTGATTATCCCGATTTGTGGGCAAGAATTTAATTTAACAGTATTACCTTTGGCACTCGGTTTGCTGGTGAACTCCGTGAGCCGTATATTAGTTTGGAACAAAAAGTAATGAAAGAACGCATACTGACATCTTTAATCACCGTGATTGTACTGACCGGGCTGCAGGCACAGACCGCGTCACCCGTACCCCGTCTGGTAGTTGGCCTTACCATCGACCAGCTCCGTTCGGATTACATCGAGGCATTCTCTGCCTTGTATGGCGAGAAAGGCTTCAAACGGCTGATGAAAGAAGGGCGGGTGTATTGTAATGCGGAATACGACTTTATCAATATCGACCGCTCGTCGGCAGTGGCATCGGTTTACACGGGCACTACACCTTATTATAATGGCATTGTGGGCAACCGCTGGATGGACCGTAATACACTCCGGATGGTAAAGTGTGTAGACGATCCTGCCTATATGGGCATTTATACCTCCGAAAGCACTTCGCCCCAGCACTTGTTGGTATCTACCTTGTCGGATGAGCTGATGGTGGCATCGAACGGGGCTGCCGAAGTATATTCTATTGCTCCTACACGCGAAATGGCGATTCTTTCCGCCGGACATGCAGCAAAGTGTGCGCTTTGGCTGAATGATGAAACAGGTAAGTGGTGTGGTTCTACTTACTATGGTACGTTTCCCGACTGGGTGACTACCTATAATGACCAGGAAGGGCTTGATTTCCGTATCGGTAGTTTGACATGGGGACCTTATTTGCCAGTCACTTCGTACCGTTATGTGACATCTACCGCCAAGCAACTGACTTTCAAACACGATTTTTCGGATGAGCGGTCGGAAAAATACAGGAAGTTCAAGACCAGTCCGTATGTGAATGATGAGGTGAACCGTTTGGTAGATGCATGTCTGCTTCATACTCAGGTGGGAAAAGACAATATTCCCGACCTGCTCACCCTTTCGTATTATGCGGGCAACTATGCGCACAAGCCGAATACGGAATATGCAATGGAAATTCAGGATATGTATGTGCGCCTGGATCATTCCATCGGCGAATTGCTGGAACTGATAGACCGCAGGGTAGGGCTTGCCAATACGCTGTTCTTCATAACTTCGACGGGGTATGCGGATTCGGAACCTAAAGACCCTGAGCAATATCGTATCCCCAGCGGTGAATTTCACATCGAGCGTTGTGCCGCTTTGCTGAACATGTATTTGATGGCGATATACGGTCCCGGGCAATACGTGGAGACGTATTACGACCGTCAAATCTACTTGAACCATAAACTGATAGAAGACCGCAAGCTGAACCTGACGGAGATACTGAACTGTGCTTCTGATTTTATTGTGCAGATGAGTGGCGTGCGTACGGCATATTCTTCACAACGCCTGTTGTTGGGAGCATGGACTCCGCGTATCGATAAAATCCGCAATACATTCAATCCGAATTGTTCGGGAGATATTTACGTGGAGGTGATGCCCGGCTGGTCGGTTATCGATGAGGTTTCACATTCTACTCATGTAGTGCGGGATACGTATGCATCGGTTCCGCTTATTTTCATTGGTAACAACATCAAGCCGGAAATTCTGTATACTCCGGTAAAAGTAGCTACAATAGCTCCTACGGTAGCTCACTTCATGCGCATTCGGGCGCCTAATGCTGCGATGTCAGCCCCTCTTACAGGCATTCGCAAGTAATTTTGTATCAAGAAGCTTTTCGGATACATGGCGAATTGCTTATCTTTGCAACCGAATTAACAAAATCATTTTTAATAGAAATAATAAAAACAACAACATAAAATGGGATTTAATGAATTTATAAGTAAGATTTTCGGAAACAAGGCTACTCGTGACATGAAAGAGATTCAGCCGTGGGTAAACAAGGTAAAGGAAGTATATCCGGAAATCCAGAAGTTGACGAACGATGAGTTGCGTGCCAAGACAGAAGAATTGAAAAAGTATATCAAGGATTCTGCAATTGCAGAGACTCAGAAGATTGCAGACTTGAAAGCAACTATCGAAGCAACAGACATCGAAAAACGTGAGCCGATTTTCAATCAGATAGACAAGCTGGAGAAAGACGTGCTCGACAAATACGAAAAGGCATTGAATGATGTGTTGCCTACAGCTTTTGCGATTGTAAAAGATACGGCACGTCGTTTCGCCGAGAATGAAGAAATCGAGGTCACAGCTACCGAAATGGACCGCAATCTGGCTGCACAAGGACGTGATTTCGTACGGATAGAAGGTGAAAAGGCTGTCTGGAAGAATCATTGGATAGCTGGTGGTAATGAGATTACCTGGAATATGGTGCATTATGATGTACAGCTTTTCGGTGGTGTGGTATTGCATCAAGGCAAGATTGCCGAAATGGCAACAGGTGAAGGTAAGACTCTGGTGGCTACGCTTCCGGTATTCCTCAATGCTTTGACCGGAAACGGTGTGCATGTCGTAACCGTAAATGATTACTTGGCTAAGCGTGACTCGGAATGGATGGGGCCGCTTTATATGTTCCATGGTTTGAGCGTGGATTGCATTGACAAGCATCAGCCCAACTCGGAAGCCCGCCGCCGTGCTTATATGGCAGACATTACATTTGGTACCAATAACGAATTCGGCTTCGATTATTTGCGTGACAATATGGCAGTAAGCCCCAAAGACTTGGTACAGCGTCAGCATAATTATGCCATTGTCGATGAGGTCGACTCGGTCTTGATTGACGATGCACGTACGCCGCTGATTATTTCCGGTCCGGTGCCCAAAGGTGACGAGCAATTGTTCGAAGTGCTTCGCCCGTTGGTGGAAAGACTGGTAGAAGCACAGCGTAAACTGGCTACTCAGTATCTGGCAGATGCCAAGCGTCTGATAGCTTCGGACAAGAAAGAAGATCAGGAAGCCGGTTTCCTTGCCTTGTTCCGTAGCCATAAGGCGTTGCCGAAGAACAAGCCACTTATTAAGTTCTTGAGCGAACCGGGTATCAAGGCAGGCATGCTGAAGACCGAAGAAATCTATATGGAGCAGAACAACAAGCGTATGCCCGAGGCGGTAGAACCTTTGTATTTCGTAATTGACGAAAAACTGAAGAGCGTAGACTTGACCGATAAGGGTATCGACTTGATTACCGGAAAATCTCAAGATCCTACATTGTTTGTGTTGCCCGATATTGCAGCCCAACTTTCGGAACTGGAAAATGCTCCCGGATTGAGCGATGAAGAAAAGCTTGCCAAAAAAGATGAATTCATGACGAACTATGCCATCAAGGCAGAACGTGTACATACCATCAACCAGTTGCTGAAGGCATACACGATGTTCGAAAAAGATACCGATTACGTAGTCATGGACGGTCAGGTGAAGATTGTTGACGAACAGACCGGCCGTATTATGGAAGGACGTCGCTGGAGCGATGGCTTGCATCAGGCTGTAGAAGCCAAAGAAGGAGTGAAGGTGGAAGCTGCTACCCAGACTTTTGCAACGATTACACTCCAGAATTATTTCCGTATGTATCACAAGCTGGCAGGTATGACCGGTACAGCAGAAACCGAAGCGGGTGAATTCTGGGACATCTACAAACTGGATGTGGTAGTAATCCCGACCAACCGTCCGATTGCCCGTATTGATATGAATGACCGGGTGTATAAGACCAAGCGTGAAAAGTACAAGGCTGTTATCGAAGAAATCGAGAAGATGGTGCAGGCAGGCCGTCCGGTATTGGTAGGTACTACTTCGGTCGAAATCTCGGAAATGCTGAGCAAGATGCTTACCCTTCGTAAGATTCCTCACAACGTATTGAATGCGAAATTGCATCAGAAGGAAGCGGAAATTGTTGCAAAGGCAGGACAGAGCAGTACGGTGACCATTGCCACCAATATGGCAGGACGTGGTACCGATATCAAGCTGAGTCCGGAAGTGAAGGCGGCAGGCGGTTTGGCTATCATTGGTACAGAACGTCATGAATCACGTCGTGTAGACCGTCAGTTGCGTGGTCGTGCCGGACGTCAGGGAGACCCGGGTTCTTCTGTATTCTTCGTATCGTTGGAAGACAACCTGATGCGTCTGTTTGCTTCCGACCGTCTGGCTCATTGGATGGATAAGATGGGCTTTAAAGAAGGCGAGATGATAGAGCATAGCATGATATCGAAATCTATCGAACGTGCCCAGAAGAAGGTAGAAGAGAATAACTTCGGTATCCGTAAGCGTTTGTTGGAATACGATGATGTGATGAACAAGCAGCGTACCGTGGTTTATACGAAACGCCGTCACGCTTTGATGGGCGAACGTATCGGTATGGATATCGCAGATATGATTTGGGATCGTTGCTACAATGCAGTAGCTCAGCCGGCCTACGAAGATGCCAAGATGGAAATTCTTCAGACACTGGCAATGGAAACTCCGTTTACCAGCGATGATTTCCGCAACAAGAGCAAAGACGAACTTGCCGAACAGACTTTCCAAAGTGCGATGGACCTGTTCCGGCGCAAGACCGAACGTATGGCACAGATTGCCAATCCGGTAATCAAACAAGTGTATGAGAACCAGGGACAGGTTTATCAGAACATTTTGATTCCGATAACCGACGGTAAGCGTATGTATAACATTTCGGTGAATCTGAAAGAAGCTTACGAAACCGAAGGAAAGGCTATTGTCAAAGCTTTCGAAAAAGCGATATTATTACACGTGATTGATGATGCCTGGAAAGAGAATCTCCGTGAACTGGACGAATTGAAACATTCGGTACAGAATGCAAGCTATGAGCAAAAAGATCCGTTGTTGATTTTCAAACTCGAATCAGTCAATTTGTTTGATGCTATGGTGAACAAAATCAATAACAATACCATATCTGTATTGATGCGCGGACAGATTCCAGTACAAGAACCTCAGCAAGTGCGTCAGGCTGCTCCCGAACCTCAGCAACCCCGTCAGCAATACCGTGAGGAAAAGCAGGACTTGAATGATCCCGACCAACAGGAAGCTGCTGGAAAAGATACACGTGATGCTAAAAAAGAACCTTATCGTGCCGAAAAGACGGTAGGACGCAATGACCCTTGCCCTTGTGGAAGTGGTTTGAAATATAAGAACTGCCACGGACGGAACTTGTAAGTATTTCTATTGACATAATAACTTAAACATGCATTGCCGTAAAGATACGAAAGAGGATTGTTCCTCTTCGCATCTTTGCGGCAATGTTTTTTTAAAGGTCTGGCGGTTGTGTGTAGGTTTGTTGGGAAAATAGACACCTGTGGACCACTTGTACGGGTACTTGTGTGGTTTTGTGTTCAAAAATCCCTTTTTTCTTGTTGGGGCGAATGATAATTTTCTTTAAGTTTGCACATCATTATCATTTGATACCGTGAAGACATGAAAAGGATAGTATTGTTACTTGTGGGTTGGCTGGGAATATGCACTGCAGTTTTAGGGGGAGTTGATGTACGTTCGGAGCGATTGACCGTTGCTGAAGGTCTGGCGAATAATTCAGTACGTTGTATTTATCAGGATGGGAAAGGATTTATCTGGTTTGGTACGCTTGACGGACTTAACCGGTATGACGGTTTGTCTTTTCTGACATTCTTGCCTGAAAAGGAGATGAAGATTTCGCTTGCCGACCATCGTGTATACCGTTTGGCTGAAGATAAAAACGGCTTCTTATGGATACGTCATACCAACTCGTTATATAGTTGTTACGATTTGCGCAAAGGACAGGTAGTTGATTTTACCGGGTGTGGAGAATATTTGGATTCATACAGTTCTATTTATATTCCAGAGAAAGCAGACGAAGATGTTTGGCTATGGGGCACTCAGGACGGATGCCGTAGGGTTGTCTGTAAAGGAGGGTCATTGACTTCAGAATCTTTTAAGAAAGGTAAAGGTTTGGCATCGGATGATGTGAATCAGATTTACCCGGATGGAAAGGGAGGTGTATGGATTGCTACTGCTCACGGTTTATACCATTGGCTGGACGGAAAATTACTGACTATCGATTCTCGTTTGAATATCCGGTATATTTACCGGTATGAGGGAAAGGCATACTTTTTTGCTTCCGATGGTTCTATGTATGGGACAGATGCGGCAGGACAGATAAAACAGCTGGATCAGCTTGCCGCACATAAGTCTCTTCGTTTCAATGGTCAGGTATATTACCGAGATGAGTGGATGATTTATACATCGGCTGGTAATTTTTGTTTTAATTTCCGTCAAGGATGTTACGTAAAACCCAATCCCATGTTGGATATACGCAATGTGCAGATTCAGCAAGATAACAAGCATGATTTCTGGATTTATAACAATTCCGGGAAATTGCGCTATCTGCAGGTAGAAAGTGGGAAAGTATTGGAATTCCAGCTTATGACGAAAGAGGATTTGGATTACATTGATGAGGAACGTTATTCGATTGTACATGATTCGCGTGGCCTTTTATGGATTGCTACATACGGGAATGGTTTGTATGTATATGATTTGCAGCATGATGAGATGCAACATTTTACAACAGGTGAAAAGGATAACGGAGTCATAAGTTCTGATTATCTGCTATGTCTGATGGAAGACCGGTTGGGTAACATGTGGGTCAGTTCGGAGTTTACCGGGGTGGATAAATTGAACATAGTCAATACAGATGTAGCCAGGGTATATCCCAATGGAGAAGAGAAAATAAACCGTTCCAATGCTGTACGGTTTGTTTCTTGTCTCGATGGTTCCGATATCTATTTGGCAACACGTACAGGAGATGTGGTCGTTTATGATACTTTGCTGGCAGTAAAGAATGTATTGAAAGCCAATACCAATGTATATGCCATAGCCGAAGACAGGGAGGGCACGAAATGGTATGGCACGCGTGGAAAGGGAATCATTGTCGGTGAAGAGCGTTATATGCACCAACGGGACGATTCGACTTCACTCTCTTCCAATCAGATTTATAACTTGATGTGCGACAGTCGTGGAAGGATGTGGGTCGCTACTTTTGGAGGAGGATTGAATCTTGCTGTACGTAAAGAGGGGAAATACCAATTTCGCCGTTTTTTCCAGTCGGAGGCACAAAACCGGGTACGTATTTTGTGTGAAGACCGTGGAGGATGGATATGGATGGGGACAGACAAGGGTATCTATGTATTTCAGCCAGACGAGCTGATACGTAATCCGAATGCTTATTATCATTATGCATTGGAGAATGGCAGTCTGTACAGTAATGAGATACGGAGCATTGTTCTTGATTCGGAAGGATATGTCTGGATAGCTGAGACCGGAGCCGGATTTTCATATTGTGCGCCGGGTCAGGATTATGCCCGTTTGAAATTTGTGCATTGTGGAGTGACCGATGGTCTGGTAAACAATATGGTGCAGGATTTCGTAGAAGACCAGCAAGGCAATATGTGGATTTCTACAGAATACGGCATTTCTTGTTTCGACCGGCAGACGGGGATTTTTGAAAATCATTTCTTTTCTTCGAATGTATTGGGGAATATCTATTGTGAGAATTGCGGTATCCGTTTGCCTGACGGGCGGCTTGCTTTCGGCACGAACTATGGATTGAGTGTCATCAATCCGATATTGGTGTCTGAAGCCGGAAATGAAAGTGTCGTGACATTTACCGATTTGAAACTGAACGGAGTATCCGTACGTCCCGGTGATGATTCCTCTCCGCTGGAATTGGCTTTGCCTTATCTGTCCGAAATCAGGTTGGATTATAATCAGAATTCTTTTGTTGTCAATTTTTCTACCTTGGATTATGTACGGCCGGGCATACAAAAGTTCTGCTATATGTTGGAAGGATATGAAAAGGAATGGAGTATTCCTTCGCCATTAAATTTCGCAGCATATAAAAACCTTCGTCCCGGAACATATCGTTTGCATGTCAAGGCGAGCAATTCGCTGGGAGTGTGGAATGAAAAAGAATCGGTATTGAAGATTGTTGTAGTTCCTCCGTTTTGGCGTACAATATGGGCATACCTGATTTATATCCTTCTGTTGGGAGGGGCGTTGTATTTGACATATCGCATTTTGGCAAGGATGAATGCCTTGCGTAATCAGATTAAGGTGGAAGAGCAGCTGACAGAATACAAGCTGGTGTTCTTTACCAATATATCGCACGAGTTTCGTACACCGCTTACACTGATACAAAATGCGTTGGAGAAAATACATCTGTCTGGCAAGCTTCCCAAGGAGATAGCTTCTTCGGTACGGGTTATGGACAAGAGTACGATGCGTCTGTTACGGCTTATCAACCAACTCTTGGAGTTCCGGCGGATGCAGAACAACAAGCTCACTCTTTCATTGGAAAAAATAGATGTCATGGATTTCTTGCACGACTTGACTTTGAATTTTAAGGAAATGGCAGAATCCAAACGCATGAAATTCTGTTTCGAACCTTCGACGGACCATTATAATATGTATGTCGACAAGGAGAAGCTGGACAAAGTAGTTTATAATCTGTTGTCTAATGCCTTCAAATATACTCCTTCCGGTGGGACAATTATCCTGACGGCAAAGGTAGATGAGGCTGGCAACCGATTTATAGTCCAGGTGTCAGATACCGGAGTGGGTATACCGAAAGAAAAGCGTGAAGAACTGTTCAAACGTTTTGCCAAGAATCGTATCTCTGGAAGCAGTATGGGAATCGGTCTGCATCTGACTCATGAATTGGTCGTTGTTCACAAAGGGACAATCACTTATCGGGAGAATGCAGGGGGAAAGGGTTCGGTTTTCATCGTTTCTTTGCCATCGGATGCATCGGCATACGATGAAAAAGATTTCTTGATTCCTGATAACGTGATTTTGCGGGAAGAAGAAAAGACGGAGAAACAGCAGACGGAATTATTCTTGGAAAATGTTTCCGATGCATCACAAGAAGACTGCGAGGAAAAGGATGTCGAGATACCTGTTCCGCTGAATAAGCGTAAAGTACTGATTATCGAAGACGATACCGATGTGCGTGAATATTTGAAACGGGAGTTGAGTACTTATTTTGAAGTGGATGCTGAAGAAGATGGCATATCGGGGCTGAAGAAAGCTTTAGAATATGATGCAGACCTGATTATCAGTGATGTGATGATGCCTGGCTATTCTGGTTTCGAAGTGACAAGACGGTTGAAAGACAATTTCGAAACCAGTCATATACCCGTTATCTTGCTGACAGCATTAGGTACCGATGATAAGCATGTAGAAGGTATCGATTGCGGGGCAGATGCTTATATTACAAAACCATTTAGTCTGAAACTGCTGTTGGTAAGAGCCTTCCGTCTTATCGAACAGCGCGACAAGTTGCGCAAAAAGTTCTCGAACGACCCGACGATGCTTGGTTCGGCACTTTGCCGTACCGATAAAGACAAATTGTTTACCGAGCGTCTGACATTGATTGTAGAAAAACACATGGAGAACCCTCAACTGTCGGTAGACGACCTGGCGACAATGATGGGGGTAGGACGGTCGGTTTTCTACCGGAAAGTACGTGGCATAACCGGCTATTCGCCTAATGAATACTTGCGTGTCATGCGTATGAAGAAAGCGGCCGATTTGCTGGCACAGTCCGATGAGTTTACCATTGCCGAAGTGGCTCGTCAGGTAGGCATAAACGACCCGTTCTATTTCAGTAAATGCTTTAAGACCCAATTTGGTGTCACTCCTTCTGCTTATCAGAAGAGTGGGGGAGTGCTTCCGGGTAATGGTGATGCTGACAGAGAAGAAAATGCCTCCAAATAGGTTCATCAAATGTTGTTTTATAGTCAAAAGTAAGTGAAATGCGAATAATTCGTTTAAAAGTTGTATCTTTACGGCATGGAAATGCAGTTGTCGACATCAGAAATAGAAAATTTACGTAAACTTCAACGGAATCTAGCCGGAAGTTCCGACTATGCCCGTGTGACTTGCATTCTGATGTTGGGCATGGGCAATTCTCCTTCCTTCGTGGCTTCATGCCTTGGAATAGACGTTTCCACCGTATACCGTTACCGTTCCGCTTATTTGCACGGCGGTGCCGATGAACTTCTGGAAAACCGCCACAAAGGTTATTGGGGGCTTCTTGACAGCAGACAGTTGTCCGCCTTGCGCAAGGAACTTCGTGAGCATATCTATACGGATGCCAAGAGTGTGGCAGAGTGGATAAAGTCCACATTCGGCGTGGAGTACACGCCCCAGGGGGTTGTAGACCTGCTGAACCGCATTGGTTTCACCTATAAGAAGACATCGGAAGTCCCTTGCGAGGCTGATGCCTCCAAGCAGGCAGCCTTTGTCGGAGAACTTTCCGAAATCCTTTCCGGTATGCCGGAAGATGCCGTGGTTTATTATGCCGACGGTGTTCATCCGACCCACAACAGCCGTTCCACTTATGCGTGGATAGAGAAAGGCGAAAAGTTGGAACAACCGACCGTCAGCGGTCGTGACAGGGTGAACATCAACGGGTTGCTTAACGCGCATGACGTGACGGACGTGATAGCCCATGATTGCGAAAGCGTCAATGCCGAATCCACAAAAGAAGTTTATCAGGCGGCCTTGGACAGGCATCCGGAGGCCCCGTTCATCTATATCATTTCCGACAATGCCCGTTATTATCACAACAAAAAGCTCAAGGAATGGGTGGACGGGACAAAAATCAGGCAGATATTCCTGCCGCCCTACTCGCCGAACCTCAATCTGATTGAGAGGCTTTGGAAATTCCTCCGCAAGAAGGTCATCAATACCGGTTTCTACAGGACAAAAGAGAAATTCAGGCAGGCCGTTAAGGATTTCTTCGACAATATCGGAAACTATAAAGAAGAGTTGGAGTCACTTCTGACTCTTAAATTCCGTTTGTCTAATTCGCAAACCATTTCTTTTTGACTATAAATTCAATTACATTTGGGCTATCGAATGCTATAATATGGGTGTCGATGAATTTACGGATGCCAATAATACCATGCCGGCGTGGAATCATTATAGTCAGGACTTAAACTCTGCAGAAACGGGCGCTAATCAGCCCATGTGGGATAATATGTATGGTTTGATAGAACCTGCCAATATCTTAATAACCAATATTCCGCAATTTTATAGCCAGTCGAGTGCTACATATAACACTCGTTTGGGTGAAGCCTATTTCTTGAGAGGATATGCCTATTTTGAACTGGTAAAACAATTTGGCGGTGTACCTATCAAATTAAATCCTTCTACCTCGGTAGAAACAACATTTACCCGTAATAGCGAAGAAGAGGTTTATGCTCAAATTATATCCGATTTAGAACAAGCCTATAGCTTGTTACCGGAATCTCCTGAAGCAACCGGTCGTATTACGAAGTGGGCTGCTGCGCATTTCTTGGCTAAAGCACATTTGTTCCGTGCTTCGGAGTTATATAGTGACTGGAATGATAGTTATATAGCACAAGATTTGCAGGATGTCATTAAATATGGAACAGAGGTATGCAATGCTCATCCTTTATGTTCTAATTATGTAGATTTGTGGGATTATACAGAACCCAATGGGGCAAACGAAAAAGTAAGCGAAGTAATTTTGGCTGCACAATTTTCAAATGATGAATCTACATGGGGACGATATGGAAATCAGATGCACTTATATTATCCTTCAGTTTATCAGGACATGGCAGGAACAAAACGTGACATTTCAGGTGGACGTGAATTTTCTTACGTGAGTGCAACGGAATACACCATGCAGGTTTTCGACCGTGTGAATGATTCTCGTTTTTGGAAATCGTTTATTACTTGTTATGGCGCGAATGATACTTCCAGTGCTCCTACTTGGAGTAAAGGAGATATTCAATTCGGTTATGCTCCGGAAGGTGCTGTAGAAGGTGGCAAACGTTTTGTGGCAGGTGAAATAGGTATTAAATATATCGTAAATAATCCTGGTGATACCCGTTATACAAAATATGAAGAGTTGAATACAGAAACAGGTCTTACTGCCCCTGTAGAAGCAAAAATATTGAAGAATGGAAAGATTTCTGCTCCTCATACTTTTGTTCGCTATTATGCAGGACAAGCACAAAGCTGGAACTTGGATCCGCAAAATTCAACCGGAAACTATTATAGTATTGTACCTCACAAACGTTCTGTAGCGTTGTCTAAATTTAGAGATGGCTATCGTAACTCTGTTGCTTCTCAATTTGGAACACGTGATGCGATTATTGCTCGTTCTGCAGAAGATGTGTTGATGGTAGCTGAAGCGTATATTCGTCAAGGCGAGTCACAATATGCCAATGCTATTGAATGGATTAATAAGTTGCGCGACCGTGCTGCTTATCAAGCAGGTGAAGATAGAAGTGTGAATGTGGATGGTGGTCAGGCGTACAAAAATAATCCTTATTGCAGTGGAAAAGGTGGTGGATATTCTCCTGATGGTGCAATTTATAGTGAAGAAAATACGTATTACGAATCGAATAACTTGGAAGGTCAGGAAAATGTGTACAATGCACAGTCTTCTTTGGATAATATGCACCTGAACAGTGTCAGCGATATCTATAATTCGGAAGTAGACCAGCCGATTTACGATGCGTTGGGTTGCAGCAGCAATGCAGACAAGATGATGTGTTTCTTGCTGAACGAACGTACCCGCGAGCTTTGTGGTGAATTGTATCGTTGGGAAGACCTTGCCCGTACCATGACTTTGGATGCCCGTTGGCATGCATTTAATGACGGTGTAAGCCGTGGCATCGGTGAATTTGATCCGGCGAAACATTATTATCGTCCGATTCCACAATCGTTCTTGGACGGTATCACCAACGAAAATGGTGGTGCATTAAGCAATGAAGAAAAACAAGCTATGCAGAATCCGGGATATTAATTCCTGAATTAGATAATAAACTAACCTGAAAGAGGCGGGGACAGCAAAAGCGGTCTCCGCCTCTTTTGTGGTAGTACGCTCGGCATGAGCATTGTCTAACGGGTGTAAGTCCCGAGTGAGCCCTAATAGCGGGAATCACATAGCCCAAGGCAAGGGTGTCCATCGCGAGGTGGAATCTGAAGGAAGCCGGCGGCAAACATCTGGTCTAACGAACAGAAACTTCATACAAGGCATTTGACCGTGGGTAAGGTTTCTACACAAACCAAAGCCCGATAGCTATTCGGAACGGTCGGTGTAAATGAAGTAGGCATAAGATGGAAAGACAATGCCCTTATCCGAGGAGGTCTCACGGACGCATGGCGAAGACGTACCCATTCGATGTGCCCTGACGGAGTAAAGCTTGCCGTGAGAAGTCAGCAGAGGTTATAGTACCTAAGACACGTGTGTCTATGGGGAAGGACCGAATCGCGCAGTGCAATAGTAAATGACTGCTACCCTTGAGACTCTTTTGTAGTCAGATGTCCGAAAGGAGCTTCCCTACTCACCACGATAGGACGGAATCCGACAATAGAGTAGGAGTGACGCTAGTCCGAGGGATGGCTGAAAACAACTTGCCACACATCGTGAGATGAGAAAGCGCGAAACCGCCGTATGCGGAACCGCTTGTACGGTGGTGTGGGAGGTCGGTAAATGTGAAAGTAGGAGGCAAATGCCTTTCTATGATTAGCATTTACCTCCTACCCGATCGCTCGGCATGAGCATTGTCTAACGGGTGTAAGTCCCGAGTGAGCCCTAATAGCGGGAATCACATAGCCCAAGGCAAGGGTGTCCATCGCGAGGTGGAATCTGAAGGAAGCCGGCGGCAAACATCTGGTCTAACGAACAGAAACTTCATACAAGGCATTTGACCGTGGGTAAGGTTTCTACACAAACCAAAGCCCGATAGCTATTCGGAACGGTCGGTGTAAATGAAGTAGGCATAAGATGGAAAGACAATGCCCTTATCCGAGGAGGTCTCACGGACGCATGGCGAAGACGTACCCATTCGATGTGCCCTGACGGAGTAAAGCTTGCCGTGAGAAGTCAGCAGAGGTTATAGTACCTAAGACACGTGTGTCTATGGGGAAGGACCGAATCGCGCAGTGCAATAGTAAATGACTGCTACCCTTGAGACTCTTTTGTAGTCAGATGTCCGAAAGGAGCTTCCCTACTCACCACGATAGGACGGAATCCGACAATAGAGTAGGAGTGACGCTAGTCCGAGGGATGGCTGAAAACAACTTGCCACACATCGTGAGATGAGAAAGCGCGAAACCGCCGTATGCGGAACCGCTTGTACGGTGGTGTGGGAGGTCGGTAAATGTGAAAGTAGGAGGCAAATGCCTTTCTATGATTAGCATTTACCTCCTACCCGATTAAAAATCTATTCTTTTGTATAAATTTCTATGTCTTTCCATTTGTTTTATGCTTACTTTCGCCCATCATTTGGAACCAATTTTTTAACTCATTCAATAAAATCATGAAAACACAACTTTTCTTTTCTGCATTGCTTGTCGGGCTGGTCGTTACGGGTACAGCCTTTGCGCAAGATCCAAGAGAACGGAATTATTATTATGAAATTTTGAAACCCCAACATGAACCGAAGCCTTTGGTGGAAGGATTTGCCCAATCGAAAGTGAAGGAATGCCTGAACCGGGGATTGTCTGTAGCTCCGGCTGCAGACGGAAAAGGCATTTATCTGAGCTGGAGAATGCTTGAGACGGATAATGCGCAGGCTCGTTTTGATGTGTACCGTTCGGCTGACGGAAAAACCAAGAAGCTGAACCGGAAACCGATAGATGCTACTTGTGACTTTACCGACCGCTCTCCGGTGAAGGGAGAAGCGGTCTATTGGGTGACGTGTACTGCTGACGGCAAGGAGTCGGAAAAGGTGAAGGCGGATTTCAGTACCCTGCGCAATTACCGGTCGATTCGCTTGAACAGGCAGGTCAAAGCCGGTAAGGTAGGAGTTGCCGATTTGAACGGGGACGGTACATACGATTACATCATCCGCACACCGGAAACGAATGTCGACCCGGGTATGCCGGGTGACTTGACGGGGAAGACTTATCAGATAGAAGCCTATTTAAGTGACGGCACTTTTTTATGGTCGAAAGATTTAGGGCAAGGCATTGAACCGGGAATCTGGTATTCGCCTTACGTAGTCTATGACTTTAACGGAGACGGGAAAGCCGAAGTGGCATTGAAAACGGCTCCGGACAATGTGCAGAGAGATGAGAAAGGAAGAGTGGATTCGGGGGATGAATATTTGACGGTATTAGACGGCATGACGGGAGAGGAAATCGCTCATGTAGACTGGCCCAAACGGAATGACCGTTATGGCAATCTGGTGCGCAGGAACCGGAATCAGATCGGCATGGCTTTCCTGGACGGGAAGACTCCCTGTATCTTGGCATGCAGGGGAACGTATAAACTGATGACGGTAGAGGCGTGGCAACTTAACAAGGACAAGTTGGACCCGGTATGGAAATGGGACGGTGACGAGGAGAATCCGGTGGTCAGAAGCATGGGTTCGCACAATATGGTATGCGGTGATGTGGATGAAGACGGAAGGGAAGAAATCTTGTTGGGCTCGTGTATGCTGGACGATAACGGTACGCTGCTCTGGTCTGCCGGACTGGGACATCCCGATAAGGTTTATCTGACAGACATTCATCCGGAACGTCCGGGAATGGAAGTGTTCTTATGTCTGGAGCCTTGGCATGATAACGGAAGAGGTGTATGCATGGTAGACGCACGCAGCGGCGAGCCGGTGTGGAACATCGGGTATAAGACGTTTCATGTAGGCGACGGAATGGTGGCAGACATTGATGCATCGCATAAAGGACTGGAATGTTTCGCCAAAGAAGACCGGAAAGGCGGAAGTACCGACCAGTATCTGTTGGCTGCCGACGGGACGTATTTGAGCCGGAACAAGGATGTGCCTTCTTGCCGGAACTGGGCTTGGTGGGATGCCGATTTGCTCAGGGAAACTTTTGCAGGCGATGACAACCGTTGGGGAGCCAGCTCTTCTTCGAACGGAAAGGCGCTGAGCATTGTGAAGTGGAAAGGTGCGGAGCTTACCCACGGCATTGAGGGGGATATCCTGATGATTGCTGACTTGTATGGCGACTGGCGGGAAGAGATTGTAACGGCGCTGGATGGTGAAATCCGGATTTATACGACGAATATCCCGGCACGTGACCGGCGTGTGACATTGATGCAGGATCCTGTTTACAGAAGCTATATCGCACACCGTTCCATGGGGTATCCCCAGTCGCCTGTCCCTTCTTATTATTTAGGAGAATAATCATTAATCAGGTAGGAAATGAAACGTATCATATTGATTGGTATGGCTATATGCGCTGTTTGGGGATTAAAGGCTCAGAGCGCAGGAAGTATATCGGGACTTGATAAAGCCCATTTTGGTAAGTATTGGAAAGTGGAATCGGAGTCACCGGATTATGAAGTGTCGTTTTCGGGAGATACGTGTGAAATCCTTTCGCCTAAAGGATTGACCTTGTGGCGGAAAGAGAAGATGTGTGGAAATGTCGTAATCGAATACGACGCTTGTGTGGTGGACGAAGGGAAGCCGGGTGACCGTCTGAGTGACCTGAACTGTTTCTGGATGGCCTCCGATCCGCAAGCGAAGAACATCTGGCAATGTATGGACTGGCGCAAAGGGGAGTTCCTGAAGTGCTACTCGCTGCAGCTTTATTATTTGGGCTACGGAGGAAATTACAATTCTACGACCCGTTTCCGCAGGTATGACGGCAATCAGGCTGGGGTAACTGATGCGGCACAACGTCCGGGCATCTTGAAGGAGTATACCGATAAAGAGCATTTGCTTGTTCCTAACAAGTGGTATCACGTTAAGTTGGTGAATAAAGGCGACCGGGTACAATATTACATAGATGGTAAAAGGCTGGTGGATTATTGCGACCCCAATCCCTTGCGGGAAGGTTGGTTCGGCTTTCGCACCACCTTGTCGCGTACGCGGATTGCTAATTTCCGGTATATTTGTCGGGAGGATAAGGATACGGCGTGTTTGCATTGGGTAGGAGAAGTGCCTTCACAGGCTTGCGGGGTAAGTTTCGGTGTGCCTTTCCGTAAAGGGGAAGTACAGCCGGATATGCCTTTGCTTTTGCAGGATGCGGATGGGAAAGTGATTGCTTCTGATAGCTGGACTGCTGCTTATTGGCCTGACGGGTCGGTGAAGTGGGCAGGTATGGCGGCGGTAGTTCCCGGAGGTACAACATCTTTACAGGTCGTTCCGAAACGGAAGAGCCCCGAAAGTCCGGAGCTTTCCGCTTTGACTGTAGAGGAGACGCCGTCGGGTTGGAAAGTCTCTACGGGAGTGATAACAGCCTATGTTCCTCGTTCGGGCAGTTGCGTCATAGACAGTTTGCTATATGGTAAGACGAAAGTAGGAGGGGCTGCCGACTTAATCGCTTCTGTTCAGGACAAACCGTCGGGTGAAGGGTTGTCTGAATCGCATGTCACGCATTTTTCCAGCCGGTTGCAACGTGTGTCTGTAGAACGGGCAGGAAAGGTCCGTGCAACCTTGAAGTTGGAAGGGGTTCATCAGTCTGCCGGGCGTGAATGGCTTCCGTTTGTATT
This sequence comes from Bacteroides sp. An51A, assembly GCF_002161565.1. NCBI lineage: Bacteria > Pseudomonadati > Bacteroidota > Bacteroidia > Bacteroidales > Bacteroidaceae > Bacteroides > Bacteroides sp. An51A. Next base: position 372,013 of record NZ_NFIC01000003.1, read on the forward strand.
GCGCTTGTATTTTTATGCCGGAAGCGAGCAGGTCCGGATGGTACATTCGTTTGTGTTCGACGGAGAACAAGATAAGGATTTTATCCGTACGATAGGCGTACGCTTCCGTGTGCCAATGCGTGAGGCATTGTATAACCGGCACGTTGCCTTCGCTTGCGCGGAAGGAGGAGTATGGAGTGAACCGGTACAGCCTTTGGTGGGACGGCGTGTCTTGACATTAGGTGATGACAAAACGCTCCAGCAACAGCAAATGGAAGGAAAACGGATTCCTGAATACGAGCAATTCGATGAGAAAAACCGTGACTTGCTCGACCACTGGGCTGCATGGGATAATTTCCGCCTTTCTCAATTGACGGACAATGCGTTTTCTATCCGGAAACGGGCAGAGGCAGACCGTCCTTGGATTGGAACGTTTACCGGAACCCGTTCCGACGGATTTGTCTTTGCAGGTGATGTGAGTGGAGGTATCGGTGTCGGATTGCAGGATTTTTGGCAAGCATATCCGGCTTCGTTGGAGGTGCGGCAAGCCCGTTCGGATGAGGCTTCGCTAATTGTTTGGTTATGGAGTCCGGAAGCGGAAGCGATGGACTTGCGCCATTATGATAGCGTCGCTCATGATTTGAATGCCAGTTATGAAGATGTGCAGGCAGGAATGAGTACACCTTATGGCATTGCGCGTACGCATACCTTGACCTTGGTTCCGAAAGCGGCTTATCCGGGAAAGAAAGGCATCGCTGATATTGCTTGCCTGTTGGCTAAAGCGTCTCCCTTGCTGTGTACTCCTGAATATTTGCATGCTTGCCGGGCTTTTGGCATTTGGTCGTTGCCCGACCGTAGCAATCCGGCACGCAGCCGGGTAGAAGACCGGTTGGAAGCCTATATAAGTTTTTATCAAAAAGCGATAGAGCAACACAAATGGTATGGCTTTTGGAATTACGGCGACTTTATGCATGCATACGACCCGGTGCGTCATGAATGGCGGTATGATGTAGGAGGGTTTGCATGGGACAATACCGAACTGGCTTCTAATATGTGGCTTTGGTATAATTTCCTCCGTACCGGACGTTATGATATATGGAAGATGGCTGAGGCGATGACCCGCCATACTGCTGAAGTGGATGTGTATCACATCGGACCGAATGCAGGACTGGGAAGCCGTCACAATGTCAGCCACTGGGGATGTGGGGCAAAAGAGGCGCGTATCAGCCAAGCGGCGTGGAACCGTTTCTATTATTACTTGACAACAGACGAACGTAGCGGCGATTTGATGACGGAAGTAAAAGACGCAGACCAGAAACTTTATACGCTCGACCCGATGCGGTTGGCTGAGCCTCGAAGTAAATTCCCTTCTTCCGCTCCGGCACGCCTGCGCATCGGTCCGGACTGGCTGGCATACGCGGGCAATTGGATGACCGAGTGGGAACGTACGCGCGACCGGAAGTATTTGGATAAGATAGTGACGGGTATGAACAGCATTGCTTCGTTGCCCAATGGGTTGTTTACGGGAAACAAGGCGTTGGGATTCTATCCCGATACCGGTGTCATTACTTACGAGGGAGACCCGACGTTGAAGAACACCAACCATTTGATGACGATTATGGGTGGCTTTGAACTGATGAACGAAATGCAAGACATGATTGACGTTCCTGCATTCAATCAGGCTTGGCTGGAACATGCACGCGACTTTAAGTTGTATAATCATTTCCGTGTCAGTCGTTTGCAGGCATACGCGGCTTGGCATCTGTATGACCCCAAGCGGGCGGCTGAGGCTTGGAAAGACTTGTGGGGAAGGCTGGAACATACGCCCGCTCCTCCTATGACGGTAAGGAAAATCTTTCCTCCCGAAGTGCCTGCTCCGTTGGATGAATGCATGCCGATTAGTACCAATGATGCGGCATTGTGGAGCCTGGACGCCATTTATATGCAGGAAGTCATCCCGCAATAGGTATATTTTTCCTGCTTTTCAGGGTTGCATCCGGAAGGATGCAGCCTTTTGCGGTATGTTATGATTTGCTGTGTACGAATTTCTATATATAAATACAAAAATCCATAGGCAGAACTGATTTTATCCCTAATTTAGCGACGCATAATTTAACCGGACATTGATATCATGAAAATGAAGCGTTTTATTGTAGGCATCGTGTTGTTTGCCGTGGCAATGGGGATACAGGCAAGCGAACGGAAGAAGTATAATTTCAACAGCGACTGGCTGCTGAAGATTGGAGATATGGAACGGGCAGAGTCGCCCAAGTATGCGGATGGAGATTGGGAGAAGGTGACGCTTCCCCATGCGTTCAATGAAGACGAGGCTTTCCGCGTAAATATAAAAGACTTGACCGATACCATTGTGTGGTACCGCAAGCATTTCCGCCTTCCGGCAGAGGCAAAAGGGAGGAAGGTGTTTATCGAGTTTGAAGGGGCACGCCAGGGCATCGACCTGTATGTGAACGGGAAGCTGGTGGGACAGCACGAGAACGGGGTGATGGCTTTCGGATTCGATCTGACACCTTATATTCATTCGGGAGAAAATGTGATTGCCGCCCGTATTGACAACGACTGGGATTATGCGGAGCGGTCTACGGGCGTGAAGTACCAGTGGAGCGACCGCAATTTCAATGCCAACTACGGCGGTCTGCCCAAGAACGTATGGCTACACGTGACCGGAAAGGTTTATCAGACCCTTCCGCTTTATAGCAATCTGAAAACGACAGGAGTGTATGTCTATGCCGAAGATATCCGGGTACAATCGCGTAAAGCCGTTGTGCATGCCGAGTCGGAAGTGAAGAACGAGACAAAGAAGGCGCAGACGGTAGGTTATGAGGTAGAGCTGCTGGACCGTGACGGCAAGCTGGTGAAGCGTTTTTCGGGTAAAGAGCAGACGGTTCCGGCAGGCGGCACAGCAATATTGTCTGCTGAGGCGGAAGTGGGCGGACTGCACTTCTGGAGTTGGGGATACGGATATCTGTATACCGTGAAGACCGCTTTGGTAATTGATGGGAAGAAAACCGACGAGGTGGTGACGCGTACCGGATTCCGCAAGACCCGTTTTGCCGAAGGCAAGGTGTGGCTGAACGACCGGGTGATTCAGTTGAAAGGCTTTGCCCAGCGTACCAGCAACGAATGGCCTGCCGTGGGCATGTCGGTTCCGGCATGGCTGAGCGACTATAGCAACGGGCTGATGGTGGAAGGCAATGCCAACCTGGTGCGCTGGATGCATGTTACGCCCTGGAAACAGGACGTGGAGTCGTGCGACCGTGTGGGGCTGATTCAGGCGATGCCGGCAGGTGACGCTGAAAAAGACTGTACAGGCGTGCGTTGGGAACAGCGCAAGGCTGTGATGCGTGATGCCATTATTTATAACCGCAACAATCCGAGCATTCTTTTCTACGAGTGCGGCAACGAGTCCATCAGCCGTGAGCACATGCTCGAAATGAAAGCCATACGTGACCGGTACGATTATCATGGAGGCCGTGCCATCGGTTCGCGCGAGATGCTGGATATCCGTGATGCGGAATACGGGGGCGAAATGCTTTACATCAACAAGAGTGCGCACCATCCGATGTGGGCGATGGAGTATTGCCGCGACGAGGGATTGCGTAAGTATTGGGACAATTATTCGTATCCGTTCCATAAAGACGGTGAAGGGAATACGGCATATCATTCGGCTGCTACGGGCAAGACCCAGAAGCATGCCGATGCCAGTGTGTATAACCGCAACCAGGATTCGTTTGCTGTAGAGAATGTCATCCGCTGGTTCGATTATTGGCGCGAGCGTCCGGGGACGGGGCGGCGTGTCAGCTCAGGCGGTGCGAAAATCATCTTTTCGGATACGAATACCCATTTCCGCGGGGTGGAAAACTATCGCCGGAGCGGAGATACCGACCCGATGCGCATCCCGAAAGACTCGTACTATGCCCATCAGGTGATGTGGGACGGCTGGGTAGATACGGAACAGCCCCGTATCCATATCGTAGGGCACTGGAACTATGATGCCGGTACGGTAAAGCCGGTATATGTCGTTTCGAATACAGACAGTGTCGCCTTGCTGGTCAATGGAAAAGCGGTGGAAGGCGTTCACCGTGACTATCATTTCCTGTTTACCGCCGACAGTGTGGCTTTCGAGGCAGGAACCCTGGAGGCTATTGGATATAATGAAGGCAAGGAAGCGGTGCGTACCCGTCTGGAAACAGCAGGCGAACCGGCTGCAATCAAGCTGGCCGCCATTCAGAACCCGGACGGCTGGAAAGCCGACGGTGCCGATTTGGCTTTGGTGCAAGTGGAGGTGGTCGATGCACAGGGGCGCCGTTGCCCCTTGGCAAATGACTTGATTCATTTCACCTTGGATGGGCCTGCCGAATGGCGTGGAGGCATTGCGCAGGGACCGGACAATTATATCTTGTCGGAAGACTTGCCGGTGGAGTGTGGCGTGAACCGTGTGCTGTTGCGTTCGCACACCCGGTCCGGACGAATCGTGCTGAAAGCCGAAGCCAAGGGATTGCAGCCTGCCGAACTGGCACTTTCAACCGAAAGCATAGAAGTGGAAAATGGGTTGAGCACATATATACCGGGAGATTGTCTGGCAGGCAGGCTTACCCGTGGCGAAACGCCGGATACGCCTTCTTATCGTGACCGTGCTGTAGATGTGGCGGTTCTCTCTGCCCGGGCGGGAGCTCATACCGAAAAGGCAGGCAACAGTTTCGATGATAACGAATTGAGCGAGTGGCGGAATGACGGGAAAGCTTCTACCGCCTGGATTACTTACCGGTTGGAACGCATTGCGCGGATAGATGAAGTCTGCCTCAAGCTGACGGGCTGGCGCATGCGCAGCTATCCGTTGGAAATCTATGCCGGAGACACGTTGGTATGGAGCGGCGAAACCGATAAGAGCCTGGGTTATGTGCATCTGAATGTGAAGCCAGTGCCGGCTTCGGAGATAACCATCCGCCTGAAAGGCAGCAGTAAGGAAGACGATGCATTCGGCCAGATAGTCGAGGTTGCCGCACCGGTGGCGAACGAACTGGACTTGTTCAAGGCAAAGGGCGGTGCCGAGACCGGACATGAGCTTCGGATAGTGGAAATAGAATTTAAAGAACATCTGAACCGTTAAAGGACATAGCTCCTCTGGAGAAGATTATCCTCTTCAGAGAAGCTGTATATTTTTGTTAGGTAGGTTTTTATGAATAAAAGCGTATGAAGAAATTAGTATTGGCAGGGATGGCGGTATGCATGGCGTGGATAGCCTATGCGCAGCCTGCAGGCGAAGTGTCCGGACTGGACAAGAAGCTGTTTGACAAGTATTGGAAAGTAGAGTCGGAATCTCCGGATTATGAAGTTTCATTTTCGGGAGATACATGTGAAATTCTTTCGCCTAAAGGATTGACTTTATGGCGGAAAGAGAAGATGAGTGGAAATGTCGTAATCGAATATGATGCTTGTGTGGTGGACGAGGGGAAGCCGGGTGACCGTTTGAGTGACCTGAATTGTTTTTGGATGGCATCCGATCCGCAGGCAAAAGATATCTGGCAGCGTATGGACTGGCGTCAAGGGGAGTTCTTGAAGTGTTATTCGCTACAGCTTTATTACCTGGGCTATGGAGGCAATTACAATTCTACAACCCGTTTCCGACGGTACGATGGCAATCAGGCTGGGGTGAGCGATGCAGCCCAACGTCCGGGCATCCTGAAAGAATATACCGACCAGGCACATTTATTGAAAGCCAATAAATGGTACCATATCAGGCTCGTTAATAAAGGAAACCGGGTGCAATATTATATTGACGGAGAACGGTTGGTGGATTTTAACGATCCCCGTCCGTTGGCTGAAGGATGGTTTGGATTCCGTACAACTCTGTCACGGACCCGGATTACGAATTTCCGTTATTCTTACCAGTCGGCGCAGGAAACGGCACGGCTTCATTGGGTAGGTGATGTGCCTTCTCAAGCCAGTAGCGTCAGTTGGGGTGTACCTTTCCGCCAAGGGGAAGTGCAGCCCGGCACAACCTTGCGTTTACAGACCGATGATGGTAAGACAATTGCTTCCGATGTATGGACTACAGCCTATTGGCCCGATGGTTCGGTAAAGTGGGCGGGTATGGCAGCAGTAGTTCCGGGCAATACTTCCGGCTTGCAGGTAGTTCCGGTTTCTTCCAAAGAGGCAGATGCATCGGATACAGCTTTGCAGGTAGAAGAGAGTGTTCACGGAGTGAAGGTGTCTACAGGAGTTATTACCGCTTATATACCACGTTCGGGTGCTTTTTTTATTGACAGCTTATTTTATGGCAAGGTGAAAGTAGGCGGAAAGGCAGACTTGATAGCATCGGTACAAGATAAGCCTTCAGGAGAAGACTCGGACGAATTTCATGTCCATCGGTTCGCTACCAAACTTTGTCGGACGATGGTAGAACGGGTAGGCAATGTCCGTGCTACCATTAAGTTGGAAGGAATGCTTCGGAATGAAGAACGGGAATGGTTGCCTTTCGTTTTGCGCCTGTATTTCTATGCAGGTAGCGAGCAGATACGCATGGTACACTCTTTTGTATTCGATGGAGACCAGGATAAGGATTTTATCCGTTCGCTGGGTGTGCGTTTCAGTGTGCCCATGCGTGAGGAGCTATACAACCGTCACATTGCTTTTGCTTGTGCCGATGGGGGAGTATGGTCGGAGCCGGTACAGCCTTTGGTAGGAAGAAGGATATTGACTTTGGCAGGTAATGATACGTTGCAACAACAGCAGATGGAGGGCAAGCGGATTCCTGCTTATGAAGAGTTTGATGAAAAAAACCGTACCTTGATAGACCATTGGGCGGCATGGGATAATTACCGTTTGTCTCAACTCAGTGACAATGCTTTTTCTATCCGCAAAAGGGCATTGGCAGACCGTCCGTGGATAGGCACCTTTACTGGTACACGTGCAGAGGGATATGCTTTTGCTGGTGATGTTAGCGGAGGACTTGGTGTATGCCTGCAAGATTTCTGGCAGGCTTATCCGGCTTCGCTAGAAGTACAGCATGCCCGTTCTTCCGAGGCATCGCTGATAGCATGGTTGTGGAGTCCGGAAGCCGAAGCCATGGACTTGCGGCATTACGATAAGGTGGCACATGATTTGAACGCCAGTTATGAAGATGTACAGGAGGGGATGAGTACTCCTTACGGCATAGCCCGTACGCATACGCTTACACTGGTTCTGCAACCGGCTTACCCGGGAAAGAAGGGCATAGCTGACAAGGCACATCTGTTGGCACAAGCTGCTCCGTTGCTTTGTACGCCAGAATATCTGCACGCTTGCCGGGCTTTCGGTATTTGGTCGTTGCCTGACAGGAGCACGCCGGCACGCAGCATGGTAGAAGACCGCCTGGAGTCTTATCTTCGTTTTTATCACCATGCCATCGAGCAGCACAAATGGTATGGCTTCTGGAATTATGGCGACTTTATGCATGCTTATGATGCGGTCCGCCATACGTGGCGTTACGATGTGGGCGGTTTTGCATGGGATAATACCGAACTGGCCTCCAATATGTGGTTGTGGTATAGTTTCCTGCGTACAGGCAAGTATGATATATGGAAGATGGCTGAGGCAATGACTCGTCATACAACCGAAGTGGATGTGTATCACATCGGTCCGAATGCTGGATTGGGAAGCCGTCATAATGTCAGCCATTGGGGATGTGGAGCCAAAGAAGCACGTATTAGCCAGGCTGCATGGAACCGTTTTTATTATTATCTGACAACCGATGAACGGAGCGGTGATCTGATGAGTGAAGTAAAAGATACCGAGCAGAAACTTTATACTCTCGACCCGATGCGGTTGGCTGAGCCGCGCAGCAAGTTCCCTTGTTCGGCTCCGGCACGTTTGCGCATTGGTCCCGACTGGCTGGCTTATGCAGGCAATTGGATGACAGAGTGGGAACGGACCCGTAACGTGGCCTATCGGGATAAGATTGTGACGGGTATGAAAAGCATTGCTTCGCTCCCTAACGGTATGTTTACCGGTAACAAAGCATTGGGCTTCGACCCCGCTACCGGAGTTATTACGTACGAAGGAGACCCGACGCTGAAAAACACCAATCACTTGATGACCATTATGGGAGGTTTCGAAATTATGAACGAGATGCAGGACATGATTGAGATACCTGAGTTTAACCGGGTATGGCTGGAGCATGCGCGCGACTTTAAGCAGTATAATCATTTCCGTATTTGCCGGCTGACAGCATACGCTGCCTGGCACCTGTATGACCCGAAGCTGGCTGCTGAGGCATGGGAGGACCTGTGGAGCAGGAAGAAACAAAAGCTTTCCCCAGTGCTGGAAATCAAGAGAATGGCACCTCCCGAAGCTCCTGTTCCGCTGGATGAAGATACCTCCATCAGTACCAACGATGCAGCTTCGTGGAGCCTGGATGCTATTTATATGCAGGAGGTGATTCCGCAATAACTAAGAAACTGTTCACATAAATTCAAAACAGTTTCTGAGAGATACAAGGTGTCCCAGTTTCTGAAACCGATACAAAAAATATTGGCTTCTGACTTCCAGTCCGCCTGGCGGGCGATAATGTCTCTAACTCTTTTTTAACTCCAGATTGGCATAAATAAACAATAAATGCATTATGAAAAAAAGAAACTTGATTTTGACTTGTCTGTGTGCCTTACCCTTTGTGGCGGTGATGGCTACAGAGCGTATCTACGAAAGGGTGCCGGTGGAAGCACCTTTCCCGATGGATTCGGTCACGTTGTGTTCATTTCCCGAAAAAGATTTTGTGATAACGCGGTATGGGGCTGTAGAGGGAGGAGAGAAGATAAATACCCGTGCTATAGCAAAGGCAATAGAAGCATGTAACCGTGCCGGAGGGGGCAGGGTAGTAGTGCCTGAGGGGGAATGGCTGACAGGTCCTATTCATTTAAAAAGTAATGTCAACCTGCATTTGCAGGAAGGTGCGGTATTGCGTTTTAGTGACAATCCAGCCGATTATCTTCCGGCGGTGATGACTTCGTGGGAAGGGCTGGAGTGTTATAATTATTCTCCCTTGGTATATGCTTTCGGGTGTGAAAATGTAGCTATTACGGGGAGCGGTACACTGGCACCCAAGATGGATACGTGGCGGGTATGGTTCAAGCGTCCGCAGGCTCACCTGCATGCATTGGCACAGCTGTATTCCATGGGCTCTACGGATGTACCGGTAGAGCAACGTCAAATGGCACAGGGTGAAAATAACCTGCGTCCGCACCTGATTCATTTCAACCGTTGTAACCATGTGTTGCTGGACGGGTTCAAGATCCGGCAAAGCCCATTTTGGACCATTCACCTGTATCTGTGCAACAGCGGTGTGGTGCGTAACCTCGATGTTCAGGCACACGGACATAACAATGATGGTATCGACTTCGAGATGAGCCGTAATTTTCTGGTAGAACATTGTACCTTCGACCAGGGAGATGATGCCGTGGTCATCAAGTCGGGACGTAATCAGGATGCCTGGCGCCTGCATACTCCATGCGAGAATATTGTGGTCCGTCATTGTGCCATCCGCAAAGGGCATGTGCTGCTAGGTATCGGAAGCGAGATGTCGGGTGGAGTGCGGAATATTTACATGCACGATTGCACAGTGCCCGAAAAGGTGCTCAGGCTGTTCTTCTTGAAAACCAATCACCGCAGAGGAGGCTTTATTGAAAACATCTACCTGGAAAACATTGAGGCGGGCGATATGTTGCGTGCTTTCGAAATAGATACCGATGTGCTTTACCAGTGGAAAGACCTGGTGCCCACGTATGAGCGGAAGCTGACCCGTATACGGGGAATTTATATGAAAAACGTGCATTGTAAGTCGGCGGATGCCATCTACGAATTGAAAGGTGAGGCCGAAGAGCCTATCCGGGATGTCTTTATCGAGCAAGTAAAAGTAGACACCGTGCGCCAGTTCGTCAACCGGATACATCATGTGGAAGGATTGCACGAGAATGGTGTCTCTTACGATGTGTTGTTGCGGAAATAATTGAGCCTTGCCACGCAACTATATGCGTGGAGGTGTGATAATAGTTGCAGGGCATGGGGCATACAGGTGCGTCGGATGTTCGATTGATAATCTGATGTTCGTATAGCAGATTGCCTGGAGAACGATATCCCGGTGTACAGACAAAAGTAAACCTCCTCATCCGTCGGTACACCGGGATTTGTTGCCGTTTGGGATATCCGGGAACTTGGATGTACACGATTTTATAGGATTTTGCATGATTATCTATGTAGAGGATGGTATATTTTTCCTAATTTTGAAAATAAAAAACACGTATGAAAAGACAAATGCTGCAAAGCGTCATGGCGTGCCTGCTGGGGATAGCGGGTATGTCTGTATCTGCCCAAAATCAAGTGGCAGCTCCGATGAAAGATGTCAATCAGGTGACCGACCTTACCTTGGACAGCTTGAACAAGGCAAATACCGTGCGTCCCGTTGCCGGGTCCAGCCGGAAGGGAGACAATCCGGTATTGTTTCTTGTGGGAAACTCGACTATGCGTACCGGTACTTTGGGTAATGGGAATAACGGCCAGTGGGGCTGGGGGTATTTTGCCCACGAGTATTTTGATGAAAACAAGATTACGGTAGAGAACCATGCCTTGGGTGGAACCAGTAGCCGTACCTTTTATACCAAGTTGTGGAAAGACGTATTGAAAGGTGTGCGTAAAGGTGACTGGGTCATTATCGAACTGGGGCATAATGACAATGGTCCGTACGATAGCGGGCGTGCCCGTGCATCAATTCCGGGCATAGGGAAGGACACACTGAATGTGACTATCAAGGAAACTGGTGAAAAAGAAACTGTTTATACCTATGGTGAGTACATGCGCCGGTTTATCCGTGAGACGAAAGCGAAGGGTGCCCATCCCATCTTGTTCTCACTTACTCCGCGCAATGCGTGGGAAGATGCCGACAGTACCATTATTACGCGTGTAAATAAGACTTTCGGGTTGTGGGCAAAACAGGTGGCAAAGAAAGAGCACGTACCCTTTATCGACCTGAACGAAATATCTGCCCGTAAGTTTGAGAAGTTCGGTAAGGAAAAGGTGAAGACGATGTTCTATCTGGACCGTATTCATACCAGCACCTTCGGGGCACGCGTAAACGCAGCGTCTGCTGCCGAAGGTATCCGTGCCTGCAAAGGACTGGAGCTTGCCAAGTATTTGAAACCGGTAGAAAAAGATACGGTGACAGGTGCAAGCCGTAAGGAAGGATGTCCGGTATTGTTTACCGTAGGCGACAGCACGGTGCGCAATCAAGATGAGGATCCCGATGGACAATGGGGTTGGGGAAGCGTGATTGCTGAATTGTTCGACTTAGACCGTATTACGGTAGAAAATTGTGCCAAAGCCGGGCGCAGTGCACGTACATATCTGGAAGAAGGACGCTGGGACAAGGTGTACAATGCTCTCCAACCCGGTGATTTCGTCTTGATTCAGTTCGGACATAACGATGCAGGTGACATTCATACCGGAAAGGCACGTGCCGAACTGCCTGGAGCTGGCGATGAAAGTAAGGTTTTCTTGATGGAAGCTACCAAGCAATATAATGTAGTTTATACCTTCGGGTGGTATCTCCGTAAGTTTATCATGGATGCCAAGGAGAAAGGAGCCATCCCGGTTGTGTTGAGCCATACGCCCCGTAATATGTGGGATAATGGAAAAATCCAAAGCAATGCTTCTTCATTCGGTAAATGGACCCGTGAGGCAGCTGAAAGAGCCGGTGCCTATTTCATTGACCTGAATAAGATAACGGGAGATAAATTGCAAAAGTTAGGTTACGAAAAAGGATTGAAAGAAGTGATGCCTTATTTCTGTAAAGACCATACGCACACTTCGCTTAAAGGTGCGCGCCTGAATGCGAAGAGCATAGCCGAGGGGTTACAACAGACTGATTGTGCATTGAAAGAATACTTGAAATGATTAATAATTAACAATTAATAATGGTGTGTTTCACCACAGAGAATACAGAGGCACACAGAGTCTTTTTAATTTACAATTTGACAATTTCCTATTTTGATATGAAACGTATTTCGTCAATCGGGAAATAGTAAATATATAATTCTTCTGTGTGACTCTGTGTCTTCTGTGGTGAGGAGCCTTAAAAACGAAGAACCATGAAAAGAGAAGCTTTTAAGATGTATTTGAAGCCTGGATGTGAGGCTGAGTATGAAAAACGCCATGCTGCCATTTGGCCCGAAATGAAAGAATTGCTGGCGAAAAACGGTGTGTTCGATTATTCCATTTACTGGGATAAGGAAACTAATATTCTTTTTGCGTTTCAGAAGACGGAAGGTGAAGCTGGTTCGCAAGATTTGGGCGCACAGGAAATTGTGCAGAAATGGTGGGACTATATGGCAGATATTATGGAAGTGAATCCGGATAATTCGCCTGTATCTGTGCCTTTGAAGGAAGTCTTCCACATGGACTGATTCAATGAAAAATGAAGAACGAAGAATAAAGAATAGGTTTGTGGCTTATTTTTTATTCTTCGTCCTTCATTTTTTATTCCTCATTGAAAATAGGTTCCTCGGTCTGCTGTGGGGTGCGGTAAAACAATACGGCACTGTCATTGGAACGGGGATGTTGCTGTTTCAGCAAGCAAATCATTTCGGCACCAGCCCATATAACCGGTCCATATCCGTGAGCGGCATACACATTAACCGGCCGGTAATAATAGAATGCCGGGTCAAATCCCATACCGGTACCTACGCATACTCCTTCTACTTCACCTTTTTCGTTAATGGCAGATGATACGGCGTGCCATCCCAGTTGTACTACCGGTCCGTAAGCCATGGCATCAATCCAGCCTTTATTGATGGCATGTGCCATGCAATATACATAGAGGGCAGTAGCGGATGTTTCCAGATACGAATCGTTGCGGTCGAGTAGTTGATGCCAGAATCCGTCTTTGCTTTGGCAGGCGGCAAGTCCGCGTACATGGGCACGGAGCAGATTCAGAATGTCTTCGCGTCCTTCGTAGTTTTCGGGCAGGACGTCAAGCACTTCACACATTGTCAGAATTGCCCATCCATTGGCACGTCCCCAGTGGAATGCCGGATGGTCTGTCATGCCTTCTACCCAGCCGTGGCGGAACAAGCCTTTTTCGGATACGAACATACGGTCGGCAAACTGGCGGATTTGTTTGACTGCTTCATCATAATATGTCTGGCGTTTGCTTTCATCATAGCTTCCCATGAGTGCAACGGCAGGGATACCCATGAACATATCGTCCAGCCATACGCTATTGTGATAAGGACGGTTGCGGGCAAAGGTTCCATCGTCCAGCCTGTATTCCTTGTTGATGATAAAGTCGAAATAATTGTCAATCAAGTCATCTACGGGCAGCTTGGCACCTTTCAGCTGCGCTTTGAGCATGGCGGCACATACGGCTCCTGCGTCATCCAGTGCCTTGGGCATTAAGATTTGGCGCATCTGTGGGTCGATGTCCCCTTCTTTTTCGTATGCTTTCCGGAAGTAAGGTGCCACTTCGGCAAGAAACCTGAACCGTTCGTATACATAGTCTTGATAAGCTTTGTCGCCGGTTGCCTCGTAAGCAGCTTGCATGGCGGAATAAGTTACTCCCCATTCGTAGCTGGCAAGACGGAAGGCTCCGCGTTCCAGTTGGGCATGTCGGTCTATCCGTGCATAGTCGGTGATGCGTTCGCCTGTGCGGCTATCTGTCACGTGGGTGGGCGTGTTTCCTTGCAGGTAACGTAAAACGCGGTCCATGTCCTGTTTGATATCATCGGCGGAGACGACTCCATAGCCTACCCGATAGGCGGGTTTGAGCAGGTGTAAAGGAGTGTTTGAATCATTGACCGGTTGCCCGTTTTCTTGTGCCGAGGCAATGCCTCCCAGGAAGAGGCATGCCAGTAATGCGGTGTTTCGTGTAAATGCGTTCATGTTTTTCTATGTTTTATTTTGAATGATCGAAGTCAAATCCTCTGAATATGCCTTTTTTCAAATCAGGACCGATGTAGAAACCAGGTTGTGTCGGTTGGTTATAAGCTACATTTTCGGTAGCGATGCTGATACGGTATATCGGGTCTTCTGTAAACGGATGGAAACGGTAAGACGTGGGTATTGTCGTGACATAGAGCCGTAAGGATTTGTTGTCGGTGGTACGGAGCAATACTTCTTCGCGCCAGTCTCCTATGATGTCTCCTTGCAGGCAGGGGGTAGACTTGGTACCGTTGTTCGAATCGCATCCATCGAAAGTTGCGATGATGTTACAGCGTTTGTTTTCCCAGTCGTACTTACTGATTCGATTCTTGTCCAGTAGTTCGCGTAGCAGATCACCGTCCCACCATACAGCCATGTTATAGGATAGTCCGGGAACACGTCCAGGAACCACTGTCTCTCCTTTGAAGTTCCGGATGCCGCCTGATGCCAGCGACCACATTTCCACACCATAGTTTGTGGGGTCGATGTCGGCTGCCATACAACGTCCTACATCTGATTTGTCTGGTATCTGGAACAGGATTTCGCCTGTAGCTGCATCGCGGAAAGTAGAACCGTCTTTGCGGTTTTCGTGACATGCCCATACTTGTAGTCTGGGATTTGACGGATCGAACTGTGTCAGGTGCAAGGCATCGCCGTGTCCCAAATGGGTAGAGTACAGTCCTTTTCCATCATGGTCGATGGTGCATGAGCCATAAATGATTTCATCGCATCCATCTCCGTCCACATCGGCTACCCGCAGGTTGTGGTTCCCTTGTCCGGAGTAATCATCCCAGCCGGGTTGGTAACTGTCGAACATCCAGCGTTGCTTCAGTTCCTTTCCATCCCAGTCGAAAGCAGTCAGTGTGACGCGTGTGTAATAGCCGCGGCACATCACTACGCTGGGGTGCTTTCCGTCCAGATAAGCGATACATGCCAGATAGCGGTCGCTCCGGTTGGCACGTGTATCGCCCCAGTCTTGCAGGTTGCCTCGGGCAGGAACGTAATCGATGGTTTTCAAAGCCTCGCCAGTCAGTCCGCTGAATACAGTGAGGTATTCGTTTCCGGTCAGGATACGTCCCTGATTGCGGGGAGGTGCACCTGCATTCCGTTTGCTTCGAGGGTCATTGGGCGAGAAATCGCCTCCTCGTGGGGCTTGTGGGTCACCCGGTTCGCGGTAGTCCGCATTGGCATTGCCTATCACATTCCCTTTTCCGTCTATCGTTCCGTCAGAAGTCTTCATTACCACTTCAGCACGTCCGTCACCATTCAGGTCGTACACCATGAATTGGGTATAGTGTGCACCGGCACGGATGTTCTTGCCCAAGTCTATGCGCCACAGCTTTTCGCCCGTCAGGCGGTAGCAATCGAAATAGACATTACCCGTGTATCCGTCATGTGCATTGTCATGTGCATTTGATGGATCCCATTTCAAGATAATTTCGTAGTTTCCGTCTCCGTCTACATCGCCGATGGAAGCATCGTTCGGACTATAAGTGTAAGTATCTCCGGTTGGAGTCACTCCGTCGGCAGGATGGTCGAGCGGGATGTTGATGTAGCCTGCAGGTGCATTTGCCGGCAGGGTATACGAGCTGCCTTCTGCTTCTTTTCCATTGACGAGAGGCTTTACGGTATAGACAGCTGCCTGCTTTCCTTGATACGAATCGGTATAGAATGTACCTGTTCCAGCTGGAACGGTGGCTATCTTTGTTCCGTTGCGATACAGATTGAAAGCTGTTTCGATGGGGTCGGAAGACAAGTATCTCCATGATAGAGCTACCTGATTGACATTTTGACGGATGGCCACTACACCACGTCCCAGTTTTTCGCGTTGCATGTGTTCGAAATCGTAACGAGGCTGTGCCGTTCCTGCCATGCAGGTACAACAGAGGGCTATCGGCAGCAGCCATTTGTTTTGTGTTTTCATGTCTTTGTTTGTGTTATTGGTTTTTAATTAAATGACGATTATTGATTTATTTTCTTTCCGTTTACCCGGATATTTTCGTAATGGATGTTTTCTGCATCACCGGTTACGAACAGCGGACGTTCGTCGGGTTGTTCGAAGTGGAAGCTGACTTGGTCGAAAAAAATGTCGCGTGCATGACGGATGTAAAATCCTTTTGCCGGAACAGTACCGAACATCCAAGGTTCAGGGTAGGCTTTTTCGGCTTCGGGTACAGGGTTGACTGCGTCTGCTTGAGTATATCCTCCTTTATAATAAAGGTGTATATCGCTTAGGCTTACGTCTTCGATAATGGCACCGGGTACTCCGCTAATAATGGAAGCATAGCGTGAGTCGATGTTGTAAGCATTGACATGGCTGATGCGGATGCGTTTCATACTCCCTACAGGCGTCCCTTCAGGACTCCGCATCCGTGCTCCCAGGCGTAAGAAAATGCCGGCATTGACAATGTTGCGCAAAGTGATGTTGCTGATAACAATGTCTTCCAAACTACCTCCGTCTACACTTTCTAAAGCCAGTCCCCGGTAATGTTCGAAGATACAATTGGTAATGGCTATGTTCTTGAATCCTCCGCTTGATTCGGTTCCTATCTTGATGCGGCCTGTACGGTAGCCATGGTCGGGAGCTTGAGGCTCGTCCAATTGCCACGAAGCATCCAGCATCGAACCGCGGTCGTAGCCACTGACATAGCAGTCGGAGATGGTGACGTTTTCGGTATCTCTGAAAGTGCCCAAGGCATACGAAGCCTTCAGTACGATGGCATCATCCCAAGGGGTATTGACACTACAAGCCAGGATGCGTACGTTCCGACAGCAGTCTATATCGAATCCATCGCGGTTTGTATCCACTTTCAGGTTGGTGATGGTCAGGTTGTCCACCCCGGTAGCCAGCAGGGCGAAATGTCCGCACTGGAACATATTCAGGTCTTTTAAGGTTACATTCTTGCAGTCTTTCAGGCTGATAGCCTTGTTGCCTACACCGTCCAGCCGGCTTTCTTCACGTGTCAGCCCTTTGCCGTAGATGGTACCGGGACCGCTGATGGTAATGTCTTCCAGTCCGATGCCCCAGATGAGCGAGTTTTGCCAATGGCTGTGTCCGAAGTCTTGATATGTATCATGGCTGTTTGGCTCGGCTGAGTCGTATTTTCCGGTCGGTGTCGGGAAAGCTCCTATGAGTGTGGCTCCTTGTTCCAAGTATAAATGGATATGGCTTGCCAGCCGGATGGAATAACAGGCATATTCGCCTGCCGGTACATAGACTGTTCCTCCTCCTCCGGAAGCAGCTTTTCGGATAGCACGGTTGATGGCTTCGGAATCGATATGAGTTCCGTCTCCAGTGGCTCCGAAATCTTTTACATTGTAAATGGCGGCAGACAGGTGGCTGCAGCCTAGCAGGGCAAACAGAATGTGAATCAGTATTTTCATGGTCGGTGTTTTAAAGATTGTACAAGTTCGGGTAGCATGTAATAGGCGTAGTCAGCCTGTCGGTTCGGTTTGTAGAGGCAGAAGTATACGGTTTCTCCCTGCGGAATATAGCTTGTACCGCAAAATACGGGCGCATCTGTCTTTTTCCCAGACGTGAAAAGTGTCATCGGCGTTTCTTGCTGGTTCCCGTCGCACAGGCGGACTTCGATATGTGGAGGTACGAGTGCTTGAGTCACCCGCAGATGCATTATTTTTCCATGATAGACGGTTATTTGGTGACCTTCTATATTAAATATATTGTCGCGGCAGGTTTCCGGAGCGATATCGGTGGAAGGGGTGGGCGAATCGAAACCTCCCAATGCCCATACCAGCCTGACGCTGTCGGGCAAAGAATGGTTCGTTACTTCCAGGATGAAGCCTTGCGTGTCTTTCAGAAGGATGTGCCGGATGATGAGGCTCTCTTTCATCAGTGTATCGTTTGTTTTTAGCCATCTGTCTTGTCCGTTTCCGGTTATGCCCAGTCTTAATGTCCCCGACCCGTCGGTCATCGGATAGCTGCCAGCATACTGTGCTTTGGCAGGCAGGACATGGCAAACTATGAAGCAGATGACTGCCCAAATGTATTTCTTCATAATTGGTCAATATTTGATGTTGTCTATGTGTTTGTAGTGCAAAAGTAGTGTTTTCCAGCATACAGCTACATGGAATATTATACAGAAACCTTGATATTTGTGCAAAAAGAAAGGGAGGGTATGGAAAGCGCGGAAAATCTTCTTAGTTTTGTATTGTTTTTTAGTTGATGAGGCGATAAGGTTTTCAGATACCTTAAAATATAATGAATGTCCGCAATTAGCCAATTCGACTGAGTTGAAAATGCAGTAGTACTGCGTTTGCCGATGCAGTATATATTCGTAGGCGGATGCAGTATATATTCAACCGCGAATGCAGTATATATTCAACTGCGGATGCAGTATATATTCATTTTTTAGGGGTATGTATTGGATGAATGCGGACATTCATTAAAATATTATTAAGGACCTGTTAGTTCCTATGTTTGTAATGTGCTAGCAAAATAGCATAAAGCCAAGAGAATTATTAAATTTGTAAATGAAAGAAATAACTTAATAAAACCTATGACTTTATGCGTAAACAAAGTAACACATTAAATTTTGAAGGACAAAATATTTACGTAGGAATTGATGTGCATCTGAAGAGTTGGACAGTAAGTATTCTGAGCGGGCATCTCCACCACAAGACATTCGTTCAGCCCCCGAGTCCGGAAGCCCTGTCCTCTTATCTTCACGCGCATTTTCCCAACGGGAATTATCTGTCAGCCTATGAAGCGGGTTTCAGTGGCTTTTGGGCGCATTATAAATTGGTTGAAATGGGAATACAGAATATAGTGGTTAATCCGGCGGATGTCTCCACCAGCCAGAAGGAACGTCTTCAGAAGACGGATGCAGTGGACAGCAGGAAAATAGCCAGGTCTCTGCGTAACAATGAACTGACAGCCATCCATGTCCCTTGCAGGGAGACATTGGAGGTCCGTACCCTTTTGCGCAGCCGTGACGCCCTTGTCCGTGACCTGGCAAGAATGAAACAGCGCGTCAAGGCATTCCTGTATTATTATGGGATTGACTATCCTAAAGAATTCCAGCACAGCGGCACCCACTGGTCACGCGCTTTCATGAACTGGCTGCGTAACGGCATCCGCATGGATACGGAGGAAGGGGGTGCCGGTCTTTCCCTTTTGCTGGATTCCGTAGAGTCACAGCGCAGGCTTCTTCTGGAAGCGACACGGAAGCTGAGGGCGCTTTCCCGTTCAGACGGATATGCCACCGACTACGAACTGCTACGTTCCGTCCCGGGCATAGGCATGATAACGGCTTTGTCTTTACTCGCCGAACTGGAAGATATACGGCGTTTCGCCAATTCGGACAGGCTTGCGGGGTATATCGGCCTTGTCCCCACTTCCCACTCCACGGGTGAGAAAGACAATAAGGGGGAGATGACCTTCCGGGGGCAAATGCAGTTAAGAAGCAAACTGATAGAATGCGCATGGTTCGCAGCCCGGATTGACCCGGCCTTGAACATGGCTTTTTCAAAGCTGACACGGCGGATGGAGCCTAACAAGGCCATTGTGCGGATAGCCCGAAAACTGTTGAACCGGATCTTTTATGTCTTGAAATATAAAAGGAGATATAAGAATGAGACAGTTGAATGACACGATGGACAACAACTATATGAATGACCGCTGACAGTTTCTTGCAGCCATCAGGTCTGCTTTCTTTAGAATGCGGCATTTTACTTTAATAGGACTGAAAAGGAACATGTGACCGGGAACTTCCCGGTTCACTGATAGAAGGTTGTCCATATAATAAGTTCCGGCAAGGAAAACGGCAGGTTTTCTTAGCCATGTAGCGATATCCGTAACACAAAGGGACAGGACCGATGTCCCATCCCTCAACAATGTTACGGCGTAACGCAGGGAGTCTATTGCTGGCAAGTTGCTCCTCAGCAGAGCTTGCGTCCTCTTCAACTCCTTGATTACAAAGCTAATGAAAACCTTTAATAAAATAAAAAAATTCTCTGGATATTTGGATTACAACATAGAAGAAACTGTTTTTGAATTTATCGTGCGATGATTTGGTTACCCAAAGCACACACGAAAACGAATACATCAAGCCAGGAAAAATTTTTGTAGAAATTCAAAACAATTTCTTAGTTCATCATCTTGTGGATTTGTCTACTCATGTTTAAATTATATTGCGATGAAAAAACAATGGATTGCTTTGCTGCTGGGGAGTGTTTTGTCGGTGAACGGCATTTGTGCCCAAAAGCAGTGGTTTGACGAAAAAGACCTGACTCTGACAGGGGCTTATTATTATCCCGAACACTGGGACGAAAGCCAGTGGGAACGAGACTTGAAACGAATGCACGAATTGGGATTCGAGTTTACGCACTTTGCCGAATTTGCCTGGGCGCAGCTGGAACCCGAAGAAGGTATCTACGATTTCAGCTGGTTGGACAAGGCAGTGGAACTGGCTGCCAAGTACGACCTGAAAGTCATTATGTGTACATCTACTGCCACTCCACCCGTATGGCTCAGCCGGAAATATCCGGAAATACTCGTCCGGAACGAAGATGGTACTATCCTCGACCATGGTGCCCGTCAACATGCCTCTTTCGCCTCGCCTTTGTACCGTAAGCTGGCTGCACGCATGATAGAAGCTCTGGCGCAGCATTATGGCGATGACCCGCGTATCATAGGCTGGCAACTGGATAACGAACCAAATGTGCAGTTTGACTACAACAAGCAGGCCGAACTGGGGTTCCGCGATTTCCTGCGCCAGAAATACCATGATGATATCACTGCGCTGAACCGCGCCTGGGGAACTGCTTTCTGGAGCGAGGTATATGCGTCATTCGATGAAATTACTCTCCCCAAGATGGCACAGATGTTTATGAATGCCCATCAGATACTGGACTACAAGCGCTACGCTGCACACGTGACTAACGACTTCCTCGACGAGCAGTGTCGCCTTATCAAACAGTATGCACATGACCAGTGGGTTACCACTAATTATATTCCCGATTACGACCGAGGAATTATCGGTGGAAGCAGGCAGCTTGATTTCGTAAGCTATACACGCTATATGGTATATGGCGATAATGAAGGAATCGGACGTCGGGGCTACCGGGTTGGAAACCCCTTGCGTATTGCTATGGCAAACGATTACGTACGTCCGATAAACGGCACTTATGGAGTAATGGAACTCCAGCCCGGACAAGTCAACTGGGGAAGTATTAACCCACAGCCGCTTCCCGGAGCTGTCCGTCTGTGGTTGTGGAGTGTTTTTGCCGGTGGCTCCGACTTTATCTGTACTTATCGTTACCGGCAACCTCTTTATGGCACCGAGCAGTATCATTATGGAATTGTAGGTACTGACGGTGTGACATTGACTCCCGGAGGTCACGAATATGCACAATTCATACAAGAGATAAAGACTCTGCGAAAAGAAGCCGCACCTCTCGACCATAAACCGGAAGCCTATCTGAAGCGCACTACTGCCGTGCTTTGGAATCCGGAAAATTATTGGAGTATGGACCGCCAGAAGCAAAACCGTACCTGGGATACTTTCCATCATCTGAATCATTATTACAGGGCATTGAAGGCGTATGGTGCACCGGTAGACTTCATTTCCGAAGAAAAAGACTTTACCCAATATCCTGTGATGATTGTTCCGGCATACGAACTTGCCGATACTGCGTTAGTCGGCCGTTGGATGAAATATGTAGAGCAGGGAGGTAATTTGGTGCTGACATGCCGTACAGGACAGAAAGACCGTTTCGGACGTTTTCCCGAAGCTCCTTTCGGTGCCATGTTGGATAAACTGACAGGAAACCGGATTGATTTTTATGACCTTTTGTTGCCCGACATACCTGGAAAGGTCTCAATGGATGGAACAGATTATCTATGGAATACATGGGGTGAAATTCTTGTCCCTGGCAAAGAAAATGAAGTATGGGCGACTTACAAAGATGAGTTTTATGATGGAAGGCCAGCCGTTACTTTTCGTCGTTTAGGTAAGGGAACAGTTACATATATCGGTGTTGACACGCGTGATGGCAAGCTGGAACGCCGTATATTAGACAAACTTTATGCCCGTTTACAAATCCCTGTACTCGACCTTCCTTATGGGATTACTCTTGAATACCGTAATGGATTCGGTATCGTTTTAAACTATAGCGACCGTCCTTACCATTTCAATCTTCCAGATGATAGCAAAGTGATGATAGGGACACCTGATATTCCTACAGCAGGTGTTTTAGTATTTAAGTCACAAATGAAAAGTAGTGAATGATAACTGATGGATATACAATCGGTTTATTAGGTATTGTTCATGAAAATCTATAATTAAGCTGTTTTGAATTTATCGCTCAAAGTAAATGCATCAAGCAAAAATACTTTTTGTAGAAATTCAGAAGCTGTTTTGAATTTATCGTGCGATGATTTGGGATGAGTTTTTGTGGCATTTCCGCTTCTGTGATGAGGAAGATAGCGGGCTATCTGACGAAGAACAGGAGCGGAAAGGACCAAAAAATCGCCCAAAGCACACACGAAAACGGATACATCAAGCCAAGAAAAACTTTTTGGAGAAATTCAAAACAGCTTCTCAAAACAGCTTAAAAACTTATCCCCAATCAGCACACGATAAATTCAAAACAGTTTCTCAGTTTCCGTCCGGTTTCTCTATTTCGGTGAATGGGCTGTCATCCCATTGGAAACTGTCTGGATTATCAGGATGAGCTGGGTCAAAAGGCTGATAGTCTTTCAGACAGGCAGCGAATGGAAGGTTCAGCCCACGGATTCCTTCTACTATACAGCGAGCTATTTCGTAGGCTCCGTAAGGGTTGAAGTGGGTATTATCGGCAAGTTCGCGAGTCTGTCCCGGGTAAGTGCCTGCAGGATAATGTACAAAGGCTTTCTTCGAGGTTTCTACTCCCAGTGCTTCATACAGTGTGCGGGTCATGTCGTGCAGTTCGATGACTGGTACCTGTTCGCGCTGTGCCACCCAGCGCATGGCATCGGGATAGTCTTCGTGGGTTTCAAGTATCTTGCCGTTTTCATCGAATGAGCGGCGTTGGGTCGGGGTAACGAAGACCGGAGTGCCTCCTTTGAGACGTACTTCATCGATGAAAGTCTTCAGCTGGGTGGCAAAGAAGTAATAGGCTCCCTTGCCGGGTCCTTTCAGTTTCTGGTCGTTATGTCCGAATTCGATGAACATGTAGTCGCCTGGTTTCATTTGCGTGAGAGCTTTCTTCAGGCGTCCTGCCTTGATGAAGGTATCGGCACGTTCGCCACTTTCGGCATAGTTGGCAAAACATACGCGGTCGTTGAAGAAAGCGGGAATCATCTGTCCCCAACTTGCCCACGGTTCGTTGTCTTGGTCTACTACGGTAGAATTTCCGGCAAGGAAAACTGTAGGGACATTGTCTGCCCGTTCTATTTTTATGTTTGCTACGCAAGGGGCGCTGCCATTAAATTCCAGCGTGAGTTTGTCATCCCAGTTCAACTTGTTTTTTTCGCGTAGTTTGATACGTACTTTTTCCTCTCCGTCAATAACCGTATTACGTTTGTTGATAACGAATGTAAAGGTCTTGAATTCTCCTTTGCGGGTAGGGATTCTGTTCAGGAACAAGCGGCGCGATTCACCTCTTACGGTGGTGAGTCCTGCTTTTTTCTTGCTTCCTAGGGTGACGGTGATGCGATAATTACCATCGGGTACGTCAACCGAGAAGAAGAATGGCTGGTCCGATTTTCTATCAGGGGCAGGAATGAGGTCATAGCCGAAGTGTCCTTCTCCTGGATATAGTGAATCGGGGGTAATGTAGTTGGTTGTGCTTCCTTTATCCGCTTTGTTGGGAGCAAAGGTAAAGTCGTAGGTTTGTGCCGATAGGCCTGCAGCCGGAATCCATCCGGCTATCAGCAGGCTGAATAGAATGTTTGGTTTCATCTTATTCATAGGTGTTTTCGAGTTAGAGTTTATCATAGTTTACAGGAATCAGTTTTACGCAGCTGTTCAGTCCCGCAGGCATGGGTTGCAAGTGGCTGTAGTCTCCTTTTTCGTAGTTCAGCTTTACCATGTTTATTTCCTTGAAGATGCGCCATTGTTCACCTTTGCGGTCCATGTCGGCAATGCGGTTGCTCGGTAGGTTGGTTACCTCTACTTCGAGGGTATTCTTGCCGGGTTTCAGCCATTTTCCTATTTTCAGGCGGAAGGGTACGGCCCATACAGTTCCTGCTTCGTGTCCGTTGATGCGTACACGTGCACTTTCCCTCACGTCGCCCAAGTCAAGAATCCAGTCGTCTGCTTTCAGCTGGGGCATGTCGATAGTTACTGTATAGCGTGCAGTTCCCATATTGATAGTGGCATTGGGATGGTCTATTTCTGTCCACGACATGGGGGTGTCGATGTCGAATTCGCCTTCGATGCTGGGATGGCTTTCAGTGAATGCCAGTTTCCATCCATGGTCCAGGCTAAGGCTGTATGCTTGTTCGGAGCCGTATTTCCATGCGGATTGTCCTTCCGGTTTTTCCCGGAATGTCTGTACGATGAGGCTTTCGCCCGATTTCAGTTGCAGGCGCACTTGTAGCTTACCATCTTTCGTACGTGTCTGTGCCATGCCTTTTTCACCGGTCATAGGGTCGAAGAGCATGGCTGCGGTATCGGCTACATTAAGCGTTGCCCATCCGTTTACGTCTTGTTTTTGCAGACAGGATACAAAGTAATGGTGTCCGTCGGGATTGGTCCGTCGGATGAACTGTAAGCCATAGCGTGTTTTTATTTCTTCTGCTGGTGTGCCGGTGGCATCGAGTACCTGATGGTAGTCAGAACCAATGATAATCCGTCCTTTGCCGAAGTCGAAGCATTGTGTCTTGTCGAAGGAATCAGCTTGGGGAAGGTCGGCACAGACAGCTGAAAAGGCTTTGCGGTTCTGTCTCAGTTGGCTGTAGCCCGGAACGTCTTCGGGGTATTGTTCGACAAATGCCACAGTGGCTCCTTCTCGTGCCAGACTTATCAGTTTTTTAAGGGTAGTGGCAGGCATCAGGCGTGCGGCTGGCACTACCAGTGCTTTGTATCGGGTTCCTCCGCTGGTTACCAGCTGCCCGTCTTCGTACCGGGTGGTACGTACGAATGCATCCGAGATATAGTCTACGTCATATCCGCCTTGGATGATGGTCTGGATGGTTTTGATGAATTTGGGGGCATATTGGTCCATCTTATGGATATCAAATGCTACCATACGTCCTGGCAGGTCGTTCCACATATCATAGATAGGAAGATATACCAGGAAATCATTGTCGGGTTGTCCCATTTGCAGGAAAGACTGGCAACGGGTGATGTAGTTAAAGAATGCCGGTGCATCGCGCCAGATGGAATTGGTGGGCGACATATTGACAGTGGCATAGAACAGCCATCCGGGCCATGCTGCTTCTTGAGGCGAGTATGGCGTGCCGTGAAAGAACATGTGGTTTACGCCAGATACGAACATCAGGTCCATGTCGGGTTTGCATTGTGACAGGGAAGTGCGGAAGTGGTCGGTAAGCCACGTGAAAGTTTCCGAAGAAGTATAAGGCTTTCCGGAGATATGTGCAGCCGACGAAGCATACTTCAGCATGGAAATGTCGGAAAAATTGGGGCGTGTCAGTGAGTCACGGCGTAATCCTTTGATGTGGAAGTCGGTCAGTCCGAAGCCTTCGCACTCAGGTATGTCTACCGATGCGTATGTATCAATCAGGTTGGCGGGTGAACCGTGTGCCTGGTTTCGGGTGGTGCTTCCGTGTCCATGTGCCCATTTGGTCCATTGGGTTGTAAAGTTGTCTATCAGCATTTCGCTTACGGTTTCCCTATAATCGGACAGGATACGTCTGCTGGTTTCCGGACGTGTTTCATCCAGAAATTCGGGAAAATGTTCTTCCAGCTGGTATCCTCTCCGTTTTGCAAATTCTTCCAGCAGTCCAGGTGTCCAGTCGGCACCATATACTTCGTAAGAATCATTGAAGAAGGAACGTGGCCAGTCGGTCTGGCTTTTCTTGAAAGCTTGGTCGAATTTGGCAAAGTAATTTTTTACAGCTTTCGGATTCAGGTGGTCCATTACATACCCCTCTCCTCCGGGTGCGGCACGTTTCACTTTTTGCAGGGTCTTTCCTTCGAACAAGGCTATCAGTTGCCATTCCCCTGCGGGTGCTTTCCATATCAGTTTTCCTTCGTTTACTTTCGAAGTCAGGTCGAGGCATTTGCCTTTCCCGTCGTATGCCATCAGCCGGCTTAGTTTGGCAATACCTTCCTGCCGTTTTTTCTCTTTCGGGTCAGTGATGCATATATCCAATGATACATCTTTTCCTCCGTTTATCAGATAAGATTCGAAGATGGCTTTGGTGGCAGCTTCTCCGATAGTGACTTCGGGTCCTCCGAAAGGCCAGCCTGTACCGGTATTCATGTCGATGCTGATACCGTTTTTTTGAGCTTCAGCTTCGGTATATTCAAGCATTTCCATCCATTTGGGCGAGAGAAAATCGATGTCATTCTGTTCGTTTCCTTGTACACCGTAGATGGGAGTGATTTCCAGGCTGCCCAGTCCTGCTGTGCCGTATTTTTTCAGATTATACGAAAGATTCTTTTGGTCGACGGCACTACCCAACCACCACCACCGGCTACCCGGCCGGGCTTCAGGTTTCACTTCCGGCCAGTCTTGGGCCTGTGCCGTACTGCCCAAAAACAGTAGTGTCCATAGCATGTTGTACTTTTTCATGTGTTTTCAGTGTTATCGAATGATTATATGGAAGCAAATGTAAGGCGTTTTTGCTGATATTTCCATATAGAAAAGTACATATTCATGGATTATTGTACAGATTGTTGTCTGGTAGTTGGTGGTATGGCATCTTTCTTTTTACTTTTCGCGTAAAACCAGATTATAGAGTCTGTTTCGAATTTGTCGTGCGCTGATTTGGAATGAGTATTTGAATTTAGTTTCACTTCCGTGATGAGGAAAGATGCAGGACAGGACAAAAAGAAACACCACAGAAAACACTTGTCTATCCGAAATAGGCAAGGCTTCCTGTGGTGAATCAGCTCAACACACTTTTAATCCAATCCTGAAAAACAAGTATATTCCTATTGAAAAATCCGGTTATATATCACACATGCAGGTGCATGCATTGTTTTTTACTGTTTATTGTAACTTATATATTTCACTTCCTGCCAACAGGAAACACCCTGTACCGAAATCATCAAAATCGGGTTTGCTGTCGTAGGTTACGGGTTGTCCGTCTTTCGGTTCTTTGCCAGTTCCCTGTACGTATCCTAAATATCCGTTGGGATGCACAGCGTCTTTCACCATGGCATTCCAGGCTTTCAGTACGATGGGCAGGTATTCGTTCCGGTCAAGCAATCCTGTACGGATACCCCATGCCATGCCATATACGAAGAGCGAAGTACCAGTCAGTTCTTTGCCTCCGAAATGAGTAGGGTCGTGCAAGCTGACGTTCCAGAATCCGTCTTCACGCTGGCAAGCCTTGAGTGCTTTGCTCATGGTGAGGAAATCGTTGATGTAATCCTGCCGGTGGGTCTCGTCAGCAGGAATCTCATTTAATATACGTACATAGGTAGCATATATCCATCCGTTTCCACGACTCCAGTAGCAGTCCTCGCCGTTTGGTTCCTTGTAGGGAGGGTCAAAGTCTGCATCTCTCCACCACAGACCGTCTTTAAGGTTGAACATGCCATTGTCACCCAACCGATTGCGGGTATATTCATACATCTGCCACATCTTGTCGAAATATTTTTGTTCGCCGGTCAGTTTGCCCATCTTGGCAAATCCGGGCATTCCCATCTGTATGGCGTCAATCCATGTCCATTCGTTGATTTGCGGCGTATTGAGCAGCATGTTCAGGTTGGCCTTGGCATGACGTAACACTTTTGGGTCGGGACAGAGGTTATACATATCTATATATACTTGCGTGCAAGCATAGTTGTCGGCATGACGTGTCCATGTTTCACCACGCACCATGTTCCAGTCATGAAATTCTCCCCACTGATAGGTGTAGTTGTAATATCTGTCATCGGGATAGATGGAATAGAGTGCCATCAGTCCTTCATAATATACGGCACGTGTCCAGATGTTGCTAGGCCGCATCTTGTTCACGTAGCTGGGCTGGCGACAGTCGGGATTGTTTTTCATGTAGAAATCGTTTACCTTGATCAGTGTTTTCAGCGTTTCTTTCTGGTCGGGTATTTCCTGTGCTTTCAGCATGCCAATACCTCCCAAGAAGAGCGCCAATGCTGCAATAAATAATTTTTTCATGGTTCTTTATATTGATTAAATAAATATTTCCTGAGCAAAAGTACGGATTATTCTGTACTGAAAAAATGGAAAATAATACAGATTCCTTTGTTTTTATCCATATTTGGGTAAATTTTGTCTGCGGGGGAAAGTAATTTGTACAATTACACTTGGTTTCTGTATGATTTTCTATTTCAAATATTGTTTGGTTCGTTTATCTTTGCGACATGACAATTGATTGGTATATCCAGAAACTGTTTTGAAAACGAATACATTAAGACGCGAAAACTTTTTGGAGAGATTCAAAACAGTTTCTCAATTTAAAAAAGTATAGGTAATATGAATAAAATGTGGACAAAGTGGTTGGCTTTTGCTTGGGTAGCGATGTGTGCTTTGCATCTCTCGGCAAAAGATGTGTTTCCCGATGGTACTCCGGTGCCCGACTGGTTCCGTCAGACGGAAATTGTGAATTTGCAGGATTTGGGTAAAAGTTATCGCATTACAGATTATGGAGTGGTAAACGATAGTACAGTCTTGCAGACAGAGAAGATACAGGCAGTTATCGACAAGGCGTCGCAGGATGGGGGCGGAGTGATTTATATCCCGAAAGGAACGTTTTTGAGCGGTTCACTTTTCTTTAAGCCCAATACACACCTGTATATAGAAAAAGGTGGAACTTTGAAGGGAAGTGATGATATCAGCCACTTTGCTGTTATTGATACACGTATGGAAGGGCAGAACCTGAAATATTTTGCAGCTTTGGTCAATGCCATCGGGGTGGATGGCTTTACCATTTCGGGTGAAGGACGTATTAACGGAAATGGTCTGCGTTATTGGAAATCTTTTTGGTTGCGCCGGCAAGTGAATCCGAAATGCACCAACTTGGAAGAGTTGCGCCCACGTCTGGTATATATCGCCGATTCAAGAGATGTGCAGCTCTCGGGTGTGCGTCTGGAGAACTCTCCTTTTTGGACTACCCATCTTTACCGTTGCGAGAATGTCAAGTTGCTGAACCTTTCAATTTTCGCCCCTTACGAACCGGTGAAGGCGCCCAGTTCGGATGCCATTGATATTGATGTCTGCACCAATGTGTTGGTGAAGAATTGCTATATGTCGGTCAACGATGATGCCATTGCCTTGAAAGGTGGAAAGGGGCCATGGGCTGACCAGGATAAGAAAAACAATGGTTCGAACCGTAACATTATCATAGAAGATTGCGTGTATGGGTTTTGCCATAGTGCATTGACTTGCGGAAGTGAATCCATCCATGACCATAACATCGTGCTTCGTCGTTGCCGGCTGGACAATGCAAAGCGCTTGCTTTGGTTGAAGATGCGTCCCGATACGCCCCAGAACTACGAATATATTACGGTAGAAAATATCACCGGTACGGTTTCCAGCTTTCTTTATGCAAAACCATGGACCCAATTCTTCGATCTGCAAGGGCGGAAGGATATACCTTATTCATATTCTAGCCACGTGACGATGCGGAATATTACGATGGAATGTGAGGTGGTGTTTGATGTGGCAAAAGCGAAAGACCAATATAAATTGTCCGATTTTATGTTCGAAAACTTAAACTTGACTGTAACAAAGAAGCCCGAAATACAGAAAGATTGTGTAGAAGGGTTTACTTTGAAGAATGTGACGATAAACGGTAAGAAAGTGGAATAAGGATTTCGTTTACATTTATTGAAGGTGCATTGGAACAAAAGATGTTTCTGTTTGTAGTCTTTTGTCCCGATGCACCTTTTTGCACCTTTTTGTATAAAGAAACGGCAAATTTCTTAGACTATGTTTGGACTATTGTAAAATTTTATATACATTTGCATCAGGCTCTTACATTTACAACGTTGTATGAAGGATGTTCCCTCAGACAAGTGGTAAGTGAAAACTGCCTACACCGTGTGGAGAGTAGCATTTTTAGAAAAGGTGTACTACGAAAACGGGTATGAGTGGAAAAAGGGAGTCGGAAGACATATTGAAGGCGTTTACTTGACGCTTTGTTTGAGACGTTCCGGAATCTAGCAAATTTACGAGTCAAGGTCTTGAACTTAGCAACGGTAGATGCTCCGGGTGTGATTTGTATCACAGCCCTTGGTGTATCCTGCCAGCCCGAACTGTATCTGTTCGGGCGTAAGGGGTCTTATATAAAATAAGGTGTGCCAAGGCTGGTGTATATATTCATATCGGCGTGGGCTCTGACGTTGTCTGTTCAACTTTGATGGGCAGTGCTAGAGCCTCGGAGCGTAGGACGGACAACAGACGGGCTTACGCTTTTTTTGTATAGGATTTATTCTCTATTTTAGTTATAAACTTAAACTTGTAATGCTTATGAAACACATTCGTTCTTGGATTCAGATGTACAAGTTACAAGGAATCATGTCTTGGTTGCTGTTGCTTTTGGCGGCATCGTGTTCCGATTCGGAGAAAGAATTGGAAGAACCTGTTCCTCCTGAACCTGTAGCGGCAAGTATAACGCTTTCCGAAGGTACAGATAAGCAGCCGCTTGTCGAATCGGCCGGAGGTACATTCTCTATTAATTTCACTGCTACTGCCGCATGGACAGCTTCCATCGGAAATTCGCGTGCGGATAGTTGGATAAGCGTTTCGCCGGCATCGGGTGAAGCGGGGGAAAAGAGTGTTACGATAACTGTCGCTTCCAATGAAAGTACGGATGAACGTTCGGCTTCAGTGTTTTTGACCTGTGGCGAAGAGCAGGAGACTATTGTGGTAACTCAAAAACAGAAAGACGCGCTTATCCTTTCGCAGCAGGTGTATGAACTTCCAGATGTAGAAAGTGTCATCGAACTGGAGGTGCAGGCTAATGTGTCGTATGAAACCAGTATATCTGTGGACTGGATAGAACCGGTAACATCACGTAGCTTGACGAAAGAAACATTGACATTCCGGGTAGCGGCGAACGAATCAACAGAGCAGCGTTCGGGTACTATTACGGTAAAAAGCGGTGAACTGGAAGAAACCGTAAACGTCTATCAGGCTGGCAAGGCAGAAGAACCGGTATTGCTTCTGTCCGATGAGGTGCTGAATGTGGGGGCAGAAGGTGGAACGGTCGACGTGCAAGTGCAGTCGAATGTCGCCTATACCTATCGCGCTGAAGCAGAATATGATTGGATTGCAGAACCGGCATCGCGGGCCGTGTCTACACATACCATCCATTTAGAAGTACAACCTAATGAAACGTATGATTCGCGTGAGGCACGTTTTATCTTTACCGATGAGACAGCAACACTTACCGATACCTTGGTGGTTCGTCAGGCAGCTGCTGGTGGTTTGATTGTTTCCGCCTCCCGTGTTGATTTGGCGGCAGAAGATACTGGTTTCTCGTTAGAATTACAGACGAATGTAGATTATACAGTTTCCATTGATGCCGATTGGCTGGAGCAGGTGACAAGCCGAGGATTGAAAACCGAGACTTTAACGTTCAGTTGCGGACAGAATTATAGTACTGCTTCTCGCGAGGCGGTTATCCGGTTGGATAGTGAGATAGGCGAACAGGAAGTCAAGGTGGTTCAGGCTGGTAGGATAGAGGACGTTGGAGACCATGACTTTATGAATGTTTCTCCTCCTTCCTTGTCTTTGGCTTCAGATGCAGCTTCCTTTACTATTTCCGTCAGTACGAATGTGGATTATCAAGTGGCAAGCAATGTGGATTGGATTACTGCCACGGTAAGTGGTACGACCAATGCTTCTTCTGTTACCTTTGATGTCAAGGCAAATGAAGGTGCAACGGCTCGTGAAGGCATTATCACATTTACGTCGTCAGATGGAAGCATGGTGCGGACAGTAACTGTGACGCAGGCTGGAAAAGAAATACCCCAATTGGATATTTCGCCTGCCATGTTTACGTTGACTTCCGAAGAGGCTTCTATCGAGGTGGCTGTAGAGGCAAATGTGAAATATACCGTATCGAGCAGTGCTGTTTGGCTGGTCAGTCCTGTAAGCGGCTTGACCGAATCCAACTCTTTGGCTTTTGATGTAGCCGCCAATGAAGAAACATCTGTCCGTGAGGCGACTTTGACGTTTACCTCAGAAGACGGTAGCATCACCCGTACCGTTACGGTGACGCAGGCAGGAAAAGAAGCCGTTTCTTTGAGTGTTTCTCCTACTTCATTTAATTTGTCTAATGAAGCCACCTCTGTCAACGTATCAATAGAGGCTAATACGAAATATACAGTGTCAAGCAGTGCTGTTTGGCTGGTCAGTCCTGTAAGCGGTTTGACCGAATCCAACTCTTTGACTTTTGATGTAGCCGCCAATGAAGAAACATCTGTCCGTGAGGCGACTTTGACGTTTACCTCAGAAGACGGCAGCATCACCCGTACCGTTACGGTGACGCAGGCAGGCGAAGAACTTTACTTGAACGTGACACCTCTACGTATAGATGCTTCGGCAGAAGGAGGAACGTATCCGTTGACTATCAGTACTAATGCCGGTGAACCGAATGTAAACCTGAATGGCAATGCTTGGATGAGCCTGCAAAACGGCAATATTGTCATTGCAGCCAATGCAGACCGTGCCGAAAGGAAAGGCAACATCACCGTTACGGCTGGAGAATTGAGCCGGACCATTGAAGTGGTTCAGGCTGGCAAGCAACCATCTACCGCTGGTGGACAGATAGAAGACTTTACCGAGAATGAAGAAAATTGGTAAGAATATAAAAAAGAATCGTTATGAAATATACATATATAACCCTTTGCTTAAGTTTGCTCTTGCTTTCTTTGGCAGGATGCAAACAAGATGAGATGCAATCGTTGCGCCAATCGGATACCCGGTTGACATCGGTAAAAGCCACTACTTCGGCGGCTGTGAAAAGCCGTACCCAATTGTCGGGCAATGCTGTGATATGGGAACAATCGGACGCAATCGGTATTTTCAGTAATACAACTGCCGAAGCCGTGCGTTATGATTTGACGGAAATACAAGGCGATGAGGCCCGTTTCGAAAGCGAAACGGGTGTGAGTGGGGAAGAGTTTTATGCTTTTTATCCTTATAGTGCGCAGAGTGCTGTAGACGGTACCAAGATTTCTTATCGCTTGACCGATGGGCAAGATTATCGTGCAGGAAGTTTCGATACAGGCGATTGCCCGATGGTAGCGAAAAGCACGAACAGTGATTTCCGTTTCTTGCAGACCTGCGGCATCATCCGTTTGCGTCTCACCGGAACCATGGCTGTTTCTGCTATCCGGCTTCAGGGAAATAACGGGGAAGCGTTAGCTGGGGACGGAACCATTGATGTAGCTTCCGATGCTCCTGTGTTTACCATCGATGGAAACGGGGATAAACAGACCACGATACAGTTGCGCACTTCTGCCAATGTGCAGTTGTCCGAATTGAGTGTAACGGAGTTTTATTTTGTCGTAGCTCCCCAAACCTTGACGCAAGGCATTACAGTGGATATAACCGGAACGATAAACGGTAAGGAGCAGACCATTCGTAAGCAGACTCAAAAGTCGATAACCGTAACTCGTTCCGTCATTTCCAGCTTTGCGGCAGTAGATACCGATGCGGAACTGGAACCGGAAGGACCGACAGACCGTGATATTCTCATTGCGCTGTATGATGCAACCAATGGGGACAACTGGACGAACAATACCAACTGGTGTACGAATGCTCCTTTGTCGGAATGGTATGGAGTGACATTGGATTACAGCCAAGAGAGAGTACAGTATATCCATTTGTCTTATAACAATCTGGTGGGTAGCATTCCGGAAGAAATAGGCAATCTGACCGAACTGTATACATTGGATTTGAGTGGCAATACGCTGACGGGAGAGATTCCATCGTCTATAGGCAATATGCACATTCTCGGTTATTTGTTCCTGAACAATAACCAATTGACGGGAAGTATTCCGCAGGAGATAGGCAACTTGAGCGATTTAAGGGCATGTTATATCTATGAGAATCAGTTGATGGGGAACATCCCTTCGGAGTTTGGCAATCTCATCAATTTGGAATATTGCTATTTGTTTGGCAACCAGCTGACGGGAGAAGTACCTGAAACGTTAAGCAGGCTGACCAAGTTGCAAACGATGGATTTCTCATACAATATGCTGGGAGGAGATGTGCCGGAAGCTGTTACCGCTACCGATTGGTGGCAAATAAACGGGTATAGATGTATCGAGCAAAACGAACCGGGAGGCTTTACTTTTGAAACTCTTAATCTTTATATACCAGATTTTACGGCAACAGATAATCGGGGCAATACCATCCGTACGATAGATATTGTATCCAGTCATAAAGTTACCTTGTATTATGTATGGGCTACGTGGTGTGGATACAGTAAAGCGTTTCATCCGGTGATGTCGGAGTTGTATCAACGTTATAAGAACCATTCGTTAGAGATTATTGGTATTTGTACTGACGGTATGGACAATCCGGCAGACGCGGACAATTACATTGAAAGCAATGATATGGAATGGCCCACGTTGATGGAAAATCCGGAAGGCGGCATTCCTTATTCAGGATTCCCTACGGTTATCGCTTTCGATGAAACGGGTAAGATGATTTTCCATAGCAGTTTTACCTCTCGTGATGAGTTGCCGGAATTCTTGAAAGGCATATTGGGCGAAGGTGATGCACCTTATGAATCCACCGACTTCTCGGCGGACAGAAAGGCGTACACTCTGCAAACGGCTTCCGAAGGAAACGGCATCAATGTCGTGCTGATGGGTGATGCTTTCTCAGACAGACAGATTGCCGACGGAACGTATGAAAAAGTAATGCAGCAAGCAGCAGATGCGTTTTTCAGCGAAGAGCCTTATGCTTCGTTCAGAGATATGTTTAATGTGTATTATGTAAATGCCGTATCCAAGAACGAAGGCTATGTTGATGGTGGTGAAACAATATTCTCTGGTACGTTTGGAGGAGGTACCCATGTTATGGGAAATGATGAGTTGTGCATGAAATACGCTCAAACCGCTTTTAATTTTACAAATGAACAGATGCAAGATGTATTGATTGTGGTGATGATGAATTCTACTGCGTATGCAGGCACATGTTATATGTATTATAATACTGGTTATACAAGTGATTATGGAAGAGGTACATCGGTTGCCTATTTCCCGATAGGTACAAGTTATGAAGATTTAGCCACTATACTGCATCATGAAGCTGGAGGACATGGTTTTGCTAAGTTGAATGATGAATATGCTTACGAGTATATGGGCATGATTCCGGCAAATGAAATACGTGACGAACAAAATATGCGGGAAAATTATGGCTGGGGTAAAAATACCGATTATATTTCCGACCCTGCCCGGGTATATTGGAGCAAATTCATAGCTGATTCACGGTATGCCAGTGAGAATATCGGTGTTTATGAAGGAGCTTGTACGTATTGGACTGGTGCATATCGTCCTACCGAAAACAGCATCATGAATGATAATACTGGAGGATTCAATGCTCCTTCGCGTGAAGCCATTTATTACCGTATCCATAAATTGGCGTATGGAGAAAGTTGGACATACGATTATGAGGAATTTGTAAATTGGGACTTGAACCAACGTGCGAGAAGCCGTGTTTCTGTGGTTCCACAAAAGAAATATCCACCAACGGCTCCACCGGTTATTATCAAAGCCCGTTGGGAAAACGGCAGATTTGTGTATGAATAAAAAGTAGATGCACTATAAATAAGAAGACGCACAACGATGTTTGGGTTGTGCGTCTTCTTGTTTGCGGTTATATTGATTGTGTAAAGATGTCCTTTATTTGCCTAATAATCCTCTAAGCTCCTTGTCGAAATCCGAATCAATGGGTTGTGTGCGGTTAAATATATCATACTCGCTTTCGGCTTTTGCTTTTGCCTGTGCAGCGGATATGCGTCCTTTGTCGGGCAATATTTTATAGTCATTGAATGTCAGGAATTTGTCTACACTTGCGGCAAACTGGTTCATTGTGAACGTATTTTGACGTTCAATCAAGTTTTCTATGTAATCGAAATAAGAAGTAACCGTGCGTTCTAATTGCCGGATTTGTTTCTCGTCCAGATAGTTCTTCGCTACGGATACATCCGATTTGAGTATTCGCCCATTGGGAGAATTTTTCCATGTCGTAAGTCCCATGTGTTCTTTCGTGTGGTCTGCTTTTGAGTAGATGATTTCAGCAGCCGTTTGTCCGGTAATAGCATAATGAAAGCGGTTTTGCATCGTGGCGTAAAACTCTTTTGTTGTGGGAGAATTGCGGTCATAGTCGGTACTGCATTCGGCATAGATGTCCGTAATTTGTTGCCAAATGCGGCGTTCGCTTGCCCGGATAGAACGTACCCTTTCAAGCAATTCGCGGAAGTAGTCTTTCCCAAACACAGCCGTTCCTTGTTTCAATCTGTCATCATCCAATACGAAACCTTTGCGGATATACTCGTTGAGTATCTTTGTAGCCCATTGGCGGAAACGGGTCGCTTTAGCGGAATTTACACGATAACCCACGGAGATAATCATATCAAGATTGTAGAAGTCAACCAACTCTTTAACTTCCCCTCTTATGCCTCTGTTTACGACAGTTGCAATTTTTGCAACTGTCGTATCGGGAGATAATTCGCCGTCTTTGTATATGTTGGATATGTGACGGCTGATACCTGATTTGTTAATATCGAAAAGTTGCGCCATAGCCTTTTGGGTGCACCAAATCGTTTCGTCCTTGATGATGACCTGCACTTTGCCTTCTTCATCGGGCATATTGTAAAGTAGGAACTGTATCTCGTTTGCCATGAGTAGGATTAATTTATGATTTTGTATGATGATTACTCGTAACAAAATTACGAATATTTTCTGTACTTTGGATGTATTCAGTTAGAAAAGTGGAAAATATGAGCTATGCAATCATGTATAGAAAAATAAATCCTCCCGAAAGGCATTTGTGCTGTAGATGCTTTCGGGAGGATTGCTTTTAAAATGCTACTTTATTTATAGATAAATTCGGGGTATTGATAACCTGAATAATAATTAGGCTCAGGATATTTTTGAGAATCTAGTTCCCCCCATGATAGAAAATTACGTTTGTAGTTTTCCTCTTGAGTAGAGATATATACTTTTTTTACAAAACTTCCCATAAATTGGAGATGTTCTATAGAATTACTTATACCTGAGATATCCACGATTTCCATTTGATGTTCATAATCGCAGAATAATTTTTGAAGACTCTTTAATTTTGAAACATCTAAAATCTTTAATGGATTATCGGAACAAGATAGGTATGTTAGGTTGTCTAAATTTGGAAATTCTAAATCTGTAAATAGATTATTATCACAATGAATCTCTGTAATTTCTTGGTTATTTGAGAAATCCAATTCTTTGAGTTGATTATAGTCACAGTTTAGATATTGTAATCGAGGTAGTATTGAAATATCTAAATTAGACAGTTGGTTATTACTGCATACTAAACTAGTAAGATTCCTTACATTAGAAAAATCTATGTTGCTGAGTTGGTTGTCACTGCAACTAAGATTTTCCAATTTATCAGAATTAATATTCAAGATTTTCAATTTGTTATAGCCACACCAAAGTAAGTTGACATTTGGGGATGTAGACAAATCTAACTTCGTAAGTTGGTTATATTTACATTCTATTCGCTCCAATTTTTCAGTTCCAGTAAGATCTAAATTTTCCAGTTGTTCATTATTGTTACATGTCAATTTCGTTAAGTTTTTAGATTTGGCTATCGTTAAATCTTTTAATAGGAGATTATCATAACATTTGACTTCTTCTAGACTTTCCAACTCTGAAAAATCTAATTGCGTAGCTTGAATGCGACTACACAATATATAATTGAGTTTATGTAATCCTTTAACATTTAAAGAGGCTATTTGGTCAGTAACTATTAATGTTTCCAAATTTGTGAGTTCTGTTATGTCTAAATCGGTTAATTGATAAGAACCTATGGACAGACTTCTTAATGTTGTTAATCCTGACAAATCAAAATTTTCAACATTATTCAAGGTTAACTGGTCTAAATTTGTTAGCCCACTCATATTTATAGAAAAAGGAGTTACAGAGGGACCTTGCATTCCTGCCTCTAAATATCTCAATAAAGGCAAGTTTGAAAGTGTTATATTTGTCAATTTATTTTCTCCTAAAACCAAATAATCAAGATTTGTCAAGTCTGCCAAATAAGCTTCCCCCGTCAAGTTATTATTTAGCAAAGAAATATTCTGGACTTTTCCTTCATGATCTAAACGTATTCCATACCAAGTATCCAGTGGTTTATCTGAACACCAATTCTCATTATTTGTCCAATTATCTCCTCCTGTAGAATTATAAAATTCTATTAGGATGTCTCGTTCTGATTTTTGAGGTGCAATATTAATGTTTATCGCTTGTTGTTTCAGTGATATGTCATATTTCTTGATAACGGAATTTAAGAACGGAGAGATAACAATAGGATAAACAGCATACGACACTTCTTGTTTTAATTCCTTGAAGGCCGCTTTCACAGGCTTTACTTCTTCAATCGGTGTTTCACCTCCCATCAATTCTCCTTCTACATCACCACTATACGGTATTGGGTCGGAAACTTCCAATACTTCACCTGTTTCTTCATCTTCGATGGCGTATGCAATTTCTACATCTTCCATCAATGTAGGTCCTTGCACTTCTGTTTCAATATCAGCGGTATAGGTGGGTTCCGGTGCTACTTCGGTAGTTTCTTCAGGGGTAACTTTTGCTTCCGGCTTTTTGATATTGGGAAACAAAGGAACTTCTCTTTTGAATAGTGTGGCTTCGAAAAGAGTTATTCCTCCTTCCAGTTTTTTATCACCGGGGGCAATCAGTGAAGCATCTACTGCAAGTGTACCATTGATAGTAAGTGATGATGTGAATTTTGCGTTAGATAGAACTTGCTCTAATACATCTGCATTTTCATTGCTGTTTATTTCTACTTGTCCTCCTATATTCATTCCGGCTTCAGCACCTATGCTTAGCTTCATATCATCCCGATTGTATAATCTTCCATCAAAACCAACAGCAAAACCGCCAAAAATATTTCCTTCCAATGCAAATCTACCGTCTATGGCACCATCCAGCTTCCAAGGTGATTTATTATCACCGCCCTGGCCTCTTTCACTTGATCCTGTTACCCATTGACCATTGACATAATCGGCACCGCTATAAGTCTTATATTTTGTACTATACCCTAATTCAGCGACCATTTCACCATTTAATCTGGCTACCATAGTGGTAGTTAAGACAGGAGTGATTTGAATAATTCCATTCGCTAAAGGGATATTTCTTAATCTAACTTCAGTTAGGGGAATTTCCAATTCTCCGTCTTCCTCATTATGTGGGAATGTACCATTTACGACAACATGAGCACCTGCCTCAAAAGCATTTTGTAGAACGACACCAGCCCGTTGTATATTGTCTTTTTTGTCCAGCGAAACATTAAAACTGAAAATAACTCCATAATTAGCGTTCATTGAAATGGAATAAGACTCATCATTAGCTGTATATCCATGTTCTTTGCCAAAATTAAGTTCAATATCAAATGCATGTGTTTTACCATCGTCAGCTCGCGATTGTACAGCCATTTCCGGTTCCAATATTACGGTCTCATTAACATACAATTCATCAAACGCTTCGCTTAACGAAGCAACTTCCGTCTCTACCATATAACTTCCATCACCGTTTTCTTTTATACTTGATACCTTTCCCAAGAAACCGTCAGGGAAGTCATCAGAAACTTTTGCAAATATAATCTCACCTATCTCAGGCACATCTTCTTCCGCAATGCCGCTTTCATAAATCAAAGTAGTATTATCATCGGGCGATACGCTGATATGTTCTGCCATATCCTCGGTAATTTCGGTGGTATTCTCGCTCAACACATATTGCGCACCCGTCTGCGCATCCAGTATCGGCATGTCAATCATCACGGCACGGCTGACGGTTATGTCCGAAATGGTCTTGGTGAAATAAGGCTCTGTGCTGTCTTTGGCATAGAGAGATACGCTCAATTGCGGATATTCGCCTACGGGCAAGGGAACGAAGAAAGTACGGAAACCGGTACCTGTGGTCAGGCTTCCTAACGTATAAACAATCTCCTTACTTCCGTTGGCGGTAATGGACAAGGTAGCTTCTTCCGCTTGAATATCCGTTACCGTGGCTTGTCCGGCAAGATAAGGCGCATCGGTTTCAGCCGATGAGGCTATCACAAAACGGTCTGCTTCTTCGGGCACATTGTTAATGGTGATACGGAGCAAGCCGGTCAGGTGTTTGAAGGTGAATGTACCGTCTGTATTCTTTACACCCAACATCGGGGCATTGCTGTTGCCTGTATAGGTATATTCCGACGGGAGGTTCAGCGTAAGGGCATTGCCTGATAAGGTGGCATCTTCCTGATACGGATAATACGCCTGCTCCATGCTTTCCTCTTCGGGGAAATTTCCACGGAAAGTTGCCGTACCTCCATTATCGGTAGCAGACTGGTAAGCGAATTTCACATTCCGGCTGCTTGTGCCAAACACACCGATGGCATCGGTTTCGGTCCAAGTGACTTGTCCTTCTTCGCTTACCGCGGTGCGCGATAAGTCATTATGTTCTATGGTTGCGGTCAACGAGCGGTTTCCATCTATGGCTTTCAGCCCGAAACCGTCTTCTTCGCTACACCCCGTAAGCATTGCCAATGCAGAGAGGGCTATATAATAAAAGGTATGTTTTTTCATGATGCTTGTTGTTTTAGGTGATTATTCGTCCCATGTTCCTTCTTCCACTTTATAATCTTCCGTGTTGCCGTTGGCGTTTATGTCTTTGGGTGCATCGGTAAAGGTCAGGAGGGTGGTAATGGTTTTCTCCTTATTGAATAAGAGTACGATGACTTCCGAGCCTTTTACACTTTCGGTATATGTAGGTTTTACGGTAATTTTTCCTTCCGATAAAGTCAGTTCCAAATTGCCTTTCGAAACAAATGCCCTGACTTGCGTGTCGGCATCGGCTCCGGTTATGGTATAAGACAGGGTTACTCCATCTTCATCGAGCGGGATGTTTTCGGTCTGGCTGAAACTGATGCCAAACGCTTTGGCTTTCGGAAGGTTGATGATGGTGCCGTCGCTCAATACTAAAATGACCTTTTCACTGTCTTGCGTGACACTTTGGAAGAACGAGTCGCCATCACTTCCCGGGGTACCCGGCATGCCGTCTGCGCCATCTTCTCCGTCTTTACCTACAGCCTGTACCGGATTGCCTGTGCTATCGGTTATTTGCGTATAGGTGTTTCCTCCGTCGTAGCTCACCGTCCAAAAGCCTTCATCGTCTATGCTTAAAAGTGGAGTGACACCAGACGCTCCGGTTACGGGCAGCTTGTTGCCCGCTTCATCGGTCAGCCAGTCAACGGTTTCGCCTTTGGTCAAGGTCCAATAATACACACCGTTTTCTTGAGCAATGCCGACAATGGGAGCA
Organism: Bacteroides sp. An51A; assembly: GCF_002161565.1. Lineage (NCBI taxonomy): Bacteria > Pseudomonadati > Bacteroidota > Bacteroidia > Bacteroidales > Bacteroidaceae > Bacteroides > Bacteroides sp. An51A. The sequence continues at coordinate 413,595 of NZ_NFIC01000003.1, forward strand.
TCTTTTCCATCGGCACCATCACTGCCGGGAGTCCCAGGCACACCGGTTGAGCCGTCGGTTCCATCCGTTCCGTCCTTGCCTACAGCCTGCACCGGATTGCCTGCGCCATCGGTTATCTGCGCATACGTCTTTCCTCCGTCGTAGCTCACCGTCCAGTACCCCTTGTCATCGATACTTAACAGCGGCGTGATGCCAGCCGTTCCGGTTACGGGAAGTTTGTTGCCGGCATTATCGGTCAGCCAATCAGTCTTTCCACCGGCAGTCAATGTCCAATAAACGGTGCCGTTTTCTTCGGCGGTTCCGATAACGGGAGCGTCTGCCCCGTCTTTTCCGTTACGGAGCGAAACGGAAGTGCCATCAGTAAAGTGAAGGATATAGCCGTCCGCACTTTCTTCCACGTCAGCAATGCCGATTTGCTGGTCCAGCGAACGGATAATGTCTTGTAGGGAAACGATGTCCTCGTTCATGCGGTTCACTTGCCCTTCGAGAGCCGTGATGCGGTCTTTCAAGTCGTTTACGTCAGCTTTCAATGCGCTGTCGTCATACTCACATGCCGTGATGCACAAAGCTATCAGCGGCATAAGCAGCCATGCCTTGGGTTTCATAGATTATAAAGGATGCCTGCAAGTCCTCCGAAGTCGGCGATAAGGATAAACAAAAAGAAAGGCGTGAGGACTTGTCCGCATTCATCAAGATAGAGCATCGCCAAACGCTTCATAAGAAATGAATGAAAGAAACAATACTCACGCCGTTACGCTATGCGACAAGATACAACATGGGCTCTATCCTCTACATATACAAACAGAATGAGCGTCATATTGTCTTCATCCTTCTTATGGTTGAAATTGGCGATTTCTATCTTAGGATAAAGCAAAAACGCTTTCTATATGTCTGTCCGGTCTTTTCGCAGACCATGACACTGCAAAGATAACGTTTTTGTTCAATATGACGCTCTGTTTGTTGAGTATTATTTCTCCAAAAGTAAATATTTTTTGCTGTGTGGGCAAATTTAACAGATATATGGCACGCAGATGGCACTGATTTAATAGTTTCTCACAGGTTCCTTCAGTTGTAAATTATCTGTGTTCGTCTGTTATATCAGTGTTATCTGCGTGCCATTTTATATTTCGGGCACACCCTCTTATGAAATGATTTTATTTGCGTGTAAGCCTGAATCAAAATAGCGTTGGATTCAGTATTGTGTTTATTTGCAAAATGCGCAGTTCTTTCATTTATTCAGCTCCAATGTAGATTCCCCTTTGCGTTCCGCCCGCAATAATTTGCGTTCCGTGCGGCGGTCTACGGTTTCCTCGAATGTTGTTCCTTGGCGGAGGTCTTTAAAGGCGTCGCTGGGTGTCCAGTGAACCCGCAGCTCTTTGATGTGTTCGTCCGGACGGAAAGCCTCCATGCTTTCTGCGCCTTCGCAATCCAGTGTGACATAAAATTCGCCAAGCTGGTCCAATTCTACGCGATAGCCTTCTTTCAGCAGGTTTGCCGTAGCTTCTGCTAACATGTCGGCTATGGCGAGGAAATCGCCTACGCTATATGCGCAACCATGTTGTTTTATGTACTTTGCCACCTCTTCCAGCGACATTTTCTTTATACTCTGCGCCGAAGCGAAAGCCCGTTTCGGAAGTTCCGGATTACCCGGTTTGCCACGCATTACTAAGCTGTATTTTATCATAATCAGTTTGATTTAATGTTCAACGTATCTGTCTCTCCGCAAGGGACATATCTGCGATGCTTGCACGATTAGTAATCGTATGGCTGTACAATTATTAATCGTCTGTTTGTACGATTACTAATCGTACCGGCAATGCAGCTATATTGACTATGCGGTGCAGCTATGTGCCTGCCGTTTCCCTGTTGCTTGCGTCAACCGTCGTAAAGATATAAAAAAACCGGTACTCCATGTAGAGTATCGGTTTTTTATGTAGTACGCTCGGCATGAGCATTGTCTAACGGGTGTAAGTCCCGAGTGAGCCCTAATAGCGGGAATCACATAGCCCAAGGCAAGGGTGTCCATCGCGAGGTGGAATCTGAAGGAAGCCGGCGGCAAACATCTGGTCTAACGAACAGAAACTTCATACAAGGCATTTGACCGTGGGTAAGGTTTCTACACAAACCAAAGCCCGATAGCTATTCGGAACGGTCGGTGTAAATGAAGTAGGCATAAGATGGAAAGACAATGCCCTTATCCGAGGAGGTCTCACGGACGCATGGCGAAGACGTACCCATTCGATGTGCCCTGACGGAGTAAAGCTTGCCGTGAGAAGTCAGCAGAGGTTATAGTACCTAAGACACGTGTGTCTATGGGGAAGGACCGAATCGCGCAGTGCAATAGTAAATGACTGCTACCCTTGAGACTCTTTTGTAGTCAGATGTCCGAAAGGAGCTTCCCTACTCACCACGATAGGACGGAATCCGACAATAGAGTAGGAGTGACGCTAGTCCGAGGGATGGCTGAAAACAACTTGCCACACATCGTGAGATGAGAAAGCGCGAAACCGCCGTATGCGGAACCGCTTGTACGGTGGTGTGGGAGGTCGGTAAATGTGAAAGTAGGAGGCAAATGCCTTTCTATGATTAGCATTTACCTCCTACCCGATCGCTCGGCATGAGCATTGTCTAACGGGTGTAAGTCCCGAGTGAGCCCTAATAGCGGGAATCACATAGCCCAAGGCAAGGGTGTCCATCGCGAGGTGGAATCTGAAGGAAGCCGGCGGCAAACATCTGGTCTAACGAACAGAAACTTCATACAAGGCATTTGACCGTGGGTAAGGTTTCTACACAAACCAAAGCCCGATAGCTATTCGGAACGGTCGGTGTAAATGAAGTAGGCATAAGATGGAAAGACAATGCCCTTATCCGAGGAGGTCTCACGGACGCATGGCGAAGACGTACCCATTCGATGTGCCCTGACGGAGTAAAGCTTGCCGTGAGAAGTCAGCAGAGGTTATAGTACCTAAGACACGTGTGTCTATGGGGAAGGACCGAATCGCGCAGTGCAATAGTAAATGACTGCTACCCTTGAGACTCTTTTGTAGTCAGATGTCCGAAAGGAGCTTCCCTACTCACCACGATAGGACGGAATCCGACAATAGAGTAGGAGTGACGCTAGTCCGAGGGATGGCTGAAAACAACTTGCCACACATCGTGAGATGAGAAAGCGCGAAACCGCCGTATGCGGAACCGCTTGTACGGTGGTGTGGGAGGTCGGTAAATGTGAAAGTAGGAGGCAAATGCCTTTCTATGATTAGCATTTACCTCCTACCCGATAGGAAACAATCGAATCCGAATTATAAGTTTGTACGTTTTTCCTGGATTCTGGCTTTCTTACCGGTAAGTTTGCGCAAGTAGTACAATTTAGCACGACGCACTTTACCAATCTTGTTGACAGTAATGCTGTCGATAGCCGGAGACTCCAAGGGGAAAATACGTTCTACACCTACTGTACCAGACATTTTACGTACGGTGAAGCGTTTCTTTTCGCCGTGTCCACAGATTTTGATAACTACACCACGATACATCTGAATACGTTCCTTGTTACCTTCGACGATACGGTATGCTACTGTAACCGTGTCACCTGCTTTGAATGAAGGATGCTGTTTGCCAGTAGCAAATGCTTCTTCTGCAATTTTAATTAAATCCATCTTGTTTTTTGAAATTAAATTGTTTATCGTACCCAACGCAACATACCAAGTAACTCTTCTTGACAGCGATTGCGCGGAAGCGGTGCAAAGTAAGTGATTTTTTGCGACATGGCAAAGCCTTTTCGCTTTATTTTGAAGGAAAATTTGGGCATCGTCGGCTTTTTTTCTAACTTTGACTGGAAATAAACAGACAATCAATATGAAAAAAAGATTATGTTATGGCATGTATGTGGTAGCCCTAGCTTTAACGGCATGTAGTTCAGGCTATTCGCTGGTGTCGGTAGAAGGAGAAAGGGTACCTGTGACAAAAGCATACGATGTGGAGCAAGATATGAAAGCGTGGCGTATGTTGCAGCCTTACCAGGAGGGTGTGGATAGCATCATGAAGCCGGTAATCGGCCATGCGGCACGGAAGTTGGAAGTTTACCGTCCCGAATCGCCTTTGTCGAATCTGTTAGCAGACGTGTTGCGTACGGCGGCGGAAGTTAAAACCGGTATGCCGGCAGATGTGGGCGTGATGAACATGGGAGGCATACGCAGTCTGCTGAATGAAGGGGAGGTAACGGTTGCATCGGTTTATGAAATCACTCCGTTCGAAAACCATTTGGTGGTAGTGACATTGAAAGGGAAAGACTTGCAGGAACTGTTCAGGCAGATGGCTGGGGTACATGGAGAAGGACTAAGTGGAGCAAGGCTTGTCATATCGGAATCGGGCAATCTGCTGAGTGCGAAAGTCGGTGGAAAGGACATTGACCCGGAAAAGGACTATCAGGTAGCTACCATTGACTATTTGGCCGAAGGGAATGATCACTTGTCAGCCTTTAAAGAAGCTGTGGGTAAGCTTGAACCGGAAAATGCTGTTTTGCGGGATTTGTTCATCGATTATGTGAAAAAGATGGAAGCTTTGGGCAAGTGTGTTGATGCGAAGGTGGAAGGGCGGATTGTTGAACAATAATACAGATTAAGCAATGAAAAAATTGTGTCTTATTTCTTTATGGGTATGTTTGCTTGTGGTTACAGCAGCAGCCCAGTCAACCAAGGAGATTTATTTATTTCATACCAATGACATGCATAGTCGTATTGAGCCTTTTCCTGAAAATTACCAGGATACCTTGCTGGCAGGGAAAGCCGGTATGGTGCGACGTGCTACTTTTATCAGCCAGCAGCGTGAAATCCATCCTGATTTGTTGCTTTTCGATTGTGGGGATTTCTCGCAAGGTACACCTTATTTTAATATATATAAGGGAGAAGTGGAAATCAGCATGATGAACGAGATGCGTTATGATGCTGGTACTATCGGGAACCATGAGTTCGATTTCGGTTTGGAGAATATGGCGCGTTTGTTCAGGTTGGCAGAGTTTCCCATTGTATGTGCCAATTATGATGTGACGGGTACTGTGCTGGAAGGTTTGGTGAAAGAGTATGTTGTGTTGCATCGGGATGGCATTAAGATTGGAGTGTTCGGGTTGGGCGCGCAACTGGAAGGTTTGGTGGCAAAAGCATCGTATGGTGATGTGAAGTTTGAGGATCCTGTCTCTGAAGCACAACGGATTGCTGACCTGCTGAAAATGCAGGAGAAGTGTGATTTGGTGATTTGTCTTTCTCATTTGGGTTGGAAAGGAGAGCCTTATTCGGATGTGGAACTGATAGAGAATACGTGCAATATCGATGTAGTATTGGGCGGACATTCGCATTCTTATTTTGAGAAACCTGAATATTATAAGAATCTGGATGGCGTGGAAGTGCCTTTGCAACAAATGGGAAAGCATGCCGCTTTTATAGGAAAAATGGTGTTGACTTTGCAAAAGAACTGAGATGAGAAAGGCGGTCGTTTTATATATATGCTTGTTGTTGTCTGTCTGGGTAGAGGCTCACACGATGCCTTCGGTATTGAGCCAGGTGAAAGATACGGCAGCGTGCCGCAGATGGGTAGAAAGCCGGTTGTCGGAGATGACATTGAAACAGAAAATCGGACAGCTGTTTATCCATACGGTAGATCCTGTTACAGCTCCGCGCAACAAAGCCCAGATACGGAAAGCGATTGAGGAATATGGATTAGGTGGATTGTTGTTTGCCAAGGGGCGGATAGACCAGCAGGTGCAATTGACTAACTTGGCACAGCAATGGAGCCGGATCCCTTTGCTGATTACTTTTGATGGTGAATGGGGATTGGCTATGCGTCTGAAAGATACGCCCGAATTTCCCAAAAACCGGATATTGGGATGTGTTCAGGATGATTCGTTGATTTATCGTTATGGGAGAGAGGTGGCACGTCAGTTGCGTGAAATAGGGGTGCAGGTTAATTTCGCTCCTGTGGCGGATGTGGATAATAATCCGGGAAATCCAGTCATCAATACCCGTTCTTTCGGGAGTAACCCCAAAGAAGTGGCACGGAAAGTTATTGCTTATGCACGCGGTTTGGAAGATGGAGGTGTGTTGGCTGTCTGCAAGCATTTTCCCGGACATGGTGATACGGATGTCGATTCGCATAAGGCATTGCCAGTGCTTCCTTTTGACCGTGCCCGTATGGATTCTATTGAGTTGTATCCATTTCGTAGGGCGATAGATGCGGGAGTAAGTGGTATGATGGTCGGGCATCTGCAAGTTCCTGAATTGGAGGAGAAGCCGGCTTCTATTTCTTCCGATATTATAACCACTATGTTGCAGGATGAGTTTCATTTCTCCGGACTAGTCTTTACCGATGCGCTCGAAATGCGAGGTATCCGTCAGGCGGACGATGTGTGTGCACAGGCACTTTTGGCCGGAAACGATTTGTTGTTGGCTCCACGTAATTTAAAGCGGGAAATGACTGGAGTAATGAATGCTATAAAGAAAGGCCTGCTTACCGAAGAGGTGATTACCGAGAAATGCCGGAAGGTACTTACCTTTAAATATGCATTGGGTCTAAGTCAGCGCCCGGTGGTGGATGAAAAAGATTTGAAGTCTCGTATACGCATTCCTGAAACAGACAGCTTGCTGCTGGCATTGGATAAAGCAGCTGTTACAGTACTGAAGGACTCGCTGGAAATGCTTCCGTTGGAATTGGCTTTGTCAGGTAATGTCTTGTTGAGCATTTCTCCTTCGATAGTCGATTCTTATCCTTTTTACAACGGATTGCAGGAATCGATAACAATCAATTGGGTACATGCACGTGTGGATTCGTTGCAGTCCATTCGTAAGCGGCTTCGCACGGCACAGCAGGTTATCGTGGCATTGCATCAGAAAGATTATGAATCTTATGTGCCGTTTCTTCAGGAATTGGCAGCCGATAAACCACTGGTGGTCGTTTCTTTTGTTCCTCAGGAGGATTTGAAGACTATGCTTCCTGTCTTGCAGCATGCTTCGGCCGTTGTTCAGGCACATGTCGGAACAGAAGCAGTTCAACGTTATGTAGCAAAGGTCATGACAGGCAGAGACAAGGTGACAGGACGTTTGTCGGTAGGTATTCCCGGCTGGTGTCAAGCAGGTGTAGGCATAACAATAGACCCTGATTGCCCCTATTTGTATACACCTGAAGATTTTGGTATGGATTCGCGTATATTGGCACGTATTGATACAATAGCCCAGGAAGGGATTGATGCGCAGGCTTATCCCGGATGTCATGTGCTGATATTGAAGGATGGATATCCTGTCTATAATAAATGCTTCGGAACATTTACCTACGATGGTTCGCGCAAGGTGAAAGAAAATGATTTATATGATTTGGCTTCTTTGAGTAAAGTGACCGGTACATTGTTGGCTGTAATGAAATTGTATGACGAAGGTAAATTCGGGTTGACCGATCGGGTGAGCCAGTATTTGCCAATGTTGGAAGATACACGGAAATCGCGTATTACTGTCCAGGATTTGTTGTTTCACGAATCTGGTTTGCCTGCTTACTGGGCTTTCTATAAGGAAGCTATTGATTCGAAGTCATGTAAAGGAGGTTTGTTTCGTAAAAAGTATGACCGGTATCACACGTTGCAAGTAGATGAAAACCTGTATGCCTGTACCGGGTTCGTTTATAAAAAAGAATGGGTTTCTTCTGTACGCACAGGGAAGTATGTGTTGCCTTTGTCCGACAGCTTGTATTTGAATGCTGATTTTCGGAAAGAGATAAACCGGCAATTGGCAGATATACCTTTGAAAAGACATTCTTACCGGTATAGTTGTTTGAACTTTATGTTGCTGAAAGAGTTAGTGGAATCTGTTGCAGGCGTTGCATTGGATGTGTATTTGGATAGTGTATTCTATAAGCCGATGGGTTTGGTGCATACGGCATACAATCCTTTGCATCGGTTTGATAAATCGCAGATTGTGCCTACTGCGGCTGAAGACTTTTTGCGTAGAACAGAACTGCAAGGGTATGTAAATGATGAGATTGCAGCTTTCATGGGAGGAGTTTCAGGTAATGCCGGACTTTTTTCGACGGCACATGATGTAGGAGCTGTCTTTCAAATGCTGTTGGATCGGGGAGTGTATGGAGGGCATCGTTACCTGAGTAGGGCTACATGCGACTTATTCATTACCTTACAGTCGGAAGAGAGCAGGAGAGGACTGGGGTTCGACAAGCCTGATACCGGGCATCCAGAGCATAGCCCGTGTGCGGCTGAAGCTCCGCAAGGGGTTTTTGGGCATACAGGCTTTACTGGTACTTGTGCTTGGGCAGATCCGGAAAACGATTTGGTCTTTGTTTTCTTGAGCAACCGCACTTATCCGCGTGCATTCAATCATAAGAATCTGACTAAGCTGAATATACGTACACGTATGCAACAAGCAATGTATCAGTCTATAAAGCGGTGATTCTATTTAGACTATGTACAAATTAATCAAATATTGCTATGTAGACGTTACAACTTCACATAAAAAAGTTACCTTTGCATTATCAAATTAGTACTAATAATAACTTTTAACTTTTACAACAATGGCTTACGTAATTAGTGACGATTGTATCGCTTGCGGTACTTGTATCGATGAATGCCCGGTTGGCGCAATCTCTGAAGGTGACAAATATTCTATCAACCCGGATATGTGTACAGAATGCGGTACTTGCGCAGATGTATGTCCTTCTGAAGCAATCCACCAAGGATAATCGATAAATCGTCGGTTTTAAAATTTATAGAGGATGTTCTCTTTTTGGAGTGCATCCTCTTTTGTAGTACGCTCGGCATGAGCATTGTCTAACGGGTGTAAGTCCCGAGTGAGCCCTAATAGCGGGAATCACATAGCCCAAGGCAAGGGTGTCCATCGCGAGGTGGAATCTGAAGGAAGCCGGCGGCAAACATCTGGTCTAACGAACAGAAACTTCATACAAGGCATTTGACCGTGGGTAAGGTTTCTACACAAACCAAAGCCCGATAGCTATTCGGAACGGTCGGTGTAAATGAAGTAGGCATAAGATGGAAAGACAATGCCCTTATCCGAGGAGGTCTCACGGACGCATGGCGAAGACGTACCCATTCGATGTGCCCTGACGGAGTAAAGCTTGCCGTGAGAAGTCAGCAGAGGTTATAGTACCTAAGACACGTGTGTCTATGGGGAAGGACCGAATCGCGCAGTGCAATAGTAAATGACTGCTACCCTTGAGACTCTTTTGTAGTCAGATGTCCGAAAGGAGCTTCCCTACTCACCACGATAGGACGGAATCCGACAATAGAGTAGGAGTGACGCTAGTCCGAGGGATGGCTGAAAACAACTTGCCACACATCGTGAGATGAGAAAGCGCGAAACCGCCGTATGCGGAACCGCTTGTACGGTGGTGTGGGAGGTCGGTAAATGTGAAAGTAGGAGGCAAATGCCTTTCTATGATTAGCATTTACCTCCTACCCGATTTTGGGTCAGGCTTCAAACATCCGGCTTCTCGATAATAGACATGAGCCTATGATACCTGCCTGGCTTTTCAGTTTTGACAAAATGATTTCTGAATCGCGGCTCATCAGGCTAAGTGTGTATTTTCGTACGGTGGTAATGATGGGCTGTAACAGAAATTCGCCTGCATTCGACATTTCCCCTCCAATGATAACTGTATCAGGATTGAAAATATTGATAAGGTTACCGATATGCACCCCCAGTTGTTGTCCGATTTCTTCTACCAGTTCAATGGCAAGTAAGTCTTCTTTGCCTATGGCATTGAATATATCATCCAAGGTAATGTCTTCGATGGACTTTTCAGACAGGACAATCGAAGTCTCGCCTGCTTTCAGGTGTTCGATGAATTTGCGGTAGAGAGCCGAACAGGAATTTTCAGTTTCCAGGCATCCCTTTTTGCCGCAATGGCAGATAATCTGGTTGTCATACCCATAGGTGTGGCCGAATTCGCCCGAGAACCCAGACTTGCCTTTGTATAATTTCCCGTCTATCAGAATACCCATGCCCAGTCCCCAGTCTATATTGATAAAAAGAGCATTGCGCGAACCTTTTAGAGCTCCTTTGATATATTCGCCATACAACATGGCGCGGCTATCGTTCTCGATAGAAACTTCGATGTGTATACGTTCTGTCAATATTTCTGCTAAAGGGCGTTCGCCGAAGTTGAAGAAACTGTGACTGTATCCCAGTTCTGGATTCACCCGTCCGCACAGAGCTACATTGATGTGTATAATCCGCTCTTTACTGATGCTGAGTCCATCAATAAAGGTTTCAATGTGTCGGCAGATTTTGTCAATGCATGCCATTGTGTCTTGCCGTTCGATATGGATACCCATTTGTAGTTTCAGTAAATCACCTTTGAAGTTGATGAGACCGATATGCAGGCTGTTCCACGTTATGGATACGCCGATAAAATAGGCCGAATCAGGGTTTAGTCCATAAAGAATTGGATGTCTTCCACCGCTCGTTTCCAATTTCCCATATTCATCAATGTAGCCTTGTTCATGCATTTCGTCTATTACTTTTGTTACAGTAGGAATGCTTAAGTCCATGTCTTTGGCTAGGTCGGTAATGGTCGAATTTTCATTATATATTAAATAGGTAATGATATGCTTTTTCATAATAGCACTTTTCGAACCTTTTTGGATGTCTGCTAATAGCTGTTCTTTCATAAGCGGTGTTTTTAAAAATGGAAATCCGGTTAATTAAAAATTTAAAAAACAATCGATAATTACTTTGTATAATGATTGTTTTATTCATAATTCCCAATATCTTTGCAGTGGTTTAACATGCAAAGTGGATTCTTGTTACAAATATATTAATTAAATCTGGAAAAACTATGAGAGTTATTATCGAATCAGATTATCGGTCTCTTTCTGAATGGGCTGCCAACTATGTGGCAAAACGGATAAACGAGTTCCAGCCATCTTCCGAACGTCCTTTTGTATTGGGCTTGCCTACGGGCTCTTCCCCATTGGGCATGTATAAGGCGCTGATTGAACTGAACCGAGAGGGAAAGGTGTCTTTCCGCAATGTGGTGACTTTCAATATGGATGAATACGTGGGTCTTCCCGAATCGCATCCGGAAAGCTACCATTCGTTTATGTTCAACAACTTTTTCAACCATATTGACATTCCGAAGGAAAACATCCATATCCTGAACGGGAACGCTTCCGACTTGGAGGTTGAGTGCGGGAATTATGAAAAGCAGATTGCTTCGTATGGGGGCATCGACCTGTTTGTGGGCGGCATCGGTCCTGACGGCCACATCGCGTTCAACGAGCCGGGTTCTTCCCTGACTTCGCGTACCCGTGTGAAGACGCTGACCACCGATACGATTGTGGCAAATTCGCGTTTCTTCGATAACGATGTGGACAAGGTCCCCAAGACTGCGCTGACCGTAGGGGTGGGCACGGTAATGGACGCCAAAGAGGTACTGATCCTTTGCAACGGGCACAATAAGGCGCGTGCCTTGCATCATGCCGTTGAAGGAAGCGTAACGCAGATGTGGACCATCAGTGCCTTGCAGATGCACCGCCACGGCATCATCGTATGCGATGAGGCGGCTACGGACGAACTGAAAGTGGGCACATACCGCTATTTCAAGGACATCGAGCGCAACAACCTGTAATCCATTGTTAATTGTTAATTATTAATTATAAATTATAGCCATGAGAACCAATTTGAGTTCGCAGATATCCCTTAACAGGGTGTCTACCCGATATTACAAGCCGGAGAATACGATTGACCGCTCCGTGCTGACCCGTTTTGAAAAAATCCCTACCAACATCTATGAAACAGTAGACGAAGGCGTGAAGTGCATTGCCGATGAGGTTATCCGCAAGATACAGGAACGCCAGCATGACGGCAAGTTCTGTACATTGGCTTTGGGCACGGGGGCTTCGCTCCGTCCGCTTTACGCCGAACTGGTGCGCCGCCATAAGGAAGAAGGCGTCAGCTTCCGTAATGCGGTGATATTTAATCTGTATGAATACTATCCTTTATCAGAGCAGGGGAGCAGCAGCATCGGCCAGCTGAATGAGCTTTTCCTGAACCAGGTGGACATCGACCGGCAGAACGTGTTTACTCCGGACGGCACGATTCCGCAGGATGCGGTCATAGACCATTGCCTGCTGTATGAACAGCGCATCAAGACCTACGGCGGACTGGACATCGTCCTGATGGGCATCGGCAGGGAAGGGAATGTCGCCATGAACGAGCCCGGCTCTACGGCGGCTTCCATTACGCGCCTGATATTTGTGGACAGTACTTCCCGTTCGGAAGCGGCGCATAATCTGGGCGTGGACAACCTGCCTCCTTGTTCCATTACGATGGGCATCAATACGATTATGGAAGCCCGCCGTGTGTATCTGCTTGCCTGGGGTGATGACAAGACCGATATTATCAAGCAGGCGGTAGAGGATAAGATTTCGGATACGCTTCCCGCTTCTTACCTCCAGATGCACCAGAATGCGACCGTCTGCATCGACTTGCCCGCTGCTTCACACCTGACGCGCATCCAGCGCCCGTGGCTGGTGACTAGCTGCGAATGGAACGACAAGCTGATCCGGAGTGCCATCGTATGGCTTTGCCTTTTGACCGGAAAACCGATTCTGAAGCTGACCAACAAGGATTATAACGAGAACGGCTTGAGCGAGCTGCTGGTGCTTTACGGCTCTGCCTATAATGTGAACATCAAGATATTCAACGACCTTCAGCATACCATCACCGGCTGGCCCGGCGGCAAGCCCAATGCGGATGACACCTACCGTCCGGAGCGTGCCAAGCCGTTCCCCAAGCGTGTGGTCGTCTTCTCTCCGCATCCCGATGACGATGTGATATCCATGGGCGGTACCATCCGCCGTCTGGTGCAGCAGGGTCACGACGTGCATGTGGCATACGAGACTTCGGGCAATATTGCCGTAGGCGATGAGGAGGTGGTACGCTTCATGCACTTCATCAACGGTTTCAACCAGCTTTTTGATGAGAATCAGAACGAGACCATCCGCAAGATGTATGCCGACATCAAGCAGTTCCTGCTTCAGAAGAAGGAAGGCGACATCGACACGCGTGACATCCTGACCATAAAGGGGTTGATACGTAGGGGAGAGGCACGCACGGCATGCACGTATAACCGCATCCCGCTGGACCATGTGCATTTCCTCGACCTTCCTTTCTACGAGACGGGGCGCATCGAGAAGAACCCCATTAGCGAGACGGATGTGCAAATCGTCCAGAAGCTGTTGCAGGAGGTGCAGCCTCACCAGATTTATGTAGCCGGCGACCTTGCCGACCCCCATGGCACGCACCGTGTCTGCACCGATGCCGTACTGGCAGCTATTGACGAGGAAAAGAATGCCGGTGCCGCATGGTTGAAGGATTGCCGCATCTGGATGTACCGCGGGGCATGGGCGGAATGGGAAATCGAGAACATCGAGATGGCTGTGCCGTTCAGTCCCGAAGAGCTTCGTGCGAAACGGAATTCCATCCTGAAGCACCAGTCTCAGATGGAGAGTGCCCCGTTCCTGGGCAATGACGAGCGCCTCTTCTGGCAACGCAGCGAAGACCGCAACCGTGGCACAGCTTCGCTTTACGACAAATTGGGGCTTGCCTGCTACGAGGCGATGGAGGCTTTTGTAGAGTATAAGCCGTTGTAACGAAACAATAAGAGAAGAAATCGGGACGCAAGGATACCGTAAATAGAAATGAATGTCCTTTAGCCAATATATACCCCTGAAAAATGAATATATACTGCATTCGCGGTTGAATATATACTGCATCCGCCTACGAATATATCTTCATCGGCAAACGCAGTACTACTGCGTTTGCAACTCAAACGGATTGGCTAATTACGGACATTTATTAAATAGAAAAGTGTCCTTGTACCCGATTTTTTTATTCCACAAACTCTGAATGTCTTATCCGTTTTTCCCAGAAAAACAGTACCTTTGCATGCAAATATAAATAGTTTCATAAAGCGATATGGAAAAGGAAAGTTTGATTAAAAGGTATTTGGTTTTTATTTTAGGTCTGTATTTCTTGGCAATGGGAATCGTATTGATTGTGCATTCGGCATTAGGAACCACCCCCATTTCCAGTACCAATTACGTGTTGAGTCTGAATACTCCGCTTACCTTGGGAACATGGACATTTATCACCAATATGCTGATGGTACTGATTCAGCTTTGGCTTATCCGGGGTAGGTACGGTACGCGCAAAGATGTGGTAGAAATCTTGCTTCAGATACCCTTGTCGTTCGTATTTTCTGCATTTATTGATTTGAACATGTGGCTTACTTCAGAGTTGCATACTACGGGTTACCTGATGTCAATAGGAGTTTTGTTGACGGGATGTCTGGTTCAGTCGGTAGGTGTGGTGTTCGAAATCAAGCCTAAGGTAGCGATGATGAGTGCTGAAGGAACAGTGAAATATCTTTCTCGCCGTTTGCATAAGGAATTCGGTAATGTAAAGGTTGGTTTCGATGTAACGTTGGTTCTGATAGCCGTGCTTCTTTCGTTAGGTTTTACTCGAAGTATTGAAGGAGTACGTGAAGGCTCGGTTGTAGCAGCACTTATTACTGGTTATATTGTGAATTTCTTGAATCATAAAATCATGACCCGCAAGATGCTTTACCGGCTGATGCCAGTACGTATTTTGCATAAATAAACAGCTGAGTGTTGGAGGTGTGTCTGTTTGTCTTGACACACCTTTTGGGGGCAGAACAGTATCAATACAGTTTCTTTATCAGGTCGCTTCTCCCTATCCGTTTCAGTTCGGCAATGATTTTGCGCCGTTCTTCAGGCTTATACCAGAAGAAGAACATACGTTGCGCCAACTTTTCTTTCTGTGTTTTTGCCGAGAAAACGGGTTCCAGTGTGTATGGATGCACACCTGTGTACCAGGCTTCTGTTGCGACAGTCATGGGAGTAGGTGTAAAGTCTTGTACCTGTTCTAAATGAAAGTCCAGCTTTTTAGTGATGACGGCAAGTTCGGCCATGTCCTCTTCTGTACATCCGGGATGACTGCTGATGAAATAGGGAATAATCTGTTGGCGCAGGTTCAATTCACGGTTCAGGCGGTCGAAGATTCGTTTGAATTCATAGAATTGTTCGAACGGAGGTTTGCGCATGATGTCCAATACCCGTGGGCTTGTATGTTCAGGAGCTACTTTCAGCCGTCCGCTTACATGACGTACGATGAGTTCGCGCGTATACTGTGCTGCACTCCGATTTACTTCAGGGTCTTTGCTTTGATGTAATAACAGGTCGTAGCGCACTCCGCTTCCGATGAAACTCTTTTTGATGCCGGGCAAGGCATCCACGCTGTGATAGATGTCCAGTAGCGGGCGATGGTCGGTATTCAGGTTCGGACAAATTTTCGGGTGCACACACGAAGGGCGTTTGCACTTGTGACACAACTTTTCATCTTTGCCATGCATGGCATACATGTTGGCAGATGGTCCGCCCAAATCGCTTAGGTAACCTTTGAAGTCGGGCATTTCTGTAATTGCTTTTACTTCTTTCAGAATGCTTTCCTTGCTTCGGCTCACGATGAATTTTCCTTGGTGTGCCGATATGGTACAGAATGCGCAGCCTCCGAAACATCCCCGGTGGATATTGACCGAGAATTTAATCATATCGTATGCAGGGATGCGCTTGCCTTTGTATTTCGGATGAGGCAAGCGTGTATAAGGAAGGTCGAACGAATAGTCCAGTTCTTTTTGGCTCATGGGTGGATAAGGTGGATTTACGACTACTACCTTATCGCCTGTTTCCTGCCAAATACGCAATGCTTCATATTTGTTCGATTCTTCTTCGATGTGGCGGAAGTTCTGCGCCTGTTTACGTTTGTCGGCAAGGCATTCTTCATGCGAGAAGAGGTGCAGGTCTGTTTCTTCTGCTGCAAAACTTTTCCGGTCGGCCAGATAAGCCGTTTGTGGAATGTCGGTGGGTAGTGGCGTGCCGCATGTTTTCATGCGCCGGCACAGTTCGGTTATGGGCTTTTCGCCCATGCCGTATATCAGCAGATTGGCACCTGAAGTTATCAGGATAGAAGGGCATACTTTATCTTGCCAATAGTCGTAATGCGTCAGGCGGCGCAGGGATGCTTCGATACCTCCCAGCACGACGGGTACATCCGGATACAGTTCTTTCAGGATGCGTGTATATACTATGCTCGGATATTCCGGCCGCATGTCGTGTCTTCCGTCGGGGGTATAGGCATCTTCGCTCCGCAACCGTTTGTTGGCAGTATATTTGTTTACCATGCTGTCCATACTTCCGGCGCTTATACCGAAGAACAGGCGTGGGCGCCCCAGCTTTTTGAAGTCACGCAGGTCGTCACGCCAGTTAGGTTGGGGCACAATGGCTACTTTCAGTCCCTCTGCTTCCAGAATACGCCCGATGACGGCAGCACCGAACGAAGGATGGTCGATATACGCGTCTCCGCTGAATAAGATGACATCCAGTTCGTTCCAGCCTCTCAGTTCCACTTCTTTTTTTGTCGTAGGTAGCCAGTCTGTCAGTTGATAGGTTTTGTTTGTCATTGGGAGATTTCAGGGTTTGAGGTTTTCATCATAAGGAGGACACAGAAAGACTCTCTTTTTGTTTATCTGTTTATCTCCGTGCCCTCCGTGTGAATGTAGAAATTCAAAACAGTTTCTCAGTTCAGAGGTTCGTTCAGCAGTTCGGGGCTAAGGCTGCCTTCCTGCTCACGTTGCCATTTGATGTACAGCTGGATAAGCTGATACAGGCCAAATGCTTTCATGTTGTTGTGATAAATCACATCAATGCACAGGTCGAGCAGGTCTTTGCAATTACCTTCAGAAGAAACGATGAGCGAACGCACGTTCAGTTTCAGTTTGTCCAGAACCGATTCGTCTACAATGCCGTTGCTGTCTATCAGGTGTTGGAACAAGGCATATTTTTCAATGGTTTTCAGGTGTTCTTCTGATATTTCCATAGTCCGTGTGCCGGACGGGTTTGCTTGAATTGTAAACATGATATTTGTCGTTTTTGAGGTTAATGTAAAGCAAAGATAACCGTTTTTTCTTATTCTGTGTATTCTTGAGCGGATTTTTTCACATATACATGGTGAGGCGTACGTCTCCTGATGCCGATAAGACGTGTTTTTCACCTGTTTACCCCCAATCAGCACGTAGAATATTTTAATGAATTCCGCATCTTGCCAATTAACTTGTAGGGAAGGGTTTGCCTGCCCGAATACATCCACGCAGGCGCATACGGGCGGGCGGACACCGTCCCTACATTGGCTCATTGCGGTATTCATATTGTAATTTACTCTTTACTATTTTGATATTATACCATGCGCGGTATGAATTTGTGCATTTTCTTGAACATTTCGCACCGCTTTTGTAGAGACGATGTGCACATCGTCTCTGCTACGTGGCATATACAAAATGCACATTTTCATACCGCGCAAAGGACCAAAAAATCACCCAAAGCACACACGGAAACGGATACATCAAGCCAAGAAAAACTTTTTGGAGAAATTCAAAACAGCTTCTTCTATGTTGTAATCCAAATATCCAGAGAATTTTTTTATTTTATTAAAGGTTTTCATTAGCTTTGTAATCAAGGAGTTGAAGAGGACGCAAGCTCTGCTGAGGAGCAACTTGCCAGCAATAGACTCCCTGCGTTACGCCGTAACATTGTTGAGGGATGGGACATCGGTCCTGTCCCTTTGTGTTACGGATATCGCTACATGGCTAAGAAAACCTGCCGTTTTCCTTGCCGGAACTTATTATATGGACAACCTTCTATCAGTGAACCGGGAAGTTCCCGGTCACATGTTCCTTTTCAGTCCTATTAAAGTAAAATGCCGCATTCTAAAGAAAGCAGACCTGATGGCTGCAAGAAACTGTCAGCGGTCATTCATATAGTTGTTGTCCATCGTGTCATTCAACTGTCTCATTCTTATATCTCCTTTTATATTTCAAGACATAAAAGATCCGGTTCAACAGTTTTCGGGCTATCCGCACAATGGCCTTGTTAGGCTCCATCCGCCGTGTCAGCTTTGAAAAAGCCATGTTCAAGGCCGGGTCAATCCGGGCTGCGAACCATGCGCATTCTATCAGTTTGCTTCTTAACTGCATTTGCCCCCGGAAGGTCATCTCCCCCTTATTGTCTTTCTCACCCGTGGAGTGGGAAGTGGGGACAAGGCCGATATACCCCGCAAGCCTGTCCGAATTGGCGAAACGCCGTATATCTTCCAGTTCGGCGAGTAAAGACAAAGCCGTTATCATGCCTATGCCCGGGACGGAACGTAGCAGTTCGTAGTCGGTGGCATATCCGTCTGAACGGGAAAGCGCCCTCAGCTTCCGTGTCGCTTCCAGAAGAAGCCTGCGCTGTGACTCTACGGAATCCAGCAAAAGGGAAAGACCGGCACCCCCTTCCTCCGTATCCATGCGGATGCCGTTACGCAGCCAGTTCATGAAAGCGCGTGACCAGTGGGTGCCGCTGTGCTGGAATTCTTTAGGATAGTCAATCCCATAATAATACAGGAATGCCTTGACGCGCTGTTTCATTCTTGCCAGGTCACGGACAAGGGCGTCACGGCTGCGCAAAAGGGTACGGACCTCCAATGTCTCCCTGCAAGGGACATGGATGGCTGTCAGTTCATTGTTACGCAGAGACCTGGCTATTTTCCTGCTGTCCACTGCATCCGTCTTCTGAAGACGTTCCTTCTGGCTGGTGGAGACATCCGCCGGATTAACCACTATATTCTGTATTCCCATTTCAACCAATTTATAATGCGCCCAAAAGCCACTGAAACCCGCTTCATAGGCTGACAGATAATTCCCGTTGGGAAAATGCGCGTGAAGATAAGAGGACAGGGCTTCCGGACTCGGGGGCTGAACGAATGTCTTGTGGTGGAGATGCCCGCTCAGAATACTTACTGTCCAACTCTTCAGATGCACATCAATTCCTACGTAAATATTTTGTCCTTCAAAATTTAATGTGTTACTTTGTTTACGCATAAAGTCATAGGTTTTATTAAGTTATTTCTTTCATTTACAAATTTAATAATTCTCTTGGCTTTATGCTATTTTGCTAGCACATTACAAACATAGGAACTAAGAATACAACAGAAGATGTGCAAACCGGTGATTTGCAGCTTCGCAGGTATCAATGAAAAACAATAATAACATAAAAATTAGCAAAAGATGAAAAAGAATATATTGAAAATCACGTTTGCAGCCGCTTTGGCTGTAGTCGCAGGTGTAACGGCTTATCAGGCGCAGAATAAAGAAATGATGTCAGACTTGGCTCTTGCCAATGTGGAAGCGTTGGCAAGGGATGAAAATACAGGAGGGGATCATGGAAATGAAGAGACCTTTAAAAAAGGTTATATGGCTTCTACATACAAACTGTATATACCTGAATTCCATATGTATACGGAAATGCCCTGTTGTAAATATACTGCGAATAAATATAGTGCTTGTTCTGCGATGGATGTTTGTCCTTAATAGTATAGGAGATTTTGTGAAGAATATTTATATCGAACGCATGATTCGGCTGTAGGATTATGCGTTCTGTGATATTAATTTCAATATGAGAGTAAACAAGATGAAGTATGTGTATGTGATTTTAGTATTTTTGCTTTGTGGATGTTCCCGTTCTTTCCGTTCGGACAGTGAATCATGCAAGGTTTCGGTCGATGTGGATTTTTCGGTTGTGGAAGAATGTCTTTCATTGGCTGATATTGTGTCGGCTAAGCAGATTATTCCTTTGTCTCTTCCCAAGGGCGAGGTGATAGGCAGGCCGGTTCAGGTCTGTACATCCGACAGCTGCCTGTTCGTTTACGACCAGCTTCAGCAGGCTATTTACCGTTTTACGAAAGACGGTACTTTTCTTAATAAGATTCATCGGCAAGGGCAAGGTCCCGGCGAATATACTACGGTTACCCGTCTGATGGTCGGCAGTCATCCCGAAGCCTTGTATGTATATGATAAGGTGGCGGGGAAAATTCATGTATATACTTTTGCCGGTGATTTTCTTCGTACGATTACGACTGAATATATGGCTAATCATATAACGTTGTTGCCCGACGGCAGTTTCCTTTGTTTTACACCGGATTTCATTTATAATGGTCCGTGCGGCCTTTGGCGGATGTCTGCTGATGGTAAAAGATGCTGTTGGAATATAAGGAAAAGTATCCGGTAGTCTCTGCCTATTGGAACCGGTTTTATACCATATCTTCTCAAACGGTTGGCATTGCGTGTCCGGCTACTGACCGGTATCTGCATTACGATTGCAAGGCGGATTCAGTGAGTATGGAATTGCAAATCAATTCCCGGCAGCATACTACTTTCCAGTTCGTAGCAGTTCAGTCCTCGCTCAGTCCCTTGCAGCCAGGACTGCAGTCCTACCCTATATAGGACTGTAGTCCTATTCCGCTGGGACAGCAGTCCTGACTGTAAGGGACTTTTCATGCAGTCGGCTTCTGCGGACGAACAAAGGAAGTAATCCATGAATTGATACTTCATCCGTCTACGGATATATACTTCATTGGCAGATGCAGTACTACTTCAGACAATCTTTCCGCCGTTGAGGATAATCTGCATAATTTAGATGCGTTTGCTCTGAAAAAGAAGATAAGTAGTTTTGTCTTTTGAATGGTATTTTATAATTTTGCGCGTGAATAATTTTTTTATAAAATAGCCAATTAAATATGAAATACGCTCTAGTAACAGGTGGCTCAAGAGGGATAGGACGGGCGGTTTGTCTGACACTGTCGCAAATGGGTATACCGGTTCTGATTAATTATCAGTCTAATGATACAGCAGCCCGTGAGGTTTTAGATACGGTTGTTTCCCGTGGTGGAAGCGCAGAGTTACTGAAGTTTGATGTCGGAAACGAGCAGGAAGTCTCTGCGGCTTTGGATGCATGGGAACAAAACCATCCGGATGATTATATAGCATACCTTATTAATAATGCAGGCATACGGCGGGATAACCTGATGTTTATGATGCCTGAACAGGACTGGCATGATGTCATCAATACTTCGCTGAACGGTTTTTATTACGTGACACGGAAATTGTTGCCTAAAATGCTGATGAGAAAACACGGAGGGCATATTGTCAACATGGCTTCTCTGTCGGGACTGAAAGGTATGCCTGGACAGACAAATTACAGTGCAGCAAAAGCGGCGTTGATAGGTGCGACCAAAGCTTTGGCACAAGAAGTTGCCAGTCGGAATGTGACGGTTAATGCCGTTGCTCCTGGGTTCATCGAAAGCGATATGACCAAAGATTTGCCTGTTGAAGACCTGAAGAAGATGGTTCCGATGAATCGTTTCGGCAAGCCGGAAGAAGTGGCAGCATTGGTCGGATTCTTGTGCTCGGATGCAGCCGGTTATATTACAGGCGAGGTGATTTCGATAAACGGTGGTTTGTATACTTAGTGCATAGGGCTTATGAATAAGAGAGTAGTAGTTACCGGTATCGGTGCATGGACGTGCATCGGTACAGATATAGATACTATCAAGTGTTCTTTGTATGAAGGAAAATCGGGTATAGGTATTGATAAAGCCCGTATCGCTTATGGATTCAGGTCGCCTCTGACGGGAATCGTAGAAAAGCCCCAATTGAAAGGATTGCTTGACCGCCGTCAGCGGGCTTGCCTGTCGGAAGAAGCCGAATATGCATATATGGCAGCCCGTGAGGCTTTCCGGATGGCAGGTGTAGACAGCTCTTATTTGGCAGGCAATGAGGTGGGCTGTATTTTCGGAAACGATTCTACAGCAGAGGCCGTCATCAAAGGTTATCAGATTATGGCGGAAAAACACGACTCCGAACTGGTCGGTTCCGGGTCTATTTTCCAGTCGATGAATTCTACGGTCAATATGAATTTGTGCTCTATCTTTGGCTTGCGTGGCATCAACTTTACGGTAAGTGCCGCTTGTGCTAGCGGCAGTCATTCGATAGGTCTGGGCTATATGCTGATTAAGCAGGGATTGCAGGACATGATTCTGTGCGGTGGAGCACAGGAAGTCAATATGTACGGAATGTCCTCGTTCGATGCTATCCGTACTTTTTCGATGCGGACAGATGAGCCGGACAAGGCTTCCCGCCCTTTCGACCGTGACCGTGACGGTTTGATACCAAGTGGTGGTGCAGCGGCTCTTGTACTTGAAGAGTATGAACATGCCAAGGCGCGGGGGGCAGAGATTTTATGTGAAGTATGCGGCTATGGCTTTTCCAGCAATGGTGGAGGTATCTCTCAGCCTAGTGATGAAGGGTCGGCACTTGCCATGATGCGGGCAATGAAGGATGCTGCGATTGAGGCAGACGATGTAGATTACATCAATGCCCATGCAACCTCTACACCGCGTGGTGACATGGTAGAGGCGATGGCTTTATCCCGTCTGTTCGACAAGAAACATGCATGGATATCCAGTACGAAGTCGATGACCGGGCATGAATGCTGGATGGCAGGTGCAAGCGAGCTGGTTTATTCGATTGTCATGATGCAGAATAATTTTGTGGCTCCTAACATTAATTTCATGAATCCGGACGAATATTCGGAGAAGTTGCATTTGGCTACAAAGACTATAGATATGGAGTTGGATGTTATATTAAGCAATTCTTTTGGCTTTGGAGGAACAAATTCGGCATTGGTTATTAAGAAGTTAAACAAATAAATATTTTTGAATGATGAAGAAGGTTATTTTGTCCCTTGTGTTTGTACTGGGAAGCTTATTTTATGTGGGAGCTCAAGAAAAAACAATATTGGATGTAAGCCAAGCACAGGTAGTTAATCTGGTTGTCGATTTTTCGAATGCTTCTATACATAACATGGATGAAAATGCTTTTTCAACCTATGAGCCGAGTTATGCCAAAGGAAAGAATGAAGTGATTGCTAAATTGGTTGAAGAATTTAACGATGAGGAAAAAGTAGGTTTTATATTGGGCAATTTCCCAAAAGCTGACTATACGGTTAAGGTAAATGTCGTGTCAGTCAGCAGGAAAGGTGACATGCTCAGCAATGCTGAGATTTTAGACATCGACGGGAATGTGATTGCTACGATTTCAGACATAAAAGGAGATGGAGGTACCTTTGGCTCTAACATGAACCTGATGGGTGACGGGTGTAAGTCTACCGGTGAAGCGTTGGCCAAACGTATGGCAAAGATGATAAAGGTTGAAAAGAAAAAAGCGAAACAATGATACATTTATTTCCTGCATTGGAAGAACGGTACACGAAGGAACATTTATCGGCACGCGAAGCACAACGCTTGGCAGAGTTTATTGCGTGGGGACCTGTGGTATTCCAAGTTGCTAGGATTATGCTTAAATGGGGCATCCTGGATCTGATAAGAGATTCTGGAGAAGGTCTTACACTTGAAGAAATCGTGAAGAAGACGAAACAGTCAGAGTATGCAGTCAAGTGTTTGCTGGAAGCTTCGTTGAGCATAGGTATTCTGTTGGTCGATGTGCAGGCCGAACGTTATACATTGAGCAAGACTGGTTGGTTTCTGATAAACGATCCGGCTACCCGGGTTAATATCGATTTTAATCAGGATGTGAATTATGAAGGGTGGTTTCATCTGGAAGCATCCTTGAAAGAGGGAAAGCCCGTGGGACTGAAACATTTCGGCGGTTGGCCTACTATTTATGAAGGTCTTTCGGAGTTGCCGGAGCAGGTGCAGCGTTCATGGTTTGCATTTGACCATTTTTACAGTGATGCCTCTTTCCCTGAAGCTTTGCAGATTGTGTTTAAGAAGCATCAGACACGCTCGTTGTATGATGTAGGTGGAAATACGGGCAAATGGGCTTTACAATGTGTGCATTTTGATAAAGAGGTCGAGGTGACTGTTCTGGATTTGCCGCAGCAGATAGAGATGATGAAAAAACAGATAATGCCTGATGCAGAAGCCAGACGGATAAAGGGATTCGGCATGAACCTTTTGGATAAAAACAGTGCGTTCCCCCGTCGGGAAGGTGGTGTGGATGCAATATGGATGTCTCAGTTTCTGGATTGTTTTTCTATGGATGAAATCGTCAGCATTCTTTTACGCGCCAGGGAAGTGATGTCGGGTCAAACCCGGTTATACATCATGGAGACACTTTGGGACCGTCAGCATTTCGAACCGGCTGCTTTTTGTCTTACGATGACTTCGCTCTATTTTGCTGCTTTAGCAAACGGGAACAGCAAAATGTATCATACGAATGATTTGTCAGAATGTATCGGTAAGGCAGGATTGGAAATAGAGGAAATATTCGATGGCTTGGGCCAGGGACATAGTATTTTAGTTTGTAAATTGAAACAATAATAATTAAAGAAATATGAGCAGAAAAGAAATAGAACAAAAAGTAAAAGCGTTGATGGTAGACGAACTGGAAATAGAAGAGGATAAGATTTTTCCTGAAGCCAGTCTGAAAGATGATATGGGTATTGACAGTTTGGACTACGTGGACATTGTCGTTATTATAGACCGGGTGTTTGGTTTTAAGATAAAGCCCGAAGACATGACAGGGGTGAAGACTTATGGCCAATTCTGTGATTACATCGAAAGCAAGTTAAACTGTCAGTAATTTTTGTTATTGTATTGCAATGGAGAAGCAATGGGCAGGTACGACATACGGGAATAACTGGATGCATCGATGGCTGATTAGGATGTTGCGTTATATTGATGTAAGAGTGTTCTATGTTTTTACGGCACTTTTTGTTATACCGGTATGTTTGATACTGAACCCAAGCCGCAAGATTATTTTCCATTATATGCGTAAGCGTATGCAGTTCGGCTGTCTGCGCTCGGCGTGGTATACCTATCTGAACCATTGCCTTTTCGCCCAAGTAGTCATCGATAAGTTTGCCATGTATGCAGGAAAAAGGTTTGAAGTGAAGGTGGTTGGTTATGATGCTTATCTCCGTTTGCTTGAAAAGCCCGATGCGTTCGTACAGTTGAGTTCTCATATCGGGAATTATGAAATTGCCGGTTATTCTTTGAAGGCAGACAAGAAAGCGTTCAATGCTTTGGTTTATTGGGGGGAAAAGGAATCGGTAATGAAGAACCGGATGTTCCTGTTCAAGGATACACATATCCGTATGATACCTGTATCTCCGGATATGTCACATCTGTTCGATATCAATGCAGCCCTATCAAAAGGGGAAGTGGTAAGCATACCGGCAGACCGAATCTGGGGGTCGCCTAAAAAACTGGTGAAGTGTTTCTTGGGTGGGGAAGCTTCATTTCCCTATGGACCTTTCAGCATAGCGACGATGCGTTCGCTGGACGTTGTGGCTGTAAACGTGATGAAGACTGCTGCAAAGCAATATACGATTTATATTACTCCTTTATTATATAATAAAGAGGCAAACGGCAAGGCTCGGATAGAAGAACTTTCTGATGCTTATGTGAAAGAACTGGAGAAAATGCTTGGCCTGTATCCGACACAATGGTATAATTATTTTGATTTTTGGCATGAATGAAGATGAATGAATTTGATTTTTATAACCCATCAGACGAATTTATGCGTAGTATCCGTCTGAGCGAACTTTTACCGCAGCAGCCTCCGTTTGTAATGATTGATTGCCTGACTCATTACGAAAAAGATAAAGTGGTTAGTGAGACTACAATCCGGGAAACAAATATTTATGTGGAACATGGAGTGATGCAAGGTTATGGACTTATTGAGAACATCGCCCAGACTTGTGCCGCACGTATTGGGTATATCAATAAATACATTCTGAAGCAGGGCATCCAAATCGGTTATATCGGTTCACTGAAGAATCTTACTATTGAATCGCTGCCTCATACGGGCGATGTGATAACGACAGAGGTTACGGTTCAAGATGAAATTCTGGGAATGATTTTGGCAAAGGCTATTATCCGAAAAGGCAATCAGCTCCTTGTAAATGCTGATTTGAAGATTGCTTTAAAAAGTTAGCTGGTATGGTATTGACGGAAAAAGTAGGAATAAAGGTCAGGTTTAGCGAAGTGGATATGATGAAGGTTGTCTGGCATGGTTCGTATGCTAAGTATCTGGAAGATGCACGTGAGGCTTTCGGGGAAAAATACGGACTTACTTATGAAGGATATCTGGAGCATGCATGTTATGCGCCTATTGTGGACATGCAAATCCAGTACCGCAAACCTCTTAGGTATGGAAGCAAGGCTTATGTAAGCATATCTTACCAGCCTACAGAAGCAGCCAAGATTATCTTTCATTACGAAATCAGGGATTATGAGGATGATTCATTGTATTGCCGGGCCACTACCGTACAAGTTTTTATGGATATGGATTATCAACTCTTGTTTAGTAATCCTGATTTTTTTGAAGAATGGAAGCGCAAATGGCAACATTAGTAGCACATAATATCATATCGCCACTTGGCTTTACGAGTGAGATGAATTATCATGCAATCAAGTGTGGCAATTCTTCGTTGCGTCTTTGCGAAAAAGCATTCGGTACCTCATTGTCGGTAACGGCGTCTGTCTTTGATGAGGAAATGCGGGAACAGCTTCTGGTTGAAGGATTTACTTGGTTTGAATCTCTTGTTATCCATTCGGTCCGGAAGGCGATTGCTGACATCGGTATGGATGTATCGGGTAAAGAGGTATGTTTTGTGTTGAGTACCACGAAAGCGAATGTCGAATCGTTGGACACTATCTCGGATGAACAAGTTTTGCCAGGAAGAACGGCTGAGAAGATTGCCCGTTATTTGGGTTTTGTCAATGAACCTCTTGTGGTATGTAATGCCTGTATCTCGGGTGTCTCTGCTTTGATTGCTGCTTCGCGGCTGATTGATGCTGGTTTTTATCGTCATGTGGTGGTATGTGGTTGCGATGTGTTGGGAAAATTCATTGTTTCCGGATTTGAGTCTTTAAAAGCACTTTCTCCGGATGAATGCAGACCGTTTGACGAAGAACGCATCGGACTTAATTTGGGCGAGGCAGCTGCTACTGTCGTTTTGTCGGCAAGCAAGGGGAAATGGCATATCTGCAGAGGGGCGGTATGTAATGATGCATATCATATCAGTACTCCCTCGCCGAAAGGGATTGGTTCGGGGATGGCACTTGCAAAGGTGCTTGGCAATGAAAAAGAAGAGTTGGCTTTTATCAATCTGCATGGTACGGCAACTCTGTATAATGACCAGATGGAATGGAAAGCGCTTGAACGCTCTCACCTTACGGACGTTCCGGCAAATGCATTGAAAGGTTATTTTGGGCATACTATGGGGGCTGCTGGTGTAATGGAATGTATTATTTCGATGTTATCGGCAGATGATGGTGTTATCTTAGGTACCAGAGGTTTTCATGCTTCCGGTGTCTCAGGGGTTATCAATATGTCTTCCCATAACCGTAGTTCCGATAAAAACGCTTTTGTCAAACTCATTTCTGGATTCGGAGGGTGCAATGCAGCCGTTTTCTTTACTGGTAAGGCGGAAGAAGATAACCGTGTGTTACATCTTCCGGATTATACGACAATAAACAAAGTTATTCTATCTTCGCAGGAAATATGGATAAATGAAAACCGGCTGCCGATGGTGGAAAGAGGGAAAAACCTGATAGTGGAACTGTATAAGCGCAGCATGGGAGACTACCCACGTTTTTATAAGATGGATGGTTTGTCTCGGTTAGGGCTGGTCGCTGCAGAACTGTTGTTCCAATCGGTACCGGATTTTGACAGCTATGAACAGACTGCCATTGTCCTGTTCAACCACAGTTCGTCTCTTTGTGCGGATAAGAAATACCTTGCATCTATCAGCGGGGAGAATAATTTTTTCCCAAGCCCCAGTGCTTTTGTCTATACTTTGCCCAATATAGTCAACGGGGAAATAGCGTTACGGCATGGTATGCATAGTGAAACATCGTTTTATATTTTGCCAGAGCGGGATGAAAAAATGATGGGGCAACTGGTAAGTTCAACTTTGGCTGATGAAAATCTCTCTTATTGCTTAACCGGCTGGCTGGAATATATGGGAGAGGATGATTTTATAGCTGATATTAGATTGATTAAAAAAGTAAATTGAAAATAAGACACTATGGAAGATTTGGTATTGAAACTTAAAGAACAGATTATTGAAGCATTAAATTTAGAAGGAGTATCTCCTGAAGATATAGATGTCAAAGCACCGCTTTTCGGTGATGAAGGTCTGGGGCTCGATTCGATTGATGCCCTGGAGATTATTGTGCTGTTGGAAAAGAACTATGGTATCCGTTTGTCTAATGCAGCAGAAGGAAAGGCTATTTTTACCAGTATAGAGCATATAGCGGATTATGTAAAAGAACACCGCACTAAATAAGTGATTGTGAAACAACGTATAGCGATAACAGGCAGTGGCATCATTTGTGCGATAGGTACAGATAAGAAAACTGTATCTGATGCGCTGGTAGCCCGTAAGAGTGGTATCCAGGGCATGAAGTATCTTCCTTCGTGTCATAAAGACCTGCTGGTAGGAGAAGTAAAGCAATCGGATGAAGAGCTGAAAATATCATTGGGCATACGGGCTGACAAGATTGTCAGCCGTACGGTCTTGCTGGGAGCCTATGCGGTGCGTCAGGCTTTGGATGATGCCGGTCTGAAGCTTCCATATTTGAAAACCAGGCGTGTCTGCTTTATTTCCGGTACTACCGTGGGAGGGATGGATGTGACAGAACGTTTTTATCATTCTATCCTGGCCGATGATACCTATTTGGATTATCTGGATGCATTTGATTGCGGTAAATCTTCGGTGGATATTGCAGAACTTGCAGGGCTTGATGCGGATACCTGTACTGTCTCTACGGCTTGTTCTTCAGCATTGAATGCAATTATTCTTGGAACGAGAATGCTGTTGGCTGGCGAAGCAGACCTTATTGTTGCTGGCGGGGCTGAATCTCTTTCCCTGTTTCATTTGAATGGGTTTAAGAGTCTGATGATTTTGTCATCTGAACCATGTCGTCCTTTTGATGCTTCCCGTTCAGGATTGAATTTGGGTGAAGGTGCTGCCTATGTCGTGCTGGAGCGTTTTGAGGATGCTGTTGCCCGTCATGCTGAAGTTTCGGCTTTCATAGCCGGATATGGTAACCGTTGTGATGCTTTTCATCAAACAGCCACATCTGAAAATGGAGAAGGTGCATATTTGGCTATGCAGGATGCCTTATGTATGGCGGGAATAGATTATACGCAGGTTGATTATATAAATGCTCATGGTACCGGGACTTTGAATAATGACCAAAGCGAATCGGTCGCTTTAAAGCGTTTGTTTGGCGGAAATATTCCACCGGTATCAAGTACCAAATCGTTTACCGGACATACGACGAGTGCATCAGGAGCGATAGAGACTGTTATTTCCTTGATAGCTATGCGGAATCATTATATTCCTGTTAATCTTGGCTGGCAGACAGCAGATGCCAATTGTATTGTTCCCTTTATGGGTAATGGGCAATGCCGGTTGCAGTATGTGCTATGTAATTCTTTTGGTTTTGGAGGCAATGATACATCGTTATTGTTATCACAGCAGGAAAGTGAATTACCGTTGTCTGACAGTAAAGTGGAGGCTGAAATTCTTTCCGGGTATGAATTAAAGGATTTGGATGAACTGAAACTGTTGAAGCAGTTTATTCCGCCTATTGAGCAAAGGCGTATGGACTTATTGACCAAAGCGGCTATGTACACTTCTTTGAAAGTACTTTCGGAAATGGATATATCTTCGCCGGATGCCATTATTGTAGCGACTTCGCATGGAATGCTTGCCAACAGTGAAAAGATTCTGCGAGGCATTGATACTTTGGGTGAAGATAGTGTCAGCCCTACGCTTTTTATGCAAAGTACACATAATACCCTGGCCGGAATCCTGGCTGTACGTTTGAAATGTCATGGTTATAACATGACGTATGTGCAAGGTGAGGATTCTTTGCGGTGGGCAATAGCGGATGCACGGATGCTTATAACTGAAGGCAAGGCTAAGGTGGTGCTTGTAGGATGTCATGATGAATGTACCGGACAATATGCTTCGTTCCTTAAACGTGCCGGGAAAAAGGAATTGCCATGCATCAGTTCAAAGAGTTTGGTTATAGTGAAAAAAGATAATAAGTAGACAGCTATGAATTTCGGACTTTTCCCTTTGGCGGTTATTCAGAGTATCTTGCTTACGTTAGGGCAAGTTACCTTGAAGTTTGGATTGATGAGAATGGAGCCTTTCGGCTGGACCAGATCATTTTGGATTTCGGTCTTTGCCAATTGGCAATTTGCTTTGAGCGGCATTTGTTTTGGTGCAGCCAGTTTGCTTTGGATGTATATTCTTAAACATTATCCGTTAAGTTCATCTTATCCATTGGTGAGTTTAAGCTATGTCTTCGGGCTGTTGGCTGCAATGGTCTTTTTTCAGGAAGAAGTAGACTTCTATAAATGGTTAGGAGTGTCTTTAATTGTGTTAGGTTGTTTTATTATAGCGAATTAGTTAAATTTTATACTCTATGAATAGATTCTTGTTATGGCTCGTATGCTGTTTGTCGCCACTTGCTTTTTGGGGTCAGGAGATATCCAAAGACGCGATAATTAAAGAGATAAGTAGGTCTGCTGCAACCATTAAAACCATGCAGTGTGATTTCGTTCAGACCAAACGCATGAAGATGTTGGGCAGTGAATTGGTATCAAAAGGAAGAATGAGCTGTTCGCAGCCGGATAAATTGAGGTGGGAATATCTTTCGCCTTATACCTATACGTTTGTTTTATACAAGAATAAGGTGATGATGAAGAAAGGGGAGCGTACAGACGTCATTGATGTAAACAGTAATCGGATGTTTAAGGAAATTGCAGCCATTATGTTGAACAGTGTACTTGGGAATTGTTTCTCGGACAAGAGTTTTGAAGTGGATGCTAAACAGGAAAACGGACAGTATGTAGCGACATTGTTACCGATGAAAAAAGAAATGAAGATGATGTTCTCGCGTATTGTGCTTCATTATGATAAAGTGCAATCCATGGTTCGTGAGGTAGAACTGTATGAAAAAAACGGTGACAATACTACGATTACACTGACTCATGTACGTAAGAATGAACCTATTGATGAAAAAATATATGATGTTGAATAGCCTGAAGTCTAGGATTGTTATTCTTGTCTTATGCTTTGGGGCTGTGTGCCAATGGGCAGCAGGACAGTCGTTCCCGGAAAAGGAAGGTGAACGTGTATATTATGATTTTTCGATGCGCAGGTCGGATATGGAGTTGAGTGGTATCTGTATCTTGCTTTGCAGTGGAGATACGGTGAAGGCAAGTATTGTAAATAATTTCGGAGCTACATTGATTGATTATTCTTATGATACGAAAAAGTCGAAAATAAAATTGCATTATGTTTTTGAAAAGCTGAACAAATGGTATATACGGCGTGTGTTGAAGCGGAATTTGAAGAAGATAATGTTAGCGATGCGTTCTGGAGAAAGTTCATATAAGGATGTAAGGCATAAACTGAGTTATACTTTTATTTTAAACCATGATATTGAGAAATAATTTATATACGGTTATCCGTAAAGAGGAAACATCTGGAGGCATTTCGTATGTTATCCGGTTGAATCCTGACCATTTTATATATGAGGCACATTTTCCTGGCGAACCTGTGACTCCGGGGGTATGTATCTTGCAGCTGGCTCAAGAGTTGCTTGCACTGGAAATAAATGAACACTTGGAGCTGAAGAAAATAAAAAATGCAAAGTTTACTGCGGTGATTTCACCAGACCAGTTGACGGAATTAACAGTAGCCTTTCCTTCGATAGAAATCGGTAAGGAAGAAGTTGCATGCCAGTGTGTGATAAGTAACATACAGCTTGATTTGGTTTATGCTAAGTTGTCTATCATTTGTCGGAAGCATGAGAGATACGAATTATAACCAACTTGACGAATTATGCGACCGTGGCATTTGCATAATCATACCTACTTATAATAATGAAAAGACTATCGTGGAGGTGGTGCAACGGGCTATGGAGCAATGCCGTGATGTGATTGTCGTCAATGATGGCAGCACGGATGCCACTACGGAATTGCTTCATGCCGTAAAGGGTATTACCCTTGTTGAATATGATAACAATAAAGGCAAGGGAAAAGCTTTGCAGCTAGGCTTTAGGAAAGCTCTTGAAATGGGTTTTTCGTATGCCATTACATTGGATGCCGACAACCAGCATTATCCGGAAGATATACCTGTGTTGCTTGAAGCCAATAAGAAATATCCGGGTTGCTTTGTTTTAGGGCGGAGGAATTTGTCTGGGGTAGAACGTTCTTTCGGAAGTAAGTTTGCAAATGTTTTCAGCAATTTCTGGTTTTGTGTGCAGACATTGCAGTATGTTCCGGATACCCAGACCGGTTATCGGTTATATCCCTTGCACAAACTTTACGGAATCAATGGGCTGACATCACGTTACGAGGCAGAACTGGAGTTGCTGGTCTTTGGAGCCTGGCGTGGTGTGAAAATTGTATCGGTTCCGGTGCGTGTCTATTATCCTCCTCGCGAAGAACGGGTGAGTCATTTTAGGCCAGGTAAGGACTTTTTTCGGATTTCGGTCTTGAATACGTTTTTGTGCCTGTTGGCTTTGGTATATGGATGGCCTTTAGCTGCATGGAGAGGATTAAGGATATTGGTTAGTACGCTCTTAGCCTTGTTGTTCTTCTTGGTAGGAACATTACTGGTGATTACTCCATTTTCGTTGTGTTATGTGGCTTTATCTAAAGTCGTAAAGTTGGATTTCAGTGCGATTCGTAAGCTTCTTCATGTATTTGGTTCTTTAACAGTCAGAATGCTTCCACTCATAGGGGTAAAGACGCGCATCATGAACCAATCTTTTGAAGATTTTTCAAAACCTGCCATGATAATCTGCAATCATCAAAGCCATTTGGATTTGATGTTGCAGTTGAGCCTGACATCTAAGATTGTATTTCTGACTAATGATTGGGTTTGGAAAAGTCGTTATTTTGGTTATGTCATACGCCATGCCGAATATTACCCTATATCGGCTGGTATTGATGTGATTCTGCCTAAATTGAAGACATTGGTAGAGCGTGGCTATTGTATTTCTGTCTTTCCGGAAGGAACCCGTTCGCCGGACGGGCAAATCGGCAGGTTTCACAAGGGGGCTTTCTATATAGCCGAGCAATTGAAGCTTGATATTCTTCCACTGGTAATTTATGGTGCAAACAGGGTATTGCCTAAAAAAGGAAAATATATGCGGACCGGCAATATTCTTTTCTCTATCGGTGAACGGATTAGTCCCGTAAAACAAAGGGAAATAGCTGAATCCATTTTGCAGAGAGCAAAACTGTTCAGGCAGTTTTATGTAAATTCTTACCATAAGATTTGTAATAAATACGATCAGAATGCTTAACAAGGAGGTGATTGTTATTGGTGCCGGACTTGGCGGACTTTTTTCGGCTGCGTTGCTTTCGAAAGAAGGCATGAAAGTGACTGTTATTGAAAAAAACAGGAAGCCGGGTGGGGGAATGCAAAGTTACAACCGTAAAGGTGCTGTGTTTGATACCGATATGCATGTGATAACAAGCATGTTTGAAGGGGGGAGCGTATACAGGTTGTGCCGCTACCTGGGTATTTTGAATGATATTTGTATTGAAAATGTCGCTGATGGCATTTCTGATAAAATATATGTGGCAGAAGACAATTCTGTGTATAACATATCGGCAGGAAGGGAGGGATTCATGCAGTCTTTGTTGCATTATTTCCCTGATGAGGAGCACGACATCTGTGCATATGTAAAGGCATTGGATGCAATAACCGATGAGATGGATTTATTCTTGTTGCGTAATTCCAGACAAAACGTATTTGTACAGAATGCAGACTTTTTTATGCCGGTCGACCAATTTATATCCAAGTATATCCATAACCTGAAATTGCGTCGCCTTCTGGCATACATGAATGTGCTTTATGCTGGAGATTGCCGTGTAACTCCTGCTTATCTTCATGCCGTGATAGCTGTTCTGTTGCAAAAAGGGGTCAGCCGGTTCAAAGGAGGAACATACCGTTTTGTTGAAGTCTTGGTTCGTTTTATTCAGGCACATGGGGGTACGGTTATAACAGGTGAAGGGGTTTCCGACATCATTGTGGAAAGAGATAAAGTGAAGTATGTGAAGACAGATGCCGGCCGTGTCCTGTCTGCCGATGTATATATTTCATCTATACATCCGGCTGTTTTATTGGACTTGTTGTCTGATAGATTTGCAGTATCAAAATCTTATTATGCTCAATTGCAAGGAACAGAAGATTCATGTTCTGCATTTATTCTCAATATCAAACTCAAGAAAGATTCGTTTCCTTATATGCGTTATTCCAGTTACTACTTTGAGAGTTATGAGAGTGTATGGAGTGCCAACCGCAAAGGGGCTATCACGAAATTTATGTTCTTGACTCCCCCGGTGCAGGATCAGGGAGAATATGCGCATACTTTATGCATTACGGTTCCTATGGACTGGAATGAGGTGGTTGCTTGGGAAAACTCAACGATTGGGAAACGCAGTAAAAGTTATTATGAGTGGAAAGATAAGGTAGCTGAAACGGTTTTGAGCAAAATGGAAAGATTGTTTCCTTTTTTTAGAGAAGTTATCGCATTGGTAGATACGGCTTCGCCTCTTACGATTCGTGACCATACAGGAGTACGGCATGGGGCTATGTGCGGATATAAGAAAGATGTAAATAATTTTATTACTTCTCATTTGCCCGTCCGTACGCGATTATCCAATCTGTTATTGACAGGTCAGAATGTGAATATCCATGGTTTTTGTGGAGTAATCTTGACTTCGTTGCAAACTTGTGAGGAAATTTTGGGAACTAATTATATAATAGAGAAATTGCATGTTGAAGGTTAAATTGTTCATACTTGCACTGGCATTTTCCATTAAAGGCTTGTCGCAGATAAATATTTGGGAAGGTACGGCTTGTCATGCAAATGTTATATTGACTCCTTATCTTTCGCCGGGAACGGATAATCCAGCAGTAGTTATTTTACCGGGAGGCAGTTATTTTTGGCATGCCGATGTAACAGAAGGCAGAGATGTGGCATTGTGGCTGCAAAAGAACGGTATATCTGCATTTGTCTTAAAATATCGGACAGCCAAGGTACCGGCATTCCTTTTCCGGTATCGGTATATCTTTAGAGGGAACCGTTATCCGGACCCACAAAATGACTTACGGCAAGCTTTGCGTCTGATTAGGGAGAATGCAGCACAATATGGCATAGATGTAAAACAATTGGGGGTTATGGGATTTTCAGCCGGCGGACATCTGGCAATGTCGCCCGTGGTTTTGTTTCCCAAATCGGAATGGCCGGCTTTCATTGCTTCTGTCTATCCTGTAGTTACGATGTATGCTCCTTATGTCCATAAGCGTTCCCGTCGTGCATTGTTGGGAGACAATCGGATATGCAACCGTGTATTGTGTGATTCATTATCTTTGGAACGGCATGTTCCTGTTGATTGTCCTCCAGTCTTTTTAGTCAATTGTAAAGACGATCCTACCGTTGATTATCATAATTCCGTATTGCTGGATTCGGCTTTATCAGCTAATCATGTGCCACACCTGTATTTGCAGTATGAAACAGGAGGGCATGGATTTGGTGCATCCTCAACCAAAGGAACGGCTGAGAGCCGGGCTTGGAAAAAGGAGTTTTTAAATTGGATGAATAGTTTATTAAAATCTAAGTCAATAGCAAGATGATACGTTTTGTAATCCGATTATACGATTATATGGCTGCACATAAAAGGTTGTGTGTATTGTCTTTTGTTGCCGTTACGTTTGTTTTCCTTGTTTCGTTGGTACGTTTGGATTACAAAGAAGACATATCGGCTTTTCTTCCTGTCAGTGGAAGTGAGAAGGAAGCTCTTTCGGTTTATCAGGATATTTCGGGAGCCAATCGGATTATTGCCGTGTTCGAAAATCAATGTGACTCTGGTAGCATCTCAGCTTCTCCAGAATCGGTTATTGAGGCTATAAAAGATTATGAATCAATCATCCGGGAAACGGATACCCTGCATTGGGTATGTGGTCTGACTACTCAGGTTGATTTGGAAAAATATAATGAGTTGACTAGTTATATTTATGCTCATATTCCATATTTCCTGACGTCAAAAGATTACGTCCGGCTGGATAGTTTGTTGAATACGGAGGGATTTATAAGCAGCCAGTTGGCTTTGGATAAGGAAATGCTGATGTTCCCGTCGTCTTCTCTTGTTTCGGAAAATATTTCACGTGACCCGTTGCATCTGTTTACACCTGTTTTGCAGTCATTGCAGACAATGAACGGAACGGCTTCTTTTGAAACTTATGATGGTTATATCTTTACGCCGGAAATGAATAAGGCTGTCGTGATGATGTATTCTCCGTTTGGGAATAGTGAAACGCAACACAATGCACTCCTGGTGGATTATCTGTCATCTGTGGCTGATTCGCTGAAGATTTTACACCCCACGGTGAAGGTTCATCATACCGGTGGCCCCGTTATTGCTGTTGGTAATGCGAAACAGATAAAAAGTGATAGCCTTTTGTCGGCATCCATGGCCATCATTTTGATTCTTGTATTGCTTTTATATGCGTTGAAACGGTTTTATCACTTGTTTCTGATAGCCGTGTCTATTTTGTGGGGTTGGGTTTTTGCCATGGGGATGCTGTCGTTTATTTATAAGGACATATCTCTGATTGTGGTAGGGATATCCAGTATTATATTGGGTATAGCCATTAACTATCCCCTTCATCTGATTGCCCATTTATCAGCAACAACCAGTATCCGGAGCGCATTGCGTGAAGTTGCTGCTCCATTGATTATTGGCAATGTTACGACGGTAGGTGCCTTTTTGGCATTGATTCCTTTGGATGCTGTTGCATTGCGTGACTTAGGACTTTTCAGTACTTTCCTTTTAATAGGCACTATCTTGTTTGTAATCATGTATTTGCCTCATGTCCTCCGTAATAAGGTGCGTGTGAAGGAGGATTCCGGTGAGAAAGCTGCTGAGGCACCTTTTGAATGGGCTGGCAAGTTGTCGTTTAAGGGGAGTCCGTTGGTCTTGCTGGTATTATTGGTGCTGACCCTTGTATTGGGGTATTTCAGTCTGTCGACACGTTTTGATGCTAATCTGGCAAATATCAATTATATGACAGAAGAGCAGCGGAAAGATATGCAGTATTTCCAACAGCTGGCATCTGATGAGGATAACGATTTGGAATCGGTATATGTGGTTTCGAAAGGTTCTTCTTTCGATGAGGCTTTATCTTTCCATTCTGCCATACAAGACTCTTTGGCAAGTTTGGTGCACCCTGCAAAAGGTGAACGTTTATATTCCTGTACACGTTTCTTTTGTTCGAAGGATGAACAGTTGGAGCGTTTGTCTTTGTGGCATCAATTTATAGATACTCATCGGAACAAGCTTTTCGATGAGTTCAGAGAGGCGTGTAGCCAGGAAGGTTTTGTTGAAGAGGCGTTTGTGCCGTATTTTGATATTTTATGTGCTGATTATGCGGGAACCTTGCCGGATAAAGCCGGTTTATTAAAGCATATTTCGGATTCGTATATCAGTATAGACAGTATATCCGGCACTTACAAGGTCGTTGATGTCCTGTCGGTTGATAAAGAGCGTGTGCATGCTATTGAAGAACAGGTATCAGACTGGGAAAATGCTCATTATTTCAGTTTTGACATCCAAGGCATGAACAGTGCTTTGGCCAATCATTTGTCTGATAATTTCAACTATATCGGTTGGGCTTGCGGTATGATTGTCTTTTTGTTTTTATGGTTTTCGTTCGGCAGGATTGAATTGGCATTGCTGGCTTTTTTACCGATGGCTGTCAGTTGGATTTGGATTTTGGGTATTATGGGCATTTTCGATATCCATTTTAATATTGTCAATATCATCCTTGCCACATTTATATTCGGACAAGGAGACGATTATACCATTTTTATTACAGAGGGATGTTGTTATGAATATGCTTACCGCAAGAAACTGTTGGCTTCTTACAAGAGTTCCATCATTCTTTCCGCACTGATTATGTTTATAGGTATAGGTACGTTGATATTTGCGAAACATCCTGCATTGCATAGTCTGGCAGAGGTGACAATTATCGGTATGTTTTCGGTGGTGCTTATGGCGTTTGCATTACCTCCGATTGTTTTCAATTGGATGGTAAGGCAAAAAGGTACTTACCGGCGTCGTCCGCTCACTCTTTCTGCTTTGGCAAGAACCTGGTTTTGTGGAATGTGGTGGTTGTGTCAATTGTTGGTCGGTTATCTGGCAGGAGGATTGCTTTTCTTATTCGTCAGGAGAAAAGTTCGGAGGCAAAGGGTGCTGAACCGGTTTGTAAGCTGGGTACACCGCATAGACCAGCATTTAATACCTGGGGTGCGTTATTCGCTGCGTAATCCTTACCGGGAAGATTTCGGCAAGCCTGCTATTATCATCTGCAACCATCAATCTCTGCTTGATCCGATGTGCTTGATGGCATTAAGTCCTAAGATACTTATCGTTGCCAATACGCATTCCAGTCATAATCCTGTTATTCGATTTATGTTCAGCTGGTTGGGCTTCTATACGATAGACCAGAACAATTTTAGGGCATGGCAAGACAGTTCTTTGCAACGTGATATCCATGTATTCCGCCATTATGTGGAACAAGGCTATAGCATAGCTGTATTTCCAGAAGGCATACGGAATGCGAAGTCTTCGATTTTGCGTTATCATAAGGGGGCTTTCTATCTGGCGCACGAACTAGGCATTGACATATTGCCGGTCATTATCCATGGGATGAATAACATCATGCCGCTGTATAGTTTTACCGCTCATCCGGGCAGGCTTACCGTTTGCATAGAGCAACGCATTACCTTATCGGATGCATTACGGGGAGAAACCTATGCGGAAACGACAAGATTGGTACACCGCTTTTTCATTGAAAGATACGAGCATTTATGCAAAGAACTGGAAACCTCTTCTTATTATAAGAACCTGGTGCTGGAAAGATACATGTACAAGGGAACGGACGTATTTAGGATGGTAAAGGCAAATATGAGGAAATATGGCAATTATGCCCAATGGGTGGATAATTTGCCTTTGGGTGTAAAGACTGTATATGTCAAGCATAGCGGTTGGGGGGAATTTCCTTTGTTGTTGGCATTGGTCAATCCCAATATTTCGGTTGTAGCGTTTGAGTCGAATGAAGAAAAAAGGACTTTGGCGTATTATAGTGCAGACGGAATTGTTTCAAATTTGTTATATACAGATAATTTGTCTATCTTTGAGAACGCAAAGGATGAACCGCAATCAGTGGTTTATGATGCAAATAATCTGATGGTCTGATGTATATGAGAATTTGTTTCTTTATAGGGATAGTCTTTTTCTGCAGCTTGAGGATGATGGGGCAGGTAGAAGGGATTGTAATTCATCCCGACCATTCTGTGACCTTTACTTTTAAAGCTTCTCATGCAAGGATTGTCCAGATAGCCGGGTCTATGTTTGCCCAGCGTAATAGGATTAAAACTCCTATCGGTTCTTTCTCGAAAGAATCAAAGAAGAAAATGAAACGGGAAGGAGACTTCTGGACCTATACGACCGCTCCTTTGCCTTCCGAATTTTATACCTACCGCTATTTCGTGGATGAAGATACGATTTACCTGGATAGGAACAATCCGAACCGGGTGAGGGATATTGATAAAGAATTCAATTATTTTATCATTGGGGGAGGCATTGCCGATAATTATGCTACCCGGAATGTCAGGCACGGTACATTGCATCATGTATGGTATCCGTCTGAACTCAATGGGATGAAAAAGCGGCGCATGACCATATACCTTCCGGCGGCTTATAGCTCGGGTAAGTCGTCTTATCCAGTTTTGTATTTGCTGCATGGTTCGGGGGGTGATGAAGATTCTTGGACAGCTTGCGGAAGGGCTATGCAGATATTGGACAATCTGATAAGCCAAGGGCTTTGCCGGCCAATGATTGTAGTGATGCCTAACGGGAATGTCACATTGGCCGCTGCGCCTGGAAGCGATCCGGCTCATCCGGATGTCCAGCCTGATGCCAATAACGTGGCATCGATGTTCGGGAAGTTTGAAAAATCTTTTGTAAAAGAAATCGTCGGTTATGTAGATGCCCATTACCGGACAATAAAGAACAAGGATGGGCGTGCCATAGCAGGTTTGTCGTTGGGAGGATTGCATACGCTGTATATTTCGTTGAACAATCCGGAGGTGTTTGATTATATCGGCCTGTTTTCAGCACAGACCACCAATGCGTTGAATAATAAAAGGATTCAGGGCATGAGGGGCATCAATGATGCTTGGAACGACCTTAAAAGTATTTTGCCTTTTATCGGGAACCGAGGTTTGGATAAAAAGATATCTTCGTTGACGGAAGGTGCCAATAACGGCGATTTAGCAATCTATGAACACATGCAGGAAAAAATGGAACGTTTGTTTGCTGATCCTCCGGCACTTTATTATATTGCCGTGGGAAAGGATGATTTTACAAAGAAATTGAATGATGATTTGCGCGAATTGCTGGATGCAAATGCTTATCCCTATGTTTACCATGAGACGGATGGTGGGCATACATGGGAAAACTGGCGCAAATATCTGGTTGATTTTTTACCAAAACTATTTAAATAAATAGGATATGAAAGAGCGTATTCGGACATTGCTTGAAGCAGAACTCCCGATTGTGGATTTTGATTCAGAATTTTTATTTAGCGAGTTGGATTCTTTAGGTGTAGTTACCATATTGATGATTCTTTCTCAAGAGTTTGGTATAGAGTTGGAATCCCGTGATGCCACACCTAAAAACTTCAGGTCGCTGGATACGTTGGTAGAACTGGTTGAGCGTAAACTGTCGGAGAAACATGACAAAGCTTGACGATTATTTGATACGCCATGCAGAGGAAAGGCCGGAGCATGATGCTTTGGTCTGTGGAACTGAATGTATTAGCTACGCTCGGTTATACGAACGTGTAAGGGAAGAAGCGGCGATATGGGCGTCTGTAAGCGGAAAGGCCGTTGTTGTCCGGGCTACTCAGTCGGTTGGTTTCATTGTGACTTATTTGGCGGTCCACTTGGCGGGCAAAACCGTTGTACCGTTAGAGAATGATATACCAGACGTCCGTATGGAACATATTGAACAGCAGGTAAGGGACAATGATATTCCGGAGGATGTCGCTGATATCCTTTTTACTACGGGTACTACCGGTGAGCAAAAAGGAGTGATGATTAGTCATCGTGCCATTGTGTCGAATGCAGAAAATCTTATCGGGTCACAGGGGTACACCGATGAGACCGTATTCGTAATCAGCGGTCCTCTGAACCATATCGGAAGCCTTTCTAAAATTTGGCCTGTCATCATGCTGGGTGGAACTATTATTATTACCGAAGGCATGAAAAACATGGATGCTTTTTTATCCGCATTCGAGTATCCGTCTTTCAGGCTTGCATCTTTTTTGGTTCCGGCAAGTTTGCGTATGCTGATTCAGTTTGCTTCCGGAAAATTAAGTGCTTTGGCAGGTAAGATAGATTTTATCGAAACCGGAGCGGCACCGATGTCTCAATGTGACATGTTGGTTTTGCGTGAATTGTTGCCGCATACCAGGCTTTATAATACCTATGCCTCGACAGAAACGGGTATTGTTTCTACGTATGATTATTCATGCAACGAGTGCATTGCAGGATGTTTGGGATATCCCATGAAGCATGCTTCGGTTTTTATAACGGAAGCAGGTTCGGTGGCATGTAAAGGGCCTATGCTCATGACGGGTTACATAGGCGAACCGGCTCTTACACATTCTGTTTTGCATGAAGAGGTGTTATATACGTCAGATTTAGGTTTTATCGATTCCAAGGGACGTCTGAACCTTCAGGGGCGCATGGATGATGTGATAAATATCGGCGGTTATAAAATTTCTCCTGTCGAAGTGGAAAATCAGGTTTTGGCATATCCTGGTATAAAAGAATGCATTTGTATCTGTGCGGAGCATCCGGTTATCGGGCAAGTATTGAAGCTTCTTTATGTAATAGACGAAACTCCGGATTTTAGCCAGAAACAATTGGTTAAATTCCTGAAGAGTAATTTGGAGGCGCATAAACTTCCTTTCCTTTATGAACGGGTAGACAAAATAGAAAGAACCTATAATGGAAAGATTAACCGGAATTATTATAGGATATGAATGAACAGTCTGTCTTAATGGAGAAGTGATACTTTTTAATGAATACCGCATTTCACCCAGCCCCTACATGGCTACTGGGTTAAATGCGGACTTCACATACACCTGGTGCGGCGCGCGTCCTTCGATGCCGATAAGGTGTGCCTCCGTCCATTTGTTCAGGTCGTGCCAGGCGGTGGTCTTGGAATGGTTGGTGATTTGTTCGGTCAGCTTTTCGAACGTAACCGTCCCTTTCGACACGATTTTAGGGTAAAGGCGTGGTGTGGTGTCTTCCGCATTGGCAGAAGGCACAGGCAAGAAATCATAAAGAGCATCCATGATAATATGATACATTAAGGTTTATAATCTGTTTCCGGCAATATCTGTTTTACGTTCCACGGCGCGGAATGTACATTCCATGGGCTGGAATATACGTTCCAAAGCGTGGAATATACGTTCCAGCCCATGGAACATAAAATCGAAACGTCTGTAAACATAATACAATCCAAGCGCGAAAGCAAATTCCTGTCAAAAAATGGAAACCGGCGATGTATTAATTGATAAATATGCTATGGAATAAATGAAATTTATTCGTATCTTTGGACATATAAAACTGATTTCAGTAAACGGATAACTATTAAAAGCCATGACTTACCAATTTAAAATTCAGATTAAAGGTATCACCAAACCGCCTGTATGGAGGCGGGTATTGGTACCGGACTCTTTTACTTTCCAGCAATTCCATTTTGTAATCCAAGAAGCCTTTGGGTGGGAAAACGCGCATTTGTATTCTTTTTCCGACAAAGCTTACGGCGGTTCTTTCTATATATCCGAACCGGATGAGATGGATGCTTTCTCTTTCGCTCCAAGAAAAGATGCAAGTAAGTTGAAATTGCGTACTTTTTTGGGAAAAGATTCCTCGAAAAGTCTGGTTTATTGGTATGATTTCGGGGATGACTGGATACATACGATCAAATTGGAGGCCGTATCCGATGAGGCTCTCTTGCATGCCCGTTGTCTGGCAGGTAAGGGAACTTGTCCTCCGGAAGATTGTGGCGGTGTGCCCGGCTATGAATATATGAAGGGATTGTTGGAAGAAGACCCGGAATCAGAAGAAGCTCAAGAAATGCGTGAATGGCTGGGGCTGGAAGACGATGAGACTTGGGATGCCAATTACTTTAATCTTGAAGCAACGAACCTGTATTTGTCTCAGTTATAAGGGTGACATAACGTATCAAGTCCCGGCACAAAAGCATGATGCCTTGTGCCGGGACTTGCTGTATTGACTCCGTTTTAGGGAATTATCTGATTTCCTTAATCGCTTCTACCAGGCGTGTGAAATCGGATGGGAATACATCGCCGATGTTTCCGATGCGGAAGGTATCAGCTTGAGAGATTTTACCCGGATAGATGACAAAGTCTTTCGCTTTCAGCTTCTGATAGAAATCCTTGAAATTGAAGTCTGCCGAGGGATAATAGAATGAGGTGATGACAGGCGATTGTGCTTCATCGGGCAGCAGGGTACGGAATCCCAGTGAGCGCATGCCTTCTACCAGTGTACGGTGGTTTTCACTATAACGGGCATGACGTGCGGCGATGCCTCCTTCCGCCTTCAGTTCGTTCAGGGCTTGCATGAAGGCACGTACTACATGGGTAGGCGAGGTGAATCGCCATTTGCCGTGTCTTTTTTCCATGGTTTCCCATTGGTCGTAGAGGTCGAGCGAGAGCGAACGTGCTACGCCTTTGCATTGCTCCAGGAGCGAACGGCGTGCCAAGATGAATCCGAATCCGGGAACGCCCTGGATGCATTTGTTGGCAGAACTAATCATGAAGTCGATGCCTAATTGCGCCATATCGATGGGTACTCCCCCGAAGCTGCTCATGGCATCTACTATCAACACTTTATCGTGGCGTTTTACAACCTCGGCGATGGCTTCCAGCGGATTGAGCACAC
Organism: Bacteroides sp. An51A; assembly: GCF_002161565.1. Classification (NCBI taxonomy): domain Bacteria; kingdom Pseudomonadati; phylum Bacteroidota; class Bacteroidia; order Bacteroidales; family Bacteroidaceae; genus Bacteroides; species Bacteroides sp. An51A. The sequence goes on from NZ_NFIC01000003.1 coordinate 457,664, forward strand.
CCGTAGTGGTTTCGCAATGTACTACCGATACATGCGTCACTTCGGGATGTTCGTTCAAGTATGCGTCTACTTGTGTCGGGTCTACCTGCTGAGTTTCTTCGAACTTCATCAGGTGATAGTTCAGGTGATAATAATCGGCTATTACCCCCATGCGTTTGCCGTATGCACCGTTGGCGGCAACCAGCAGATGGTCTTCGGGGCGGACTACTGAGCCTAAGGTAGCTTCTACGCAGAAGCTTCCGCTTCCTTGCATCAATACGGCGGTATATTCTTCAGGGCGGCTGCTTGCCAATTCTACCAGTTCTTTGCGGATTACTTCCACAATGCCTACGTTATAGTCTTCGTCCCACGTGCACCAGTCGCTCATCATGGCTTCTTTTACGGTTTCACTTGTGGTTAACGGTCCGGGGGTCAATAATAAATACGGTCTCATGTTGTATATAGGTTGATGTTGATATTTAGTTTATTTTTTAGGAGTTAAGAAGTTAAGGAGTTATCACTCCGCTTTGCTCCGTTAGAAGTTAAGCCAATAGTAAGTCAAAGAACCGTATACACAGAGGTATTGGCTTAACTTCTTAACTCCTTTAATTAAAAGGTGTATTATCGGTTATTCGTTGTTCATGCGTGCGTTAATGGCATTGATCAGGGCAGGAAGTTCCTTGATGGAATCCACTACATAGTGTGCTCCGGCGGCATACATGCGGTATCTTACTTCGAGCATACGTGCCTTCAGTTCTTCTTCGGGCATGTTTTGCACTTCTTCTTCGGTCAGTCCCAGCTCGTTGCTTCCCAAGATGACTCCCACGCTCCATACGCCGGCGTTCACGCCTTCCTTGATGTCGGAAATCGTATCTCCGTATTTCAATACCGAGAAGCGGGAAGGAATGGCGAGGTCGCACATATTCTTATAAATCATATAAGGTGCAGGGCGTCCGGCGGGCAGGTTGTCCGAGGTGACGCAATTGTCTACCTTGTATCCTTGCTCGGCGGCGGAAGGGATGACGATGTCCATCATCTCTTGGGTATATCCTGTGGTGGAGCCTATCAGGATGCCCATGCCACGCAGGGTGTCGATGGTTTCCACTACATGCGCTATCGGACCCGAATAGTTGCGCAGGGTGCTGAATAGCAGACGTTGGAATTCGGCGTAGCAGGATTGGATATCATTCTCGTTATAGTCGCGTCCGTATTTTTCGCGGAACGCCTGGCTTACGTGGTCGATACGGAACAGGGCACGGATTTCTTCAATCTTGGTCAGCCCCATGTGGGCACGTGTTTCGGCGGCGCTCACTTCGAGTCCCAGGCTTCGGAAGCTTTCGATGAAAGCCGATACCGGTGCAAAACATCCATAATCTACGGCGGTTCCCGCCCAGTCTAAAATCACACATTCAATCTTTTTCATATAGCAGAAGTTGTTAAGTAGATATTATTTTCTTTTTCATTCTTTCTTGTTTCAGGTTGTTCCGCCTTTTCGGGCAGGGGGCCTTGCTTGCGCTTCCGGGCATAAATCATGTAGATTAGCGAGGCGATGAAGGAAAGGCAGCATGCCACTCCGATGAACAGGCTCATGTGGTTGTAGAAGGATGCCCAGTCGATGTGAGAGGCGCAGAATTCCTTGAAGAGCAACAAGCCGAGTGTGCCTAAATAGCCTACGAAATCGATGGTAATGATGAAGAACCCCACGTTTCCCTTTATCTTGAAGCAGGCGATGAAGCGTTCGAAGAAGATGGTCTGGAAGCTCAGGTAAGCGATGTCCAGGCAAAGGCTTTGAAGGAAGAGCCAGATGGTGGTGGGGATATGCTCGTTTCCTTCGGTCGCCCCTAAGAACGCCAAGGTTCCCATACCGAATGTAGAGAGTATCAATAACATGCAAAGCACCTTCAGGTGATTGTAGGTTGTGGCGAGCAAGGCGAATACAGCCAGCAGGACAAAGGTCGCTATCGAGTCGATTTGCGCGAATGCCCACGAAGAGATGGTCTGTACATCGATGATGCATACGATAAAGTCTTCCTTGATGTCGCGTTGTACGGTGAGCAGGAGGTTGGCTCCGAAAAGCAGGATGAGCAGGGGCATGAACCGGCGGAACAATGCCCAGCGCTGGTGCCCGTTCAGTGTGACGCGTTCCGAACGCGAAGCGATGTCGGCTTCCGTAGGTCTGGGGAAGCGGGTCATCATCCATCCGGTGAAGCAGAGCAGGGGAAAAGCCGCGGCTCCGATGAGGGCAGGCATCCAGAACTCGCTCACGTGAAGCTGGTTGAGCGCATAAAGGCCTAACGATTTCGCCACGCCCGAACTGAGTGCCATGCTTACGCCCATGATGCTGGCAAGAATGTCGGTGGTGCGCCGCCCTTCGAGGAAACTGAATATCACTCCCCACATGCAGCCCAGCGAAAGCCCGTTGAAGTAGAGCGCCACTATATTATAAGGTATAGGGAGCACGCCGAAAGCGATGAGCGAGATTTCGGACAAAGCCGCCGAGCCGATGATGAACTTCAGGCGTCCTTCGGGCCTTAATTCGGAAATGTATTTGATGCCTAATAACTTTGCGCTTACATAACCCAGCAATTGGATGATGCTGACGGCTATCTTGTAGTCCATCCCGTACACTTGTAGCCCTTCGAATTCTGCCGCCGTGAAAGGCTTGCGCAGGGCATAGACCAGGGAATAGGAAAACAGGGCTGTGCCTCCTGCCCAAAGCACGAAGAGCCAGTCGGGCATCGGCTTTTTGTTTCCGGGTATGGTTTGTGTTTGAGTTCTCATGTTTCTGTTCTCGTTTTGATTCCGGTGCAAAAGTAGGGCCTTGCCGTCAAGGGAAAAATGAATAAAGCAGGAATCATATTCGTGTAACAATTCAGAAACATTCCTGAAACGGTTCTTTTACAAAATAGACATCACACTGACATGGAAATGAAACCGGTTTGTAATATGAGGAAGCGTTACAATTGTTACAATTACAATTAATTGAAAATCGTTTTCATGTAAGCCAACCGATGAAGCGAACTTCTTCTTAAAATTATATATTATATATATTATATAATATATATAATATATAATTTCTATGTTGTGTAAGTCTTCCCTCATTGGAATCTGGAATCGCCTTGTTGAAATACACTTTTGTAATTGTCATTTGTAACAATTGTAACGCTTCGTGTCTTCCAAACTTGCATATACAGGCACATGCCGGTGCAGCTATATGCATCGGGCAACGCAACTATCTGCATGATTCGGGGCGGATATTTGAAGAATTTTGATTAACTTCGTGCCCAAACCCTGTTTTTATTATGGAGGAATTGAAAGAAATATACGACCGCATGACATTCTTGCGCCAGAAAGGCGTCAAGATGAAGGACATGGCGGAACGGGCAGGCTTTTCGCCCAGCGTCTTGTCGGCTATTTATTCGACGGTGCTTCCCGCTTATTTCAAGAACCGCGAGAAAGGGATGGGCGAGGAAGAGGCGTTGAACAATGCGCTGGTGTGGGTGAACAATGTGTCGAAAAAGAAATTGCTCGGTTCGCTTGCCCGATTGAAAGACTCTTTGTTCTCCACGGATTATCAGGCAAAGGCGGTTCCGGAAGATGCCCGATGTCCGTTTCTCGTACAGTTGGAAAACAATGTGCAGGAGACGATGGGGCGTGTGTTCAACTTCAGCGGCATTTACATCAGCTATAGCATTTCGTCTGGGAGCCGGAGCCTGAAGATTGAACCCTACCTGATTGCCCCTGCCGAGAACGGCAATTATGTGGAGGTGGGGCATAACAATGCGTATGGGGTGACCCATTGGGGTACGGCTTTGATGAACGGCTTCAACCACCTGTACCTGATGTTCAACGAGAACCCTTCGCCCCAACTCTCTTTGTTCTACATTTGCCTGAAGCTTCCGATGTACGACCGTCCGCCTTTCTTGCGCGGCCTGTACATGTGTTTCGACTATAATTACAATCCCGTGGCGCGGCGCATCCTTTTTGTAAAATATTCGGACAGCATAGCGCGCGACGAGTTTTTGAAACTGAAGGGAGAACTGAAGGCTCCGGAGGTGCTGGATGAAAAAGAAAAGGCATACTACGATTATACCTGTCAGGCGGAAGATATTATCCGTATGTGCAACATTCCTTCGCCTCGGATGACGGAAGACGACTTGAGGGTGGAAAAGAAAATATTGTCATTATAGCACAGATTTCGGATTATCTTGATTCTTTTTGTTTGCTTTTAAAGAAATTTTATTACTTTTGTAACAGTATGAAGGGGTGGGGCCCTTAAAGAATGCAAAGAAAGAAAAATGAAAGAAAATTGAAAAACATGTTTAAAGACATAAGTTTTTATTTGTTTAGTTCAGAAAAAGGCCTCATCTTTGTGGTGTTATCCTGAAAACAATCTTTTTACCTTAAAAAAAAAACTAATACCTATTGAAAACTTAAAAAAGCTTCTTTGTGAAAAGAGGCTTTTTTTATGCCCTTACGTTTGCCTTTTTTATAAAATTCCCAGCTCTGTTTTTCCTTCACATCTTGAAAATACTTACTTTTGTGAGATAAAAAGTTAGAGTTATGTCACAACCATTGGCGGAACGGATGCGCCCGAAAACATTAGACGATTATATCGGGCAGAAACATCTGGTGGGAGAAGGTGCCGTATTGAGGCGGATGATTGATGCCGGGCGCATCTCTTCCTTTATATTATGGGGGCCTCCCGGAGTGGGGAAGACCACGTTGGCACAAATCATAGCCAACAGGCTGGAAGTGCCTTTCTATACCTTGAGTGCAGTCACTTCGGGAGTGAAGGAAGTGCGTGATGTCATCGAAAAAGCTCGCGGCGGGCGTTTCTTTTCGCAGCAGAGTCCGATTCTTTTCATCGACGAAATACACCGTTTCAGCAAGTCGCAGCAAGACTCGTTGCTGGGCGCTGTAGAAACGGGGGTAGTTACTTTGATAGGTGCCACTACGGAGAATCCTTCGTTTGAGGTAATCCGTCCGTTGCTTTCAAGGTGTCAGCTGTATGTGCTGAAATCGTTGGAGAAAGACGACTTGCTGGAATTGCTTCACCATGCGCTGGAGAAAGACGCGGTGCTGAAAGAGAAACACATCGAATTAAAGGAAACCGATGCGATGTTGCGCTATTCGGGAGGAGATGCGCGTAAGTTGTTGAACATTCTGGAACTGGTGGTAGAAGCGGACGATTCGGACCCGATTGTCATTACCGATGGGAAAGTGGTGGAACGCCTGCAACAGAATCCTTTGGCATACGACAAGGATGGTGAGATGCATTACGACATCATTTCGGCTTTCATCAAGTCGATTCGGGGAAGTGACCCGGACGGCGCTTTGTATTGGCTTGCCCGTATGGTAGAGGGGGGAGAAGACCCAGCCTTCATTGCCCGCAGGCTGGTGATATCGGCTTCGGAAGACATCGGGCTGGCAAACCCGAATGCGTTGTTGCTTGCCAATGCAGCATTCGATGCCGTAATGAAGATTGGCTGGCCCGAAGGGCGCATTCCGCTGGCAGAAGCCACCGTCTATCTAGCTACCAGTCCCAAGAGCAATTCGGCATACATGGGCATCAATGAAGCGATAAGTACGGTTCGCAGTACCGGAAACTTGCCTGTGCCACTCCACTTGCGCAATGCTCCTACCAAGCTGATGAAGGAGCTGGGATATGGGAAGGAATACAAGTACGCACACGATTATAAAGGACATTTTGTAGAACAGCAGTTTTTACCCGACGGCATCCAGGGACATCGTTTCTGGCATGCGCAGGAAAACCCTGCCGAACAGAAGTTGAAAGACCGGATGGTGCAGTTGTGGGGAGAGCGGTTTAAAGAATAACAAAGAAAAGTAATTATGAAGATTGTAGTATTAGACGGATATACATTGAATCCGGGAGAACGTGAATGGGAAGAATTGAAAGAACTGGGCGAATTGACGGTACACGACCGTACGTCACAGGAAGATGTGATAAGGAGGGCAGAAGGGGCTGATGTGGTATTGACCAATAAAGTCGTGCTCGACCGTTACACGTTGGAACATTTGCCCGATTTGAAATACATAGGTGTGTTGGCTACAGGGTATAACATCATTGATCTGGAGGTAGCCCGTAAGCAGGGCATTGTTGTGACCAACATTCCGGCATACAGCACCGATTCGGTAGTACAGATGGCTTTTGCCCATATCCTGAACATTACATTACGCGTGGGGCATTATGCAAACGAGGTGCACAACGGTGTGTGGAGTGCACAAAATGATTTTTCTTATCGCGACACTCCGCTGGTAGAGTTGGCCGGGAAGCGCATCGGGCTGGTCGGTTTCGGGCATATCGGTCAGGCTATGGCTAAGGTGGCTTCGGCATTTGGCATGAAAGTGGTTGTTTGTCCGCATAATATGGATATGAAATTGCCGAAAGAATACGAGAAGGCGAAATTGAATGATGTGTTTTCTACTTGCGACATCGTGAGCCTGCATTGTCCGCTTACATCTGAAACGAAGGAAATGGTCAATTCGTTCCGTTTGTCATTGATGAAGAAAGGTTCGATTTTAATCAATACCGGCAGGGGTGGGCTGATAGACGAGAAAGCATTGGAACGTGCTTTGCTGAGTGGAAAACTGCTTGGGGCGGGACTTGACGTACTTTCATCGGAGCCTCCTTCGCCCGGAAACCCTTTATTGAAATTGAAAAATTGTTTCATTACGCCTCACATTGCCTGGGCTACTCAAGAAGCGCGTGAACGGTTGATGAAACAGGTAGTAGACAATCTGCAGGCATGGATTGGGGGGAAACCTATTAATAATGTATTGGAAAACTAAGCGATTATGATGACGAAAGAAGAACGTGTGGCGAAAGCTGTGTCTTTATTTAAAGAAGGATACAATTGTGCACAATCGGTGGTAGGGGCATACGCCGACCTTTATGGCTTTACACCCGAGCAGGCGTTCCGGATGTCGGCTTCGTTCGGTGCCGGAATCGGACGGATGCGTCTGACATGTGGAGCGGCATGTGGCATGTTTTTGCTTGCCGGACTGGAACGTAGTGCAGTCGTGGGAGCCGATCGTGCAAGCAAGTCTGCCAATTATGCTTTGGTGCAAGAGCTTGCTGCAAAGTTCAAGGAACAGACCGGTACGTTGTGTTGTGGAGAATTGTTGGGCTTGTCGAAAAAAGAGCCTGTAACCTCTGTTTCCGAGGAGCGCACGCCACAATATTATGCCAAGCGTCCTTGTCCGAAAATGATAGAGTTGGCAGCTCGTATCTTCGGTGACTTTTTGGAAGGACAAGGACATTTTTCGAAGTGAATGTTACGTTCAGAACATTTAAAGAGTTGTATTTTGCTTGTTTTTTCTTGCTAAACTGAAACTTTTTTAAATAAGCGTGCATAGATTTGTTTTTTTTAATTACTTTTGCAAGGGACTACGCAGACTTTTCTGAGTTAGTTTTTTATGTTTACTATTTAAAAGCAAAAGACTATGTTAAAAGAAAAAGCAGGTGTTATCGCCGGACAAATCTGGGAGGCACTGAATGGGAATGAAAAAGGCATGACTCAAAAAGAGCTGAAAAAAGCTACGAAACTGAAAACGGAGAAAGAATTGTTTTTAGGTTTGGGTTGGCTGTTGAGAGAAGACAAGATTGAAGAAAAAGAAGATGAAGCAGGTGAATTGACTTTTGTGTTGAAATAAGTAAAATCTTGCAGTACAGAAAAAGGCGTTGAAGAAGTCATCAGGGATTTTTTCAACGCTTTTTTATGATTTTGGTGAGAAGCTGTTTTGAATTTCTCCAAAAAGTTTTTCTTGGCTTGATGTATTCGTTTTCGTGTGTGCTTTGGGCGATTTTTTGGTCCTTTTCGCTCCTGTTCTTCGTCAGATAGCCCGCTATCTTCCTCATCACAGAAGCGAAAATGCCTCAAAAACTCATCCCAAATCATCGCACGATAAATTCAAAACAGCTTCTGAAAATGAATGTCTGCAAACTGTCAATGCATACTCCTAAAAAATGAATATATACTGCATACGCGGTTGAATATATACTTCATCTGCCTACGGATATATACTTCATCTGCCAATGCAGTAGTACTGACTTTGTCAAGTAAGTGCATTCCGTAGTCAGATGCAGTAATATGGAAACCACTTATGCCGTTATCTTCATTGTCAAAGGGTATGTATTGGTTGTTTGCGGACATTCATTATTGCTCTTTTTATCCGATGTAAAGACTCAGTTCAATATAAAGAGCGGTCGGGTGCTCGCTGTCACCCTCTTCAAATTGGATTTTTCCTTCGCGTGCCAACCAGCCGATTGCGGCATTTAGTTCACGGTCCCGTAAGCCTGTAGCCTTTTTTAATTCCTGGTATTCCCATTTTCTGTTGTCACCATAGAGTATTTTCCAGATGACTCCTGCGCTTTCGCCGATACTTTGCATGTTCATAGTCGTATGGTTTTTAAGATGAATGGTTCTGTTTGGGTCAGCGTTTTTTGATATTTCTGCCTAAACTTTGATACAAATATACTGAATTTAGCGATAAATTCCAATATTTTTTGTAATTTGGTGGCAAATAACCTATATGTTTAACTTTTAATTCTTATGGCTTATGAGAAAATATTTGGCAGAAATGCTCGGGACGATGATTCTTGTCCTGATGGGATGTGGCAGCGCTATCTTTGCAGGGAATGCGGCAGATGCTCTTGGTGCAGGCGTAGGAACGTTGGGAGTTGCTTTGGCTTTTGGTTTGTCGGTGGTAGCTATGGCGTATACCATCGGTAATGTTTCAGGATGTCATATCAATCCGGCCATTACGTTGGGTGTATGGATGTCGGGTCGTATGAGTACCCGTGATGCAGCAATGTATATGATTTTTCAGGTGATAGGGGGCATTATCGGTTCGTTGCTCCTGGTACTTCTTGTTTCTACCGGAGGGCATGGCGGACCTACCCTGTCTGGTGCGAATTCGTACGACTCTGGAGAAATGGCCCAGGCTTTTATTGCCGAGGCAGTGTTTACCTTTATTTTTGTATTGGTGGTATTGGGTGCGACTGATGAAAAGAAGGGAGCGGGTAATTTTGCCGGACTTGCCATTGGCTTGACTTTGGTTTTGATTCACATTGTATGTATTCCTATTACGGGGACATCGGTCAATCCTGCACGTAGTATCGGTCCTGCCTTGGTGGAAGGCGGTCAGGCACTGGAACAGCTTTGGCTCTTCATTGTAGCACCTTTCGTAGGAGCTGCGTTCAGTTCGCTGGTATGGAAGACCATTGGTGGAGGACGGGTAAACCGGTAGTGTCGTATATGTAATAAGGAGAAACACAAGGATGCGTCATTTATGTATTTTTTTTGACGCATCCTTTTTTTAGTGGTTTTGCCATAAATCTGCAAAAGCCGATGCGGAGGTTATTTCATCCTTCCTGAAAATATCCGTAAAGTCGTTTCGTTTATTCAAGAATATAGCGTAACTTTGCTTGTGAAATAATTTAATGGCAAGAAAAATGAAAGTAGGATTGTTTGTTCCCTGTTACATCAATGCCGTCTATCCCGAAGTGGGGGTTGCCTCCTACAAGCTACTGAAAAGCCTGGGGGTGGATGTGGATTATCCATTGGACCAGACCTGTTGCGGACAGCCGATGGCAAATGCAGGGTTTGAAATGGAATCGAAAGAGCTGGCAAAGCGTTTCGATAGATTGTTTGAGGGGTACGATTATATCGTCGGGCCTTCTGCCAGTTGTGTGGTGTTCGTACGCGACCATTATGGCAATTTGCTGAAAGAGGAACCGCACCGTTGTGCCAGTGAAGGCAAGATTTACGATATTTGCGAGTTTATCCACGATGTGATAAAGCCGGATTCGCTTCCGGCATCGTTCCCGCATAAGGTCAGCATTCAGAACAGTTGTCACGGGGTGAGGCTGATGCACCTCTCGTCGCCCAGTGAACTGAACGTACCTTATTATAATAAATTGCGCGATTTGTTGTCGTTGGTAAAGGGTATCGAGATTGTAGAGCCTGAGCGTCCGGACGAATGTTGTGGCTTCGGAGGCATGTTTGCCGTAGAAGAACACGATGTGTCGGGGCGTATGGGGCGCGATAAGGTGCAACGGCACATTGATACGGGTGCCGAGTATATCGTAGGAGCAGACAGTTCGTGTCTGATGCATCAGACAGGCATTATCGAGCGCGACCATCTGCCTATCAAGACCATTCATATTGTTCAAATTTTAGCTGCAGGATTATGAGTACGAAACATTCGAAAGCTGCCGGAGCGTTTCTGAAGAACCGTGAGATGGCTGCCTGGCACGACGAGACGTTATGGATGGTGCGTGCCAAACGGGATAAAATGAGTAAGGAGGTTCCTGAGTGGGAGCAGTTGCGTGATGCGGCATGTGCCCTGAAGATGTACAGCAACAGTCATTTGGACCAGTTGTTGCAGGAATTTGAGAAAAATGCACTTGCCAATGGGGCATACGTGTATTGGGCAAAAGATGCCGATGAGTATTGTAAAATTATTTATAATATCCTGAGCGGGCATCAGGTGAAGCATTTCATCAAGAGCAAATCGATGCTTGCCGAGGAGTGTGGGCTGAACGAGTATCTGGAAGAAAAAGGAATCGAGGTGGTGGAAAGTGACTTGGGCGAACGCATCCTTCAACTGATGCACAAGCGTCCGAGCCATATCGTGATGCCTGCCATTCATATCAAGAAAGAAGAAATCGGTGAATTGTTCGTGCGTGAAATGGGTACCGAGCCAGGCAATAACGACCAGACATACCTGACTCATGCAGCGCGCAAGAACTTGCGCCAGAAGTTCATTCATGCGGAAGCAGCCATGACGGGTGCCAATTTTGCGGTGGCATCGACCGGTGAATGTGTAGTGTGTACCAATGAAGGGAACGCCGATATGGGCACTTCGCAGCCCAAACTTCAGATTACGGCTTTCGGGCTGGAAAAGATTGTTCCCGACCGTGAAGCTTTGGGCGTATTTACCCGTCTGTTGGCACGTTCGGGCACAGGGCAGCCCATTACTTCATATACGTCACATTACCGTAAGCCACGGAAGGGAGGCGAGTTGCATATCATCATTGTAGATAATGGGCGAAGCCAGATTCTTGCCGACCAGGAGCATGTGAAGACGCTGAACTGCCTGCGTTGTGGTGCGTGTATGAACACTTGTCCGGTGTACAGGCGTTCGGGAGGTTATTCGTACACCTATTTCATACCGGGCCCCATCGGCATCAATCTGGGTATGCTGAAGGCTCCTTTGCACTATTATGACAATGTTTCGGCATGTTCACTGTGTTATTCGTGCCAGAATGTGTGTCCGGCAAAGGTTGACCTTGCCGACCAAATTTACCGTTGGCGCCAGCGCATGGACGGCTTGGGTGTGGCAAGCAAGGAAAAGAAGCTGATGTCGGGCGGCATGAAGTTCCTGATGGAGCGTCCTGCCTTGTTCAACTTTGCCTTGAAGAATGCTTCCATCGCCAATTCGCTTCCCCGCTGGACATTGTACAACGGCATGAATGACTGGGGCAAGGAGCATGAGATGCCGAAGTTTGTCAAAGAGAGTTTCAACGAGATGTGGAAGAAAGGAAAAGTTTAGTATAAGGGGACTGGTTGACCAGGTACTAGGTGACTAGGTTTTAGATACTTTTTGTGGGCGTTGACAAAGTAATGCTATTTAGAACCTAGTCAACTAGTACCTGGTACCTGGTTTCTTAAATAAAAAAATAAACAATGAGCAGTAGAGAAGATATATTACAGAACATACGCCGCAATACGCGGACACGTTATGAGCGGCCGGACTTGACATCGCTGGAAGAGGAAGCTTTGACTTATGCGGATCCGGTTGGCCAATTTTGTAAAATTATGGTACAGATGGGCGGTAAAGCCGTTGTATTGGGAAAGGAAGACGATTTGAACGAAGTTATCCGGCAATTGTATCCGGATGCCAAACGCATTGCGTCCATTCTGAAAGAAGTGCCTACAGGTGAAAAAATCCAACTTATCACCTGTGCGACTTTCCATCCGGATGAGGTGGAAAATCCGGGAGAACTGGACGGTACAGACCTTGCCATCGTTGATGGCAGGATAGGTGTATGCGAAAACGGTGCTGTCTGGTTGCAGCAGGATGTGGAACAACGTGCCATTTACTTTATTTCGGAGGCACTGGTGATTTTGCTGGACCGTAAGAATCTTGTCAACAACATGCACGAGGCTTACAAGCGGATTGATACGGGCGAATATGGTTATGGGGTCTTTATGTCGGGACCTTCGAAGACTGCCGATATTGAGCAGGCTTTGGTTATGGGAGCTCACGGTCCGCGTAGCGTGACCGTGATATTGTTGTGACCAGAGATGTGCAGGAACCAATGAGACTATTCGAAGAAAGCGTTGGGATAACATACCCATCCGTGTACATCTTTTAGTCCGTCCGGTTCCAGTTCGATAGCCATGCAACATTCATCGGGGGCATTGAAAGGAAATCTTATGCCATAGGATGAAGCTTTCCGGTAACCAAATCGTGGATAGTAATCCTTATGCCCCAGCAACAGGACAGCTTTGTAACCCAGCAGGGCTGCCCGTCTGTGGGCTTCACGCAGGAGCATGCTTCCGATGCCTTGCCGTTGAAATTCAGGCAATACAGACAGGGGAGCGACGCTAAGTACGGTGGTCGTGCCTTCTTCTGATACGATTCCCACTTTTGAAAGCAGGATGTGTCCTACGATTTTTCCTGTGTTTGTTTCTGCCACCAAAGACAGTTCCGGAATATAGGCTTCTGATTGCCGCAGGCGTTCCACCAGTAAGTGTTCTGTATGGTCGCTTTCCGGTACGTTTAGAAATGCCTGTTCGGTCAGGCTACGTATGAAGGGAAAATCCTTGCTTTTTTCTTCTCTGATTGATAGGTCGTTTCTCATTTTTTGTTTATAGCATAAAGCCCCGGCATCTGCCGGTTCTGGTGTGAACCGCAACATGCCGGGGGATTTGTTTTATGGAGGTTTCCTTTCGGATTTAGCTTTCTGCTTTGTTGTCGTTTTCCAGATTTTCTTCTTCCGAATCTCTAAGCATTGATTTGTGGTGTTTCAATACTTCCGCATCAATGTAGAATACAGTTTCTTCGGCAAGGTTGTTGATGTGGTCACCCGCACGTTCCAATTTGCGGAAGATGCCTGCGATTTCCAGACACAACTTGATGTCTTCGGGATGTTCGTTGGCGTATGCCGCCAGTGTATCGATGGCGTTTTTGTTCAAGATATCCAATGTTTCGTCTTTGTCGAAGATGGATTTTGCAAGTCCGATGTCCTGTTTCTGCAAAGCATCGTATGTGGTGCTGAGCATGTGCAATACCATATCGAACATGTCTTCCAGCTGGAGTTCGGCAAACAGTGCCTTGTTTTCCGGTTTCAAATCGGTGCGGATGACAAAGCGTGCGATGCTGTCGGCATAGTCGCCGATGCGTTCCAGGTTGGTATTGATTTTCAGCATGGCAAGTGCAAAGCGCAAGTCTACAGCTACGGGATTGTACAATGCGATGAAATCTTCGATGTCACTGTCGATACGCAATTCGAATGCATTGACACGTTTTTCGCGTAATATTACTTTATCGGCAAGTTCCATATTGACTTCCAATACAGATTTATAGGCATTGTTCAGTTGTTGGTAAACCAACTGCCACATATCGTTTACTTCTGTCTTGATGTTGAGAAGTTCGTTTTCTACAAATTTTACCATGTCTGTATAATTAATAGTGAATAGTTAATGATTGACAATTAATAGTTGACAATTTATCCGAAGCGTCCGGTAATGTAATTCTGGGTAGCTTCTTTATCGGGGCTGGTAAAGATTTTCTTGGTTTCGCCGTATTCTACCATTTCGCCCATATAGAAGAAAGCAGTCTTGTTACTTACGCGGGCAGCCTGTTGCATGCTGTGGGTTACGATGACTACAGTAGTCTGTGAGCTCAGTTCGCAAATCAGTTCTTCAATCTTTGCAGTAGAAATGGGGTCGAGGGCAGATGCCGGTTCGTCCATCAGCAATACCGAAGGTTCTACTGCCATGGCACGTGCGATGCACAGACGCTGCTGTTGTCCTCCGGAGAGATCGTAGGCAGAAGCCTTCAACTTGTCTTTCACTTCGTTCCACAAGGCTGCGCCTTTCAATGCTGTTTCTACCCGTTCGGTAATGAATTCCTTGTCTTTGATGCCATTGACGCGTAACCCGTAAGCTACATTTTCAAAGATACTTTTCGGGAACGGGTTGGGACGTTGGAATACCATACCGACGTTTTTGCGTAAGATGTCTACATTGACCGACGGTTCGTAGATGTTCCGTCCGTCAATACAGATTTCTCCAGTCAGCCGGGTTCCTGGAATCAAATCGTTCATGCGGTTGAACAAGCGCAGGAAGGTTGATTTACCACATCCGGAAGGACCGATAAAGGCAACCACTTCATTGTTTGGAATCGTGATATTGATATTCTTCAGCGCATGAAAGTCGCCGTAATAGAAATCTACGTTTTTAGCTTCAATCTTATTCATACAGATGACGATTATGGTTTATTTGGATTTTAATTTGTTTTCAAAATATTTTCGGATGTTGTTGGCAAGCAAGTTCATAATCAGTACGATGACAATCAGAACAAATGCTGTGCCATAGGCGATAGGCGTTTGTGCCTCAATGTCGGTGCCGCTGGTAGCGATGACATACAGGTGATACGGCAACGCCATACATTGGTCGAAGATGCTTTCGGGCAGCTTGGGCAAGAAATAGGCGGCACACGTAAAGAGGATAGGGGCGGTTTCGCCCGATACACGTCCCAATGAAAGTATCAGTCCGGTAATGATGCGGGGCATCGCCATAGGCAGCAATACTTTCCAGATGGTCTGTGCCTTGGTAGCGCCCAAAGCAAGGCTTCCTTCGCGATAACTGTTAGGGATGTCTTTGAAAGCTTCTTCCGTTGTACGGATGACAATCGGCAAGGCAAGCAAGCCTAACGTAAGCGAACCGGCAATGATGCTGTCGCCAAAGTCGAGGTAATTGACAAAGAAAGCCATACCGAACAAGCCGAATACGATAGACGGGATGCCGGCAAGGTTGTTTGTCATTGTGCGGATGAAGTTTACCATTTTGCCTTTAGGGGCATATTCGTTCATATAAATGCCGCTCATCACACCTACAGGAAACGAGAATACGGCACTTCCTATCATCAGGTAAAACGTACCCACAATGGCAGGCAGGATTCCTCCTTTGGTCATACCGTCGGTAGGAGCCTGGGTGAGGAAGTCCCAATTGATGACGCTGATGCCTTTTACGATGATAAATCCCAATATGTAGAACAATACTGCTGCAATGAAGTAGCTCAGTATGCGGAAGCAAGTGAACATTCCTTTCTGAATGCCTTTTTTGTGCTTCATGTAAGACGGATCGATTTCTACAGCCATACGTTATTTCTTGAATTTATTGCGCGAAGATACGATTTCTACGCAAGAGTTAATAATTAAAGTGATGAAAAACAGGATGACACCCAGCAGGAAAAGTGACTGGTAGTGTGCACCTCCGGCAGGCGCTTCACCCAATTCGGCAGCAATGGTTGCCGGGATGGTGCGCAATGGTTCCAGAATGCTATGGGGCATGACTGCTGCATTACCGGTTACCATCAATACCGCCATGGTTTCGCCGATGGCGCGTCCGATGCCCAATACAATGCCAGAGGTAATACCGGAAATAGAAAACGGGATTACGACTTTATAAATAGTCTGCCATTGTGTAGCTCCCAAGGCAAGGCTGGCTTCGCGCATGCTTCGCGGACAACTGCGCATGGCGTCTTCGCCTACGGTGATGATGGTCGGCAATGCCATGATGGCAAGTACCAGGCTGCCTGCCAACCCCGATTCACCTACAGGCAGGTTGAATGTCTGCTGGAGGAAAGGTACGATGACCGCCAGGCCAAAGAAACCGTAAACGACAGAAGGAATACCATTCAGTAATTCGATAATCGGCTTCAGGAATTTTCGGGTCTTTTCGTTTGCCACTTCGGCAAGATAAATGGAAATGGCAAGCCCGAAAGGCAAGGCGATGAGGATGGCGAAAAAGCTTACCCATAGCGTACCGCTAATCAATGGAAGAATACCGAAAATAGGGGAAGGAGTTGCGGTAGGGAACCATTCGTTGCCTAATAAGACGTCTTTTACGGGAATATCTTGGTTTTCGATGTAATGGATGTCTTTTTGTCCTTTCATCAATACATCGGGGACGTAGGCAACAATACCCGGAGTCTGGTGAACCTGTTCAGCAATCTTGTCGCCGGCATATTCATATTCCGCTCCTAATTCTGCTTCTGTATAATGCTTGTCGAGGTCTTCCAGACGGAACACGGTAATGGGCATGTCTTTGCCTCCCACTTCTTTCCAGTTGGTGATTTCCTCATCGAAAATGTTTTTGATTTGTTGTGCGCTGAGTCGTTTTACATCGTTTTCCTTGTTCAGTGCCAGCACGTATCCGTCTTCTACGATGGGATTGTTGAAGAGGCCTACTGCTTCTTTGAACAAGAAGCCGATAATCAGCAGGATTACCACACTGGTGGTGAATCCGCTCACGGTAAGCACATACCGTGCGATGTTATCAATCAATCTTTTCATATTTCTATATACCTTATTTATATATACCTGTTACGTATCGTGGTTAACGAGGAATGAAGCCCAAATCCAATGTTTTGGCTTGCCCTTCTTTCGAGGTGGTGAAATTGAGGAATGGCATGACATTCTTTTCGTTTTGCTTGTCGTAATAGTAATACAACGGACGGACAATGGGATATTCTTTTCGCGTCGCGCTTTCTACCGAGGGATAGACGTAGTGTTTGCCTTGGTCGTAGGATACGGCAATAGCTTTCACATAAGGATTCAGGTAAGCCAATCCTACATAGCCGATAGCGCCTTTGGTCTGGCGTACTGATTGGATGATAGCGCCTGTGGCAGGCATAGAGAGCACGCTGCTCATATAGTTTTTGTTGTGTAAAACACTTTCTTTGAAGAATTCGTATGTACCCGAAGACGTTTCGCGCGAGTAGACTACGATGCGGGCATCTTCACCTCCCACTTCTTTCCAGTTGGTGATTTTGCCCCGGAAGATGCCTTCCAATTGTTCGCGGGTAAGTTGTTTAACCGGATTTTGAGGATTGACAATAACAGCCAGTGCATCGTATGCCACGATATATTCGCAGGGCTCGTGCTTCGACTGTTTCATTTTCATTTTCTCGCTGAACTTTATTTTTCGGGATGCCATTGCCAAGTCGGTTGTTCCGTCAAGTAATGCCGAGATTCCTACACCGCTACCGCCTCCGGTGACAGTAACTGTAGCAGAGGGATTTTGATTCATGTACATTTCCGATAGTTCCTGAGTAAGAGGAAGTACGGTATCGCTTCCCTTGATGCGTTGTGCCATCAGTATGCCAGGAAGACACATACAGCACGCTCCTAAGAAAAAAGAAACACATTTCTTCATACGCCGTTAATATCCAGTTTTTGATTCTAAAATTTAACGGCTCAAAGGTACAACGAATTCTCCGAAAGGGGTGTTACAAAAATATTACATATCTGAGGCATTCCAGCTAAATTTGAAGTAATGGGAAAGACCGATGCTCTTTTTGTCAATCATTGTCTTTAAACAACTGGACCTTTACTCCAAACGATATTCGTAATATGTCTTTCATTTTCAGATTGCTGTTGGTTGCTTTGCTGATGATGTACAATTCGCAACTGCTTATTTCGTAAAACATGGCAACGTGTTTTACAATGCTGTTTTTCAAATTAAAGTTCATCCGTTGTCCGATAAAAATGTATGGGCGCATCTTGGTACTGAAATTGTAGTAGCCGTTGGGATAGCGTCCTGGTTCTTTTTTCCAGAATTCCTCCCCGGCAATGGTCGTTACATACAGTCCGCAATAGAAAGGCTCTAGTGCCCAGTGCTTGTCGAAACTCATGCTCCAAGGGATATAGCTTTGTTTTACGGTAAAGGTCAGTCTGAACTTGTCGGCATATTTGCCCGGCAGGAAACCTACTAGAAAATCGCTTTCCCACTGGCGGCGTTTGCCATAATCCCATCCTATCCCGACTGCTGAAACTCCCATGCCTCCGGCGTATTGGTATTTTACGTGAGTAGGACGTAACCGCTCCCAGCCTTCATAACGCTGGTGAACCCGTTTGTCCCATTTCCGGGGAGATGGCAAACTGGTTGAGTCGGAGGGACTTCCAAGGGTGGTAATGGGCAACAATGGAAGGAGCAATAGGGCAATCAGGTTAAAAAGCGATTGTTTCATATTGGTAAGTGTCAGGAGTGAAAGTAAAACGGAGTAGCGTACGTTTTTTGATGGAAGGGGCTGTATAATATAACACATCGTCATCGAATAGTTCTTCTACAGAAAGGCTATGCGTGTGCCCTGCCAGACAGAGCTGGAGCGAAGGATAGGTTTTCAGGTAGTGTTGGAAAACGAGGGCGATATTGTTGTTGAACTGTTCGGTATAAGGTGCCGCGTGCATGGCAGCAACGGTGCGGGTACAGCTTCCGGGCAGTTGGTTGCGGTCGTTTTCCATAAAGGTAAGGTCAGGTATTGCTTCGGTATAGTCGAACTCCAAAGCATTGGTGTTAAGACATACGAAATGTGTGTTTCCTGCCTCGAAAGTGAAGTTCTCGTCGCCGAATATGAGCCGGTACACGTCCTGTCCTGTAGCAAGGCAATCGTGGTTGCCCAGCAGGCATACGTATGGTACGTTCAGTTTGTTCAGTATGTTACGTTGTAATTCAAATTCTAGTTTCAATCCGAAGTCGGAGAGGTCGCCTGTATGTATCACGAAGTCTACACTGTCCAGCCGGTTGATGGCAGCTACGGCATCTTCTGTTTCATCGTACCAGCGTTGCGTGTCGCTGATGAATACGAAAGAGAACGAATCTTTTCCTTGTAATGCACTTTCAATGCGTTCGATGTTTTTGGCATTGATGCCTGTTTCACCATCAATGTCCAGGTCGTATGGATGATATTCTATCATTTCGCATCCACTCAGCCAACAGGCAGAGAAAAGGGATATGCAACTCATAAAGAGGCTTGTGTAAAACTTTTTTCCGGTAATTTTGCGCATAAAATGTGTCTCTTTTATGTATGGGTTGCAAAGTTTGTCATAAAAAGCCAATTGTACAATATTGATTTTTCGGGAATATTGTTCCAATCGTTGTTTTTTGTCAACGGACATTTACGAACTTGTAAACTGTATGGCTTGTAAAGGTCTCGTCCGGATGCAACGTCGTTGAGGGGAACTGAGGATTGTTGGGACTGTCTTGGAAATGACACGTTTCGAAACAGACAGCACCACGGAAAGGATAATAAATGTTGTTTTTCCCTTTTACTTTTCCTTTCAGTCCGTTTCCGGTATAGATATGGATGGCTGGTTCGGTGGTATAGATTTCCATTTTCCGTCCGCTCTTCTCGTCGTAAATCCAGGCTGCTACATGTGTGTCATTTCCCGGATGGTTCAAAGCCCAGGCATGGTCGTATCCGTTCACTATATTCAGTTGTCCGTAGTCGTTGTTAATATGGTCGGCAAGTTTGTGGGGGATTCTGAAATCAAGTGGGGTAGAAGCAACAGGCCATAATTCTCCTGTGACACATTTGTTCCGGTCGTATGCGCTGAAATAGTCGGCATCTACCCACATGGTTTGGTTTTCTACACTTTGGTTCAGGTTGCCCGATATATTAAAGAAGGAGTGATTGCATAGGTTGAGTACGGTGGTCTTGTCGGTCGTTGCCTCGTAACGGATGTCCAATGCGTTGTCTTCGGTCAGGGTATAGGTAACTGAAATATGCAGATTGCCAGGAAATCCGTTTTCACCGTCAGGTGAGAGATAATGTAACGTAACGGATGAAGGAGATACGTGTGTGGCTTTCCACATCCGCGCTCCGAAGTTGGGATTTCCTCCATGGGCGGTATGTCCCAGGGAGTGGTTGGCTTGGAGGTGGTAGGTTTTCCCCTCCAATGTATATTGTGCGTTTAGGATGCGGCCGATATATCTGCCCACAGTGGCTCCGTAGTTTTGCGACTGGCTGATGTAATCTTCGATATTGGAAAAGCCGCATACTATGTCTTCCAGTTTTCCGTTTTTATCGGGTACCATGAGTGACACTACGCGTGCGCCGTAATTGGTGATGCATGCTTCTATGCCTTTCGAGTTGGTTATCTTGTATAAGCTCGTTTTTTGTCCTTCTACTTTTTGCAGGAAAGCTTTAGGCTGCAGGCCTGATGCGGTGGTAAACCTGTGACTGCTGCACGAAGTGGTGAGTACCAGCAGTCCGATGCTTACTATGTGAGATAGATTGGTTAGTTTCATATGCAATGTTTGTTCTATCGGCAAAGATAGTTTTTTCTTGTCAATTTGTGGGCTTGTCGGGGAATAAAATCATTGGTCCCCGGTCGGTTTGAAAATCACTATTTTTAGGTATTTCTTATTTTGGTGTTTTGTCTTTACTTTGTATCATCAAATCACAAACACAAATAGAAATGAAAAAAACAGGAGTATTTTATGGTTCTACGACCGGTACCACGGAAGCGATAGCCGGTCGGATAGCAGAGAAGTTAGGTATTGCATCAGCTGATGTACACGATGTGAGCAAGATGAGTGCTGATATGGTGAATGCTTACGAAGCTTTGATTTTAGGTACATCTACATGGGGTGATGGTGAATTGCAGGACGACTGGTATGATGGCATCAGGGTGCTGAAAGGTATGGACTTGAAAGGGAAAACCATCGCATTGTTTGGGTGCGGTGATTCCGAATCGTATGGTGATACTTTCTGCGACGGCATGGGAGTGCTTTACGAAGACTTGAAAGACAGTGGGTGCCGTTTTGTGGGTGCCGTGTCCGACAGCGATTATACCTATGCTTCTTCGATTTCGGTAATTGACGGTAAATTCGTAGGACTTGCCATTGATGATGTGAACGAAAGTGACAAGACAGACGAACGCATTACGGTCTGGACTGATATGCTTAAGTCTGATTTGGCATAGTTCTTTGTTTATCGGCTGATGGGTGATAGTTGAAGAACCGGCGGTTGACAATTGCCATACAAGGTTATTCATGTTCATTTGTCATTCTTCGGATTATTGCTTATCAGCTTAGAAATTGTTTTGAAAAACTAATACATCAAGATGAGAAAAAAACTTCTGTAGAAATTCAAAACAGCTTCTTACTCTCCTTAATTATTTATTTCCGTTTTCCTCAATCATCAACTACAATCATTCACTGATTATGGAATTGAACCCTGCTGACATCAAAGTGTTTTTGAATCACATTTATGAATTCAAGAAAGGAGTACGCCGTATGGTGCTGTATACGACCAACAAGAAATACGAGTCTTTTGCGGTCAAGCGTCTGGAGAACCAGCATATCAAATTCATCGTGTTACCGGTCGATGACGAGCGTATCAATTTGTTTTTCGGTTGTGACGAATGTATCGAGGCCATCCGTCTGTTGGTCAACCGGCCGTTGAACAGGTTGACACCGGAAGAAGACTTCATTTTAGGAGCAATGTTGGGATACGATATCTGTGTGCAATGCAAGCGATATTGTGACCGGAAGATGCGGCATCTTGTTTCGTGACCGTGTATCCATGCAGACAGTTGTGCAAGGTGGCAGGGAGGAATCTGTACGTTTTTGTTCGCTGGGTAAGTGGCTTCCTGAATAGTAAAACAAGTGTGGAGATTGTGCCTTCTTTTTTTGGAAAAGCATATTTATACCTGAAATCTGCATTCAATATTGAATCTTTTCATTAGTTTTGCATGGTCTTAACAAAAACAAGTAAAGATGGAAGATTCATTTTCAAGGAATGCATATGTAGGGAATGGTCGGAAGAACAGTCTGATAAACCAGAAGATGATTTGCCGCATTTTAGGGCTTCTGTTGTTTATCGAAGGTGTGATGCTGATGGTGGGTGCTGCCGTTGCGCTTTTCTATCACGAATCCGATTACATTTATTTCGTTTATTCTACGCTGATAACGGTAGGAGCGGGAGGAGTGTTGGTTTTCTTGGGACGCAATGCCGAAAACAGGCTGACGCGTCGTGACGGCTATTGCATCGTTGCCTTCACATGGATATTATTTTCAGCTTTCGGGATGCTTCCTTTTTATATCAGTGGGGCAATACCCTCGATTCCTGATGCTTTCTTCGAGATTGTTTCCGGATTTACGACGACTGGAGCCACGATTCTTGACAATATCGAGTCGCTTTCGCATGGCATCCTGTTCTGGCGTTGTTTCTCGCACTGGATAGGCGGTTTGGGAATCGTGTTCTTCACTATAGCTGTGTTGCCGATATTCGGTGTGGGGAATCAGGTGCTTTTCTCTGCCGAGGCTACGGGAGTGACGCACGACAAGATTCATCCGAAAGTGAGCATCATGGCGAAATGGTTGTGGACGGTGTACCTGATATTGACCGTTTCGGAAACCTTGCTGTTGGTTTGGGGAGGCATGGGATGGTTTGATGCCATTTGCCATTCATTCTCTACGACGGCCACGGGTGGTTTTTCCACCAAGCAGTCGAGTGTGGCTTATTGGAATTCGCCTTTCATCGAGTATGTCATCGCTATCTTTATGATGCTTTCCTCGCTTAACTTTTCATTGTATTTCATGTGCTTGAAAGGGAAGTTCCGCCATCTGCTGAAAGACGATGAAGTGAAGGGCTTTCTGATTTCTGTATTTACGGTGACTTTATTCATCACCGTTGCGCTTATCATCAATAATCATTATGATGTGGAGAAAGCTTTCCGAAAGGCGCTTTTCCAAGTTGTTACGGTGCATAGTTCTACCGGTTTTACCACAGATGATTACAATTTCTGGCCTCCATTCACATGGATGCTTATCATGTATGCTACAATCGTAGGTGGTTGTACCGGTTCTACCAGTGGCGGCATTAAAGTGATGCGCTTGCTCATCCTTTTGCGTAATGCGAAGAACGAATTGGCACGTCTTATTCATCCGCGTGCTGTATTTCCGGTAAAAATAAATCGCCAGACAGTCGACCCGTTGACTATTTCAGCGGTAACGACTTTTACGTTATTATTCTTGATATGCGGTTTTGTAGGTTGGGTTCTTTTGATGATGATGGGGGTAGGATTGACAGACGCTTTTGGAACGGTGTTTTCCAGTATGGGGAATGCTGGTGTGGCTTTGGGGAATTATGGACCGGCATTTTCATGGAGCGGACTTCCTGACGGTGCCAAGTGGGTGCTTTCTTTTCTGATGTTGTTGGGCCGTTTGGAACTGTATGCTATCTTGTTGATGTTTGTTCCGAGTTTCTGGCATAACCGTTGAATTATATAAGGTAAGTAGATGTTGAGAATTAGTTTATATAATGTGTCGGCTCAGAAAATCTGTGTTTCTGGTAATATCATTTAATTTTGTACACTTACTTATATGAAAATATTGATAGTAGAAGATGACCGCGATTTGCGGGAGATAACTACCCGTTCGTTGGAAAAAGAGCGGTATGTAGTGTCACAGGCTCCTGATTATCGTACTGCCTTGCAGAAAGTAGAGGATTATGATTACGATTGTATCCTGTTGGATATTATGTTGCCCGATGGAAATGGTCTGAATTT
The DNA here is from genome assembly GCF_002161565.1 of Bacteroides sp. An51A. NCBI lineage: Bacteria > Pseudomonadati > Bacteroidota > Bacteroidia > Bacteroidales > Bacteroidaceae > Bacteroides > Bacteroides sp. An51A. Next base: position 481,260 of record NZ_NFIC01000003.1, read on the forward strand.
GTTGAAAGAACTTCATGATTTGGGTAAGCGTACCAATGTGATTATTCTTTCGGCTAAGGATTCGCTGGAAGATAAAGTGGCGGGACTTGATCTGGGGGCTGATGATTATTTGCCCAAGCCTTTCCATTTGGCCGAACTGCATGCTAGATTGAAAAGTCTGTTCCGGCGCAGCCAGCGTGAAGGGGAGCATAAGCTTCAGGTAGGGAATATCGAATTGTTCCCCGATTTGTTCCGCGTACAGATAGCAGGCAGGCAGGTAGAGCTGAATCGTAAGGAATATGACATTTTATATTATTTCATGTCACGTCCCGGTAGGTTGGTCAATAAGAATACGCTTGCCGAGTCGGTATGGGGGGATCATATTGACCAGGTTGACAATTTTGATTTCATTTATGCGCAAATCAAGAATCTCAGGAAACGTTTGAAAGATGCAGGGGCTACTCCCGAATTGAAGTCTGTTTACGGTTTTGGCTATAAATTTGTAGTAGAATGAAGTTATCCCATCTTGTCTTATGGCGTTTGTCACTGGCATTGATTGTTGTATTGTCTGTATGGGCAGGTCTGTTTTATATGGCGGTGATGGAAGAGGTAAACGATGAAGTCGATGATTCACTCGAAGATTATTCCGAGCAGTTAATCATCCGTGCCTTGCAGGGTGAAGAGATGCCTGCCGCCAATAATGGCTCGAATAACCAGTATTACTTATACGAAGTGAGTAAAGAGTATGCGCTTTCTTATCCGCAAATAACTTATCGTGATGAAATGGTATATATTACAGAGAAGAAAGAAGAAGAACCTGCCCGTGTGCTCATTACTATTTTCCGGGCATCGAACGATCGGTATATGGAACTGGTGGTCTATACGCCTACGATTGAAAAGATGGATCTTCAACGTGCTATAACAGGATGGATTATATTCTTGTACGTGTTATTGTTGCTGGTCATTCTGTTGATAACGATGTGGGTCTATTACCGGAACATGAAACCTTTGTATCGTTTGCTGGGTTGGTTGGACCGTTATCGTTTGGGGCATCCGAACGAGCCTTTAGACAATCGGACAACTATTACCGAGTTCGGCCGGCTGAACGAAGCGGTAACAGATTTTGCCGGGCGTAATGAAAAGCTTTTCGAACAGCAAAAACAGTTTATCGGGAACGCCTCACATGAGATGCAGACACCGCTTGCCATTTGTCGTAACCGCATTGAAATGCTGATGGAAGACGATGGATTGTCCGAACGTCAATTGGAGGAACTGGCAAAGACACATCGTACTTTGGAAAACCTTACCCGCATGAACCGTTCATTATTGCTTCTGTGTAAGATAGAAAACGGGCAATACATGGATAAACATGCCGTTTGTCTGGATGAAGTCCTGAAACATTACCTCTCCGACTATCAGGAAGTTTATGCTTATCGGAATATACACGTAGAGATGCAGGTTACGGCTTCTTTCTGTGTGGAAATCAATGACTCTTTGGCTTCGGTCTTGGTGACTAATTTATTGAAAAATGCTTTTGTGCATAATGTTGATGGCGGACTTATCCGGATTATTATCGACAGAAATGTTTTCTGTATCTGCAATACGGGAAACGAGCCTTTGGACGGTATCCGTATTTTCGAACGTTTCTATCAAGGGACCAAAAAAGAAGGGTCTACAGGCTTGGGGCTGGCTTTGGTCGACAGCATCTGCAAGACCAATCATCTGGCTATCCGATATTTTTATGAAAAAGAAATGCATTGTTTCGAGATTTCAAAATCTTTTCAGATTCCTTCTTCATCTTTGCAATGAAAACAAATGATAAATGTATTAACCATTAAAAGCAAATTTGATATGAAGAAGTGGATTTTATTATTGGTATGTGTGTTAGGTATCCAGGCAGTGGCATTGGCAGACAATGACAAACCCATTCAGATAGGGCAGTTACCAACGAAGGCTCAGACTTTCATTACTACGTATTTCAAAAATCATAAGGTGGCTTTGGCTAAGATGGAGTCAGGGTTATTTTATAAGACATACGATGTGATTTTTACCAACGGTGAGAAACTGGAGTTTGACAAGTCGGGTGAATGGACCGAAATCAAATGTAAAATGTCTGCGGTGCCAGTACAGGCTATTCCTGCTGAAATCCGTTCGTATGTTTCGGCCAATTATCCTGAAGCGAAAATTCTGGAAATCGAACGTGACGGAAAAGAGTATGATGTGAAATTGTCCAACCGTTGGGAAATCACGTTTAACAACAAGTTTCAGGTGATTGATATAGACGATTGATTGGACGTAATGTATCTCCTGTAAGCTGATACTGTTTTACAAGCAGAGACACAAATATAAGGGAAATAACCTATATATTTGTGTCTCTGTATTTTTTATGGATGTCCGCCAACAATCAATACATACCCCTGAAAAATGAATATATACTGCATCCGCAGTTGAATATATACTGCATTCGCAGTTGAATATATACTGCATTCGCGGTTGAATATATACTGCATCCGCCTACGAATATATCTTCATCGGAAATGCAGTACTACTGCGTTTTTAACCCCGTCGGATTGGCTGATGGCGGACATTCATATAAGCTCAAAATTATGAATTCATACTCATTAGGAATTCATCGTTGTCTTTGGTTTTTTCCAAGTGCTCTTTTACTGAATTCATTGCTTCGATCGGGTTCATGTCTGCAAGGAATTTGCGCAGAATCCACATACGGTCCAAAGTCGTTTTGTCAAGAAGCAAGTCGTCACGACGCGTACTTGATGCTGTCAGGTTGACTGCAGGGAAGATGCGTTTGTTGCTCAGGTTACGGTCAAGCTGAAGCTCCATATTACCTGTACCTTTGAATTCTTCAAAAATTACTTCGTCCATTTTCGAACCTGTATCAATCAGAGCCGTAGCGATGATGGTAAGCGAACCTCCTCCTTCGATGTTGCGGGCAGCTCCGAAGAAACGTTTCGGCTTGTGCAGTGCATTGGCGTCTACACCTCCCGATAATACTTTTCCCGATGCCGGAGAAACTGTATTATAAGCACGTGCCAGACGGGTGATAGAATCGAGGAAGATAACAACGTCGTGTCCGCATTCTACCATACGCTTTGCTTTTTCTAAAACGATACCTGCTATCTTCACGTGACGTTCTGCAGGTTCGTCAAATGTAGAAGCGATGACCTCGGCATTGACGCTGCGCGACATATCGGTTACCTCTTCCGGGCGCTCGTCTATCAGCAGCATAATCATGTATACTTCCGGATGGTTGGCTGCGATGGCATTGGCAATGTCTTTCATCAGGATTGTTTTACCGGTTTTAGGTTGTGCCACAATCAGTGCACGCTGTCCTTTTCCAATAGGGGTAAACAAGTCTACAATGCGTACCGACAGGTTGTCGTTGTTACTTGTGCAAAGTTTGAATTTTTCATCAGGAAACAGAGGAGTCAGGTGGTCGAACGGTACACGGTCACGTACCAGTTCTGGGGGCAGTCCATTGATTTTCGAGACTTTGACCAAGGGGAAATATTTTTCTCCTTCTTTGGGTGGGCGAATGGTTCCATCTACCACGTCACCCGTCTTTAGTCCGAAAAGTTTTATTTGTGATTGAGATACGTAAATGTCATCGGGTGAAGAGAGATAGTTGTAATCCGAAGAACGGAGGAAACCATATCCGTCGGGCATGATTTCCAATACGCCTGAGCCTTGCAGGATATCATCAAATTCATAAGGCTTTTCTACAGGTTTAATTGGTGCTGTTTCGGCAGCAATTGTAGCAGGCAGGTTTTCTGTTGTAGCCTGTGTCGCCTGGTTGGCAGTCGGGTTATTGGTGCGTCCGTTAGCTTGCCGGTTATTGTTGTTATGGCGTTGTTGGCGTTGTTGGAAACGGTTGTTTGTCGGTTTGTTATCTTTCTCAGTGATGACCGGTTGTTCCATTTTGGTAGCTTCAAACTTACCGAGCAATTCGGTAGGTAATTCTACTTTATCAGATGGAAGGTCTTCGATAGGAATAAAATCATCTACATTTGCCATATCCAGTTCCGGAAGTTCTGGCTCGTTTTCGGTTGCCGGAATTTGTTCGGCTGGAGTTTGAAAAAGTGTATTTTCATTCTTTTGGGCTTGTTCTTTTGCCAAAGTCGTTTTGTTTTTACTTCCAGGTTTTCTTCCCCGTTTGGCTTTGGGCTTTTCTTCCGGTGCAGGTGCCGGACTGCTTTCCTGTTCTGTCGCAACAGTTTCTGTCTCTACCAGATTATCTACTTTGAATAAAGGAGCCGGTGCCGGGAGTGGGGGAGTGTTTGCTTCTAGCTTTTGTGCCTTGTCTTTAGTGGCTGTATATACTTTGTCTCCTTCTTTTTTTACACTGATTCGTGAACGTTTGCGGGGTTGTCCTTCTTTCCGTTCCTCATTGGTCTTTGTAGCAGAAGCCTTTTGGGTAGCTCCTACAATAGCTTGTTCGTCTAAAATGCGATACACCAGTTCTTCTTTGGGTAAGGTACTGGTTTTTTTCAGTCCCAACTCTTTGGCAATCTGTTGCAATTCGGACAAATCTTTGTCGTTTAATTGAATAATGTTATACATAAGTATAGGTGTAATGAATTGTAATTGTGTAATTTTGTAAGCGTGCATTATTACGATGCGACCATCTGTTGTGGATGTGCGTCGTTAAAGATTGGACACTTATCAATAATTACGGATTTAATGATTAGTTTTTGATTCTTTGTTTGAAGTGAGTTTGCAAACTGTTTTCGTTTGTCTCACGTATTGACACTACAAAAGTAGGTATTTTTTTCAATATCCTATAGGTTTTCGTTAATTTTTTTTTGAATATTTCCTTTGATTGGCGGAAAAGTGCTAATTTAGCACTGAATTTTCAAGCGAGGTGGATAAGCTCCGGCTATTTCTTCGCTTGTTGTTTAGTAATAATTAAAAAAAACAATTGTAACAATGAAGAAAGTGATTTTTACAGAAAAGGCTCCTGCTGCCATTGGTCCTTACAGTCAGGCAATCGAAGCGAACGGAATGGTTTTTGTGTCCGGACAGTTACCGGTTGACCCGTCTACAGGAGAGTTTGCTCCTGGTGGCGTGGCAGAGCAAACTACCCAATCGTTCGAAAATATTAAGAACATTCTGGCAGAGGCAGGCCTGACCACGGCAAATATAGTGAAGACTACGGTGTTTTTGTCGGATATGGCATTGTTTGCCGAGATGAACGGTGTGTATGCCAAGTATTTTGAGGGAGATTTTCCGGCACGTTCGGCCGTAGCAGTGAAGGCATTGCCTAAAGGTGCATTGGTAGAAATCGAATGCATTGCGGTGCGATAAACTGATTGGTTCGCAGCACAGGTGCAGGCAGGTCTATGTCTTTGCAGCCTGTGAGGCGAATCTTTTTTGTATCTGATTATGAACTATCGGAATCTGTTGTCTCACGTGGAAAACAAATGGAAACTTGCCACATTTTTGCTGGCAGGAGTTATCGTGTTGGCCTCATTAGGGTATATTTACCGTTACGAACCTTTCCGTTCGGATTTCGAGATTACGGACGAGTTGGGCGGAAACATCTTTCCGGTGACGATACTTTCCACTGCCACAACGGATGCCGAACTTGTTCTTCCTTCTGATACCGGTTATATAGGCAATCCGAAGTCGTGCATCGGTATTCGTATCAAGAATATGCATCCGAACAGCAAGTTACACATCGAGGTGGAAGAAACTCCGTTTTTTTCCCGTTCGGTATCCGAGTTTGTGCTGCCCGAAGCACGCAAGGAATATTTGGTCTTTCCGGATATTATATGGAAATATGAAACGTTGCGCGAGCACACGCAGCCACTTCCGGTTACCGTGTCTGTTTCGGTCCGGCTGAACAATCACGAGCTGGGTAGCAATGTCCGTACGTTTTCCGTACGCAGTATTAATGAATGCCTGCTGGGGTATATGGACAGCAAGATGAAGTTTCATGATACCGGAAAGTTTTTTGCAGCCTATGTGAACGAAGACAATCCAAATATAGATGTGATATTGCGCGAAGCGTTGAACACGCGTATCGTCAATCGTTTCTGGGGCTATCAGAGCAAGAACAGCGATGTGGTCGACAAACAGGTGTATGCCCTGTGGTACGTATTGCAGAAAAGAGGATTCAAGTACAGTTCCATCAGCAATACCAGTCTTTCGTCGAACGTTGTGTTTTCGCAGCGTGTACGTACATTCGATGATGCGATGGCTTCGGCACAAATCAACTGTGTAGATGGAAGCGTGCTTTTTGCTTCCTTGCTGAAGGCTATCAACATCAATCCCATTCTGGTGCGTACCCCTAAACACATGTTTGTGGGTTACTATACAGACCGTATGCATCAGAATATCCATTTTCTGGAAACTTCGATGATAGGAGATGTCAACTTAGACGATTTTTTCCCAGAAGAGAAACTCGATTCTACCGTGGCAGGCAAGTCACAAGAAAGTATGTCACGTTTTGTATTCGAGAAATCGAAGGAATATGCTACTCGTATTTATAAGGAGAATGAAGCCTTGATACATTCGGGCAAGGTTAATTACATGTTTCTGGAAATAGACAAGGCTATCCGTGCCCAGATTCAACCAATAGGAAAATAATAACAAAGGAATACATGGAAAAGAATAAAAGAACATATATCTCGCCGGGGGCATGGTTTTTACTGGAATACCCGTCCGATTGGCGCGAATTTGAAGATACAGAAGAAAGTTTCTTGTTTTATAATCCCGACAAGTGGACAGGCAATTTCCGCATATCTGCCTATCGGGGTGAAAGACGTGATTATGCAAAAGCTTGCATGGAAGACGAACTGTCACATACACGGGGAGCAAAGTTGGTGCAGGTCGGACGCTGGAAATGTGTGTATCTGTCCGAAAGTTTCCAAGAGAACGGAACTTGGTACACATCACATTTCTGGATAACAGGGTTGGATGCCGTATCTATAGAATGTTCGTTTACGGTAGCAAAAGGGGAAAGCATCAGGGTAGGTGAGGAAATCATAGCTTCGCTTAAGGTACGGAAAGCAGATGAAAAGCCTTGGAAAGCGGTTATTCCGGTAAGAGTGCTCGAAATCAATACCATTAATGAAGCATACGACTGGGCTGTTTCTGCCATCAAAAAGCAGTTGGCGAAAGACTTTACTGGTACCGAGGCAGATATCAGCAATATTCAGAAAGTGATGGATAGCGGTCATTTCAAACCTGGCCAGCGTCAGGTGTGGGAGAGTTTTGGTATAGTTTTTGGTACCATTCTGGTAAATGAAATGGACGGCATGGACTGGGTAACGGTTATCGACGGGAAACAGGAATATCCTGCCTTGCGTTTTTCAGATACCAATGTAATGGTCTGTCCCACCAGACTTGTATGGGATAAGGTAAAGAATGGAGAAGTCTGCCGCTTAAAAGATGAATACTTACGTGTGCGCGGCGAGGTCGAAAAGGTACTTTCAATATAAAGATATGGTTGCTTATTTACAAGTAGAGAATTTGACCAAGTCATTCGGTGACTTGGTGTTATTCCGTCAGATTTCCTTTGGTATCGCGCAAGGGCAACGTGTCGGACTGATAGCCAAGAATGGAAGCGGTAAAACTACTTTGTTGAATATACTGGCAGGGAAAGAAGGGTACGACGAAGGGCAAGTTACTTACCGGCGCGATTTACGTGTGGGATACCTCGAACAAAGTCCGGTCTATCCTTCCGGACTGACTGTGCTGGAGGCTTGTTTTCATCGTGGAAATGCCGTAGTAGAACTTATCAAGGAGTATGAGGCTTGCATGGCTGCTCCGGGCAATCCTGGGCTTGATGTGCTTTTAGAACGGATGGAGCATGAAAAAGCATGGGATTATGAGCGGAAAGTGAAACAGATACTCTCGCAACTGAAAATCCGTGACTTCAGCCAGTTGGTAGAGAACCTCTCCGGCGGGCAACTGAAACGGGTAGCATTGGCGAATGTACTGATTACCGAGCCTGATTTGCTTATTTTGGATGAGCCTACCAACCATCTTGACCTGGATATGATAGAATGGTTGGAAGGATACTTGAACCGTTCCAAACTCAGTTTGCTGATGGTTACGCACGACCGCTATTTTCTTGACCGTGTGTGTGCTGAAATTATGGAGATAGATGGTCAGCAGCTGTATTCTTATAAAGGAAATTACAGCTATTACTTAGAGAAACGACAGCAGCGTGTCGATGCTGCCAATGCCGAAATAGCGCGTGCCAATAACTTATATCGCACAGAATTGGAGTGGATGCGCCGGATGCCGCAGGCACGTGGACACAAGGCACGCTATCGTGAGGAGGCTTTTTATGAGCTGGAAAAAGTGGCTAAGCAGCGTACTTATGATTCGAGTGTGAAGCTGGATGTGAAAGCCTCCTATATCGGTTCGAAGATTTTCGAGGCAGACCATTTGTGTAAACGTTATGGGGATATTACAATATTGGAAGACTTTTCATACATTTTTTCCCGTTACGAGAAGATGGGTATCATCGGGAACAACGGTACAGGAAAGTCCACCTTCATTAAAATACTGATGGGACTGGAAAAGCCCGACAGTGGAACGCTCGATATCGGTGAGACGGTCCGTTTCGGTTATTATTCGCAGGAAGGGTTGAAGTTTGACGAGCAGATGAAAGTAATCGATGTCATTACATCGGTAGCGGAAGTCATTGAGCTTGGGAATGGCAAGCGGCTTACGGCTTCGCAGTTTTTGCAGCATTTTCTTTTCCCGCCCGAAAAGCAGCACAGTTACGTATATAAGTTGAGTGGGGGAGAACGGCGCAGGCTGTATTTGTGCATGGTCTTGATGAAGAACCCCAATTTTCTGGTGCTCGACGAGCCGACGAACGATTTGGATATTGTTACGCTTCAGGTGCTGGAAGAATACTTGCAGAGTTTCAAGGGGTGTGTCATTGTTGTGAGTCACGACCGGTATTTTATGGATAAGGTAGTCGATCACTTGCTGGTGTTCAATGGTCAAGGTGATATCCGCGATTTCCCGGGAAACTATACAGATTATCGTAGTTGGAAGGCTGCAAAAGAAGTGTTCGAAAAAGAGAATGCTCCAAAGCCTAAAAAAGAGAACAAGCCACAGCGCGAACGTCCCGAAGGCAAACGCCGTATGACCTTTAAGGAGCGGAAAGAGTTCGAACAGTTGGAACAGGAGATTGCTGCTTTGGAAGAAGAAAAGAAAAACATCGAGGCTGCTTTGTGCAGTGGAACGCTGGGTGTGGACGAGTTGACCGAGAAGTCCAAACGTCTTCCCGTCCTCAACGATGAACTCGATGAAAAGAGTATGCGTTGGCTGGAGTTGAGTGAGATAGAGGGATAAAAACTATATCGAAAGAAATGCTTGAACCGTACCGGATGAGGGGAAACTCTCATGTACGGTTCTTAGACGGAGTTGCACTCCTAACTTGACGGTGGGACTCTGCCATGCACAGTAGAAGTGAAAACTTTAGCAACTTCACCGTATACAAATTTGTGAATGTTCGCTAATATTCCTATCTTTGAGGCATGAAGAGAAAAGAAAGATACATGGCGCATTTCGTAAACCCGTTTACAGATATCGGCTTCAAGATCATCTTCGGGCAACCTGCCAGCAAGGAACTGCTCATTACTTTGCTGAACGAGCTGCTTGCGGGGGAGCATCACATTGAAAACCTGACGTTCATCGACAAGGAAGACAATTCGGACAACGTAAACGACAGGGGGATTATCTTCGACCTGTATTGCCTGACTTCGAGTGGGGAATACATCATCGTGGAGATGCAGAACCGGTGGCACAGCAATTTCCTGGACCGTACGCTGTATTACGTGTGCCGTGCCATCAGCCGGTTGATAGAACGTCCCATAACGGATGAAGTGGAATTGCCGGCTGGAGGAAAAGACAGTGTGTCGGACACGGTAAGTGAAGCACCACTCCGCTACGGTGACCGCTACAAACTCTCAACCGTGTACGGAATATTCCTGATGAACTTCAAGGAAGGGAAGTTAGAGCCGAAATTCCGTACGGACACGGTAGTGGCAGACCGTGAGAACGGGCGGACGGTGAACCCGCATTTCCGGCAGATATACTTGCAGTTCCCTTACTTCACCAAGCAGTTGGAGGAATGCGAGACATTGTATGACAAACTAATCTATGCACTGAAGAATATGAACGAATGGAACAGAATGCCGGATGCGCTGAAAGAACAGGTGTTCAAGCATCTGGAACGGCTGGCTGCCGTAGCGAACCTGTCGGAAGCGAACCGTGTGGCTTATGATAAGGCGGTAGACCGTTTCTACGTGAGCCGGATTTACGAGGAGGACATGCAGAATAAGGTAGAGGACGCGATGCGGGAAGGAAGAGAAAAAGGAATGCAGGAAGGAAGAGAAAAAGGAATGCGGGAAGGAAGGGAAGAAGGCAAGAAAGAAGGCAAGAAAGAAGCCAAATTGGAGGATGCACAAAACTTTAAGCGCTTAGGTGTCCCTGCAGATATCATAGCAAAAGCTACCGGACTTAGTGCGGAAGAAATAGCAAAGCTTTAAGAAAAACGGCCTCTACAGCACAAAGTCTTATGCCTCTTAGTGAAATAAAGAGCTTATCTTTGCCCACATAGAATGATGGAAGCCTTGAATAGACTTGCTATTATATTCCGATTGATATGCGCTTACCTTTTTGCTGTCTTGCTGATACCGATAGCTTTGGTTTGTAAACTATTTCGTAAATAAAAGATTCTTATTTGCCAAATGGGTTTTTGTATATGCCCAATAATTGTTTGGTAAAATAATAGAAGAACTGCATATCGTCTACGAAGTAACGTTTGAATAACCGTTTCGGCTCTTTCATGCATCGGTAGAGCCACTCCATGCCGATTTTTTGCCAGAATACAGGAGCACGTTTCAGTGTACCTGCCTCAAAATCGATAGTTGCCCCAAGAGCCATGAATACATCTACACCAGGCATTCGGTCACGATACTTCATTATCCATTTTTCTTGTTTCGGAGCTCCAACGCCCACCAACAGTACATTGGCACCGCTTTTATTCACGATGTCAATAAGTTCTTTACATTCATCTTCATTCTTCTCAAATCCGAACGAAGGCGAATGTGCACCTACGACAATCTGCCTGCCCACGCGTTGGTTTATCTCTTCCATTGCTTTTTGTGCGACTCCCTCTTTTGCACCCAATAGAAAGATTTTACAATTCGGGTTATCTTTGTGATGTAAATAGAAAGCCGTAAAAAAGCTTGAACCCGGTATGGCTTCCGGTAATGGATGTTTCAACAGTTTAGACAACAGATAGAGTATCTTGCTGTCGCATACCACCCATTCCGCTTGTTGATATACCTCATAAAACTCCTTATCTCTTTGAAGTTTCACCAAATGGTCTACGTTAGGGGTTATCAATACGCCTTTTTGCAGGCTGGACAATAAATCTTTTTGAGTAAGTGAAAGAATGTCAACATTCAAAATTCTGGTTGTATTCATAGATATAAAATCTTGATTTTTACGGCATAAAGATTCGAGGGAACACACCAGTGTGCTCCTTTATAACATATTTAGTAAAATGTAGAATTTGTGTTTTAGGGAATTTGCGATAGCAAGATTATAAATCAATCTTGGACATATCCGCATTTAAATCTGATGTAATCAATGCGTTTCAATTAACACGTCAACATCATGTAACTCTTGTGGGGATAAATAATCCTTATCCACCAAAATCAGTACATCAATGTCGCTGTTTTTCTTTGCTTCCCCACGTGCTTCCGAACCATAAAGAATGGCGTCCGCATCTGGGACGACTTTCTTGATTACTACTTTCAAACGATTGGTCAAATCTGTACGGTTCATAAGACTTATTGCGCCATTTCGTTCACATTCAACTTGCAAATTTTATGACGGACAAAAAAAGATTATTCCAATTTAGACCGAAGCGCTTGAAAATAAGAATAAAAAGAAGATTGTAATGCAGCGGCTTCTTCATGCTTCTTGTTATAGATGAACGAGATAAAAAATGTAGTTTCTTCAACTTCAATTCTCTCAGTAAGCAATTCTAAGGATTCTGTATCAGCATACTTTTGAAACCAAGATTTAAACTTACGGTGTCTGGCTGCTTCATGTTTGTCGGTTGTATCGCAAACATAAAACAACACATGCCGTTTATTATAAAAAAACGATGTAACAATCGCAGCGATAGTTTCTGCTATTTTAGGATCAGTTCCTAATATTTTGCTTCTATTCTTATTCGATAAAACTAATTGGTAAGCATGTTTTATGCCAATATTTGTCTCTTCAATAAAGTTTACCAAATATTCCGCGCCTTTATCGGTTACAAAGTAAGCTGTGCCTTCTTCATATTCACTGACCAAGTAAGGAGACATGGAATTGATATGGTTCAATGAATATAACATATTAGGAAATTCAATTCAACACTTCGCTCAATTTGGCAACTTTAATTCCACGAGAAGCTAATTCAGACACAGGACGTCCCTCGCAGACACAATCCGTGCATGCCCGCTTCTTATCGACAAACTGCTGCAAGAATTTTTTTACATCCTGCTTCGTTTTAACTTGATTGATAGTTATAAAATCCTTATCCATACTTTCTTCTCTTATTTTGCAAAGGTCGCAATAAAAAATCATATAGCCAACGTTTTAGCTGTAAATTATATAGATACCATGTTGAATTTTTACAAAAGGACAGATTTTTCTGAGAAAGGTTAATTTATTAGGAAAAAATCATTGCATCAGTTTATCAAACACCTTCTCCCACGACCGATAAATACTTTCCAATGAGTAATCACGTTTGCTGGTCAGTATGGCATTCTGTGCCATTTCGTTCCGTTTGGATTCATTCTCCATGACAAAAGCTAATCGCTTAGCCATTTCATTTACCTCAAACTTACCGTTCTGTGGCTGTACAATCATTCCGTTTTCCTTGTGTTTGATAATGTCGTACACGGCGGAGTAGCTTCCATAAACGACAGGTACTACACCAAACGACATACATTCTGCCAACACCAGAGGAAAACCTTCATATTCAGATGTCAGAATCAAAATAGACGTTCTTTCGTAATAGGGAATCGAACTTTGAAAGCCTTCAAAACTAACATGCTGTAATCCTAAATCCTTTACTTGTTGCTCTAACTTCTTACGTTCCGGTCCGTCACCTACAACGGTCAGTTGCCAATCCGGAAATTGCTTTTCCAATACCGACCAAGTATCAATCACCCGGTAAACCCGTTTCTGATTGTAATCGATACGACCCATATAGATAATCTCTTTCCATTTCTTTTCGGACGAAAAAACATAATCTGATGCATCTACCGTTACCGGATTGGTTTGCACAATCAAATGATTGGGATGCTTGATGCCTGTGAAATCTTTAAATTTATCAATGAAGCTGGGAGACAATACCATGTATAGGTCGCTATGATTGTAGACATAGCGCATACTTTGGCTGGTGATTTGCTTGAATGCAAACTTCTTGCATTGCAGCATCCAGCGTTTCAGATGATTCCTTGTTTGCAACAAAGCTATCTCCACCTCTTTTATTCTTGCGTTGCTATCCGGTGAATTATGATAAACGGCAATTGTTTTGATAGCCAGTCCTTTTTTTGCTTCATTTAAAACTTTGGCTGGAATATACGGAAGTCCCCATTGGTTGATAACAATATTTATTTGCTTATTTATCAAGACGGAACGGAACTTTTCTATATTTTCTTTCGAATAACAGAGTTCGTCTAATGTAAAAACCTCAATCCGTTTGTCCAACCGTTCCAGCATCAACGGATTCGGTTGTTTAAAGCTAACAATGGTGACAGAATGACCGTGAGAAACAAAACTTTGTGCTAAAGTTGACGTTACGACCTCTTGACCGCCAACTTCAAAGACTTTCATTAAGAAAAGTATGTTCATATTTTCTAAAAGAATTTTCTTTTCAAAGACAGATAGATTGAAAAAATACCGGCTTTATAGAGGAAAGGTTTGAAGTGGGCTGATAGATTTTTCAGATTAGATTTAGGTAAATATTTCTTTTCAATCTCGATTATAGAGCAATTTTTTAAATCTCTGAAAAAATCATCACGTTTCGGATTCATTGGAACACAATGTTTTATCATAACTCCGTCCCGTTTTATGATAGGGACTATGTTTGAAGGTGCCCATATAAAATCGCTTTTTAATTGTTCAAAAACAGCTTTGCCTTTTTCTGTATGAATAAACACATTTGTCGCTCCTTTATTACTGAATTTCTTTGAAACTGAAGAAGCATCCCAACAATCGAATATCGTGATATCACTTATTCGGTGCAATGTTTTGAAATGACACTGATAACAACTGGGTCGTGATATTAAATCTTTGAAGTACAATCCTAACATCAGGTCAGATTCTTTTCCTTTATGATATTGTTTGGATGCATCGGCAAACGTGATGGTAGCCGTACTGAAATCATATCCATAATATTTGTCTCTTGACCGATAATCCACCACTTTGCTTTTTGCCAAGGTGGCATGGTATGCCAAATATTTTCGTAATAACCGTGGACTTGGTGTGCCGTGGCACACCAAGTCCACGGTTATTAAATTTTCATATTTCCGATTCCTAAGATAACCATATAACCCAGCTACCTGACAAGGAGTACCACTGAATACCACCAGCCTACCTGCATCCAAAAACTTTTTTGCCTGCGTATAACTATCCCCTATCAGGCTTTGTACATATTTCGAACTACGAAACCGAGTACATCCTTCCAATGTTTCACTATATGTATGACGCAGAGTCATATTTTCATCGAATGCAGCCCCGAATACAACCCCTCCTTTCTCTATCACATAATTAGCAATGGCAGAATAAAAACCACCCGATGTGCTGTTACGTAAAATTTGAGCGTTTTTATTCTGCACCACAAAACTTTCAGGAACTGTATCGTTCTGTCTCGGTTGCTTTATCGGGCACACTTTTTCGCATAGTCCACATTCAATGCACTTTTCTGTATTTACTTTAGGGTAACGAAAACCTTCATTATCTTCTTCCATGCGAATGCAACTCTTGGGACATACATTTTCACAAGCCCAACAACCGCAACATTGTGATTTATCTGTAATGGTAATCATTAGTCTGCTTTATCTAAATCTTGTACATATCTTTTATAATAACCCGAACGTTTAAGCAATTTATTGCGGAAATAATTCTGATAAACCCAATCCAATAAGAAACAATGAAACCGACACTATTTAAAAGTTTTTCTCAGCAACTCTTTCGTTTTTGTCTTTTTCCCATGCCAAGACCCCATAAAATGATGTACACTATATCCACCCTCTTTGCCTAAAGTAGGGACTTCAAAATAGAAACGCGGATAAATGAAACATCTAGGAGCAAACTCTCTGGCTTTACCGTTCAGACGAAAATTCGGATAGTTTGCAAAAGTATAGTCATTAAAGACTGTATTATTAGGTGTATTTTTGTGGAAAGGCATTGTTCGGTATAAATCCAATAATCCTTTGATATAAGGATGTTTGGGTTTAGCCATAATGACAGCCGTCGAAATAGCACATTCATACATATACCCTAACACCAAATCAGCTTCAAAGAAACTTTCTGGAAAAGTTTTCTTCACTTCCACATCTGTATCAAAATAAATACCTCCATAATCATATAAAGCCTTTAATCGAAAATAATCACTTACAAATGCCCATAATTTATTATTGTATGCTTCACGTATATAATTGTTTTCGTCCAAGTCGCAATTTTGCTCATTCCATTCAATAATTTTTGGGGGGGGGGGGGGGGGGGGGGGGGGGGGGGGGGGGGGGGGGGGGGGGGGGGGGGGGGGGGGGGGGGGGGGGGGGGG